>CALIZF010000034.1 GCA_938028765.1 uncultured Paracoccaceae bacterium
CAGGCTCTGATGACCGCCATCGCGATGAACCTCAAAAAGCTGGCGGCGGCTGTGATGCTGTTGCTCTGTTCGATCATCGAACTGCGCGCGGCCCGACCAAATCCGGCGTCGGCCTGAAACGACTTCTTCAACAGCCCCCACTGGATCAAGTCCTGACCCTCCTCACTCCCGTCATCAGCTTGCCCGCTGCGGCATCCTGATCAAGCAGGCCCGGGCCGAACATTACGGTGACGATCAGCGCCAGCTACACACTCCACGGGACAGCATCCGCGACGGACAGAAGACGGGCTGCAGTCCATCTTGTGACCTGCGAAACCGTGCCGGCAGGACACGAGGGCGCGAACATGGCGCACAATCCATCTGGATCGCGGCTATGCTCGCGGGTGCACCTTCAGCGTTTCCATTTGACCTCAACGGCCGACCGGAGCTGCACCCGCCTCCATCGCCGTCCGCGCCGCCCACTGGTCCCGGTCCGGTTCGGTCATTTGCGCCGCGCGATCACGCGCGCAGGAACGCCGACCGCCACCTCGCCCGGCGGCACGTCGGCCAGCACCACCGCGTTCGCCCCGACTACGGCTCCGTCGCCCAGCCGCACGGGGCCCAGCACCTTCGCCCCCGCGCCGACATCGACGCCCGCGCCCAACACCGGCGCGCCGTCGCGCCCCGCCGTCACGCCGAGCGTGACCTGCTGCAGGATCAGGCAGTTCGGGCCGACGACTGCATCGGGGTGGATGACGACCCCGTTCGGATGCGGCAGGAGAAGCCCGCCCCCCAGCCGAGCGTTCAGCGGGATGTCGGCGCCCGTCACGGCCGACCAGAACCGCCACGACAGCGTCCAACGCCGCCGCGCAATCGCCGCGGCAAGCCCGCCGCGCGCCGCCGCCCGCTGATGCGCCCGGATCGCGCGCAGAAGGCGCCGCGGCGGATCCCAGAACCGCGCGGGCACCTCGCGCGACCAGTCCGGTTCCGCCCCGCCCATGCGCCCATCCTGCACTGCCGCGCGCGCCCGGAAAAGGCTTCATGCCTGCGTTGCGCGGCAAAGGGTGCGCGGCAACGGGCCGATCGGGGGCAGGGACGGACCGGACCGGGTTCCGGCCGCCGACGACACGCCGGTTGCGCGCCGAACGGGGGCCGGGCGTCGGCGGCGCCGCGGGCGACCGGCCGTTGGCACGCGGGCCGGGGCGGCGGCTACAGAACCTCGTGGATATGATACCGCGGGCCGGCCGGCAGCCGTTCGCCGACGCCCACGGCGAGGATCCGGTTCAGCCATGCGAGCCCGGGTGCCGCCGTCTCGAACCGCGGCAGGATGCGGAAATACATCTCGGCCGGGTCCACGGGCTCGCCCCGCGCCAGCCGCGCCATCACCGCGGGCGGCCCGTGGCGGAGGCCGGTATAAGTCACATGGACGAGCGCGCCATCCGCCGCCTCGACGGTCAGGCGTACATCGAGCGTCAGCACCCCGTCGGCCCGCATCAGCGCCCAGTCGCCGCCGAAGGGCAGGATCCGCCCCGCGAATCGGCCCGTCACGGTCCCGCCCAGCACCGGCACGATCTTGCGGTCGCCCTGCGGCGTTGGCCCTAGCGCCTGCGCCCGGCCGAGCTCGGCCGTCAGCACGCAGAGGGGCCTGCTGCGCAGGGGCAGCACCTCGACATCCATCCCTGCATCCTCCCGCATCCGGGTGTCGCTGCATCGGCAGGACAACATTGTTTTACAATATTGTCACCTTGATTCGACCTCCGCGCTGTGAAAAGGAACGGCCGCATGGTTTGGGGCGCGCGATGGACGTGACGGACAGGGCCGAGGCGCAGAGCTCGCCCGACGTGGTGGTCGAGGCGATCGTGTCGGGCGTCTATGCCGGGCGGATGGTGCCCGGCCAGCGGCTGATCGAGGCGGACCTCACCCGCAACCTCGGCGTCAGCCGCGGCCCGGTGCGCGAGGCGCTCAAGCGTCTGGCAGCAGAGGGCCTGGTCACGCTGTCGCGCCATCGCGGGGCTTACGTGCGCGCACTGTCGCGGCAGGAGGCGCACGACACGCTGGTGGTGCTGGAACGGATCGTCGGCCTCGTCGCGCGCCTCGCCGCCGAACGGGTGGACCTGCCCGGCCATCGCACGATGCTGGAGGATCAGCACGCGCGCCTCGTGTCCACCGGCGAACGGGGCGATTTCGCCGCGCTCCTGAAGGAACGGCGCGATTTCTACGACGTGCTGATCCGCATGGCCGGCAACCGGGAGCTTGCCCGGCTGATGCCGCTGATGCAGATCCACCTTCTCCGGTTGCAGTTCCAGAGCTATGTGACGCAGGATCAGCGGCAGAAGCAGTTCCTCGACTACGCCGCGATCACGCGCGCGGTGCTGGCGGGCGACCGGGTGCGTGCCGACCGGCTGATGCAAATCCACATCAAGCGCACGCGGCTGGCGCTGATGCGCCTGCCGGACGAGGCATTCGCAGCCGCCCAGGCCTGACCGGGCTTGATCTGAGCCCATTTTTGTCGGACAGGATCGTTCGACAATCCTGGAGGGATCTGCATGGCAATCCTGATCACCGGCGGCACCAAGGGCATCGGCCTTGCGGTCGCCCGCGCCTTTGCCGCCCAGGCGGGAACGGTGTTCCTGAATTATCACGGCGACGACGCAGCCGCCCTTCGCGCACGGGCCGAGGTCGCGGCGCTGGGCGCCGATGTCCACCTTGTCAAGGCCGATGCCGGCACGCCCGAAGGCTGCGCCGCGCTGGCAGATGCGGCGCGGGCGACGGGCGTGCGGCTGGGGCAGGTCGTGCATTGCGCGGTCGATGCCTATGCCTCGCCCGCCCTGTCGGCCGAGCCTGCGCGTTTTGCCCGTGCGGTGACGACGAACGGCACCTCGATCCTGTTCCTCGTGCAGGCGTGCCTGCCGCTGATGGATCGCGGCTCGACCGTCTTCTTCCTCACCTCGCGCGGCGGCCGGATCGTGGTGGAGAACTATGCCGCAATCGGCGCGGGCAAGGCAGCGGCCGAAGCCCTCGTGCGGTATCTCGCGACCGAGCTTGCGCCGAAGGGCATCCGCATCAACTGCATCGCACCCTCGATCGTCGAGACGGACGCGGTGCGCGCGCTCTTCGGCGACAGGACGGCGGGCCTGATGCGCCATGCGGCAGAAGCCAACCCCTCGGGCCGGGCGGTGCGCGATGCCGACTACTGCAACCTGATGAAATTCCTCGCCTCGCCGGAAGCCGAGTTCATCACCGGGCAGGTCATCTTCGTCAACGGCGGCGCGAATCTCAGCGCCTAGGGGCAGGCCGGCCCGTTGCCCGACGGCTGTTCCGGCCCGTCCGGCATCGCGCGCCGGCGCCGTCGGACCGTCAGGTCGGGCTGGGCGGCCGTCGCGCCGCCGGGGTTCAGTCGCCGAGGCGCGCGAGAATCGCAGTCGCGTCGATCCCGGCCACGGCCCCCGGCACGGCGCCGCGATGCCCGGCGACACGGGTAGCCACCCAGGCATCGGCCACCGCCGCATCGCCGCCCCGGATCAGCACCGAGGCGGTCAGCAGCACGGCAAGCCGTTCGGCGAACCACCGCGCCTCGGCTTCCGGCGGCAGGCCGCGCCAGCGGGCACGGTGGTCGGCCAGCGCGGCGTCATAGGCCCGGTCGGCGCCCGCGGCGGCATCGAGCGCCGCCGCGCGCGCCGCGGCCGCTTCGGGGTCCCGCGCCAGCGCGCGCAGGATGTCGAGCGCGATGACGTTGCCCGACCCTTCCCAGATCCCGTTCAGCGGCGCCTCGCGGTAAAGCCAGGGCAGACCCGTGTCCTCGACGTAACCCATGCCGCCGAGGCATTCCATCGCCTCGCCGATCACCCAGACGGCGCGCTTGTTCGACCAGAACTTGGCAATGGCGACCGCTATCCGGGCGAAGGCGCGGTCGCCCGCGTCGAAGGCCCGCGCCACCGTCAGGCCGAGCGCCGCAGCCCCTTCCCAGTCCAGCGCAAGATCGGCCAGCACCGCCCGCATCAGGGGCTGGTCGATCAGGCGGCGCTGGAATGCGGTGCGGCCGGCGCACCACCAATGCGCTTCGGCCAGCGCCGCGCGCATCAGCCCCGCGGGCGCCATCGCGGTGTCGAGGCGCGTGTGGTGGACCATGGCGAGGATCGTCCGCACCCCGTCGCCCTCGCCCCCTACCGGGTGGGCAAGCGCGCCCTCGTACTCGATCTCGGCCGAGGCATTGGCGCGGTTGCCGAGCTTGTCCTTCAGCCGCATCAGTCGGATGGCGTTGCGTCCCTCGGGCAGCCAGCGCGGCACCAGGAAGCAGGTCAGCCCCCCCGGCGACTGCGCCAGCGTCAGGAACCCGTCCGACATCGGCGCGGAACAGAACCACTTGTGCCCCGTCAGCCGCCAGCCGTCCCCCGTCCGCTCGGCGCGCGTCGCATTGGTGCGCACGTCCGACCCGCCCTGCTTCTCGGTCATCGCCATGCCGAGGGTCGCCGCCGCCTTGTCCGCAACCGGAAGCTCCGCGGGGTCGTAGGCGCGCGCGGTCAGGCGCGGCGTCCAAAGCGCCGCAAGGTCCGGCGCCGCGGCCAGCGCGGGGACGCCGGCATAGGTCATCGTCATCGGGCAGCAGACGCCCGGTTCCACCTGGCTCAGCAGATAGACCATCGCCGCGTGGGTCGCGTGCCCGCCCGGTGCGCCCTCCCACGCCACCGCCGCATAGCCCTGCGACAGGCCGAGGTCCATCAGCCGGTGATAGTCGGGATGGAACCGCACCGCATCGAGCCGCCGCCCCCCGCGGTCGAAGGCCAGCAGTTCGGGCGGATGCCGGTTGGCGGCGCGTCCGGCCTCGCGCATCGCCGGGGTCCCCACGGCGGCGGCGAAGGCGGCCAGCGCCGCCGTGTCCGCCCCGGCCGCGCCCGACCAGTGGCGCAGGACCGGATCATCCCCCCAGAGGTCCGGCGCCGCGGGCAGCGGCTGGTTCGTCACCGCGTGCGTCCGAAGGGCCGTGGTGGCAACCGTCATGCCCGCATCCTCCCGCCGATGCGGGCAGGCTAGCCGAACGCGGGCGGCGCGCAAAGCTCTGCGTCGCACGGAGCCGCGCAGGGGGGGGGATTCCCTTCGGCGAATCGCTGTGGCATGCTTTCGCCACGGGGCGTCCAAAGACCCCGGCCGAGGCAGAGCATGACCGGACGCGACACCCGCCCCGCCCTGGGGACCGCCTTCTTCTTCATGCTGTGCTTCGTGCTCGCCAGCTACTTCACCTTCGCCGCCGTGCGGGGCGATCATGGCGTCTTCCGGCGGGTGCAGATCGAGGCCGAGACCGTCCAACTTGCCGCCGAGCGCGACCGGCTGCGCGCGGAACTGGCGGTCGCGCAGAACCTGACCCGGCGGCTGTCGGACAGCTGGCTGGACCTCGACCTTCTGGACGAACGCGCCCGCGACATGCTGGGCTATCTGCGCCCGGACGAGGTCGTGCTGCCCTGACACGGCGAAATCCCCTTGCAGCCCACGATACGGCCGGGATAGTTCAACGCTGAACATTCCACCGTCCGGGGAGGCGCCGCATGGCGACGAGGAAGCCTGCCGAGAAGCCCAACGTCTCGAAGGACGAGCTTCTGCGCTACTACCGCGAGATGCTGCTGATCCGCCGGTTCGAGGAGAAGGCCGGACAGCTCTACGGCATGGGCCTGATCGGCGGGTTCTGCCACCTCTACATCGGGCAGGAGGCGGTCGTCGTCGGGCTCGAGGCCTGCGCGAAGGAGGGCGACAAGCGCATCACCAGCTACCGCGACCACGGGCACATGCTGGCCTGCGGGATGGACGCCAGGGGCGTGATGGCGGAACTGACCGGACGCATCGGAGGATACTCGAAGGGCAAGGGCGGCTCGATGCACATGTTCAGCCGGGAACGCCACTTCTACGGCGGGCACGGCATCGTTGGCGCGCAGGTGCCGCTCGGCGCGGGGCTCGCCTTCGCCGACAAGTATCTGGGCAACGACAACGTCACCTTCACCTACTTCGGCGACGGCGCGGCGAACCAGGGCCAGGTCTACGAGACCTACAACATGGCCGAACTCTGGATGCTGCCCGTGGTGTTCGTGATCGAGAACAACCAGTATGCCATGGGCACGAGCGTCAGGCGCGCGACGAAATCGACGACGCTCTACGGGCGGGGCCTCGCCTACGGGATCCCGGGCGAACAGGTGGACGGGATGGACGTGCTGGCCGTGAAGGCCGCCGGCGAGAAGGCGGTCGCGCACTGCCGCGCCGGCAAGGGCCCCTACATCCTCGAGGTGATGACCTACCGCTACCGCGGTCACTCGATGTCGGATCCGGCGAAATACCGCACCCGGGAAGAGGTGCAGAAGATGCGCGACGAGCGCGACGCCATCGAGCACGTCCGCGTCCTGCTGGTCGAAGGCGGCCATGCGACCGACGACGACCTGAAGGCGATCGACCGCGAGATCAAGGCGATCGTGAACGAGGCGGCCGAATTCGCCAAGGAAAGCCCCGAGCCGCCGGTCGCGGAACTCTGGACCGACATCTACGCCTGAGGGACCACGCATGACCGACATCCTGATGCCAGCCCTCAGCCCGACGATGGAGGAGGGGACGCTGGCCAAGTGGCTGGTCAGGGCCGGCGACACCGTGAAGGCCGGCCAGATCATCGCCGAGATCGAGACCGACAAGGCCACGATGGAATTCGAGGCGGTGGACGAAGGCACGGTGGCCGAAATCCTCGTGCCCGAAGGCACGCCGGGCGTGAAGGTCAACACGCCGATCGCGCGGATGTCGGGCGGCGGTCCCGCGGCCGCGACGGCCCCCGCCGCAACGACGGCGCCTGCCGCCCCTGCCCCCGCGGCCGCCGCCCCGGCCTCTGCCGCACCCCCTGCCCCCGCCGCGGTGCCGCCTGCCAAGGCAGGCCCCGACTGGCCCGAGGGGACGCCGGTCAGGACCATGACGGTGCGCGAAGCTATCCGCGAGGCGATGGCCGAAGAGATGCGCCGCGACCCGACGGTGTTCCTGATGGGCGAGGAGGTCGGAGAATATCAGGGCGCCTACAAGATCAGCCAGGGGCTTCTGGACGAATTCGGCGCCCGCCGCGTCGTGGATACCCCGATCACCGAAATGGGCTTCGCCGGCATCGGCGTCGGCGCCGCCTGGGGCGGCCTGCGCCCCATCGTCGAATTCATGACGTTCAACTTCGCGATGCAGGCGATCGACCACATCGTCAACTCGGCGGCCAAGACGCTCTACATGTCCGGCGGGCAGATGGGCACGCCGATCGTGTTCCGCGGCCCGAACGGGGCCGCTGCGCGGGTCGGCGCCCAGCACAGCCAGGACTACGCCGCCTGGTATGCGATGATCCCCGGCCTCAGGGTGGCGATGCCCTATTCGGCCTCGGACGCCAAGGGGCTGCTCAAGACCGCGATCCGCGATCCCAACCCTGTGATCTTCCTCGAGAACGAGATTCTCTACGGCCGGTCGTTCGAGGTGCCCCAGGTCGAGGACTGGACGGTGCCCTTCGGCAAGGCGCGGATTTGGCGCGAGGGATCGGACGTCACCATCGTCAGCTTCGGCATCGGGATGACCTATGCACTCGAGGCGGCCGACCAGCTCGCGAAGGACGGGATCAGCGCCGAGGTGATCGACCTGCGCACCCTGCGCCCCATCGACTACGACACCCTGATCGCCTCGGTGCAGAAGACCAATCGCTGCGTGACGGTCGAAGAGGGCTTCCCCGTGGGGGCCATCGGCAACCACCTCGCGGCGGTCATCATGGCCCGCGCCTTCGACTGGCTGGATGCGCCCGTCGTCAACTGCACCGGCAAGGATGTGCCGATGCCCTATGCCGCGAACCTCGAGAAGCTCGCCCTCGTCACGACGGCCGAGGTCGTCGCGGCTGTCAAGTCCGTCTGCTACCGCTGAAGGGGCGCGCGCCATGACCGACATCCTGATGCCCGCCCTCAGCCCGACGATGGAGGAGGGGACGCTGGCCAAGTGGCTGGTCAGGGCCGGCGACACCGTGAAGGCCGGCCAGATCATCGCCGAGATCGAGACCGACAAGGCCACGATGGAGTTCGAGGCGGTGGACGAAGGCACGGTGGCCGAAATCCTCGTGCCGGAAGGCACGCCGGGCGTGAAGGTCAACACCCCCATTGCGCGGATGGCGGACGGGGACGGCGGCGGGGCGAAGCCAGCCCCCGCGGCCGCGGTTGCGGCGCCGATTGCAGCGGCCCCCGCCCCTGTCGCCGCACCCGCCCCCGCGGCGGCCCCGGCCCCGGCCGCCGCTTCCGCGCCGGTCGCGCCGGCACCGGGCGGGCGGCGCGTGTTCGCCTCGCCGCTCGCGCGGCGCATCGCGGCCGAACGCGGGATCGACCTTGCAAGGCTGACGGGCAGCGGCCCCGGCGGCCGAATCGTGCGGGCCGATGTCGAAGCGGCAGCCGCCGCACCCGCGGCGACCCCGTCGCCCGCGCCGGCCGTCGAGGCCGCGTCCGGGGCGTCCGCTGTCCCGGCCCCCGCCCCGGTCCCGGCCGCCGCGCCGATGCCCGCCGGGCCCGGCCCTGCACAGGTGGCGCGCATCTACGAGGGCCGCGCCTTCACCGAGGTGCCGCTCGACGGGATGCGGCGCACGGTGGCCGCGCGCCTGACCGAAGCCAAGCAGACCGTCCCCCACTTCTACCTGCGCCGGTCGGTGCGGCTCGATGCGTTGCTGGCCTTCCGCGAACAGCTCAACGCCCAGCTTGCGCCCCGCGGGGTCAAGCTTTCGGTCAACGACTTCGTCATCAAGGCCTGCGCGCTGGCGCTACAACAGGTGCCCGAGGCCAATGCCGTCTGGGCGGGCGACCGCATCCTGCGGATGAAGGCGTCGGACGTGGCCGTCGCGGTCGCGGTCGAGGGGGGCCTCTTCACGCCGGTCCTGAAGGACGCGCAGGCGAAGGCGATTTCGGCGCTGTCGGCCGAGATGAAGGATCTGGCCGCCCGCGCCAGGTCGCGGAAACTCGCGCCGGCCGACTACATCGGGGGGGCGATGGCGATCTCGAACCTCGGGATGTTCGGGATCGAGAGCTTCGATGCCGTCATCAACCCGCCGCACGGGTCGATCCTTGCCGTGGGCGCGGGGCTGAAGCAGCCGGTCGTGCTGGCGGACGGCACACTCGGCGTGGCGACGGTGATGCAGATGACGCTGTCGGTCGATCACCGGGTGATCGACGGGGCCTTGGGCGCGGCGCTCCTCGAGGCGATCGTGCGCAACCTCGAGGCGCCGCTCGGGATGCTGGCCTGAACTCGAGGACCGGCGGCAACGGCGCTTGATCCTTCTACCGCCCTCGACTATCCGGAGGGTCGGGGGCAGCGCCCCCGGAGGCTGCGCCAGGGCCGGCCGGCGCGCATCTGGCGCGGGGCAGACGGATGAGCGCAACAAGCCGCGGCATCGTCCTGATGCTGCTGGCCGTCCTTCTTTTCACCACGATGGATGCGCTGGTGAAGTGGGTGATCGCCGACTACGGCACCGTGCAGGCCCTGTGGGCGCGCTACACCGGGCAGACGGCGATCGTCTGCGCGATCCTGGCACCGCGCCTGCGCACCTTCCTGCGCACCCGCTATCCGGGCGTGCAGGCCGCGCGCAGCCTGATGCAGTTCGGCGCCTCGGCCCTGTTCTTCTCGGGCCTCGCCTATGTCAGTCTGGCCGAGGCGACGGCGATCATGGACGTCAATCCGGTGCTGATCACGCTCGGCGCCGCGCTGTTCCTCGGCGAGCGTCTGGGGCCGCGGCGGCTGTTCGGCGTGCTGGCTGCACTGGCAGGGGCGATGATCGTGATCCGCCCTGGATCGGGCGTGTTCGGCTGGGGCGCGCTGCTGCCGCTGGCAGCGGCGGTGTGCTATGCGGGCTATGCGATCCTGACCCGCCGGGTCGGCCGGGACGAGCCGGTCTGGACCTCGCTGCTTTATACCGCGCTGGCGGGCACGGCGCTGTCATCGGCCGCGCTGCCCTGGCACTGGACGCCGCCCGCCCATGGGGGCGACTGGCTGGCGCTGGCGGCGATCGGCGCCCTCGGCGCCGCGGCGCAGTTGTGCCTCATCCGCGCCTTCACGCTGGCAGAGGCGGCAGTCGTCGCCCCCTTCGGATATGTCGGACTGATCTTCGCCACCGTCTGGGGCTATCTGCTGTTCGGCGAGGTGCCGGACGGCTGGACGATCCTCGGCGCGGTCGTGATCGTCGCCGCGGGTCTTTACGTCTGGCACCGCGAGACGCGGGCGGCGCGTCCTAGCGCAGCCGCGCGGCCGCGATGATCGGCCCCGGTCCCGGTTCCTGCACGATCACCACCACCGGCTCGTTGCCCGGCACCTCGGCCTCCACCGTCAGCGGCGCGCTGCCCGGCCACTGGGCGATCGCGTCCCATTGCGTGACGATGTTGTGGTAGGTCTCGGTGCGGCCGGCGTTCTCGCCCCGTTCGATCGTCGTGGTGCGCGACGGGATGTAGCGGACCAGCTGCACCGTGACCGGGCGCGGCAGCGGCGGCTCGGCCGTCGCCGCGACGCGCAGCCGGTCGCCCTCGCGCACCAGTTCCAGCCGCACCGGGGTATCCAGCGCGCCGCGTTCGCGGATCAACGCCGCGATCTCGGCCGCCTTGTGCCCGGGAACCCGCCCCGCGCCGGCGACGATCAGCTGCGGCGTGTAGATCGTCTTGGACCCGGCCGCGCGGGCGTAGGATTTCTGCCGCTCGGTGAACCGGGCCTGGGCGAAGGTGTCCGCCCAGCCGAGGTAATCCCAGTAATCCACATGCAGCGCCAGCGCGATCACATCGTCGCGCGCGGCCAGTTCGGCAAGGTAGGCGTCCGCCGGCGGGCAAGACGAGCAGCCCTGCGAGGTGTAGAGCTCCACCACCACGGGGGTCTGCGCGGCGGCGGGCGCGGCGGCGATCAGAACCCCGGCGGCAAAGGCCGCCCGCAGATATTCCAGCATCGACCGCACCCCTGCCGTATCCCCGACGATAGGTAGCGAAGGCCCCTCGCCCCTGCCAATCAAGGAATTGCGAGGGTGCGACACAATCGCCCGAGCGAACCTTCTGGATCTCCGGCATACTGTTGCATACAGAACATGCATCGCCCTTGCCCGCCCGCCGGCGCGCGGCGAAGATCGCAGGCGGTGCGAGGGCGCGCGCGGCGCGAACGAGGAGAGGCCAGGATGACCGTCACCGTCGGACACGACAGCATGAAGACCCGCCGGACGCTGTCCGCGGGCGGCGCGGACTATGCGTATTACGCGATCCCGGCCGCCGAGGCGGCGGGGCTCGGGTCCTTCGCCCGGCTGCCTGCGAGCCTCAAGGTGGTGCTCGAGAACATGCTGCGCTTCGAGGACGGGCGCACCGTGACGGTGGACGACATCCGTGCCTTCGGCGACTGGGCGGCGAACGGCGGCCGGAACCCGCGCGAGATCGCCTATCGCCCCGCCCGCGTGCTGATGCAGGATTTCACCGGCGTCCCGGCCGTCGTAGATCTCGCCGCGATGCGCGACGGGATCCGTGCGCTCGGCGGCGATCCGAAGAAGATCAACCCGCTGGTGCCCGTCGATCTGGTGATCGACCACAGCGTGATGATCGACGAGTTCGGCCATCCCCGCGCCTTCCAGCTGAACGTGGAACGCGAATACGAGCGCAACATCGAACGCTACCGCTTCCTCAAATGGGGCCAGGGCGCCTTCGACAACTTCCGCGTCGTGCCGCCCGGCACCGGCATCTGCCATCAGGTGAACCTCGAATACCTCGCCCAGACGGTCTGGACCGACCGCGACCAGACGGGGGCGTTGGTCGCCTATCCCGACACGCTGGTCGGCACCGACAGCCATACCACCATGGTCAACGGCCTCGCCGTGCTGGGATGGGGCGTCGGCGGGATCGAGGCCGAGGCGGCCATGCTGGGCCAGCCGGTGTCGATGCTGATCCCCGAGGTCGTCGGCTTCAGGCTCACGGGCCGGATGCGCGAGGGCACGACGGCGACCGACCTTGTGCTGAAGGTCGTGCAAATGCTGCGCAAGCACGGGGTGGTCAACAAGTTCGTCGAGTTCTGGGGCGACGGCCTCGACCACCTGCCGCTTGCCGACCGCGCCACCATTGCCAACATGGCGCCCGAATACGGCGCGACCTGCGGGTTCTTCCCGGTCGATGCCGAGACGCTGCGCTACCTGCGCCAGACGGGCCGCGACGAAGGGCGCATCGCGCTGGTCGAGGCCTATGCCAAGGCGCAGGGGATGTGGCGCGACGCAGACTATGCGCCGATCTACACCTCGACCCTCGAGCTCGACATGGGCACCATCGTCCCGGCCATCTCGGGGCCGAAGCGGCCGCAGGACTTCCTGCCCCTGACCGAAGCGAAGGCGCGCTTTGCCGCCGAGATGGAGACGGGCTTCAAGCGCCCCATGGGCGTGGAAGTGCCAGTCCAGGGACAGGACTACACCCTGTCCTCGGGCAAGGTGGTGATCGCCGCGATCACCTCCTGCACCAACACGTCAAACCCCTATGTGATGATCGGCGCGGGGCTTGTCGCGCGCAAGGCGCGGGCGCTCGGCCTGACGCGCAAGCCCTGGGTCAAGACCTCGCTCGCGCCCGGAAGCCAGGTGGTGACCGAGTATCTCGAGGCCGCGGGGCTTCAGGCCGATCTTGACGCGCTCGGCTTCAACCTCGCGGGTTACGGCTGCACGACCTGCATCGGCAACTCGGGGCCGCTCGCGCCCGAGATCTCGAAGGCGATCGCCGAGGGCGATCTCGTGGCGGTGGCGGTCCTGTCGGGCAACCGCAACTTCGAGGGGCGCATCTCCCCCGACGTGCGGGCGAACTACCTTGCCTCGCCGCCGCTCTGCGTGGCCTATGCCATCGCCGGCGACATGACGATCGACATCACGACCGAACCGCTCGGCCATACGCCGGACGGCAAGCCGGTGTATCTGAAGGACATCTGGCCCACCGATGCCGAGATCGCCGAGATCGTCCATGCGACCGTCACGCGCGAGGCGTTCCTGAAGAAATACGCCGACGTCTTCAAGGGCGACGAACGCTGGCAGGCGGTCGAGGCGGGCGGGGGCGAGACCTATGCCTGGCCCGCCGGATCGACCTACATCCAGAATCCGCCCTACTTCCAGGCGATGTCGAAGGCCCCGGGCGCGATCCGCGATATTGCGGGGGCACGGATCCTCGCGCTTCTGGGCGACATGATCACCACCGACCACATCAGCCCCGCAGGCAGCTTCAAGCCCACGACGCCGGCAGGGAAATACCTCGTCGAGCGGCAGGTTCCGGTGAGCGAGTTCAACTCCTACGGTGCCCGGCGCGGGGCGCACGAAGTGATGATGCGCGGCACCTTCGCCAACATCCGCATCAGGAACGAGATGCTGCCAGGCGTCGAGGGCGGCTACACGCTCGGCCCCGACGGCCAGCAGACCTCGATCTTCGACGCCTCGATGGCCTGGCAGGCAAGGGGGGTGCCCCTCGTGGTCATCGGCGGCATCGAATACGGCGCTGGGTCGTCGCGCGACTGGGCTGCGAAGGGCACCGCCCTTCTGGGCGTCAAGGCGGTGATCGCCGAAAGCTTCGAGCGCATCCACCGCTCGAACCTCGTGGGCATGGGCGTGATCCCGTTCGAGTTCACCGGCGGCGACAACCGCAAGACGTTGGGGCTCAAGGGCGACGAGGTGATCTCGATCACCGGCCTCGAAGGCGACCTGCGTCCGCTGTCGGAGGTGCCGTGCACCATCCACTACGGCGACGGCACGGCACGCACGATCATGCTGCGTTGCAGGATCGATACCGAGATCGAGGTGGACTACGTCCGCCACGGAGGCGTGCTGCATTACGTCCTGCGCGACCTCGCGGCGGCAGCCTGAAGGCGCAGAGGTCTGCAAGGGCCGCGGCGCCGCGCCGCGGCCGCCCCTCGCGGGGGGTGTCGCGTTCCCGCCCGCAACCGGTTGCCGGGCCGTCACAAAGCCGTTGATCGCATGTCAATCCACTGTCCGGGGCGCGTCACATCACGGTGATACCGCTAAGGTCTCGATCAAACCCGGAGAGTGTTCATGCTGAACCGTCGCCAATTCGGCCTCATGTCGCTGGCCGCCGCCGGCGCCCTTGCAGCGCCCATGGTGGTGCGCGCCACCCGCGCCGCCGCCCAGGCCGGCAGCGCGCGCAACGTCATCCTGATGATCAGCGATGGCGCAGGCTTCCACACCTGGCACGCCGCATCCTACTACCGCCACGGCAAGCTGGGAATGGAAGTGTTCGACGCCTTCCCGGTCAAGACGCTGATGACCACCTATCCGCTCAACGTCGAGCGCGCGCCGACCAACGACATGACGCCCAAGGTCGGTTATGACGCCGCCGCCGCCTGGTCGACCGCGCCGGGCGAGGGCCAGCTCGGCGCCGACATCACCAAGCTGCCCTACAAGAACCACTTCGCGGGTTACGAGTACGTCAAGCGCAACTACGTGGACAGCGCGGCGGCCGGCACGGCGCTGTCGTCGGGCATCAAGACCTTCAACAACTCGATCAACTGGACCAACGACGGCAAGCCCGTCCGCGACATGGGCAAGGCCGCCAAGGCGACGGGCCGGGCGGTCGGCGTCGTCTCCTCGGTGCAAGTCAGCCACGCCACGCCGGCGGTGTTCTACGCCCAGAACGTCTCGCGCAACAACTATGCCGAGATCGGCGCGCAGCTTCTGGAAGAGGCGGTCCCCGATGTGATCATGGGCGCCGGCCATCCGATGTTCAACCGCGACGGCCGCTACACGACGCCCGCCGGCGATAAGGCGTTCCAGTATGTCGGCGGGGCGGATGCCTATGTGAAACTCGCCACCGGCCAGAGCCCCTACAAGCTGATCGACACCAAGGCGGGATTCGAGGCGCTGGCGGCGGGCACGCTTGATCTCGAGGGCAAGCAGGTCTACGGCCTCGCCCCGGTCGCCAACACGCTGCAGTATCAGCGCGGCACCCGCGGCAACGACTGGACGCCCGAAGCGCCGATGGGCAACCTGATCGAGACCGTCCCCTCGCTCGAGACAATGACGAAGGGCGCGCTCGCCGTGCTCGGCACCAAGCCGAACGGGTTCTTCCTGATGGTCGAGGGCGGCGCGGTCGACTGGGCGGCGCACGGCAACCACACCGGCCGCATCATCGAGGAACAGATCGACTTCAACCGGTCGGTCGAGGCGGTCGTGGCCTGGATCGAGGCGAACGGCGGGTTCGAGAACACCCTGCTGATCGTGACCACCGATCACGGCAACGGCATGATGTACGGCCCCGAAAGCGACACCTTCGCCTTCCAGCCGGTCGTCAACCGCGGCCAGGGGAACCTGCCGGAGGTGCAGTGGCACTATGACACCCACACCAACGAGCTGGTTCCGGTCTGGGCCAAGGGCCCGGGCGCCGAGGCGCTGGTAGCGGCCAGCACGGGCGAGGATCTGCACACCGCCATGGTCGGCTGGGGCTCGGTCAACCGTTATCACGACAACACCGACATCGCGCGGCTGATGATGAGCGCGATGAGCGCGGCGTAAGGCGACCGCGCGTCGACGGACACGGCGGCGGGCCGCCTGCGGCCCCCGCCACACCGCGCCGCTCAGCCGCGGAAGTGCTTGGACAGCTTGAGCCCCTGGCCCTGGTAGTTCGAGGCGATCCCCTGCCCGTAAAGCAGATCGGGCACCTCTGCCATGCGCTCGTAGACGAGGCGCCCGACCACCTGCCCGTGTTCGAGGGCAAAGGGCGCCTCGTGGCAGCGCACTTCCAGAACACCGCGCGACCCCGCCCCGCCCGCTGGCGCCCAGCCGAAGCCGGGATCGAAGAACCCTGCGTAATGCACCCGGAACTCGCCGACCATCGCAAGGTAGGGGGCCATCTCGGCCGCATGGGTGGGCGGGATCGTCACCGCCTCGCGGCTGACGAGAATGTAGAAGGCGCCGGGGTCGAGGATGATCCGCCCCTCGCGCGCCGGCACCTCTTCCCAGAAGTCGGCCGCATCGTAGGCGCCGATCCGGTCGAGGTCGATGAGCCCGGCATGCGGCTTGGCCCGCCAGCCCGCGCGGCCTGCCGCCGGCCGCAGATCGACCGAGAACCCCAGCCCCTCGGCGATCACGGGGGCGCAGTCCACCAGCGGCGTTTCGGCGTGCAGCGCCGCCAGCGCGGCATCCTCGAGCGCGGCATGGCCGCGGCGCAGGCGGATCTGGGACAGGCGCATCCCCGGCCGCACCAGGACCGAGAACGACCGCGGGCAGATCTCGCACCAGAGCGGCCCCGCATAGCCCGCGGGGATCCGGTCGAACTCGGTGCCGCCGTCGATCACGGTGCGCGTTAGGAGGTCGAGCCGACCGGTGGAGCTTTTCGCGTTCGCCGTCGCCGCAATGCCCGGCGGCAACGCGAGCCGTTCCAGCAGCGGGACGAGGTAGACGCAGCCCTTTTCCAGCACGGCGCCGGGCCCGAGGTCGATCGCGTGCATCGCGAAATCGGGCAGGCGGCTTTCGACGCTGCGCCCCGCCCCGGCAAGGAAGGACGCCCGCAGACGCCAGGCGCGGCGGCCGAGGCGCAGATCGATGCTGGCGGGCTGCACCTGCGCGGGCGTCACGGCGGGATCGGCCGCGATCGCGCCCGCTGCGATCAGATCGCGCAGCGCCTGCGCCGGAAGGATACCATCGCCGCCAGTCATAACGGCAGGGGGATGCGGAGAGGCTTCACGATTATGGTCGGGCCGGTGAGATTCGAACTCACGACCTCCCGCCCCCCAGACGGACGCGCTAACCAGGCTGCGCTACGGCCCGACGGCGCGCAGTCATAGCGACTTCCACCGGCAGGGCAAGCGCGAAAACGCACCCCTCAGACCCCCATCCGCGCTGCCGCCGCGACACGGGCCCGCAGGACCCGCAGGCGCGCGACAGCGGCCGCCAGCGGCTGGATCGGCAGCGCCCCGGGCGGCAGGGCGCGCAACCGGACGGCCATGGGCGGCGGTTCCGGTTCGCCGCCGGGGGGCTCGGGCGGCGTTGCGGTGTCGGGCGGCGCGGCGGCCTCGGGCGGCGGCTCTACCGGAACCGGCGCCGCTGCCGGGTCCGGCCCCGCTGCCCGGGCCTGCCGCCTTCCGGCAGCGGACAGCGGCGAGCCGACCCGCGCATCTTCCGCGTTCCCGGCGTCACTCCCCAGCGGCGGTTCCGCAGGCGGAGCTGCAGCCGCAGCCGCCCCCGTCCCGCCTGCATCGCGCGGTGAAAAGGGACCCTCGGCCGCCTGCGGCGATGCGGCCGCGATGTCGCACCCCGCGCCCTGCGCGGGCAGCGGGGCGGTGGCGGCCGTCACGGGCGCTGCCGGTTCCGCTGCCTGCGCAGGCGCGGGGTCGGCAGACGGTGCCGGCGGTGCCTTGGCGTCCAGAGCACCGAAGAGGTCATGCATGATCGCCCCGCGGTCGGGCTCGGGGTGCCGCGGCGGGGGGTCGGTGAGGCGGACCGCCAGCGGCGGTGCGGCTGGCGGGGGTTCGGGTGCCGACCGGTCCTCGAGCGCCGCGGCCATGATCGGCACCGACCGCCCCTCCAGCGCCGCCTGCCCGACCATCGCGATCTGCCGCACGCCGCGTTCGCGCAGCATCTTCTGCACACCCCGGATCGTCACGCCCTGATCGTGCAGCAGCGCCCGGATGCCCGCCAAGAGCGCCACGTCGCCGGGCCGGTAGTAGCGTCGCCCGCCCGCCCGCTTGACCGGGCGGATCTGGGCGAACCGGCTTTCCCAGAAACGCAGCACATGGGCGGGCGTGTCGAGAAGCTCGGCCACCTCGCTGATGGTGCGGAAGGCGTCGGGGGATTTGTCCATCGGCGCCGCCCCGGGTCCTGCCCTAGCGCTTTGGACCCGCGGCGACCCGGTCCTTCATCAGGTGCGACGGGCGGAACGACAGCACGCGGCGGGGCGAGATCGGCACGTCCTGGCCCGTCTTGGGATTGCGCCCCATCCGCGCGGCCTTGGAGCGGACCGTGAAGGTGCCGAACGACGAGATCTTGACCGTCTCGCCCTTCACCAGCGCATCCGACACATGCTGCAAGACGGATTCGACCAGTTTCGCGGATTCGCTGCGCGACAGCCCCACCTCACGGAAAACCGCCTCGCACAGGTCCATCCGGGTCAGCGTCTTCTCGCTCATCGCGACATCCCCCTGATTTTCCGGGAACGATGGTCCCAATGGCGCGGCGCGTCAATATCAATGGCTTGCCTGCAGGCGTTTCGGTGCCGCACGGTGCTACCAGCGCAGCACGACGGAACCCCATGCCAACCCGCCGCCGATGGCCTCGGCCACCACCAGATCGCCGTCGCGGATCTGGCCGCGCTGCCGGCCGACCGACAGCGCAAGCGGGATCGAGGCCGCCGAGGTATTGCCGTGATCCTGCACCGTCACCACGACCCGGTCCATCGGCACCTGCATCCGCTGCGCGGTCGCGGCGATGATGCGCAGGTTCGCCTGATGCGGCACGATCCAGTCCACGTCCGCCCCGGTCAGCCCGGCCTTGTCAAGCGCGCGATGCGCCGTCTCGGCCAGCTTCTCGATGGCGTGCCGGAACACCTCCTTGCCCTGCATCCGCAGGTGCCCGATCGTCCCGGTGGACACGCCCCCATCCACATAGAGCGCCGCGCGATAGCGGCCGTCCGAATGCAGGTCGGCCGAGAGGACGCCGCGGTCCGCCGCGCTGCCCACGCCCTGCCCGGCCTCGAGCACCACCGCGCCCGCGCCGTCGCCGAACAGGACGCAGGTGGACCGGTCGGTCCAGTCCATCAAGCGGCTGAAGGTCTCGGCCCCGATCACCAGCGCGCGGCGGGCAAGACCCGCGCGGATCATCGCATCGGCGTTCGCCAGCGCGAAGACGAACCCGGCGCAGACCGCCTGCACGTCGTAGGCAAAGCCGCGCGTCATGCCGAGTTCGGCCTGAACCATCGTCGCGGCCGACGGGAAGGTGAGGTCGGGGGTGGAGGTGGCAAGGATCACCGCGTCGATGTCGTCGGGCTGAAGGCCGGCATCCGCCAGCGCCGCGCGCGCCGCACGGGCGGCCAGGTCGGACGTCCCCTGCCCCTCGGCCGCGAAGTGCCGCCGCTCGATCCCCGTCCGCGCGCGGATCCACTCGTCGGACGTGTCGAGCGTCGCCGCGAACTCTGCGTTCGGAACAACCCGCGCAGGCAGGTAGTGGCCGACGCCCCGGATCAGCGCCCGGACGACCGGCGCGGTCGTGTTGCCGTCCAAGGTCTACTGCCCCCCGCGGCCCATGCCGATGTCGGCCGCGGATGCATCCTGCCCCGCTGCCCCGGCCTGCGCAACCCGCGCCGCCAGCCGTTCCTGAAAACCCGATTGCGCCAGCTGGAACGCCAGCTTGATCGCGGCCGAAACGCCCGTCGCATCGGCCGCCCCGTGCGATTTCACCACCGTTCCGTTCAGGCCGAGGAACACGCCCCCGTTGACCCGACGCGGGTCGATCCGCTTCTGCAGCCGCCGGAGCGAGGTGATCGCAAGAAGCGCCGCGATCCGGCTGAGGAAGGTCGCGTTGAAGGCCTCGCGCAGGAAATCCGCGATCAGCTTCGCCGTCCCCTCGCCGGTCTTCAGCGCGACGTTGCCGGTGAAGCCGTCGGTCACGATCACATCGACCCGCGCCGAGGGGATGTCGCCCCCCTCGACGAAGCCTGCGAAGTCGAACGCGCCGGCGTCCTGCGCGGCGTGGATCAGGTCATGGGCCAGCTTGAGCTCGGCCCGACCCTTGTGTTCCTCTGTGCCGACGTTCAGCAGGCCGACCCGCGGCCGCTTCAGGTCGAACGCGTTGCGCGCGTAGGACGCCCCCATCATCGCGTATTGCAGAAGGTCGGGCGCGTCGGCGCGGATGTCGGCGCCGACATCCAGCATGACGTTGAAGCCCTGCGGATTGCGCGAGGGCCACAGGCAGGCGATCGCCGGCCGGTTCACGCCGGGCAGCTTGCGCAGGCGGATCATCGACAGCGCCATCAGCGCGCCGGTATTGCCGCAGGACACCGCAACGGTGGCCTCGCCCCGCTTAACCGCGTCGATGCAGGACCACATCGAGGTGCCCTCGCCGTGGCGCATCACATGGCTAGGCTTGTCCTGCATCTTCACGACGCCGGGCGCATGGCGGATCTCGGTCACCGCCGACAGGCCGCGGCGGCGTGCGACCAGCGGGCGCAGCACCGCCTCGTCCCCGTGCAGGATGAAGCCGATCTCGGCGTTCTTGGCGGCAGACCGCGCCATGCCCGCAACGACCGCCGCCGGGCCGCGGTCGCCCCCCATCCCGTCCACCGACACGATCACGTGCCTCGTGCCAGCCGGGCCCATGGTGCCACCGCCCGCCATGCTGCCGGACCCGGGTGACGGGTTACGCGGCGTCGTCGTCCAGGTCGGCCGCCGACGCCATCGGGATGACCTCGCGCTGGTCATAGTAGCCGCAGGCGGCGCAGACGTGGTGCGGCCGTTTCAGCTCGCCGCAGTTCGGGCATTCGTTGGGGTTCGCGGCGACCAGCGCGTCGTGGGCGCGGCGCATGTTGCGGCGCGAACGCGTGACGCGATTCTGCGGGACAGCCATGTCACAACCTCGGCTTCGGCGGGGACAGGCCCCCGATGTTTCACTGAAAACGGCGCGCGCGCCCGGCTGTCGGCCGGCGCGCGCGCCCCGTCCTGCGAGGCCGGGAAAATAGAGCTTTCGAGGCGGCGCGCAAGCCCCAATTCACCCCTCGCCGCCCTCGCCCCGCGACCGCAACGCGGCAAGCGCGGCGAAGGGATTGAGGTCGGCGTCGGTCAGCGGCGCCACGCCGGGCGGGCCGAAGTCGGCCTGCGCGAGGACGGCGCCGGGCGCGCGCGGATAGTCGGGCAGCGCCAGCGCCAGCGCTTCGACCATGACCGCCGCGAGGTCGATCGCCTCGGGCATCGGTTCGACCGTGTCGTCGGCGGGCATCTCGGTCTCGCCGGGTTCGGGATCGGGAAGACCGACGACATAGCGGCGTTCGACCATGGCATCGACCGCGGTTTCGACCGGGGCGAGCGTCACCACGCAGGGCTGCACCGCGCGCCCGGTCAGCCGCCCGGTCAGGACCAGATCGCGCGCGCCGAGGGGCGCGACCTGCCCGGCGAAGCGCAGGCCGGCCACCGCCTCGGCCCCGGCGGCCTCGGCGATGGCGGCGGCGTCGGCGGCGTCGGGCCGCAGGTCGAAGGCGACGCTGCGGCGCCCCGAAAGGTCGGCGGTCCGCAGAACGGTGACATCGGTGCGGCCGGTGCTCATGGCGTCTCTCCGCTGCGGCGGCCCGGCGGCCGGCCGACCCGGCGGCGCGGCCGGCGTTCCTTCCTTGAACCGCCCGGCGTCATTCGCTAAGCGGCTTAGAAGGCTTCGCCGGGCAAGACAAGAGGGCGCGATGGATCGGGCAGGGCACGGGCGGCGCTTGGCGCTGGCACTTGTGGCTGCGGCGGCGATCGGCGCCTGTTCGCCGACTTTCCGCACCCACGGCTACGCCCCGTCGGACAGCGAGCTGACGCAGATCGAGGTCGGGCGCGACGACCGCGCCGCGGTCGAGGCCGCCTTCGGCCGGCCCGGGGCGGCGGGCCTTCTGACCGACGGGGCCTGGTATTACGTGCAGAGCCGCTATCGCCACGCCGGCGCGCGCGCGCCGGAAGAGATCGACCGGCAGGTGCTGGCGATCTCGTTCGACCGCCGCGGCCGCGTGGCCAACATCGAGCGGTTCGGGCTGCAGGACGGGCGGGTGGTCGCGCTGTCGCGGCGCGTCACCGATAGCAACATCCGCGGCGTGGGCCTTATCCGGCAGCTTCTGGGCAATCTCGGCCGGTTCGACCCCGGGCAGTTCCTGAACCGCAGCTGATCAGCCGCACAGCCGCTGGTGCTCGGCCAGCGCGAAACGGTCGGTCATGCCTGCCACATAGTCGGCCACGATCCGCGCCAGCGCGGTGTCGTCAGCGGCGCGGGCCACATCCTCGGCCCATGCCGGGGGCAGAAGCTCCGGCCGGGACAGGTAGAGCGGAAAGAGGTCGCGGATCACCGCCGTCACCCGCGCCCGTTCGGCCATGACCGAGGGCGCGCGATACATGCGGTGAAAAAGGAACGACCGCACCGCCTTGAGGTCCTGGTAGAGCGGCTTGGAAAACCGGATGACCGTGGCGCCGAGGGCGCGCACCTCCTCGACCGACCGGGGCTGCGCGGCCTCCAGCCGGTTGCGCGCAACCGCGATCACGTCCTCGACCATCGCGCCGAACACGCGCCGCAGCGCCTCGTGCCGCCGGCGCATCCGTTCGAGGCCGGGATAAAGACGGTCCACCTCGGCAAAGGCCGGGCCGGTGACGGGCAGCGCCATCAGGTCGGCCTCGTCGAAGAGGCCGGATCGCAGCCCGTCGTGCAGGTCGTGGTGCGAATAGGCGATGTCGTCGGCAATCGCGGCCACCTGCGCCTCGGCCGAGGCGAAGGTGTCGAGCTCGAGGCTCCAGTCGGCATCGGCCTCGGCCAGCGCGTAGGGCAAGGGGCCGGCGTGGCGCCTGGGGTCCGCGTTCGGGCCTATGACCGGACCGTTGTGCTTGGCCATGCCTTCGAGGCATTCCCATGTGAGGTTCAGGCCGTCGAACTCGGCATAATGCCGTTCCAGCCGCGTGACGATGCGGATCGCCTGGGCGTTGTGGTCGAACCCGCCGTAGGGCGCCATCATGTCGGCCAGCGCATCCTCGCCGGTATGGCCGAAGGGCGTGTGGCCAAGGTCGTGGGCCAGCGCGATCGCCTCGGCGAGGTCGCTGTCGAGGCCGAGCACGGACGCCAAGGTGCGCGCGACCTGGGCCACCTCGATCGTGTGGGTCAGTCGGGTGCGGTAATAGTCGCCCTCGTGTTCCACGAAGACCTGCGTCTTGTGCTTCAGCCGCCGGAAGGCCGAGGAATGGATGATGCGGTCGCGGTCGCGCTGGAACGCGGTGCGGAAGGTGCTCAGCCGCTCGGGATACAGCCGGCCGCGGCTGCGGTCGGGGTGGCAGGCGAAGGGGGCGGGCATCGGGCCTTGCGGTTGCTGGTCGGGTGTGGCCTGCCTATATTCGCAAAAGGCCGGGCGGGATACCCGTTCCGCCGCGCCGACGGGCCGCCCCTTCGAGGACACCGCGCATGACCGCCACGCTGACCCTGCCCCCCCGTGTGACCGACCGCGCCTTCGCCCGCCTCGCCGAGATCGCCGAGGCCCTGGGCGAACGCCGCCCCCTGCGCGTCGCGGTCGAGGGCGGGGGATGTTCAGGCTTCCACTACGACATCCGGCTGGACGATCCCGCGCCCGGCGACCTCGTGCTGGAGAAGGACGGGCTGGCCGTGCTGGTGGACGAGGTTTCCCTGCCCTTCCTCGCCGGCGCGGTCATCGATTTCACCGACGAGCTGATCGGGGCGCGGTTCGTTGTCGAGAACCCGAATGCCACGTCGTCCTGCGGGTGCGGCACCAGCTTTTCGCTCTGATCCGGGCGGGCCGGTGGCCGCCGTCCGGCGCATCGACCTCAACGCCGACCTCGGGGAAGAGGTGGGCGACGACGCGGCCATGCTCGACCTCGTCAGTTCCGCAAACGTGTGCTGCGGCGTCCACGCGGGCGGCCCCGAGGCGACCTTTGCCACACTGGCCGCGGCGCGCGCCCGGGGCGTGACGGCCGGCGCGCATCCGGGCTATGCCGACCGCGCGAACTTCGGCCGGATCGTCGTGCCGATGGATGCGGGCGCGCTGGAGCGGCTGGTGGCCTGGCAGGTCGGGGCGGCCTGCGGGCTTGCGGCGCTGGCCGGGCACCGGATCGCCTATGTGAAGGCGCACGGGGCGCTTTACGCCCTGGCCTGGACCGACGCGGACGCCGCCGGCGCGGTCGCGCGGGCGGTGCGGGCGGTCGATGCGGGGCTGGTGCTGCTGTGTCCGGCGGGATCGGCGCAGGCACGGGCGGCGGAACTGGCGGGCCTTGCGACGGCGGCCGAGGTCTTTGCCGACCGCGCCTACCGCCCCGACGGCACGCTGGTGCCGCGGGGCGCGCCCGGCGCGGTGCTGCACGACGCCGGGGCGGTGGCGGGGCGGATCCTCGCGCTGATCGAGACCGGGATGCTGGCCGCGCAGGACGGCACGGCCCTGCGCCTGACGGCGGAGTCGGTCTGCCTGCACGGCGACACCGCGGGTGCCGTGGCCATCGCGCGCGCCCTGCGCGGGGCGCTGGCGGCAGCGGGCGTGACCGTCGCGCCCTTCGCGCGATGACGGCGGCCCCGCGGTTCCTCGACGCAGGCGAATGCGCGCTGGTGGTCGAGTTCGGCAGCGTCATCGACGAGGCGCTGGCGGCCCGTGTGCTGGCGCTCGACGCCGCGCTCGCGGCCGATCCGCCCGAGGGGCTGCGCGAGCTGGTGCCCACCTACCGGTCGCTGATGATCCACTACGACCCGCTGGTGCTGGACCGCGCGGCGCTGGTCGCCCATGTCGCTGCGCGGCTGCCTGCGGCGGCGGCGCCCGCGGCGGCCGCGCGGCTATGGCGGTTGCCCGTCTGCTATGATCCCGCCTGCGCAGGCGGCATGGCGGCCGAGGTCGCCGCCGACCAGGCCCATGTCGCCGCGGCCTGCGGGATGACGCCCGACGCCGTCATCGCGCTGCATGCGGGCGCGACGTTCCGCCTTGTCATGTACGGCTTCGCGCCGGGCTGGGCCTACCTCAGCGGCTTGCCGCCGGCGCTGCGGCTGCCCCGGCGCGACAGCCCGCGCCCCCTGATCCCCGGCGGCAGCGTGATCGTGGCCGGCGGGCAGGCGGTGATCGCGGGGGGCCCCATGCCCTCGGGCTGGCACATCCTGGGCCTGACGCCGGCGCGGCTGTTCGACCCCGCGCGCACCCCTCCCCTGTCGGTCGAGGTCGGCGACAGCCTGCGCCCCGACCCGGTGGACGCGGCGAGCTTCGCCGCGCTGGCAGGTCGCGCCGCGGCGGGCGAGACGCTGGTGCGGCCGGGATGACGGGCCTGCGGATCCTGCGCGCGGGCGGCGATGCCACGATCCAGGACGCCGGGCGCGCGGGCTGGCTGCGCTATGGCGTGACGCCCGCGGGGCCGATGGACTGGATCGCGCACGAGACCGCGAACCGCCTTGCCGGCAATGCCCCCGGCGCGGCCGCCATCGAGACCGGGCCCGGCGGGATCGCCGTCGCGGCCGAGGGCGCGCCGCTGCGGCTCGGCTGGGCTGCGGCGGGGTTCGCGGTGACGCTGGACGACGCCCCCCTGCCGGCCCGCGCCGCGGCCACGCTGGAACCGGGCGCGACCCTGCGGATCCGGGCCGTCGCCGGGGGCGTCTGGGCCTACCTTGCGGTCGCGGGCGGGCTGCGGCTGGCACCGGTGATGGGCAGCCTTGCGACGCACCTGCGGTCGGCGATCGGCCCCTTCGGCGGCCGGGCGCTTTGCGCGGGCGATCTCTTGCCCTGCGCCCCCGGCGCGGTGGCGCCGCCCCTTGCGCTGAGCGGTGCCCCCGGATCCGCGCCGCCGCCGGGCGCGGTCCGCGTCCTCTGGGGGCCGCAGGACGACGCCTTCACCGACGCTGCGCGCGCCGCCTTCGCGGGCGAGCCCTACGTCCTGTCGGCGCGCAGCGACCGGATGGGCTATCGCCTCTGTGGCCCCCGCCTCGCCCATGCCCGCGGGCATGACATCGTCTCGGACGGCATCCCGCTCGGCGCGGTGCAGGTGCCGGGCGACGGGCAACCGATCGTCCTGATGGCCGACCGGCAGCCGACCGGGGGGTATCCCAAGATCGCCGTCGTCATCCGCGCCGATCTGCCGATCCTGGCCCAGACGCGGCCCGGCGCGGCGGTCCGCTTCCGCCCCGTGGACCGCGCCACGGCGGTGGCGGCCCTGCGCGCCGCGCGGGCGGCGCTGGCCGCCCTTTCCCCCCGCCCGGTCGGCGCGGCGCTGGATCTTGCGGCTCTGGCCTCGGGCGATCATGCCTCGGGCTTCGTCGACGCACGCGCGCCCGACTGAGCGTCAGGGGATCAGCGCGTCCGCCCCGCGCGTCGCGCGTCCGGCGCGGCGCGCCGCGGCCGCCCCGGCAAGGGCGAAGGTCCGGCCGACCGGGCGCGGCACCCTGCCGCGCGGCACCCGGTCGGTCCGGCCGGCCGCGCGCGACGGCCTCGTCGCGCCGCGCCTTGGCCGGATCGCCGACGTGGCGTATCGGGGGATCGGGCGGATCGGGGCGACGCGGCCGCGGCGGCGGCGGCGACGTCCGGCGCGCCGCCGCGGGTTCCGGGTCCGGACGGAGGAGGGGCGGCATGGCGGACTACGACCACATCATCGTCGGCGCGGGGTCGGCCGGTTGCGTCCTGGCCGAGGCGCTGTCGCGCGATCCGGCGACCCGGGTCCTCGTGCTCGAGGCGGGCGGGCACGACGACTGGATCTGGTTCCGCATCCCCGTCGGCTACCTCTTCGCCATCGGCAACCCGCGGGCCGACTGGATGTTCCGCACCGCGGCCGAACCCGGGTTGAACGGCCGCAGCCTGGGCTACCCGCGCGGGCGGGTGATCGGCGGATCGTCGGCGATCAACGCCATGGTCTACATGCGCGGCCAGGCAGCGGATTACGACCACTGGCGGCAGCTCGGCCTGCCCGGCTGGGGCTGGGACGACGTGCTGCCCGTGTTCCGCGCGCAGGAGGATTTCTTCGCCGGTGCCGATGCGGCGCATGGCGCCGGCGGCCCCCTGCGGGTGGAGCCGCCGCGCGTGACCTGGCCCGTCCTCGACATCTGGCGCAAGGCCGCGGCCGAGGCCGGGATCCCGCCCGTGGACGACTTCAACCGCGGCGACAACGAAGGGGCGGGTTACTTCCACGTCACGCAGAAGCGCGGCACCCGGGTCTCGGCCGCCGGGGCGTTCCTCAAGCCCGCGCTGGCACGGCCGAACCTGACGCTGGAAACCGGATGCCTTGTCGATCGCGTCGCGGTCGAGGGAGGGCGGGCGACGGCGGTGCACTGGCTGCAGGGCCGGTCGCGGCGCAGCGCGCGGGCGCGCGGGCAGATCGTGCTGGCGGCGGGGGCCCTCGGGTCGGTCCAGGTGCTGCTGCGGTCCGGGATCGGGCCGGGGGCGGCGCTGCAGCGCCTTGGCATTCCGGTCGCGCGCGACCTGCCGGGGGTCGGGCAGAACCTGCAGGATCACCTTCAGCTGCGCATGATCTACAAGGTCACCGGTGCGCGGACGCTGAACGAGACCTACTGGAACCTCTTCCGCCGCGCCTGGATGGGGATCGACTACGCCCTGTTCCGCCGCGGCCCGCTGACGATGGCACCCTCGCAGCTCGGCGCCTTCGCGCGCTCCGGCCCGGACGCCGACCGGGCGGATCTGGAGTTCCACATCCAGCCTCTGTCGCTCGACCGGTTCGGCGAACCGCTGCACCGCTTTCCGGCGATCACCACCAGCGTGTGCAACCTGCGCCCCGTCTCGCGCGGGCAGGTCGCCATCACCAGCCCGGACCCGGCGGCCCCCCCCGAGATCGCGCCGAACTACCTGTCGGCGCCCGAGGACCGGCGGATTGCCGCGGCCTCGCTGCGGCTGGCGCGCCGGATCGCGGCGCAGCCCGCGATGGCGCGGCTGAAGCCGGTCGAATACCTGCCGGGGCAGCAGGTCGGGGACGATGACGAAAGCCTCGCCCGCGCCGCGGGCGACATCGGCACCACGATCTTCCACCCGGTCGGCACGGCGAAGATGGGCACCGCGTCCGATCCGATGGCGGTCGTCGATGCGCGGCTGCGCGTCTACGGCGTCGCCGGGCTGCGCGTGGCGGATGCCTCGGTCATGCCGACGATCACCAGCGGCAACACCAACGCGCCCACGATGATGATCGCGGCGAAGGCAGCGGCGATGATCCTCGAGGACGCGCGGCGCTGATCGCCGCGCGGGCGGTCACGCAAGCGGGTATTCCGCCAGCGCCTCGTAATGCGCGCCGGCCCGGCCGAGGGTGGAGCGGTAGAGCGCGAAGGCCTGCACCGCGAAGGGTTCGGGCCCGAGGCCCGCGCCCTCGGCCACGGCGCGTTCCAGCCGCAGCGCCGCCTCGCCGGCCAGCGGCGGGAAGCGGCCCAGCGTGACATGCGGCACGAAGCGCCGCGGCTCGGGCGCCGCACCGGCCTGCCGCACCGCGGTGTCCACCTTGCGCTGCAACCTCACAAGCGCCGGGTCGGGCGCGACAAGGGCATGGGCGTTGCGCGGCGCGGCCCCGCCGAAAAGGCCGAGGCCGGCCAGCCGCAGCGACAGCGGCGGATGGCCGACGGCCGACAGCGCGGCATGCACGTCTTCGGCCAGCGTGCCCGGCACCTCGCCGATGAAGCTCAGCGTCAGGTGCATCGCCTCGGGGTCCACCCGTCGGGGCATCGGCAGCAGGAACTGCACGAGATTGAGGCGCTGGCGCAGCGCGGCCGGCAGCGGCAGGGCCACGAAGAGGCGCATCATCGCGCCGCCAGCCGCGCCAGCCGGTCGCGCAGGACCGGGCGGATCGGCCCGCCGCGGTGCGGATCGGCCAGCGTTTCGACCAGCCGCGGATCGGGCGGCACCTTCCCGCGCGGCCCCGGCCAGACCAGCGCCCGCAGCACCGCCTGCGCGGCCGGGGGCAGAACCGCGGGCACCGGATGGCCCGCGATCGTGGCCCAGACGCCGGCCCAGGCCCGTCCGACCGACCAGGGGTTGTAGCCGCCCCCGCCGGTCACGATCACCCGCGGCGCAAGCGGCAGGATCGCCGCCACGGCATCCCACAGCGCGCGGTTGGACAGGCACAGGCGCGACAGCGGATCCTCCTCCAGCGCATCGGCCCCGCATTGCAGCACGATCGCCTCGGGGCGAAAGGCATGGACGCGCGGCAGGATCAGCGCATCGCGGACCAGCGCGAACTCGTCGTCGTTCAGCCCCCGCGGCACCGGCAGGTTGAAGGCGTTGCCGCCGCCGTCGTCCTCCAGCCACCCGGTGAAGGGCCAGCGGCCCTCTTCGTGGACCGAGATCAGAAGCGTGGCGGGATCGCCCGCGAAGGCCACCTCGACCCCGTCGCCGTGGTGCGCGTCGAGATCGACATAGGCGATCCGCCCCACGCCCATCCGGCGCAGTGTCAGCATCGCCAGCACCGGATCGTTGAGATAGCAGAAGCCCGACGCCCGGTCGCGCAGGGCATGGTGCGTGCCGCCGGCGGGCACATAGGCGACGCCCCCCCGCGCGACCAGTTCCGCCGCCAGCATCATGCCCCCGGCCGAGGTTGCGGGCCGGCGCCAGACCTCGGGGAACACCGGGCAGGCCAGCGTCCCGATCCCGTGGCGCGCGCGCACCGCGTCGCTGACCGCCCCCTCGGCCTCGGCCGCCTGCAGCGCGTCGAGGTAGGCGGGATCGTGGAACACAGCGATCGCCCCGGCCTTGGCGCGCGGCGCAGTGCGGAAGGCCGCCGGCGGCAGCCAGCCGAGCGCGCGGGCAAGGTCCATCACGGTGGACACACGCGGAATGCGCAGCGGATGCGCCCCGCCGTAGGACGACCGGCGGTAGATCTCGGACCCGACGAAGACCGGCGCGGTCAGAGCAGCGCCTCGACCGCCGCCGTCACAGCCGCCGAGGTCGGACGGACCGAGGCCCCCCAGGTGGCGACCGGCCGGCCGCGTCCGTCGAGCAAGACCTTGTTGAAGTTCCATTGCGGCACGAAGCCGTGCTCGCGCCGCAGCCAGTCGTAGAACGGATGCGCATCGCGCCCGCGCACGCTGGTGATCTCGGTCATCGGCAGATCGATGGCGAAGTTGACCGCGCAGAACTGGGCGACCTGTTCGTTGGTGGCGAATTCCTGCCGGAAGTCGTTCGAGGGCACGGCAATCACCGCAAGCCCGCGGTCGCGATACCTGTCGTAAAGTGCCTGGAGGTCGTCGAGCTGGTCCACATAGCCGCAGCGCGAGGCCGTGTTGACCACCAGCACGGGCCGGCCCGCGAAGGCGTCGAGCCGGATCGTGCCCCCGTCGATCGAGGGGAAGGAAAACCCCGTCTGTCCCGCCGGCGCCCCGGCGGGAAGCAGCGTGGCCGCGGCAAGGGCGATCAGCATGGTGCGGCGGCGCATGGCGGGTCCTCCCTACGGATGTCCTGGCCAGAACGTAGGAACGGGCGGCGCGCGGTCAACCGGTGCTGGAAGTGCGCGCGCATCCGCGCTAGACATGTGAACAGGTCTGGCGCGCCGGTTTTTTCGCCTCAGGGATTGCAGGAGCCTTGGCCGACCACGACATGCCGCAAAGGCAGCAGGAGCAGTGTGGACGCCACCGTGAGCAGATTGCGCCGGATCGAGCTTTCCCCGGACGACGCCGAGGCACGGCAGGTCGCGGCGCTGTGCTGGCGCCTGCGCAAGGGGACGGTCGTGGTGCTGCTGGTCACCAGCCGCGACACCGGCCGGTGGGTGCTGCCCAAGGGCTGGCCCATGGCTGGCCGCGCGCCGCACGAGGCGGCGCTGCGCGAGGCCTGGGAAGAGGCGGGGGTCCGCGGCACGGCCGGGGCCGAACCGATCGGCAGCTACGGGTACCTCAAGCAGATCGCCACCGGCCGCGACATCCGGTGCCGCGTGACGGTCTATCCTGTCAGCGTCGCGGGGCTGTCGAAGGATTTTCCCGAGCGCCGCGCGCGCCGGCGGCGCTGGATGACTCCCGGGAATGCGGCGGCCGCAGTGCAGGAACCGGGCCTGCAGGCGATCCTCCGCGCCTTCGATCCGCGCCCCTGCGCAGGGGATGCGCCAGCATCCGCTTGAACGCGGCGACGCAACGGCTATGTGTGACAGGCCGGTGACACGCGCCGTGGCACCGTTCCCACAGGGTGGCAGGCGATGATCCGCTACGACCTGAAGTGCGCCAACGGTCATGCGTTCGACAGCTGGTTCGCTTCGGCTGCGGCCTTCGACCGGCTGCGTGCGGCGGGGCATGTCGCATGTCCGACCTGCGGCTCGACGGCCGTCGACAAGGCGCTGATGGCGCCGGCCGTGGTGCAGGCCCGCCCCGGCGACGGCGCGCCCCGCCCGCTCGGTCCCGGCGAGGGCCCCGAGGATCCGCGCGCCGCAGCCCTCGCCGCCCTGAAGCGCGAGATCGAGGCGAAGTCGGAATACGTCGGCTTGCGCTTCGCAGCCGAGGCTCGGCGGATGCACGCGGGCGAAGCGCCCGCGCGGCCTATCCATGGCGAGGCGAAGCTCGAAGAGGCCAGGGCGCTGATCGCCGAAGGGGTGCCGGTGGCCCCCCTGCCCTTCGTGCCCACCCGCAAGACGAACTAGACCGGGCGTTTGCCGGCGCGGCGGGCGGCTTCGGCGGGGCGGCGGTTCAGGCTGCTGCCGCGGTCGGCCATCCCGCGACAGGCACGCGCAGGGGGCGGGCGACCGGTCCCGCCGGCGCCGCGCGACGGACGTCGGCTGCCGCCGGATGCCGCCGCACCCGATCGCCCGCGGCCCGGCCGGACGCCGATGCCGGCGCCGGCATGCCGCGCCCGCACAAGCGCGATGGCGCATCAGCAAGGCCGCAGGCGGGCGCTCGGCCGCGCCGCTTGCGGCCGCGGGCGCGGCGGCCCGGCCCGGAATCCCCTCGGCCGCAGGACCGGCACGACCGGCTGCCGGCAGGCCGGCGGCGCTTGCGCCCCTCCCACCCTTCGCGTAAAGGCCTCGCGCGTTCCGGGCCGGCGGGGGGGATCATGCCGCTTCTCGTGATGAAATTCGGCGGCACCTCGGTGGCCGACCTCGACCGCATCGCCAACGCCGCCGCCAAGGTGCAGCGCGAGGTCGAGCGGGGCTACGATGTCATCGTGATCGTCAGCGCCATGTCGGGCGAGACGAACAAGCTGGTCAAGTGGGTGAACGACACCGCGGTGTTCTACGACGCGCGCGAATACGATGCGGTCGTCGCCTCGGGCGAGAACGTGACCGCGGGCCTGATGGCCCTGCGCCTGCAGGAGATTGGGATCCCCGCGCGGTCCTGGCAGGGCTGGCAGGTGCCGATCAACACCACGGCCCAGCACGGGGCGGCGCGGCTCGTGGAAATCCCGCGCGGCAATATCGACCAGAAGTTCGCCGAAGGTATGAAGGTCGCCGTCGTTGCGGGCTTTCAGGGGATCAGTCCCGAGGGTCGGATCACCACGCTCGGCCGCGGCGGGTCCGACACGACCGCCGTCGCCTTCGCCGCCGCCTTCGCCGCAGACCGCTGCGACATCTACACCGATGTCGATGGCGTCTACACCACCGACCCCCGCGTGGTGCGCCGCGCCCGCAAGCTCGACCGGATCGCCTTCGAGGAGATGCTGGAACTTGCGTCGCTCGGCGCCAAGGTGTTGCAGACGCGATCGGTCGAACTCGCGATGCGCTACAACGTCCGGTTGCGCGTGCTATCCTCGTTCGAGGACGCGTCCGACACCTCCGGCACCCTGGTTTGCGACGAGGCTGACATCATGGAACTCAAACCCGTCTCCGGCATCGCCTTCTCGCGCGACGAGGCCAAGGTGACGCTGTTCACCATCGAGGACCGCCCCGGCATCGCGGCGGCGATCTTCGGGCCGCTGGCCGACGCCGGGGTGAACGTGGACATGATCGTCCAGAACATCAGCGAGAAGGATTATGACGAGGCGCACCCGGGTGCGGTCACCGACATGACCTTCTCCTGCCCGATCGACCAGGTGCCGCGGGCGAAGCGCGCGATGGAAGAGGCGCGCGCCAACGGCCTGATCCGCTATGACGAGTTGATCATCGACGACGAGGTGGCCAAGGTTTCGGTCGTCGGCATCGGGATGCGCAGCCACGCGGGCGTGGCGGCGACGATGTTCAAGGCACTGGCGGCCGAGGGCATCAACATCAAGGTCATCACCACGTCCGAGATCAAGATTTCGGTGCTGATCGACCGGAAATACATGGAACTGGCCGTGCAGGCGCTGCATGATGCCTTCGGGCTCGAACGGGCCTGAGGAGGCGCGCCCCATCCGCCGGGGCCGGCAGGACGGGATGCCCGACAGACGCGAGAGCGACAGCCGAAAACTGCTCAGGCGCCTGCGCGACACGCTCGCGTCGAAGGCCGAGGGGCAGGCGCGGCTCGACCGGATCGTGGCGCTGATCGCGGAATCGATGCGCACCGAGGTGTGCTCGCTCTACCTCTTCCGCGATCCCGAGACGCTGGAGCTGGTCGCCACCCGCGGCCTCAGGGGCGAGGCAGTCGGCAAGACGCGGATGCGCCTCGGCGAGGGCCTCGTGGGCCGCACCGCCCGCACCGGCCAACCGGTGAACACCGGCAACGCACCGGCCGAAAAGGGCTTCCGCTACATGCCCGAGACAGGCGAGGAGATCTATTCATCGTTCCTCGGCGTTCCCGTCCAGCGTGTGGGCGAGAAACTGGGCGTCCTCGTCGTGCAGTCGAAGGAGGCGCGGCAGTTCTCGGACGACGAGGTCTATGGCCTCGAAGTGGTCGCGATGGTTCTGGCCGAGATGTCGGAGCTCGGCAGCATGACCGCAGGCGGCGAGGGGCTGCGGGCGCTGCACACCCGGCCAATGATGATCCGCGGCGGATCGGGGCAGGAAGGCACGGCCGAGGGGCACGTCTGGCTGCACGAGCCGCGCGTCGTCATCACCAATCCCGTGGCCGACGACCCCGAACGGGAACTGGACCGCATCCGCAACGCGGTGGCGCAGCTGCGCGTGTCCGTCGATGACCTGCTCGGGGCCGAGGCGCTGGACAAGGACCAGCGCGCGGTGCTCGAGGCCTACCGGATGTTCGCCAATTCCCGCGGCTGGCTGAAGCGGATGGAGGATGACATCCTGCGCGGCCTGTCGGCCGAGGCGGCGGTCGAGAAGGAACAATCCGCCGCGCGGGCGCGCCTCGAACAGGTGCCCGACGCCTATCTGCGCGACCGGCTGCACGACCTTGACGACCTGTCGAACCGCCTTCTGCGCATCCTGACCGGCCAAGGCCAGGACACGGGCGCCGAAATGCCGCCCGATCCGGTGCTGGTCGCGCGCAACATCGGCCCCGCCGAGCTTCTGGACTACGGCCGCCGCCTCAGGGGCGTGGTGCTGGAGGAAGGGTCGGTCGGCAGCCACGCCGCGATCGTCGCCCGCGCGCTGGCGATCCCGCTGGTGATCCACGCCGACCGCATCACGTCCGAGGCGCTGAACGGCGACCACATCCTCGTGGACGGCGACCAGGGAATCGTCCATCTGCGCCCCGACGAGACGGTCGCGGCCGCCTTCCGCGACAAGATCGCCATGCAGACCGAGGCGCAGAAGCGGTATGCCGTGCTGCGCGCCCTGCCCGCACAGGCGACCTGCGGCACGACCGTCAGCCTGCACATGAACGCTGGCCTGATGGCGGACCTGCCGTCGCTCGAAGGATCGGGGGCCGAGGGCGTGGGCCTCTTCCGCACCGAGCTGCAATTCCTGATCCGCGCCAACGTGCCCCGGCGGGACGAGCTCGTGCGCCTCTACGCCCGGGTGATGGACGCGGCGAAGGGCCGACGCGTCGCCTTCCGGACGCTCGACATCGGGTCGGACAAGGTCCTGCCCTACATGAAGCCGCAGGACGAACCGAACCCCGCCATGGGCTGGCGCGCGATCCGGCTGGGTCTCGAACGGCCGGGCATGTTGCAGATGCAGCTTCAGGCGCTGATCCGCGCCGCCGCGGGCCGCACCCTGACGGTGATGTTCCCCTTCGTCGCCCGGATGGACGAATTCATGGCCGCGCGCGACCATTTCGACCGGGTGCTTGCGCGCGAACGGGCGTTCGGGCACGACGTTCCGTCCCGGGTCGAGGTTGGTGCGATGCTGGAAACGCCATCGCTGGCCTATGCCCCGCGGGCGTTCTTCGAGGCGACCGACTTCATCTCGATCGGCGGAAACGACCTCAAGCAGTTCTTCTTCGCCGCCGACCGCGAGAACGAACGGGTCAGGCGGCGCTACGACACGCTCGATCCCGCGTTCCTGGCCTTCATCCGCCACATCGTCGACCGCTGCGGCGAGGCGGGCACGCCGCTGTCCTTCTGCGGCGAGGATGCCGGACGGCCGATCGAGGCGGTGGCGCTGGCGGCGATCGGGCTCCGGACGCTGTCGATGCGGCCGGCGTCGATCGGACCGGTGAAGGCCCTTCTGCGACGGGTCAATCTCGACGAGGCGCGGGAGGTGATCGACGCGGCGGTCGCACAGGGCGAACCGACAGCGCGGGACGCGCTGACGCGCTACCTCGCCGCCCTGCCCTGATCCGCCCTGCCCTGATCCTCAGTCGAGACGGAACCGTTTCGCACGGGCCGAGGCGCCCGACACAAGCGTCAGCCGCGACGGTGCGACGCCCAGGGCCTGCGCGAGCAGCCGCCGCGCCGCCGCATTGGCGGCCCCGTCCGCGGGCGGCGCGGTGACCCGCAGGGCGATTGCGCCCCCCGCCTCCACCACCGCATCGCGCGACGCGCGCGGCGTGACGCGAACCGCGATCACGGAACCCGACATTGCGAGATGGCGTAGATCGGCGATCTCGTCCACGGACCCTCGTGCAACGGACTGTTTCTGTGGTTGGCCAGGCATAACGCAATGCTGCCCGATTGCGCGCAAGCCCGGATCACGAAAAGCTGGCAGGAAGTGACCGATCACGACGCCGGAATGCCCATGCTCACCGCCGAAGCCCCCGCCGATGCCGCCGCCGCGACCGACCGCGCGAGCTGGCTTGCCTGCCTCGAGGCCATCGCCGAGGACGGGGGCTATCTCGAACCGCTGGGGGCGCGGCACTGGGCCTTCTTTCACGACGACAGCCCGACCCTTCTGATGACCTTCGAGACGGTCGAGACGATCCGCGCCCGCCTGCCGGGCCAGATGCCGTTCGGCTGGACGCTGGCGAAGGCCCGCGGCTGGTCGCACCTGTGCTTGATCGCGGATGGCATGACCTGGTGGCGCGATCCGGCGGTGTGGGGCTATGTAGACCGCCTGGTGGACGATGCGTTCTTTGAGGATTTCGACCGCGTCTGCCTCTACGGTGCCGGCGCGGGCGGCTATGCGGCCGCGGCGTTTTCGGTCGCCGCACCCGGCGCGGCGGTGCTGGCGCTGGCGCCGCGCGCCACACTGGAACCGGCCGTCGCGGGCTGGGACGGTCGCGACAGGGCCGCGCGGCGGCTGGACTTCACCAGCCGCTACGGCTTCGCCCCCGACATGACCGAGGGCGCGGGGCGCGTGTTCGTGGTGTTCGATCCGGCCGAGCCGCTCGATGCGATGCACGCGGCCCTCTACCGGCGGCCCTGGATGGTGCCGCTGCCCGCGCGTCGGATCGGCCCGGACCCCGAAACGGCGCTGGCGCAGATGGGGGCGCTGACGCCCCTGGTCGAGGCGGCGGTCGAGGACCGGCTGACACCGGTCCTCTGGGCGCGGCTGTGGCGCGGCCGGCGCGACCATGCGCCCTGGCTGCGCGCCATGCAGGCCGTTCTCGCACAGGGCCCCTCGCGTCGGCGCGAAGGCGTGTTCTGCCGCGCGGCGCTCGCCCGGCTGAACATCCGACGCCTCCGCCGCCGCCTGACCGAGATCGAGGCGGCGCTGGCCGCCGAGGGCGTGGGCCTGCCGCCGACGCGCGGTTGATCCGGGCGGCCGCGCGCCGCGATCGGGTCCCCGGTCGTGCGTCGATGCTGCCGCGGCGCGGCCGCCCCGGGGTCAAACGCCCGTCACGGGCACGCCGCCGTCGTGCGGTGCCCCCTTGCCCGCCGGAGCCCCCTCGGGCATGAACCTGCGACGACAGGACAAAGCCCTTCGCCATGACCCGCCTCTGCGCCATCGACATCGACGACCGCGGCCTTGCCCCACCGACCCCCGCGATCGAGCAGGAGCGCCGGGTGGCGATCTTCGACCTTCTCGAGGACAACAGTTTCACCCTGCCCCCGCGCGACGGGCGGACGATCCCCGACGGCCCCTACCGACTTCACCTCGCGATCCGCGAGGGCCGTCTGGTGTTCGACGTGGCGACCGAAGGCGCCGAGAAGGTGGGAGAATTCCACCTGTCCCTCGGACCGTTCCGGCAGGTGGTGAAGGATTACTTCCAAATCTGCGAGTCCTATTTCGATGCGGTCAAGCGGTTGCCGCCCAGCCAGATCGAGGCGATCGACATGGCCCGGCGGGGCATCCACAACGAAGGCGCGCGGGTGCTGATGGAACGTCTGGACGGCAAGGCGGTGGTCGACATCGACACCGCCCGGCGCCTCTTCACCCTCATCTGCGTCCTGCATTGGGGGTAACCGTGGCCGCCTTTCCGCAGGCCGTCCTGTTCTGCTGCGACCACAACGCGGTCCGCTCGGCCATGGCCGAGGGGCTGATGAAGCGGCTCTACGGGCAGCGGGCCTATGTGCAGTCGGCCGGCGTGTCGAACGACCTCGAGATCGACGGCTTCGCGATCGCGGTCTGCAAGGAATGGGGCGTGGAACTCGCCCGCCACCGGTCGCGCAGCTTCGAGGAGATGCAGGGCCTCGGCGAAAGCCTCGACGGGTTCGACCTGATCGTGGCGCTGTCGCCGGCCAGCCAGCGGCAGGCGCTGGAGCGTACCCGGCATTCGCACACCGCGGTCGAATACTGGCCGATCCTCGACCCGACCGCGATCGGCGAGGGCCGCGAGGCGAAACTGGTGGCCTATCGCCAGGCGCGCGACCAGATCCGCGACCGGATGATCGCCCGGTTCGGCCCGCCGACCGCGGCAGACATGCCGGCCGTCCGCGGCGGCTGAGGCCTGCAGCTTTTCCATGTCCGCCGCGCGGCCGGCGGGCCGATGCTGCGGCGACCCCCGGGCCCGCCTGGCATCCGCCGGACCGGCACCGCTGCTGAAATCGCCCGGACATCATGGCCTTGCGCCGGAATCCAGAACGTCCGCGCGAAGCTTGGCCAGGCAGTTCATCGGGCCGGAGGGGCGGGCAGATCGAAGGCGGCTTCGGGCATCAGGCGGGCGCGCAGGCGTTCCAGCCGCCACCCGCCCCCGGGCCGGGGGACGGCGTGCCAGCGGCTTTCGACGCCGGGGGCCCCGCCGCGGTCGGGCGTCATCAGGAACCCGGTCGCCCGCCCGCCGCCCGCCTCGGCCGCGAGCTGCAGCCGGCGCAGCGGCGTCAGGCCCGGCGGGGCGGCAAGATCGGCCACCACCGCCCCGACCGCGCCCGACCGCAGCGCCTCTTCCATCGTCCACAAAAGGTCGGCCGCCTTCGGGCAGGCTGCGAGGATCAGCCGGCCGGGATCGAGGAAGGCCGCCAGCCCTGGCGGATAGGGCAGCGCGCGGTCCCAGGCCGGATGCGCCCAGAGGACCGGCCCGGCGGCGCGCGCGGCCAGCATCACCGCCAGCGTCCGCCGCGCCGGCCCGCACAGTTCATGCACCCGCCCCGACGCGACGCCGACCGCGTCGGTCAGCGACAGCATCGGGCGGGGGCGGGCAGGCATCGCCGTGGCAGCAGGCAGCAACATGGCGCAATGGTAGGATGTTCCCCGTGCGTTCTCAAGTTGCCGCTTGCCCGCACCGTTCCCGTCGCTAGGGTCGGCGCGCTGCGAACAGGAAGGGATGGCCGATGGAGCGGATGACGCTGGGTCGGACGGGAATCGCCGTTTCGGCCTTCTGCCTTGGCACGATGACCTGGGGCAACCAGAACACCGAGGACGAGGCCCATGCCCAGATCGACATGGCGCTGGACCATGGCGTGGACTTCCTCGATACCGCCGAGATGTATCCGACCCAGCCCGTGCGGGCCGAGACGGTCGGCCGGACGGAAGAGATCATCGGCGCCTGGCTCGCGCGCACCGGGCGGCGGGGCGACGTGGTGATCGCCACGAAGATCACCGGTGCCGGCAACCCGCATGTGCGCGCGGGCGCGCCGATCACGCCAGGCACGCTGCGCGCGGCCTGCGAAGCCTCGCTGAAGCGGCTGCGGACCGACGTGATCGACCTCTACCAGCTGCACTGGCCCAACCGGGGCAGCTATCACTTCCGCCAGAACTGGACCTTCAACCCCGCCCGGCAGGATCGCGCCGCGACGCAGGCCCACATGGCCGAGATCGTCGAGGCCGCGGGCCGGCTGGTGACCGAGGGCAAGATCCGCGCCTTCGGCGTCTCGAACGAAAGCGCCTGGGGCACCGCGGAATGGCTGCGCCATGGGACGCGAGCGGGCGGGCCGCGGGTGGCGACGATCCAGAACGAATATTCGCTGCTCTGCCGGCACTGGGACACCGACCTGGCCGAGCTCTGCCACCATGAGGAGGTGACGCTTCTGGCCTTCTCGCCGCTGGCCGGAGGCCTCTTGTCGGGCAAGTATGCCGGCGACGTGACGCCCGAGGGCACGCGGCGGGCGCTGACGCCCGACCTCGGCGGGCGGATCACGCCGCAGGTCTTCCCCGCGGTCGCGGCCTATCTCGGCGTGGCGGCGCGGCACGGCCTCAACCCCTGCCAGATGGCGCTCGCCTGGGTGCGCACGCGGCCTGTGCCCGTGATCCCGATCCTCGGCGCGACAAGCCTGCAGCAGCTGCGCACGAACCTCGGCGCGGCCGAGCTGCGGCTGAACGCCGAAGTGCTGGACGAGATCGAGGCGGTCCGGCGTGACCATCCGATGCCCTACTGATGCGCGCGCGGACCCTGCTTGTCCTTCTGGCGCTGGCCGCCTGCCGCGCAACGCCCGAGGCCCCGGTGCCGGAGCCGGTCGGCGCGGCGCGGATCGAGGCGGAACGGGCGGCCTGCGAACGCGCGGGGGGCAGCCTGCAGGCCGCGGCGGGATCCCGGCTGGCCTGCGTACGGCCGATGCGGGATGCCGGGAAGCAGTGCCGCGCGGCCGGCGACTGCGAGGGCGCCTGCCTCGCGCGGTCGATGACCTGTGCGCCCTTCGCGCCGCTGTTCGGCTGCCACGAGGTGCTGACACCCGCGGGGGCCCGGGTGACCGAATGCCTCGACTGATCGCGGCGGCCCTCCTCGCGGCTGCCTGCGCGGTCCCGCCGGCGCCCGCGCCCGCGCCCGCCTTCCGCAACGCCCGCGCGCCGATCTGGTCGGCGGCGGCGCTCGACCCTGCGCGGCTCGCCGGCACCTGGCGTCAGGCGGCGGCCTTCGCCGCGCCGGGGGCGGCCCCCTGCCAGCGGGCCAGTGTCGCATTCGGGCCGCAGGGCACCCACGTGACCGGAACGATCTGCGGGGCGGACGGGCCGCGGGCAGTCGCGAGCCGGGTCGCAACGGTCGGGCCGGGGCGGTTTTCGGTCGCGGGCGAGGCGGCGCCCTGGTGGGTGCTGTGGCTCGATGCCGATGCCCGCACGCTGGTGATCGGGACGCCGGACGGACGGTTCGGCGCGGTCTTCGACCGCGGCGCGATCCCGGCCGACCGCCTGGCGGCGGCGCGTGCGGTGCTGGACTGGAACGGCTACGACCTGTCGCGCCTCGTCATCCTGCGCTGACCTGCGCGCGCACCGCGCGCAGATGGCCCGGGACCGCGCGCGCCGCAACCGCGGCCTCGCGCACGAGGTCGTCGAAATGGCGGGTGAACCCGTCCACCCGGACCGAATCGCGGAAGGCAAGGTAGTAGCGCCCGAGATACAGCACCGCGAAGAGAGGCCCGAATACCGTCACCGGCGCCGACCACAGCCGCCGCGCATCGAAGAGGTAGAGCCGCAGCGAGGGATAGAGCTGTTCGGCCAGCGCGATCATGTGGTCGAGCTGCGCGGCCCGCGTCGCCGGATCGAGCCCGGCGTAATAGCCCGCTCCGGCCGCGAGGCAGTCGAGCTCGTGCAGCGGCATCGCGATCTCGTAGTCCGACCGCGCGGCGCGCATCCACGCGAGCCTGTCCTCGGACGCGCCGATCGCCTGCTCCGCCGTCTTGCCCAGATGCGGCCCGTATTCCCACCGCAACATCGCGCGGGTCTTCAGCATGTCGGGCAGCGTCGCGGGGACGTGGCGGATCTTGTAGCCGGCCGCCTCGCGGTGCCAGGCGAAGATCGTCTCGTCGATCAGGGCGCGGGGCGCTTCGGTCATGGTCAGGGCTGCGGCCAGCAGTTCCGCCGGGCGCTCGCGCCGGTCGGTCAGGCCCAGAAGCCAGTCGGCCGATACGCCGAGCGCGCGGGCGCATTCGGCGGCCACCTGCGCGTTCGGCAGCCGGGTGGAGTCGCCCGCAAGGAGGGCCGAGATGGTGGACCGGTCCACCCCGGCGGCCCGCGCCAGCGCCGCCTGCGACAGGCGCGCCTCGGCCAGCGCGCGGGACAGCCGCTGCCGGAACAGGGCGGCGCGGTCGCGCTTGTCGTTTTCGGTCACCATCGTTGCTTTCCGTCGCCATCCGTGACCATCGGTTGCGCATATACAGGATAACGCACCAGCCGTGTCTATCCTATGATCTGCAGCAAGCCTGCAGGGCCAGGCGGACGGTTGCAGCAGGCACGGCGGACTTGCCGTCGCGGAACGGGCGGGGGCAGGCATGACGGCAGGGGCGGCAGGGGTGCGGGATGCGGCCCCGGCGGTGGAATGGCCGACGCTGGCACTGATCGCGGCGACCTACGGTGCCTTTGCGCTGGCAACGACGGTTCTGGCGGCGCTGTGGCTGCCGCTTGGGATCGCGGTTGCGGGGGTCGCCATCGCGCAGTTCCTGTCGCTGCAGCACGAGGTGTTGCACGGCCATCCGTTCCGGTCGCGGGCGCTGAACGCGGCGCTGGTCTTTCCCGCCCTGTCGCTGACCGTGCCCTACGGCCGGTTCCGCGACACGCACCTTGCCCATCACCACGACCCGAACCTGACCGATCCCTACGACGACCCGGAATCGAACTACCTCGACCCGGCGGTGTGGGACCGGCTGCCGCGCTGGCAGCGGGCGGTGCTGCGGGCGAACAACACCTTGCTGGGCCGCGTGGTTCTGGGGCCGTTCGTGGGCAACGCCGCGTGGCTGAAGGGCGAGTGGCGTCTGATCGCCGCAGGCGACCGGGCGGTGCGGCGCGACTGGCTGCTGCACCTCGCCGGCCTCGTGCCGGTCGGCCTGTGGCTGGCCTGGTCGGGTTTTCCCGTCTGGGCCTGGCTGGTGGCGGTGTATGTCGCGCAGGCGCTGGTCAAGATCCGCACCTTCCTCGAACACCGGGCGCATCTCGCCCCGCGCGCGCGGACAGTGGTGATCGAGGACCGCGGGCCGCTTGCGTTCCTGTTCCTCAACAACAACCTGCACGTGGTGCACCACATGCACCCGCAGGTCCCCTGGTACCGGCTGCCCGCGCTCTACGCCCGGAACCGGGCGCATTACCTGCGCCGGAACGAAGGGTATGTCTACCCCGGCTATGGCGCGGTGCTCCGGCGGCACCTTCTGCGGGCGAAGGATCCGGTAGCCCATCCACTCTATCCCTGGCCGGACCGGCCGGCAGACTGACACCTCTGGCTTGTCCGGCGGATCGGCCCCGCGGCGCGGTGCGGGGGCGCATCCTGCCGGCGCGCGTGGCGGCGCAGCCGGCGATCGCTCAGTAGATGTAGCGGATCTGGTCCGACCAGAAGCGTTCGATCCGGCGCAGGGCCGTGTTCGCATCTTCGAGCACCGCGGGCGTCACCACGCCCCGGCCCGTCATCCCGTCGGCATGACGTGCGAAGAGATCGCCGAGGATCCCGCGGATGCGCCGCCCCTTGTCGGTGACGCGCACCCGGACCGACCGCCGGTCGATTTCGGACCGCTGGTGATGCATGTAGCCGAGCTCGACAAGCTTCTTGAGGTTGTAGCTGACGTTCGACCCCTGGTAGTAGCCGCGGGTCTTGAGTTCGCCCGCCGTCACCTCATTCTCGCCGATGTTGAACAGCAGAAGCGCCTGCACGGGGTTGATCTCGAGGATGCCGAGCCGCTCGAACTCGTCCTTGATAACGTCGAGAAGCAGGCGGTGCAGCCGTTCCACCAGCGCCAGCGTGTCGAGATAGCCGATCGCCCCGGCGCGGCCGGGCAGCGGCGGCGGTTTGCCCTGCATGGTCATGCGTCACCCTCCTGCGGTCGGGACCGGCGGGAACCATGCGGGCGCAAGAGAAAACGCCCGGTAAACCGCCGCGCGTTTCGTTCGAATGCCGCGGAACGGGATCAGGGGGCGGCGAACCGCGCGAGGGCGAAGGCGCGCAGGTCGGCCACCAGCGCCGCGTGGGGCGCGGGCGGGGCTGCCTGCCCCAGCACCCATTGCATCAGGTCCTGGTCATCCTCGGCCATCAGCGCCTCGAAGGCGTCCAGCGCGGCATCCGCCATGCCCGGCAGGCGCGCGTCGGCATAGGGCCCGAGGATCAGGTCCATCTCCTTCATGCCGCGCCGCCAGGCCCGCAGGCGCAGGCGGCGCAGGCGGGCGTCCGCCCCGGTCATGCCCCTGCCCCGGCCGGCGCACGCAACCGCGCCCCGGCCGCCCCGATCCGGTCGGACAGCCGCCGCCGCGCCTCGGCCGACGGGCCGGACATCGCACGCCGCACCGCGCGCCGGCCGGGCGGCGCCACGGCCTTGCGTGCCGCCGCGATGCGGGCGCCAGCCGATGCGGTTGCCCCGGCCTGCCGGTTCGCGTCCATGCCCGACATCTCTGTCCTTCTGTCCGTTCCCGCTTGATCGCCCGCAGAGCCAACCCTAAGACAGAGCGCCGCCAAGATCAAATCGGGGCCGACGATGGGTTTCCTTTCCGCCGCGCTCGACCGGATAAAACCCTCGCCCACCATCGCCGTCACCAACAAGGCGCGCGAACTGGCGGCCGCAGGGCGCGACGTGATCGGCCTCGGCGCGGGCGAGCCGGATTTCGACACGCCCGCGCATATCCGCGAGGCCGCCAAGCGCGCCATCGACGCGGGCAAGACGCGCTACACCGCCGTGGACGGCATCCCCGAGCTCAAGCGCGCGATCTGCGCCAAGTTCGCGCGCGAGAACGGGCTGACCTACACCCCCGCACAGGTCACCGTCGGCACCGGGGGCAAGCAGGTGCTCTACAACGCCCTCATGGCGACGCTGAACCCGGGCGACGAGGTGATCGTCCCGGCGCCCTACTGGGTGAGCTACCCAGACATGGTGCTGCTGGCGGGCGGCACGCCCGTGTTCGTCGAATGCCCGGTCGACAGCGGCTTCAAGATGACGCCCGCGGCCCTCGAGGCGGCGATCACCCCGCGCACCAAGTGGCTGATCTTCAACTCGCCCTCGAACCCGACCGGGGCAGGCTACACGGCGGCCGAACTCAGGGGGCTGACCGACGTCCTGATGCGCCACCCGCATGTCTGGGTGATGGCCGACGACATGTACGAACACCTCGTGTTCGACGATTTCGTATTCGCCACGCCCGCGCAGGTGGAGCCCGGCCTTTACGACCGGACGCTGACGGTGAACGGCGTCAGCAAGGCCTATGCGATGACCGGCTGGCGGATCGGCTATGCCGGCGGGCCGGCGGATCTCATCCGCGCCATGGGCGTGATCCAGAGCCAGTCCACTTCGAATCCCTGTTCGGTCAGCCAGTGGGCGGCGGTGGCGGCGCTGGAGGGGCCGCAGGACTTCCTGCCCGGCTTCCGCGCCGCCTTCCAGCGACGGCGCGACCTCGTGGTGGCGGGGCTGAACGCCTGCCCCGGCATCCGCTGCCCGAAGCCCGATGGGGCGTTCTACGTCTATCCCTCGATCGCCGGCTGTATCGGCAAAACCTCGGCCGCCGGCGCGCGCATCACCGACGACGAGGCCTTCGCCACGGCGCTTCTCGAGGAAACCGGTGTGGCGGTCGTGTTCGGCGCGGCCTTCGGCCTCAGCCCCGCCTTCCGCATCAGCTATGCCACCGCCGACGCGGTGCTGGACGAGGCCTGCCGGCGCATCCGCAGCTTCTGCGAGGGGCTTGTATGACCGACCGCGTCGCGGCCAGCCTGCCGTTGCGCGACGCCGGAAAGACGGCACCAGCCTGCGACCGGCCCGGCGCCACGGTCGGGTGCCGCAGGGTCGGCAGCACGCTTCTCGGCCGCGGGCGGCCGGAAAGCGCGCTGTGCCTTTCCCCCGCCATCGACCCCGCGACACGCCGGTCCGGCGCCTGCGCCCGCGTCGATGACCGCGACCGGGCGCCCCGAAACCGCTTCGCGGCGGCGTCCTCCGCCACTCCGGGCGCGAACGCCCGGATGGCCGGCCTGACCCGGATCGCCCCCGGCCTTCGCGCGTCGGCCCCCGCGGCTCCCGACGGGTCGCTACTGCGTTGCCCGGAGGCCTGAGCCGTGTCCGACGCGCTTCCCCCCTATTACTTCCGCATCCGCGAGAACGGGGCGGCCGTGTTCCGCGTCGACTCCGAGAACCGCAACCGGCGGGTGGAATTCGAGGAGATCGCGGTGGTCAACCTCAGGAACGGCACCGTGAAGCCGCACGGCGACCGAACACTGACCGAGGCCGATATGGCCGCGATCCGCGCCTGGATGGCCGACCGCGCGGCGATCACGGCCCGCCGCGAGGTGGACGACATCCTGCGCACCATCGACCATCTGAACCTGACCGCGCAGTGGGCGCAATCGAAGGCCAGCCCCGAGCAGCTCGAGGCGGTGACCGACGCGCTGCTGCTGGCGATGCACGACCTGCGGTCGGTGCTGGTGCGCAAGAAGGCCGAACGTCTGGCCGGCGGCTGAGCCGTCAGGGTCGCGGGGCGCGGGTCCAGAACCGGACCATCAGCGTCGTTCCGGCGACGCAGAGGCCGACGACGAGGCCCAGCCACAGTCCCGGTCCGCCCATGCCGGCCGGAAATGCCAGAAGGTAGCTGGCCGGAATGCCGACCGCCCAGTAGCTGAACGTCGCCAGCAGCATCGGCACCCGCGTGTCCTGCAGCCCCCGCAGAAGGCCCGCGGCCATCACCTGCGCGGCATCGGCCACCTGGAACAGCGCCGCGTAGAGCAGCAGCACCGCGCCGAAGGCGAGGATCGCCGGTGCGGCGGGATCGTCGCGGTCGATGAAGAGGGCGATGATCGGCCGGGGCGCCAGCACGAAGGCCGCGATCACGAAGAGGCCGATCCCCTGGCTCAGCGCGATGGCGACCGCCGCCCCCCGCCGCAACCCGGCGGCGTCGCGCGCCCCGAGGGCGGCGCCGGTGCGCACGGTGGCCGCACTCGACAGCCCGACATGCAGCATGAAGGTGATCGAGGCGACCTGCAGCACGATCCCGTGGGCGGCCAGTTCGACCGTCCCGATCCAGCCCATCATCAGGGCCGAGGCCTGGAACATACCCCCTTCGGCCAGCCCCGTAACCCCGATCGGCCAGCCCAGACGGCCCACCAGCCGGAAGGCGGGCCAGTCCGCGCGCCAGACCCGCTGGAACAGCCGGTAAGGCCGCAGCGCCGGCAGAGCCGCAGCCCCGCCCGCGACGATGGCCAGCGTCGCCGCCTGCACCAGCACCGACGCCAGCGCCGCCCCCGCCACGCCCAGTTCCGGCGCGCCCCAGTTGCCGAAGATCAGCGCCCAGTTCAGCCCCGCGTTGAGCATCGCCGCCGCCAGCGTCGCGCCGAGGACGACCCGCGTCCGTTCCAGCGCTGACAGGAACGAGGTCAACGTCACCACCAGAAGCGCCGGGATCATCCCGAGGCCCGCGATGCGCAGGTAGTTCTGCGTCAACTCGGCGATCCGCGGGTCCTGGCCTGCGGCCAGAAGAATCGGCCCGGACCACCAGAAAAGGGGATAGACCGCCGCGCCGAACAGAACCGAATGCCATAGGCCCATCCGGGTCGCCCGACGCGCCTGCACCGGATCGCCCGCGCCGCGCGCCGCCGCCACGAGGGGCATCACTGCCCGCCCGAAGCCCGACCCCAGCACGAACACGATGAAGAACGTGGACGCGCCCAGCGTGCCCGCCGCCAGTGCCTCGACCGCATACCAGCCGAGCATCACCGTGTCGGTGACATTTAGCGCGATCTGGGCAAGCGACGAGCCGATCAGCGGCAGGCCAAGCGCCAGGGTCGCCCGCGCGTGGCCGAGGGTCGTGAGCGGGGGTGTCATCCTGCCCGCCGCTTAGCCCGGCCGGCTGCCGCGGGCAATGGCGCTCAGGCGCCGCCGGACAAGAGCCACAGCCCCGTCGCCGCGATGGCCAGCCCTGCCACCGCCTCGACCGCCGGCAGGGCAGTGCGGACGCGGGCGGCGCCGGGCAGCGCGGCGAAGGCGCCCTCGCGCGCCCAGACCGCCAGCGCCGCCGCGCCGACCGCGACCGTCGCGGTGCCAAGGCCCATGGCGTAGGCCCCCGCGATGCCTGCGGCCAACATCCCGAACTGCCAGCAGACGACCAGAAGGAACACCGCGCCCGAACAGGGGCGCAACGCGACCGCGCCGACCAGCAGCGCCGCATCGCGCCAGCCCGCCACCGCCGCCACCTGCTCGGGCGTCGGCGCGTGCGCATGGCCGCAGGCATGGTCGCCGTGGTCGTGGCCGTGGCCGTGGCCGTGGTCGTGGTCGTGCCCGTGGTCGTGCCGACCCGGCCCGGCCGACGCGCGGCGCAGCCCCCGCACGCCGCGCCAGACCAGCCACAGGCCGAGGGCGGCGATGGCGGCGTGGCCGAAGGGCGGCAGCGCGACATCCGCGATCCGCCCCAGTTCGGCCCGCGTCAGATCGAACAGCGCCGCCCCCGCCAGAACCAGCACCACCGCCACTGTGGCCTGCGCGAGGCTCGCCGCCAGCGCCAGCCCCGCCATCGGCGCGAGACGCACGCGGCGGGCCGCCGCATAGGCGCCGATCAGCATCTTGCCGTGCCCCGGCCCGGCGGCATGTGCGAGGCCATAGGCGAAGGCGATGGCCAGAAGGCCGGCCATCGCCCCCGGCTCGCCCGCGCGCATGGCGCGGATCGCGCCCGCCAGCGCCGCCTGCGCCGCCCGCGCCGCGGCGCGCGTCCAGGCCTCGGCCGCCGTCGCGCCGCCCGCGGCCCAGACGGCGGCGGCGGCGAGGCCGAAGACGGCACCCGCGATCAGCGCCGCGCGGGACATGTCAGCCGCACTTCCTCGGCAAAGGCGGCGCCCAGGGGGGGAAAGTCCGCCTCGGCATCGCCGCCCGCGCCCGCCAGCTCGGCCAGCGCCGCCTCCAGCTGCGCGGACGCCGCACCGAGGTCGGGGCCCCAGACCTCTGCCGTGCAGTCCCCCCGCCCGGCGACCACCGGTGCCGCGGCGATCGTGTAGGCAGTGTAGTAGGTCGGATCATAGAGCTTCAGCACCACCGGCGCCGCAGCCGGATCGACCGGTTCGGCCAGCCGGCGGATGTGGCTGGTGACGATCCGGCCCTGAACATAGTCGGCCGTCGGCCGTTCGGGCGGGCCGAGCGGCACCGCGGCATCGCCCGCCAGAAGGCGCGAATCGCCCTCGAAGCCTTCGACCCAGTTCATGTCGAACCCGGCAAGCGCCGCCAGAGCGGCAGCGTCCAGCCGGTCCTGCGGGCCGGGGTCCAGGTTCCGGTCCGCGAGGATCATCAGCGAGGTGAAGTCGTCATAGACCCAGACGATCCGGACCGCCTGCAACAGGCCCGCAGCATCGAACTGCAGCTCGACCCCCGCATCGACGAAGACGTGCGGATGCGCCGCCGCCGCACCGGCCGCCGCCGCCGCCAGACCCGCCGCCAGAACCGCCGCCCGCATCCGCGCCCTCCCTGCGCCCCCAAGTTAGGGAAACGACCGCCCCGCCGCCAGCCCGCCCCTTGCGGCAGCGGGGCGGCGCGCGCAAACTGCCGCGCGAAGGGAACCGCCCATGCCCGACGCGCCGCCCGAGATCCCGCCGCCGCCCGACTATCGCCGGCTGCTCGACGCCCAGACCTGGGCCTTCATCGAGGCCACCGCCAGCTGCTGCCCGCCCGGGGGCGCGACCCTAAGCCCAGCCGACCAGCGGCGCGTCTACGACGCGATGTGCCGGGCGTTCTTCCGCGGCCATCCGCCCGGCGTCTCGACCGGGGACCGCCCCTTCGGCGGGGTGCCCTGCCGGGTCTACACAGTCGCCGGCGCGATGCCCGCGACGGTGCTCTACCTGCACGGCGGTGGCTTCGTGGTCGGCGGCCTGCACAGCCACGACGACATCTGCGCCGAGATCGCGGGCCGCACCGGCCTGCGCGTGGTGTCCGCGGACTATCGCCTTGCGCCCGAACACCCCCACCCGGCCGCCTTCGACGACGCGCTGGCGGCCTTCCGCGCCGTCCACGCGGCCTTCGGCGGGCCGGTCGTTCTGGCAGGCGACAGCGCGGGCGGGACCTTGGCCGCAGCCGTCGCCCATGCGGTGCGGGCGGGCGGCCCACGGCCGGCGGGGCAGGTGCTGATCTATCCCGGCCTCGGCGGCGACCGGAACGCGGGCACCTACCTGACCCACGCCCATGCGCCCATGCTGACGCGGGACGACGTCTTCAATTACGCCGCCATCCGCCATCCCGGCGGCGAACCGGCTGGCGATCCGCGCGCCAGCCCCCTGCAGGATACCGACTTCTCGGACCTGCCCCCGACCGTGATCGCCGCGGCGGAGTGCGATCCGCTGGCCGGCGACGGCCCGGCCTATGCCGCCCGCATCCGCGCCGCCGGCGGGCGGGCGGTGTGCTTCGAGGACGCGGGCCTCGTCCACGGCTGGTTGCGCGCGCGCGCCACCGTCGCCCGGGCCTGCGCCGGGTTCGACCGTATCGTCAATGCGATCGCCGCCCTTGCCCGCGGCGACTGGCCTTATGGAGACGCCCCATGAACGCCCCTACCCCTGTCGCGCAGCACTGGACGGAACGCTGCGATCTTGCCTGCGCCTTCCGCTGGACCGCGCGCCTCGGCATGCACGAGGCCGTGGCGAACCACTTCAGCCTCGCGGTGAACGCCGACGGCACCCGCTTCCTCATCAACCCGCGCGCGCGACATTTCGCCCGCCTGCGCGCGTCCGACCTGATCGAGATCGACGCCTGCGACCCCCGCACGATGGACCGGCCCGACGCGCCCGACCCCACCGCCTGGGGCCTGCACGGCGCGATCCACCGCGCCTGCCCCGGCGCACGGGCGGTCCTGCACGTCCATTCGCGCTACGCCACCGTTCTGGCCAGCCTCGCCGACAGCCGCCTGCCGCCGGTGGACCAGAACAGCGCGATGTTCTTCCGCCGCCACGCGGTGGACGAGGGCTATGGCGGCATGGCCTTCGAGGCCGAGGGCGAACGGCTGGCCCGCCACCTGTCGGACCCGAAGGTGCGGACGCTGGTGCTCGGCAACCACGGCGTGCTCGTCATCGGCGCGACGGTGGCCGAGGCGTTCGACCGCCTCTACTACTTCGAGCGCGCGGCCGAGACCTACATCCTCGCCCTGCAGACCGGCCGCCCATTGCGCCTCCTGCCCGACGATGTGGCGGAGAAGACCGCCCGCGAGTGGGAGGACTATCCCCCGACCGCCGCCGCGCACCTTGCGGAGTTGCGCGCGATCCTCGATGTCGAGGGGTCGGATTACGCCACCTGACGGCCGCCGCGCCGGCCGGCAGGGTCGCGCAGCCCCCTCCCGGATCACCCGACCGCCGATGCAGATGACGGGCCCGCAGGTCGGCGGGTTGCGCGCGGCCCGCCGGGCCCGCCAGGTCCGCCGGCGTGGTGCGGTGCACGCGCCCGCCCCGCAGCCCGGGTCGGCCACGACCAGAGCCCGGGCAGCGCCCCGGCGCGCGCGGGGTCCTGCGCGGCGGCGCCCGTGCGGCCGCGGCCGGTGTGGCGGGACGGCGCCTCGGTGCAGCCGACCGCGACCATCAAGCCGCCCGCGGCGTCGCACCGATCTGCACCGGACGCCGCCCGTCCCGGCCTTAAAGACAGGCCGGCGCATCCCGGGCCGGATCGGGTCGATCGGGAACCGCAGATGCGCCGCGACCCTGGAGAGCAGCAGCACCGCGCGGCGAGTCCGGATCGGGTCGCGGATGGCGGGTGCGGCCCGCGCGCCCAAGGCTGCGGCGGCAAGGCCCGCCGGTCAGCGCCGGCCGGGCGGCGCGAGGGCGGCAGCACGGGCAGCGACGGCCAGCCCGGCCGACAGGACCGGCGGCGCAAGGCACGTCGCCGGCGCACAGCGAAGGATCGCCGGCAAGGCCGGGCTCGGTCCGGGCGGGTTGCCCGTGCGGGCCGGCCAGCCGCTGTCGCCACGGCGGCGTTGCGACAGCCTACCGCGCCAGGCACAGGACGCGGCCGAAGGGCGCGGGCGGGGCGGGGTCGCGCGGCACCGCCCAGATCACCGGAATTCGTCCCGGCCGCGGCGGGGTGGGCGCGTCGAGGTCGGTCAGCACGACGATGGCGGCGGGTGCCAGCGCCGCCGCCGCCTGCATGACCGGGGCAAGGTCGGTGCCGCCGCCCCGCGCGAAGGGAAGGCCCGCGATCGCGGCCGGCGCGGCTGCGCCGTCCAGCACCCGGTGCGCCGTCACCGCGGTGTCGAAGGCCAGCACATGCATCTCGGCCCCGGTCCGCCGCCCGATGCCCGCGATCTGGGCCGCGAACAGCGCGAGCGTCGCGTCGTCGACGGAGGTCGAGCAATCGACCGCCACCGCGAGGCGCAGCCGCGCAGCAGGTCGGGTGCGCGCGGCCTCCCAGGCGGGCTGCGGCCGACCGGCGCGCAGCGCGTCCGCATCGGCCGCCAGCCAGCGCCGCGCGGGGCGCGCGGCCGGCGCGGTGGCCGCCGGGGACAGCGCGCGGGCGACGAGGCCCCGCAAGGCCCGTTCCCAGGGCGTGGCGCTGCGCGGCAGGTCCAGAAGCCCGGACGCCAACGTGCCGATGCCCCGGCCCGCCGCCCGGCCCGCCGCCAGCGCGCGGGCGATCCGGTCCTGCCAGTCGGAATCGTCGAGCGCGTCCCGCCCCCCGCCGCCCGGCGCGGGTAGCAGGTCGGGGCGGAATCCCGCCGCCGCGGCATGGGCATGCGCCGCCGCCGC
>CALIZF010000035.1 GCA_938028765.1 uncultured Paracoccaceae bacterium
GAGATGGTGATGCCCGGCGACAACCTGAAGTTCAACGTCGAGCTGATCGCCCCGATCGCGATGGAGGAAAAGCTGCGCTTCGCCATCCGCGAGGGCGGCCGCACCGTCGGCGCCGGCGTCGTGTCGAAGATCATCGAGTAATCGCCCCGGCGGCGATCGGAGCGCCCGCGGCCATGCCGCGGGCGTTGCCGTTTCCGCCCGGCCCGCGGGCGGTGGCGAACGGCAGGGCGGCGTGATACCAAACCGGGGTGCTTGCCCCGTCCTGCTTCGCCGACCAGCCTTGGGCCGCCCTGACCGACGCCGACCTCGCCGGCGTTGGCGTTCCCACCGTGCTGTCGCCGGACGAGCGGCGGCTTTACTTCTGGCTGGCGCGCGACTGGGCCTGCGGGGCGGGCGCGCTGGTCGATCTGGGTTGTTTTGTCGGCGGGTCGACCGCCCTGCTGGCCGAGGGGCAGCGCCGGGCCGGCCGCGCAGCGCCCGTCCACGGCCATGACGCCTTCACCGTGTCGGAGCGGTTCAAGGCGCAGTTCCTCTACCCCGCCGGGGTGCCCGCCTTCGCGGGGGCGGACATGCTGCCGGTCGCGCGGCAGCTCCTGCACCCCTGGGCCGGGACGGTGCGCCTGCATCCGGGCCGGATCGAGGATCAGGTCCGGGACGGCGTGCCGATCGAGATCCGCGCGATGGACGCCTCCAACACCGCCGGGACGGCCGACGCGATGGCAGCCGCCTTCCTGCCCGCGCTGGTGCCCGGGCGGGGGATCGTGATCCAGCAGGATTTCCTGCACTGGCGCCAGCCATGGGTAGCCGCGCAAATGGCGCTTCTGGGCGACTGCTAGCAGGTCGCCCATGCCCCCAAGGACACGGCCGTCTTGCGCTGCCTGCGCGCCCCGTCGCCGGCCGAGGTCGAGGATGCGGCCGCCGCCTGGCTTTCCGCCACGGCGCTGATGTCGGCGCTGCGCGCGATCCGGCCGCGAGTCGCGCCGCTCGGCCTCAAGGCGGGCGTGCGGCGGCGGCACCGCAACGCCCTTGATTTCCCCCCCGCCCTGCCGTAACCCGTGCCGGCCTGGAGGGGTATAGCTCAGTCGGTAGAGCATCGGTCTCCAAAACCGAGGGTCGGGGGTTCGAGTCCCTCTGCCCCTGCCAGATCGCAAGGTCAGATCCCGCCGCTCCCTGGCCTGGCGAACCCAGGCCTCCCAACGGTCGGCCGGGCAATCAGCCGGGTGCGGCCGTCAGCGCGCCGGGCGGGTCCTGCGCCTTGGCGGCGATCTCCTCGAGCCGGGAGTTACCGACGCGCGCCCGGCCCCGCGCGCGGCGGAGCGTCCGGGCGCGGCTAGCCCCTGCCCCGGCGCAGCGGGACGACCTCGGCGGGGGTGGCCTGCGAGTGGTTGGCGTAGGTGTTCCAGGTGGGGGCATAGGCATCCGCCTGGTTGCCCCAGACGGTCCAGCCGACGCGGGGGCCGCGGGCGAACAGCTCGATCCGCGGGCCGGGGCTGCACGCCTCGATCACCCCATACTGTTCGTCGGGCTTGCGCGAATGTTCGCGCTTCTGCGCGGCGATCAGGTTCTCCTGCCGGCGGCCGGGGGCGAGGGTGCGGGCGTTCCGGCCGCGCACGCCGAACAGGAGCACCTCGGTCACGTTGCGGAAGTAGAACCCCACCCCGCGCCGGTCGGGGCCGCCGTCCTTGCGGGTCTTGAACCACACGAGGTTCGACTTGTAGGCGAACCCCCAGTGTTCCATCACCTTGAGCCCGTCGGGCAGGAGCGCATTCGGCACCCAGAGGTAGAGATGCGCGGTCTCGGCCACGATGGCCTCGACCGGCAGATCGCAGATCTCGCGCAGGCCCATCGTCGGGTAGCGGTTCAAGCGCCGGTGTTCCGGCGCCATCTTGCCGGTGCGGTTCTGGAACTGCCAGGGCGGATCGGCCAGCACGGTGCGGAAGCGGATCGTGCCCGCGCGGGCCAGAAGATCGTCGGCGGCGGTGGTCATGTCGCGTCCTCTCCGTCATCCTCGACATAAAGGGCCCGGCGGATCCCGAAGGCAAGGATCGGGCAGCCTGCCCCCCCGCCGCCTTCGATCCGGGGGATCAGCTTGCCCATCGTCGTCGTCGAGGGACCGTACGACGATCCTCGCCCGAGATCGTTGAAGATCCCCTGCAGCTCGTCCGCCCGCGTCACGATCACGCCAACGCTGATCGCGCGCAGGTCGAACAGCAGGCGGAAGTTGTTCAGGTCGCGGTCGAAGAACGGATCCTTGTTGTTCCATTCCAGCTCCAGCGCCACCCGGTTGCGGAAGCAGTCCACCTTGTGCGTCGGCGTGTCGGTGCGCCGCCCGTCCACGTCCAGCGCGGTGCGGAACTGCCGTTCCGCCCATCCCCGGCTGCCGAGGAACCCGTCGATCCAGGCCGCGAGGCGCGACTTGTTGCCCCCGCCCGCAGCGATCCACGACCGGCGCAGGCGGAATGCGGTCAGCATGGCGAGGATGTCGGCCCATTCCGCGGGAAAGTCCTGCGACAGGATCGCGCTGGCATGGCGCCATTCGTGCGCCTCGTAGTGGTCAAGCACGAAGGGGGGCAGGCGCGACCGCAACATCCGCGTGGCCTTTCACGGGCGCACACCATATCGCGGGCGCCTTGCCCCTGCAAGCATCCCGCTTGCGCCGCGCCCGCGAAGCGCCTACATCGCCCCGCGATGCCCGACCCAAGGAGGCCGCCATGGCCGGACGGACCAATCCCCTTCAGTTCCTGCAGCAGGTGCGCAACGAAGCGGCCAAGATCGTCTGGCCGACGCGGCGCGAGGTCGGGCTGACGACGGTGATGGTCTTCATCATGGCCACGCTGACGGCGATCTTCTTCTTCCTCGTCGATCTGGCCATCCGGACGGGCCTGACGCTGCTGCTCGGGGTCGCGGGGGGCTGAGCGGCCTTGCAACCCGCGCAGCCCTCCGATAAGGCGGGCGCTGATCCCGGCAAGGTGGCGCGCAGCGATTCGGCGTGCGCGCCGCTTTTGTTTCGGTGGCGGCAGGCAAGGCTGGCGAAGTCCGGCGAAGAAGGCAGGCGTCGATGGCGAAGCGGTGGTATTCGGTGAGCGTCCTCTCGAACTTCGAGAAGCAGGTCGCCGAAAAGATCCGGCAGGCCGTCGCCGACGCGGGACTTCAGGACGAGATCGAGGAGGTGCTGGTGCCGACCGAAGAGGTGCTCGAGGTCCGGCGCGGCAAGAAGGTGACGTCGGAGCGGCGGTTCATGCCCGGCTACGTGCTGGTGCGGATGGAGATGTCGAACCGCGGTTATCACCTGATCAACTCGATCAACCGGGTGACGGGCTTTCTCGGACCGCAGGGCAAGCCGATGCCGATGCGCGACGACGAGGTGAACCAGATCCTCAATCGCGCCGAAGCGGCCGTGGCCGCGCCGCCGCGCCACCTGATCCGGTTCGACATCGGCGAGAAGGTGCGCGTCACCGACGGACCGTTCGAAGGGTTCGAGGGCATGGTCGAGGACGTGGACGAGGGCGCGAACCGGCTGAAGGTCTCGGTGTCGATCTTCGGCCGCGCGACGCCGGTCGAGCTCGAATTCACCCAGGTCTCGAAAGGGGCCTGATCCCGCGGGAGGCCCTGCCGGCAGGGCCGTTCGACCGCTAAACCGCCCCCGCCGGGGGGCCGCGTGACCGAAGGAGTGGGCCAGATGGCCAAGAAGGTGATCGGCAGCCTCAAGCTGCAGGTGAAGGCAGGACAGGCGAACCCCTCGCCACCGGTAGGGCCGGCGCTTGGCCAGCGCGGCCTGAACATCATGATGTTCGTCAAGGAGTTCAACGCGAGGACGGCCGATCTCGAGCCGGGCGCGCCGACCCCGGTGGTGATCACCTACTATCAGGACAAGTCCTTCACGCTGGAACTGAAGACGCCGCCTGCGTCGTGGTTCCTCAAGAAGGCGGCGGGGCTGAAGCCGGTGGGCAAGCGCAACCGCATGAAGGGGTCGGCCAAGCCCGGCCGCGATGTGGCGGGCACCGTGACGGCGGCGCAGGTGCGCCAGATCGCCGAGGCGAAGATGAAGGATCTGAACGCCAACTCGATCGAGGCGGCGATGCAGATCATCTTGGGCTCGGCCCGGTCCTGCGGCATCGAAGTGAAGGGCTGACGGCGATGGCGAAGGTTTCCAAGCGTCTGAAGGCCGCCCAGGCCCTGTTTGCCGGCAAGGCGAACCTGTCGGTGGAAGAGGCGGTCGCGCTGATCAAGGAGGCGGCGTCGGCGAAGTTCGACGAGACGGTCGAGGTGGCGATGAACCTCGGCGTCGATCCGCGGCACGCCGACCAGATGGTGCGCGGCGTGGTGACGCTGCCGAACGGCACCGGCAAGACGGTGCGCGTGGCGGTCTTCGCCCGCGGCGCGAAGGCCGACGAGGCGCGCGCGGCAGGGGCCGACATCGTGGGAGCCGAGGACCTGGTCGAACGGATCCAGGGCGGCACGATCGACTTCGACCGCTGCATCGCCACGCCCGACCTGATGCCTCTGGTCGGCCGGCTGGGCAAGATCCTCGGCCCGCGCAACCTGATGCCGAACCCCAAGGTCGGCACTGTGACGATGGATGTCGCCACGGCCGTGAAGAATGCCAAGGGCGGCGAGGTGCAGTTCAAGGTCGAGAAGGCCGGCGTGATCCACGCGGGCGTGGGCAAGGTGTCGTTCCCGCCCGAGAAGCTCGCGGAAAACGTCCGCGCCTTCGTCGAGGCGGTGACGCGCGCCAAGCCGCCGGGGGCGAAGGGCACCTACCTCAAGAAGGTGTCGCTGTCGTCCACGATGGGGCCGGGCGTCAGCCTCGACCTCGCGTCGGCCGCGGGGCGGTAGCGTATTTCCGGCGGCGACGCCGGGATGGCCGGGCGGCGACGCCCGGTCCTGTCCGAGACGGAGGGTGTGGGGCAACCTGCTTAATTTCCTTCCCGAGATGGGGAACGGGACGGACCATTCCGGGGGTATCCCCGGGCGATCTGGCCTCGGGACCCGTAACAAGGACCCGAGCCCCTGCAACGGGGCAAAGCAGAGCCGGGGGGCAACCCCCAAACTGGAGTGAACCGTGGATAGAGCCAAGAAAGAGAAAGTGGTCGAGGAACTCGGCCAGATCTTCGCAAGCTCTGGCGTCGTGGTGGTCGCACACTACGAAGGCATGACGGTTGCGCAGATGCAGGGACTGCGGGCGGAGATGCGTGCCGCCGGCGGGTCCGTGCGTGTGGCCAAGAACAGGCTCGCCAAGATCGCCCTCGAGGGAAAGCCGGGCTCGGCCCTGGCGAACATCCTCAAGGGGATGACCGTGTTCGCCTATTCCGACGATCCCGTGGCGGCAGCCAAGGTCGCGGACGCCTACGCTAAGAAGAACGACAAGTTCGTCGTGATCGGCGGGGTGATGGGCGGCGCGGTGCTGGACCCTGCCGGTGTCAAGGCGGTGTCGCTGCTGCCGTCGCGCGAGGAGCTGATCGCTTCGATCGTGGCGTGCATCGGGGCGCCGGCCGCTGGCATTGCCGGGGTGATCGGCGCACCTGCCGCGAACATCGCGGGCATCCTCAAGACCATCGAGGAACGCGAAGCCGCCTGAACAACCCCTCGCCTTCGCAGGGACGATCCCCCGCGTCGGACCCCATCTCAACCGAACTGGAACAAGTGACATGGCTGACCTGAACAAACTCGCCGAAGAGATCGTGAACCTCACGCTTCTGCAGGCGCAGGAACTGAAGCAGATCCTCAAGGACAAGTACGGCATCGAGCCCGCCGCCGGCGGTGCGGTGATGATGGCGGCGGCCCCGGGCGCGGCTGCGGCCGCGGCCGAGCCGGTCGAGGAAAAGACCGAGTTCGACGTGGTGCTGGTCGAGGCCGGCGCCAACAAGATCAACGTGATCAAGGAAGTGCGTGCGATCACCTCGCTCGGCCTGAAGGAGGCCAAGGACCTCGTCGAGGCCGGCGGCAAGGTGAAGGAGCAGATCGCCAAGGCCGAGGCCGAGGAGATCAAGAAGAAGCTCGAGGCGGCCGGCGCCAAGGTCGAGCTGAAGTGATCCGGCCGGTGCGTCCGCGCACTGCCGCCTGACCAAGGCCGGGCCGGGGCATTCCCCCGGCCCGGCCCGTCGCGTCTGAAGGCCGCCCCCGAAGGCGGCACCCGCATCTGGGGTGCCGCGTTCCGGGTCCGGTCGGGGTTCGGGAGGGGGCCTCTGGCAGGGCCTCCGGGAATGGAACCCCACCCCCCATTCGTGCGCGGCGCAGCCCCGGCCCGGGGTCTTGCGCCCGCGACAGGCGAAAGGTGACCACGATCATGCAGACCCATGTCGGCCAGAAGCGCGTCCGCCGCTACTACGGCAAGATCCGCGAAGTGCTTGAGATGCCGAACCTCATCGAGGTGCAGAAGTCGTCCTACGACCTCTTCCTGCGCTCGGGCGAGCGCGACCGGCCGAACGACGACGTGGGCATCCAGGGCGTGTTCAAGTCCGTCTTTCCGATCAAGGACTTCAACGACACGGCCGTGCTGGAGTTCGTGAAATACGAACTGGAAAAGCCGAAATACGACGTGGACGAGTGCATGCAGCGCGACATGACCTATGCCGCGCCGCTGAAGGTTACGCTGCGCCTGATCGTGTTCGACGTGAACGAGGACACGGGCGCGCGGTCGGTCAAGGACATCAAGGAACAGGACGTCTACATGGGCGACATGCCCCTGATGACGTCGAACGGCACCTTCGTGGTGAACGGGACCGAACGGGTCATCGTCAGCCAGATGCACCGCAGCCCCGGCGTGTTCTTCGACCACGACAAGGGCAAGACGCATTCCTCGGGCAAGTTCCTGTTCGCGTGCCGGATCATCCCCTACCGCGGTTCCTGGCTCGACTTCGAGTTCGACGCGAAGGATCTGGTATTCGCCCGCATCGACCGGCGGCGCAAGCTGCCGGTGACCACGCTGCTCTATGCGCTCGGCATGGACCAGGACGCCATCATGGCGGCCTACTATGACACAGTCATCTTCAAACATGTGAAGGGCAAGGGCTGGATCACGCGCTTCTTCCCCGAGCGTGTCCGGGGCACGCGGCCGACCTACGACCTCGTCGATGCGGCGACCGGCGAGATTTTCCTCAGGGCGGGCGAGAAGGCCACCCCGCGGATGGTGAACGAGTGGAACAAGGCCCAGAAGGACGGGCGCCTTCTGAACCTTCTGGTGCCGTTCGAGCATATCTTCGGCCGGTTCGTGGCGCGCGACATCGTGGATGAGGCGTCCGGCGCCATCCATGTCGAGGCCGGCGACGAGCTGACCTGGGACCGCGACCGCGACGGCAACGTGAAGGGCGGCACGCTCAAGGTGCTGCTCGACCAGGGGATCGAGGAGATTCCCGTGCTCGACATCGACGGCGTGTCGGTCGGCCCCTACATCCGCAACACGATGGCGGCCGACAAGAACTGGAACCGCGACGGCGCGCTGATGGACATCTACCGCGTCATGCGGCCGGGCGAGCCGCCGACAGTGGAAGCCGCCTCGGCGCTGTTCGACACCCTGTTCTTCGATCCCGAACGCTACGACCTGTCGGCGGTCGGCCGGGTGAAGCTGAACATGCGCCTCAGGCTCGACGCGCCGGACACGCAGCGCACGCTGCGGCGCGAGGACATCATCGCCTGCATCCGCGGGCTGGTGGAACTGCGCGACGGCAAGGGCGAGATCGACGACATCGACCACCTCGGCAACCGCCGGGTGCGCTCGGTCGGCGAGCTGATGGAAAACCAGTATCGCGTCGGCCTTTTGCGGATGGAACGCGCCATCAAGGAGCGCATGTCCTCGGTCGAGATCGACACGGTCATGCCGCAGGATCTGATCAACGCCAAGCCCGCTGCGGCGGCGGTGCGCGAGTTCTTCGGGTCCTCGCAGCTCAGCCAGTTCATGGACCAGACGAACCCCCTCAGCGAGGTGACGCACAAGCGCCGCCTGTCGGCCCTCGGGCCGGGCGGCCTCACGCGGGAACGGGCGGGATTCGAGGTGCGCGACGTGCATCCGACCCATTACGGCCGGATGTGCCCGATCGAGACGCCCGAGGGGCAGAACATCGGCCTGATCAACAGCCTTGCGACCTTCGCGCGGGTGAACAAGTACGGCTTCATCGAGACCCCCTACCGCCGCGTGAAGGACGGGCAGGTGACCGATGAGGTCGTGTGGCTTTCGGCCACCGAGGAGATGGACCACACGATCGCGCAGGCCAATGCGGCGCTGGACGCCGAGGGGCGGTTCGTCAACGAGTTCGTCTCGACCCGCAAGGGCGGCGAGTTCATGCTGAACCCGCGCGAGGCGGTGGATCTGATCGACGTCTCGCCGAAGCAGCTGGTGTCGGTCGCGGCCTCGCTGATCCCGTTCCTCGAGAACGACGACGCGAACCGTGCGCTGATGGGCTCGAACATGCAGCGCCAGGCGGTGCCTCTCTTGCAGGCCGATGCGCCTTTCGTGGGCACCGGGATCGAGGGCGTGGTGGCGCGCGACTCCGGCGCGGCGATCATGGCCCGCCGCGGCGGCGTGATCGACCAGGTGGACGCGCAGCGGATCGTCGTGCGGGCGACCGAGCTTCTGGAACCCGGCGAGCCGGGGGTGGACATCTACCGTCTGCGCAAGTTCAAGCGGTCCAACCAGTCGTCGTGCATCAACCAGCGCCCGATCGTGAAGGTCGGCGACGTCGTGACGAAGGGCCAGGTGATCGCCGACGGCCCCTGCACCGACATGGGCGAGCTGGCACTGGGGCGGAACGTGGTCGTCGCGTTCATGCCGTGGAACGGCTACAACTACGAGGACTCGATCCTCATCTCGGAGCGCATCCTGCGCGATGACGTCTTCACCTCGATCCACATCGAGGAATACGAGGTGGCAGCGCGCGACACCAAGCTCGGCCCCGAGGAGATCACCCGCGACATCCCGAACGTGGGCGAAGAGGCGCTGCGCAACCTCGACGAGGCGGGGATCGTCTATATCGGCGCCGAGGTTCAGCCGGGCGACATCCTGGTGGGCAAGATCACGCCCAAGGGCGAAAGCCCGATGACGCCGGAAGAAAAGCTCTTGCGCGCAATCTTCGGCGAGAAGGCCAGCGACGTGCGCGACACCTCGCTGCGGCTGCCGCCCGGCGCCTACGGCACGGTCGTCGAGGTTCGGGTATTCAACCGCCACGGCGTGGACAAGGACGAGCGCGCCCTGCAGATCGAGCGGGAAGAGATCGAACGCCTCGCTCGCGACCGCGACGACGAGATGACGATCCTCGAGCGCAACATCTATGCGCGGCTGAAGTCGCTCATCCTCGGCAAGATCGCGGTCAAGGGGCCGAAGGGCGTCAAGGCGGGGTCCGAGATCACCGCGGATCTGCTCGACACGCTCAGCCGCGGCCAGTGGTGGCAGCTGGCCGTCGGCGAAGAGGATGTCGCCAAGGAGGTCGAGGCGCTCAACGACCAGTTCAACGCGCAGAAGCGCGCACTGGAACACCGCTTCGAAGACAAGGTGGAAAAGGTCCGTCGCGGCGACGACCTGCCCCCCGGCGTGATGAAGATGGTCAAGGTCTTCGTCGCCGTGAAGCGCAAGCTGCAGCCCGGCGACAAGATGGCGGGTCGGCACGGCAACAAGGGTGTCGTGTCCAAGGTTGTGCCGATCGAGGACATGCCGTTCCTGTCCGACGGCACCACCGTCGATCTGGTGCTGAACCCGCTCGGGGTGCCCAGCCGGATGAACGTGGGCCAGATCCTTGAGACGCACATGGGCTGGGCTGCGCGCGGCCTTGGCCTGAAGATCGACGAGGCGTTGGCGGAGTATCGCCGGAAGGGCGACCTCACCCCGGTGAAAGAGGCGATGCGGATCGCCTACGGCGACGCCGCCTATGACGAGGCGTTCGGCCATCTCGACGACGGGGCGCTGGTCGAAAGCGCAGCCAGCGTGACGCGCGGGGTGCCGATCGCCACGCCGGTCTTCGACGGGGCGAAGGAAGCCGACGTCAACGATGCGCTGATCCGGGCGGGCTTCGACAGGTCCGGCCAGTCGGTCGTGTTCGACGGCCGGACGGGCGAACGCTTCGCGCGGCCTGTCACGGTCGGGGTGAAGTACATGCTGAAGCTGCACCACCTCGTTGACGACAAGCTGCACGCCCGCTCGACCGGGCCCTACAGCCTCGTTACCCAGCAACCTCTGGGCGGAAAGGCCCAGTTCGGCGGCCAGCGTCTGGGCGAGATGGAGGTCTGGGCGCTCGAGGCCTACGGCGCGGCCTACACCCTGCAGGAAATGTTGACCGTAAAGTCCGACGACGTGGCGGGCCGCACCAAGGTCTACGAGGCGATCGTCAAGGGCGAGGACAACTTCGAGGCCGGCGTGCCCGAGTCGTTCAACGTGCTCGTGAAGGAGGTCCGCGGCCTGGGCCTCAATATGGAACTCCTGGATGCGGACGAGGAATGACGGCGCCCGCCGTCGCCTTGCCCGCAACCTTCTCTGACAGGATCAGGACATGAACCAGGAACTGACCACCAACCCCTTCGCCCCGGTCGCGGCACCCAAGACCTTCGACGAAATCCGGATCTCGCTCGCCAGCCCCGAGCGGATCCTCTCGTGGTCCTACGGCGAGATCAAGAAGCCCGAGACGATCAACTACCGCACCTTCAAGCCCGAGCGCGACGGCCTGTTCTGCGCGCGCATCTTCGGGCCGATCAAGGACTACGAGTGCCTCTGCGGCAAGTACAAGCGAATGAAGTATCGCGGCGTCGTCTGCGAGAAATGCGGCGTCGAGGTGACGCTGCAGAAGGTGCGCCGCGAGCGGATGGGGCATATCGAGCTCGCCGCCCCTGTCGCGCATATCTGGTTCCTGAAGTCGCTGCCCAGCCGGATCGGCCTCATGCTGGACATGACGCTGCGGGATCTGGAGCGGATCCTCTACTTCGAGAACTACGTCGTCATCGAACCCGGCCTGACCGATCTGTCCTACGGCCAGCTGCTGACGGAGGAGGAATACCTCGACAAGCAGGACCAGTACGGGGCCGACGCCTTCACCGCGAATATCGGGGCCGAGGCGATCCGCGAGATGCTGGCGGCGATCGACCTGCAGGCGACCGCGGACCAGCTGCGCGAGGAGCTGAAGACGGCGACCGGCGAACTGAAGCCCAAGAAGATCATCAAGCGGCTGAAGGTCGTCGAGCACTTCATCGAATCGGGCAACCGACCCGAGTGGATGGTGCTGACCGTCCTGCCGGTGATCCCGCCGGAACTGCGCCCGCTGGTGCCGCTGGATGGCGGCCGCTTCGCCACGTCGGACCTCAACGATCTCTACCGCCGTGTGATCAACCGCAACAACCGCCTCAAGCGGCTGATCGAGCTGCGCGCGCCCGACATCATCGTGCGCAACGAGAAGCGGATGCTGCAGGAAGCGGTCGATGCGCTCTTCGACAACGGCCGCCGCGGCCGCGTGATCACGGGCACGAACAAGCGCCCGCTGAAGTCGCTGTCGGACATGCTGAAGGGCAAGCAGGGCCGGTTCCGGCAGAACCTTCTCGGCAAGCGGGTGGACTTTTCGGGCCGCTCGGTGATCGTGACGGGCCCCGAGCTGAAGCTGCACCAGTGCGGGCTGCCCAAGAAGATGGCGCTCGAGCTCTTCAAGCCGTTCATCTACTCGCGGCTCGAGGCCAAGGGGCTGTCGTCCACGGTCAAGCAGGCCAAGAAGCTCGTCGAGAAGGAACGGCCCGAGGTCTGGGACATCCTCGACGAGGTCATCCGCGAACACCCGGTGCTCTTGAACCGCGCCCCCACCCTGCACCGTCTGGGCATTCAGGCCTTCGAGCCGGTGCTGATCGAGGGCAAGGCGATCCAGCTGCATCCGCTGGTCTGCTCGGCCTTCAACGCCGACTTCGACGGCGACCAGATGGCGGTGCACGTTCCGCTCAGCCTCGAAGCGCAGCTCGAGGCGCGCGTCCTGATGATGTCGACGAACAACGTGCTGTCGCCCGCCAACGGCGCGCCGATCATCGTGCCGTCGCAGGACATGGTTCTGGGTCTCTACTACGTCACCATGGAGCGGAAGGGGATGCCGGGCGAGGGCATGGCCTTCGCCGATGTGGATGAGGTGGAGCACGCGCTGGCCGCGGGCACGGTGCACCTGCACGCGCGGATCAAGGCGCGCATCCGGCAGATCGACGACGAGGGCAACGAGGTCTGGCGCCGCTTCGACACCACGCCCGGCCGGCTGCGGCTGGGCAGCCTGCTGCCGCTGAACGCCAAGGCGCCGTTCGACCTCGTGAACAAGCTTCTGCGCAAGAAGGACGTGCAGAACGTGATCGACACCGTCTACCGTTACTGCGGGCAGAAGGAATCGGTCATCTTCTGCGACCAGATCATGAGCCTCGGGTTCCGCGAGGCGTTCCGGGCCGGGATCAGCTTCGGCAAGGACGACATGCTGATCCCCGAGGCGAAATGGGCCATCGTGAACGAGACGCGCGAACAGGTGAAGGAGTTCGAGCAGCAGTACATGGACGGCCTGATCACCCAGGGCGAGAAGTACAACAAGGTGGTCGATGCCTGGTCCAAGTGCTCGGACAAGGTCGCGGCCGAGATGATGAAGGAAATCTCGGCCGTCCGCTACGATGACGCCGGCGCCGAGAAGGAGCCGAACTCGGTCTACATGATGAGCCACTCGGGCGCCCGCGGCTCGCCCGCCCAGATGAAGCAGCTCGGCGGCATGCGCGGCCTGATGGCCAAGCCCTCGGGCGAGATCATCGAGACGCCGATCATCTCGAACTTCAAGGAAGGCCTGACGGTGCTGGAGTATTTCAACTCCACCCACGGCGCGCGGAAGGGACTGGCCGACACCGCGCTCAAGACCGCAAACTCGGGCTATCTCACGCGGCGTCTGGTGGACGTGGCGCAGGACTGCATCATCCGCATCGAGGACTGCGGCACCGACCGCTACATCACCGCGCGCGCCGCGGTGAAGGACGGCGAGACGACTGCCTCGCTGGCCGAGCGGATCCTCGGCCGCGTGGTGGCCGAGGACGTGCTGGTCCCCGGCACCGGCGAGGTGCTGGCGGCACGCGGCGTGCTGATCGACGAACGCAAGGCCGACCAGATCGCGGCGGCCAACGTCGCCTCGGTCAAGATCCGCTCCCCCCTGACCTGCGAGGCCGAGGAAGGCGTCTGCGCGACCTGCTACGGGCGCGACCTTGCCCGCGGCACGCTCGTCAACGTCGGCGAGGCGGTCGGGATCATCGCCGCCCAGTCGATCGGCGAACCCGGCACGCAGCTGACGATGCGGACCTTCCATATCGGCGGCATCGCGCAGGGCGGCCAGCAGTCCTTCCTCGAGGCGAGCCAGGAGGGCCGAATCGTCCTGAAGAACGCCAGCCTGATCGAGAACGCGGCGGGCGAGTCGATCGTCATGGCGCGCAACATGCAGGTCGCCATCGTGGACGACGCGGGCCAGGAACGCGCGTCCCACAAGGTGGGCTACGGGTCGAAACTTCTTGTGCGCGAGGGGCAAACGGTCAAGCGGGGCACCAAGCTCTTCGAGTGGGACCCCTATACCCTGCCGATCATCGCCGAGAAGGCCGGGGTGGCGAGGTTCGTGGACCTGATCTCTGGCCTATCGGTGCGCGAGGAAACCGACGATGCGACCGGCATGACGCAGAAGATCGTCAGCGACTGGCGCTCGGCGCCGCGCGGCGGCGATCTGAAGCCGGAAATCATCCTGATGGATCCGGCGACGGGCGAGCCCGTGCGCAACGAGGCCGGCAACCCGATCAGCTACACGATGTCGGTCGATGCGATCCTGTCGGTCGAGGACGGCGGCGAGGTGCGGGCGGGCGACGTGGTCGCGCGGATCCGGCGGGAAGGCGCGCGGAACAAGGATATCACCGGGGGCCTTCCCCGCGTGGCGGAACTGTTCGAGGCGCGCCGGCCCAAGGACCACGCGATCATCGCCGAGGTGGACGGCTATGTGCGGTTCGGCAAAGACTACAAGAACAAGCGCCGCATCGTGATCGAACCGACGGACGAGACGCTGCAGCCCGTCGAATACATGATCCCCAAGGGCAAGCACATCCCCGTGCAGGACGGCGATTTTGTCCAGAAGGGCGACTATGTGATGGACGGCAACCCTGCCCCGCACGACATCCTGCGCATCATGGGGATCGAAGCCCTGGCCAATTACCTCATCGACGAGGTGCAGGACGTCTATCGCCTGCAGGGCGTGAAGATCAACGACAAGCACATCGAGGTGATCGTCCGCCAGATGCTGCAGAAGTTCGAGATTCTCGACAGCGGCGACACGACGCTTCTGAAGGGCGAGCAGGTGGACAAGGCCGAACTCGACGAGGAGAACGCCAAGGCCCTCTCGCGCGGCGGTCGGCCCGCGACGGGCGAGCCGGTGCTGCTCGGCATCACCAAGGCCAGCCTGCAGACGCGCAGCTTCATCTCGGCCGCCTCCTTCCAGGAGACGACCCGCGTGCTGACCGAGGCGAGCGTCCAGGGCAAGCGCGACAAGCTCGTCGGGCTGAAGGAGAACGTGATCGTCGGGCGGCTGATCCCGGCGGGCACGGGCGGCGCCACGACGCGGCTGCGGCTCGAGGCGCAGAAGCGCGACCAGGCGGTGATCGAGGCGCGCCGCGCCGAAGCCGAGGCAGCGGCCCGCCTTGCCGCGCCGCTGGAGGTGATCGACATCGACGCGGACGACAGCGGTCTGGTCGATACGATCGAAAGCCGCGATCTCTGACGGTCGGGCGGCAGGCGCGTCCTGCCGCGGCCGGAAGATCGGCGCGACGACAGACCGGGCGCGGCCGCGATGCGGCCGCGCCCGCGCATTTTGCAGGGGCGAGGGGCGCGGGCGGCTTGCGGTCGCCCGGTCGGCGCGCTAGGCGGGGCCGGCGGTGGCCGGCCCGGCCGCTTCGCCTGCGCCGGAACCCGATGCCGCTTTCAGACAACGCGCGCGGTGCTGCCCTGATGATGGCGGCCATGGCCGCCTTCACCGTGAACGACACCTTCATGAAGGCGCTGGCGGGCGACCTGCCGCTGTTCCAGGCGATCTTCCTGCGCGGCCTTCTGGCCACCGCGGGCCTCGCCGCACTTGCCCTCGGCACCGGCGCGATGGCACGGGGCGTGGCGCGCGGCGACTGGCGGCGCATCGGCATCCGCGGCGTGGCCGAGATCGGCGCAGCGTGGTTCTTCATCCTCGCGCTCTTCAACCTGCCGCTGGCGACAGTCACCGCCGTGCTGCAGGCGCTGCCGCTGACGGTCACGCTGGCGGCCGCGCTGTTCCTGCGCGAACCTGTGGGCTGGCGGCGGCTGACGGCCATTCTGGTCGGGTTCGGCGGCGTCATGCTGATCGTGCGGCCGGGGCCAGAGGGGTTCGACCGCCATGCCCTGCTGGCGCTGGCGGCGGTAGCCTGCGTTACGCTGCGCGACCTTGTCACCCGCCGCCTGACGCCCGCCACCCCGTCGCTGACGGTCGCGGTCGCGGTGTCGGGCATGGTGACAGGGTTCGCCGGCGTCGCCAGCCTGACCGAGAGCTGGGCGCCCCTCGCGCCCGCCGCCGCGCTGAAGGTCGCGGGCGCCGCGGCAACCGTCCTTTTGGGCTATGTCTTTTCGGTCGGGTCGATGCGCGTCGGCGACATCGGGGCGGTCGCGCCGTTCCGCTACACCAGCCTTGTCTGGGCGCTGATCCTCGGCCTTGCCGTCTTCGGCGAGTGGCCCGATCCGCTCACGCTGCTCGGCGCGGCGATCGTGGCGGGCACGGGCCTCTACACGCTCTGGCGCGAACAGCGCCGGCGGCGCTGACCTGTCACGCCGCTGTCACCCGCGCCTGCGATTGCGACGCCGGAACGACTCGCATGAGGTTCGACATGCACGCCCGCCTCCTCGGCTTCACTTCCGTCCTGGCGCTTGCCGCCACGGGCGCGCTGGCCGAAAGCCACTTCAACCGCATCGCCACCTTTCCCGTGATCGCCAACATGGCCGCGGGCGAGGACACGGCGCGGGAATCCTCGGCCGAGATCGTCTCGGCTTCGGAAGACGGCATGACGCTTGTCTACACCGACAGCCCGCTTGGCGTGATCGGCCTGATCGACATCGCCGACCCTGCCGCGCCCAAGGCGATGGGCAACATCACCATGGGCGGCGAGCCGACGACGGCGGTATTCATCGGCAATCGCATCTTCGTGGGCGTCAACACCTCGGAAACCCGGGCAAACCCTTCGGGCAAGCTCGTCACCGTCGATCCCGCGACCCGCAGCATCCTTGCCGAGTGTGAGCTCGGCGGCCAGCCCGATGCGGTGGCCCGCGCCCCCGACGGCAGCTTCCTTGCCGTCGCGATCGAGAACGAGCGCGACGAGGAGGTGAACAAGGGCGACATGCCGCAGATGCCGGCGGGCTTCGTCGTCAAGCTGCCCGTCACGGGCGGCGCGGTGGACTGCGCGGGCAAGCAGGTGATCGACCTCACGGGTCTTGCCGAGGTCGTGCCCGAGGATCCCGAACCCGAATATGTGGACGTGAACGACGCGGGCGAAATCGTCGTGACGCTGCAGGAGAACAACCACATCGTCGTCATCGGCGCCGATGGTGCGGTCGCCGCGCACTTCTCCGCCGGCACGGTCACCGTCGAGGGGATCGACGTGCGCCGCAACGGTGCGCTGGAGTTCACCGGCACGAAGGGCCCTACCCCGCGCGAGCCCGACGCGGTGAAATGGATCGACACTGACCATTTCATCATCGCCAACGAGGGCGACTGGAAGGGCGGCACGCGCACCTGGTCGGTCTTCCGCAAGGATGGCACGCTGATCCACGACAGCGGCCCGGCCTATGAGCACGCGCTGATCGCGATCGGCCACTACCCCGAACACCGCAGCCATTCCAAGGGTGTGGAGCCCGAAGGGGTGACAGCGGCCACGTTCGACGGCATCCCGATGGCCTTCATCGCCTCGGAACGCGGCTCGGTCGTGGGGGTTTATGACATCACGGACCCCGCGAACCCGCGGCTGCATCAGATCTTGCCCTCGGGCATCAGCCCCGAAGGCATCGTCGCGATCCCGCAGCGCGGCCTGCTGGCCACCGCCAACGAATACGACGCCCGCGAGGACGGCGGGGCGGGCAGCCATGTGATGATCTACGAATGGCAAGCGGGCCCCGCAGCCTATCCGATGATCACCGCGGCGGGCGCGGACACGCTGATCGGCTGGGGCGCGCTGTCGGGCCTTGCGGCCGACGCCGAGAAGCCCGGCATCCTCTATGCCGTCTCGGACAGCGTCTTTGCCAACCAGCCTGCGATCTACACGATCGACGCCACGCAGGTGCCCGCGCGCATCACCGCCAAGACGGTGGTCACGCGCAACGGCTTTCCCGCGCAGAAGCTCGACCTCGAAGGCATCGCGCTGGCGGGCGACGGCGGGTTCTGGCTCGCCTCGGAAGGGCGGACGGACCGGCTGACCCCCCACGCGATCATCCGCGTGGACGCCAAGGGCGAGATCCGGCAAGAGATCGCGCTGCCGCCCGAGCTTCTGAACTACGAGACGCGCTTCGGCTTCGAGGGCGTCGCGGTGCTGGGCGATGTGCTGTGGCTTGCGGTGCAGCGCGAGTGGAAGGACGACCCCAAGGGCATGGTCAAGCTTGTGGCCTACGACACCAAGGGCAAGACCTGGGGGGCCGTGCACTATCCGCTCGACGCCCCCGCGCCGGGCGCCTGGATGGGCCTGTCCGAGATCACCATCCGCGGCGACTGGGCCTATCTCGTCGAGCGCGACAACCGCATCGGCACCCCCGAAGCGTCGAAGAAGCTCTACCGCGTGCCGGTGGCGCAGCTGCAGGCGGCCCCGCTCGGCGGCGCGCTGCCGGTGGTGACGAAAGAGCTCGTGCGCGACTTCGTGCCCGACCTGCACGCGAGCAATGGATATGTGCAGGACAAGGTCGAGGGCTTTGCCATCGACGTGGCCGGGGTGGCGTGGGTCGTGACTGACAACGACGGGCTGCAGGACGCCTCGGGCGAGACGATGTTCTGGTCAATCGGCATGATCGAGTGACCGGCGCGGCGGTCCGGTTGGGCGCGCCGCGAAGGGTATTGGTGCAAGTAATTGGTAACCGGCCCCGGCAGCGATGCCGGGGCCTTTTTCATGCGCCGGCCGTCATGCGCGGATGACGTAATCCTTGCGCGTCGTCTCGACGACTTCCCAGGTGCCGCGAAAGCCGGGGCGGATCACCGCCCGGTCGCCCGCGCGCAGATGTTGCACGCTGCCGTCCTCGCCGGTGAGGATGGAATGGCCCTCGAGGATCCGGACATATTCCCATTCGTCGTAGGCGACGCGCCACTTGCCCGGGGTCGATTCCCACGTCCCGGCACAGAGCCCGTCGAAGTCCTCGTGATTCCAGGTGCGGTGCACGGGATTTCCCGCGATCAGCCGGTCGGGCGCGGGACCGCCGGTCTCGGGTTCGATCGCGGAATCGTCGAGGCGCAGGAAAAGGGCCATGGGGATGCTCCATGAAAAAGCCCCCGCCGCGCGGGCGGGGGCGGCGTTCGGGCCCGGGGGCGTCAGTTCGTCCAGCGCACGCCCGTGAGGTCGATCGCCGGGGCCGGCGAGTTTTCCCACAGCCCCTCGATCTTCGCATTGGCGACGCCGGTCTTGGCAAGCTGGAAGAGGAAGCCGTTGACGTAATCTTCGGCGATCATCGTCTGCGCGGCCTTGAGAAGCTCGGACCGCCGGCCCTCGTCCGCGGTCACCGCAAGTTCGTCCATGATCGCCACGAACTCGGGCTTGCCATACTGGAAGTAGTAGTCGGGCCGGGCATAGATCCCGATGTCCATCGGCTCGACGTGGCTCACGATGGTCAGGTCGAAATCCTTGCCGCGGAACACCTGTTCCAGCCACTGCGCCCATTCGACGGCGATGATCTCGGTCTCGATCCCCACGGCGCGAAGCTGGGCGGCGATGATCTCGCCGCCGCGGCGGGCATAGCTGGGCGGCGGCAGATGCAACCGCAGCTTGAGGTTCGACACGCCCGCTTCCGCCAGAAGCGCCTTCGACTGCGCCGGATCGTAGGCCGACAGCGCCGTCAGATCGACATAGTCGGGGTGATGCGGCGCGAAATGGGTGCCGATCGGCGTGCCGTAGCCAAACATTGCCCCGTCGATGATCGCCTGCCGGTCGATCGCATGGGCGATGGCCCGACGCACCCGCACATCGTCAAGCGGCGGCTGCCTGTTGTTCATGGCAAGGATCGTCTCGCCCTCGGTCGAGCCGACGACGACCCTGAACCGCGGATCGGCCGCGAACTGCGCCAGCGTCTCGGGTGCGGGGAATACCGGGAAGGCATCCACGTCCTCGGCCATCATGGCGGCGAAGGCCGCGGTCGGGTCCGAGATGAACTTGAACGTGGCCCCGGCCAGCGCGGGCTTGTCGCCCCAGTAATCGGGGTTCGCCACGATCTCGACCCGGTCGCCCTGCACCCAGTTGGCGAAGCGGAAGGGGCCGGTGCCCACGGGGTTTGTGGCGTTGGTGGCGACCGATTCGGGCGCCATGACCACCGCATCGCCCCAGGCCATGTTCCAGGGGAAGTTGCCGTTCGGGGCCGAGAGGGTGACCTTCACCGTCGCAGGCCCGACCGCCTCGACCGCTTCGATCCCGGCGAAGAGCTGCTTCTGCGCGTTGGTCGAGTCCGCCGCGCGGGCGCGGTTCAGCGTGAACACGACATCGTCGGCATCAAAGCTCGTGCCGTCATGGAACTTCACGCCCTCGCGCAGCGTGAAGGTCCAGACCTTGCCGCCTTCCGACGGTTCCCAGGCCGAGGCGAGACCGGGCTGCACCGACCCGTCGGGGCCGAACCGGGTCAGGCCCTCGAAGATGTTGGCATAGGTCACCTCGCGGATCGCCGCCGCCGCGCCGCTGGTCGGGTCGAGGTTCGGCGGTTCGAGCTGCATCCCGACGGTGATCGTGTTCTTCGCCGACGCGGCGCCGGCAAGGATCGCCAGCGCCGCCGCGCCGGCCATGAGGCGTTTCAACATGGGGCTCCCTTCCCTGTTGTCTGCTGCCGGCATCACGCCACGAGGGCGTTACAAAAGCAACCGTTCCAGCGTCCGGCCCATCACGCGGGCGCTGTCCAGCATGTCCTGCACGCCCACCCATTCGTCGGGCTGATGCGCGAGGTGCAGAAGGCCGGGGCCATAGGCGATGCAGTTCGACAGGCGCCCGATCCGGTCGATGTGCTTCTGGTCGTAGGTGCCGGGCGATACGACATACGCGGCCTGCGTGCCCAGCACATCGCGGATCGCGTCCGCCACCGTGCGCACCACCGGCGCGTCCCGGTCGGTCATCGTCGGGCGCACCTCGAAGAGGTCGCGGATGTCGTAGGCGAAGCCCGGCCGCCGCGCCTTCACCCGTTCCAGCACGTCGCGGATTTCCGCCTTTACGGCGCCGAGGTCTTCCTCGATCAGGAAGCGGCGGTCGAGCACGATGCGGCAGCGGTCGGCGACGCAGGGCGCAGGCAGGCCGGTATAGCCCGGCTCGGGCTCGGGTTCGCCGCCGTGGATCGAGTTGATGTTGAGCGTGGATTGCCGCGCGCCTTCCGGCACCACGGGCATCGCCGTGCGCCTGGTTGCCAGAAGGGGGTACAGCCGTTCCTCGATTTCGGCCAGCACCGCGCCCATGTGGCGGATCGCGCTGTCGCCGAGGAATGGCATCGACCCGTGCGCGATGCGCCCCTTGGTCTCGACCTCGGCCCACCAGACCCCGCGGTGGCCAAGGCAGATCCGGTCCTTGTGCAGGGGTTCGGGGATGATGACGTGCTGGACGCGCTCGGGCGCGAAGTATCCCCGTTCGGCCAACCAGGCGACGCCGCCGTAGCCGCCCGATTCCTCGTCGGCCGTGGCGCTGATCTCGATCGCGCCGCGGAAGTGCTGATGCGTGGCGAGGAACGCCTCGGCCGCAATGACGCTTGCGGCAAGCCCCCCCTTCATGTCGCAGGCGCCGCGGCCGTAGATGCGGTCGCCCTCGCGCTCGCCTCCGAAGGGGTCGCGCGTCCAGCCCTGGCCGACCTCGACCACGTCGTGATGGCTGTTGAAATGCACGCAGTCGCCCCCTTCGCCGCCCTCGTGCCGGGCGACGAGGTTCCAGCGCGGATGCGCATCGGAATCCCCCGGCGCGCCGGTTGCGCGCAACAGCTCCACCGCCCAGCCCCCCGCGGCCAGGCGCGCGGCGAGGAAATCGCAGATTTCCCGGTAGTTACGCCCCGGCGGGTTCAGCGTCGGGATGCGGATCAGGTCTTGGGTCAGCGCGATCAGGTCGTCGCGACGGGCGGCAAGGGCATGGTCGAGCGGCGTCATGGCGCGCACCCTGCCGCGGTCTTCATCGCCCGTCCAGTCGTGAAATCCGCCGTGGCGGCGGGGGTGCAATCTGGCCTGACGTCCCTGTGCGAGGCGCGGGTTGACGACCCGGAGGGCGCGATGGACGATTTCGACGCGACGATGCGCAAGAGCGAGGCAGAGGTGACAGCCGCGCAGGCCGGGATCAGCGCCATCACCGCCGAGGTGGAAGCGGGCCGGGCCAAGATCGCCGCGGGCGAGGCCGGCATCGACATCGAGACCGCGACCCTGGCCGACGTGCACAAGCATACCGACCTGATGAACGCCAACATCGCCGAACTGATCATGGGGCTCGACGATGTGACGGCGGGCTTCAGCCGCGACTTCGACGCGATGCGGTCGAAGACCGGGTGGGAAAGCTTCGTCGGCATTTTCAGCCGCGGCAAGTCGGAATCGATGCGGCAGGAACGGCTGCGCAGCGCCAGCATCGACGGCAAGCTGCAGGACCTGATCGCCAGGTCCGACACGATCGTGCGGCTTCTGCAGGGGCAGCTTGACCTTCCCAACCAGCAGAAGGCCAAGGTCGAGACCAACCTTGCCGAGACGCTGGCCGATCGCGAGGCGACGGTGGCCGCGCTCGAGGCCGTGCGGGCCGAGGTGGCCCGCGCTCGACCCGAAGATCATCGACCTTGAGAACCGCATCAGCGTCGAGATGGATGCAGCGGCGCGCACGCGGCTCGAAACCGAGCTCGCGGAACTGAACGCCCGCCACAACGCGCTGGTGCAGGACGAACAGGTGAAGCTCGCCCGGTCCCAGACGCTCGAACGCTACATCGAGAAGGGCAAGACCTGGGTGGATTCGCTGCAGAACCAGGCGGCGACGCAGATGGTGCTGATCAACAAGCTGCGGACCGACACCAAGCAGCGCGTCGTCCTCTATGATGCGCTGACGACGTCGCTGAAGACGGCCCAGCAGCAGGACGTCGCACACCGGATCAACGAGATCGGCGTCAAGACCGACCAGGAGGCGCAGGCGGCGATGGCCGCCATCGGGACGGCCACGAACCAGCGGATGGCCGACATGATGGAGGCCCACGAGGAACACATGGTCTTCGCCCGCAAGGTGCTGGAACAGAAAGCGAAAGCCGACGAACGCTTCGCCCGCCGCTCCGCCGCCATCGTCGAGAAGCACGACAAGAACCGCTACGGGCAGGAATGACCGCCACGCCCGACCTGACCGCCGACCACGCGCCCATTCCCGATGCAATGGTGGCGCGGCGCTACTTCGCCAAGTTCGGCAGGATCGCCGGCTATCTTCCTGCGATCGCGGCGGAACTTCAGGCCGATGGGCATCTGGACCGGGCCGAGGTGCGCGCCGTCGGCGGCTATGTCGAGGCGCTGGCGCGGACGTTCCGGGCGCTGTCGCTCAAGTACCTCATGACGGGTCGGCCGGGCGCGACGGGCAGCCTGACCTTCGACCGGCACGAATCCGGCTTTCCCGTGGCGCAGGAACTCTTGTTCATGGCCAACGACGCGGCGCAGGCGGAAGCGAGGCTGCGCGACCTGCCGGGGGCCGGCGACCTCAAGGACCGGATGGTGCGCCAGATCGTGGGCGACCTGACCGTGCCCCATGCGTTGCAGTTCGCGCTGTCCCGGCGGCTTTACAACGAGGCGCTGGCGGCGGGCGGCCTGTTCCTCGCGCGCAACGACGTGCGGGCGCAGTGGTTGGCCGAGGACGGCCGACGGCGGCGCTGGCTACTTCACTGGGCGGTCCACGACAGCCAGGTGAACCTGACCGCGATCTATCCGATGCTGGCCGAGGATTCGGGGCGCACGCCGCTGCCGAAGGACGACCGCCGCTGGCCAGCAGTGCAGGCGCATCTGGCGTCCCAGGCGCCCGGCGGGCTGAAGCTGCTGACGATCGCGCGGGGGTTCGATACCGATTTCGACGACCTTCACCCCACGCGCCTGCGCCGGCTGCACGTCGGGCCGATGCATTCCGCGGCCTTCACCCTGCAATCCGGCCCCATCGGTGCGGTGCTGGCCGAGGCCAGGGCACCCGAAGGGCAGGACTGGGCACCGGTCTGGACGCTCAAACACCTCGAAGCGGAAGGCACGGTTCGGGAACGATCGGGCTGGTTCGGCACGGTGGAACGGCAGGTGTTCGCGCTCGATCCCTTCGTCGGGCGCGGGGCGGAAACCGGGGCGACGTGCACGACGCGCTGGATCGTCCTGCCCGAGCGCCCCTATCAGGTGCTGGCCGAACGCGAACCGCCCGGCTTCCGCGACGTTGGCCGGTTCGTGGTGGGCTCGGGCGGGCGCGTGATGCGGGCGCGGTAGGGACGGGCGGCGGCCCTGCCCTCAGGGCCGCCCGCAGGCGACGGGGGCGGGCATGACACCACGCGACACGATGGAATTGCGCGAGGACGACATCCGCAGCCATTATGCGGCGGCGCTGGCGCTGCTGGAGGGGTTCGACCATGCCCCGCGACTGGCGAAACCGCGCGTCGATGCGGGAGCGGCCCCGGAACGCTCGCCCGGCATCCCTGCGCCGCGCAGCCGCTTCCGCCCGACGACGCCGGGCCTTGTCACCGCCCCCGCCATCCGGCCGGGCGCGGTCCGGCTGCTGGACCGCATCGCCGCCGCCCTGCCCGACAGCCTGCCCACGCCCCTGCCCGCCGCCGTCGTGCAGGTGCTGCGCCGGTCGCTGGCGGTGGCGCTGGCAATGGGGGCGACCTTCACGGACCGGACGGGGCTGGCCGAACTTGAAGAAGGCGAACCTCGAAAGCCGCCTGCCCGACACCCGCCGGGCCGACTTCGCGGACCTGCTGGCCGCCGAGGCACTGGTGACACTGCACGTCTTCGCCAATGCCGCGGCCTTCCTGATTGCCCCGCACCTGACCGAGACCACGGTGGACATCGGCGGCGTGGACGAGGTGCTGACCGACAACGCCCCACGCGCGCTGCACGGCGCGTTGTGGGAACTGGACCAGGCCATCGCCGCCTTCGCCGCCGACGACTTGCGGCTGGCTGCGACGCTGGCGGCCTTCGCCGAGGGGCTGATGGCCAAGGCGGCGGCCCGGGCCGAGACCGTGCCCCGCGCAGCTGCCTATGCGCAGGCGTCCTGGCGGGTAGAGGCCGACCAGCTGACGCTGTCGGGCTTCACGCCCGCGCGCAAGGCCCGCGGCACGGCGCTGACGATGGTCTTCAGAAAACCGTCCGAGGTGATCGGCAAACACATCGCCAAGCACCAGGCGATGAAGCTTGCGAAGATGCTGATGGCCTACGACTTCGACCGGCGGCTGAACCCTTTTGCGGAACTCGGCGGGTTCATTTTCACCTTCATGGGCGACGGCGCGCCGGGCACCGGCAAGACGACCCTGATCCAGATGATGGCCGGGCGGATCCACGACTACTGCATGGTCGGGGGCTATCCCTTTCGCTACCAGAACTTCTCGATCGACCAGATCGACAGCTACCAGGGCAGGCCGGGCCAGAACGCCAGGGCCTTCATCGATCAGATCCGCGACCCCGCGGGGATCGGCTTCGGCACCATCGACGACATCGACCAGGTAACCGGCAAGCGCGGCGACCGGCAATCCTCGGCCGGCCAGCAGGAGGTGACGGCGGTCTTCATGCAGGCCTTCGCGGGAGCGAACACCGTGGTGCGCGGCAACTGCACCTTCGGGATGTTCTCGAACTTCCCCGAGAACTTGGACGATGCCCTGCGCCAGCGGGCGGGGGCGCGGTTCATCGTGGACGGGCCGCAGAGCCGCGAGGATATATCGACATTCTCGCGCTCCTTCTGGGGAAGAACCACGCAATCCCCGTGGGCGACCACGAGCTGATGGCAGCGCAGGAGATCCGGCGCGCGGTCGCTGCAAGCTATGCGGCCCACGACCGGCCGAAGGAGGCGCGGCTGGCCGCCGTCTGGGCTGCGGTCGAGGCGGCGGTCGGGCCGCTCGACACGCTGTCCAGGCTCGGCACCTCCCCCAAGGCGATCCACGAGGCCGACCCGCGCTTCACGGGACGCGCGGTCCGGAACATCACCGATGCGGTGAAGGTCCGCGCGATGGACGTGGAACTGCCCGACGCCTGGATGGAGAACCCCGAAACCTTCCTGTTCCGCCCCTATGCCGAGAAGATGGCGATGATCCGCGACCTAATGGTGCCGATCACCCCGCAGATGGTGGTGCAGGAGATCAACCGATACGCCGACGGCGAGTTCCGCTACGCCGACAATGCCGACGAGCGGGCGGTGGAGGCGATGGTGCGCGAGATGGGGCGGGCCGAGGAAGCGCGGCGGCGGTATCGGGGGGCAACGGCATGACCTGCGTCGCGCCCGACCCGCGCAGCCCCTCCCGCGTCCCGAGCGCGTGGCCGCCCCCCGAGGCATGGCCTCTTCGGAGGCGGCCGCGCGAGATCGCCCGGATGTCCGGCAGGCATGTCCGCCGTGGCGCGACGGTCGGGTGCCTTGCGGGGGATTGCGCGACTCCGGGCCGGCGGCTGGTCATCGCGGTCGCCGGCGGCGGTCGCGGCGCGACAGCAGGGATCCGGTCGGATGCGGCGGGGGAGGGCCCGATGGCCGCCGTGGGGGGCGCGGCGCTGCGGATCCGGGGCGAATCGGCGGCCGATACCCTCGACACCGTCACGCCGGTCATCCGCGATGCGGTTGGGGCGGCGCCGGCCGCGCGTCGTGCGGGGGGCGCCCCATGATGCCCCTCATCACCCGCGGCCTGATGTTCGGTAACCTCGTTGCGCTCGACTCGCCTGCCCTTGTCGCGCGCTGCAACCGTGCGCTGAAGCACCTGACGGGGCGCACTACCGCCCTGCCCGACTTCCACCTCGACATCTCGGGCTATTCCCCCGAGATCGGGGACGAGTTCGGCGATACCCGCGACCTCAACCCCGACGGCGCAAACCGCAAGTTCATCCTGCTGACCACTGAACAGAAGCGCGCCCCGCGGCTCGAGGCCGGATCGCTGCCGATCGCCCCGGCGATGGACCTCGGCGACCGGAACGACATCGCCGACTGGCTGGACCGCAACGGGCTGGCCGAATCCATCGCGACCGCGCGCGGGGTGGATACCGCCGCCCTGCTGCGGCAGAAGATGGATTTCGTGCTGGTCGCGGCGGCCGAGGCGCTGGGCGTCATGCGGGCGGACGTGACGCGGGCGGACCTGCGCGGCATCGCCCGGCAGCTCGGCCCGGCCCTGCCCGACGAGTTCAAGGGCCTGGCCGACCTCTTGCGCTGGGCCGAGGCGGGCGGGTCCTGGCCGCGGATCACCTCGGAACATCCCGCCTGTTTCCCCACCCTTCGCGCTGCCGCGGGGCCGGACCGGGATCTGGTGAACCAGCTGCTATCGGAACTGTCCCCGCTCGACGTGCGGCAGCTCGACATCTGCCACAAGGCGCGGTTCTACCGCGACTATCGCGGCTGGTTCCCGGCCAAGCAGGAATGGGGGGCCGCGTCCGTTGCGCGCGAATACGCACTGGACAATGCGGGCGCGCGTGCCACCCTGGTCGTGGCCGGGCCGGGGATGAACGAGGCCCCGCGCCCGGCCGCCCCCTGCCCGGCCCCGCGCGCGGTCGTGGGGCCCCGGGGCGCGGCGGCCCGCGCCACTGCGACCGGCCGCCGCAGCGGCCACGACGACGACGGCGGCGACAACGACGACAGCGACAACGACGGCTGCGACAACGGCGCGCGCAGCCGCAAGCGACGGAGGGGCCGGTGATCCCGCTGCTGCGCGGCCTTCTGGTGATGCTGGCCGTCCTGACGGTGTTCTATGTCGCGGTCGGCATCTACGCCGCATCCCTGAGGCGCGAGGCGCTGGAAAAGGCATGGGAAGCCGAGGGGCGGCCCGGCGACCGCGCGGCCTATGTGGCGGCGGGCATGGCGGCCTATCGCCGGTCGTTCCGACGCCGCGCGCTGATCCTCATCTACATCCTGCCGCTTGGGGCGGCGGCGATCCTCGTCTATGTGATGAACTGGCGCGACTGACGGGGGAACAGGGCGATGTGGCGGTGGATCCGGCGGGGCGTGCTTCTGACGCTGGCGCTTCTGGCGATCTCGATCCTGCACTACACGCTGCCGCAGCGCGACGTCGTGCGCATCGTCGGCGTCAACACGCAGCGCATGGACCTTGGCGAGAACGCCTTCTTCTTCTCGGGACCCGCGGTCGGGTCGGGGACGTCGCCGGACGGAACGCGCGACATCATGTTCATCAACACGATCATGGCGAACGGCCGGCCGATGGTCTACCGCAACGAGGATACCGGCTGGATCTGGCCGCCCTACTTCAAGATCAACAGCTTCAACCTCCAGGCGCGGGCCTCCGACCTGATCTCGACCGAGGCCAACCCGCGCTGGGTCGTCGTCACGCACTATGGCTGGCGGAGCGAGTTCTTCACCATCTTCCCCAACGCGATCCGTCTGCGCGAGGTGCCCTCGCCGGATGTGACGCTGATCCCCTGGCTCAACATGACGATCCTCGCCGTACTGGCGGGCCTCGGGTTCCTTGTGGTGCGGATGCTTGCGCAGTTCCGCGAACGCATGGTCGACCCCCTGCTCGACGCCGTCGGCGATGCGATCGGCCGCGGGCAGGCGCGGGCCGAGGCGGCGCGGCGCGAGGCGCGGACGCTGACGGGGCGCATCTCGGCGTGGTTCCGCAGCTGGCGCGGCCCCCCGCGACGCTGACGCCGCAGCGCGGCGCGCCGGCTTGACGCGCCGGCCCGCCCGCGTAGGGTGCGCGCGATCCGAACCGCCACGGAGGCTCCGGTGCCCCAGCGTCTTCACCTCGTCTTCGGCGGGGAACTGGTCGATCCGTCCACGACCACGTTCCGCGACGTGAACGCCATCCACATCGTCGGTCTGTTTCCCGACTACGCCTCGGCCCATGCCGCGTGGAAGCGGGAGGCGCAGCGCACGGTGGACAACGCGCACATGCGCTACTTCATCGCGCACTTGCACCGCCTGCGCGACGAGGAACAGGCCGCCTCGGCCACCGAGGAGCTCGGGCGCTGAGCCGCCTCGCCCTTCGGCTCTACCATGCGCGGCGGCGCGGGCCGGGGTCAAACGGGGCGGCCGTCGCGCTGCCCGAGCGGCCCGAGGGCACGCTTGTGTGGCTCGACGCCGGGAATCCCGGGGCGGCAATGCGGCTGGCCGAACTCGCCCGCCGTATCCGGCGCGAACGGCCGCGCGTGGCGGTCGTCCTGACGGGCGACGAGGGCGCGTCCATGCCGACGGCGCTGCGCGCCGCGCCAGCAGTTCCCGATACGGCCGAGGCGACGCGGGCCGCGCTGGCCCACTGGCGGCCGGCAGTCGTCGCCGTCGCCGGGGGCCCACTGCGGCCTGCGCTCACGCATGCGGCGGCCGTGGCGGGCGTGCCGGTCCTGTGGCTCGAGGCGGGCCCGCCTGCGCTGCCGGGCGGCGGCTGGTGGCCGCGGCTGACGCGGGCGACGCTGGGGCGCCTGGCCGCGATCCATGCGCGCGATGCCGCTGCGGCTGCCGCGCTGCGCCGCGCCGGGGCACCGTCGGACCGCGTCGAGGTGACGGGCCTTCTGGAACTGCCGATGGGCCCTCTGCCCGCCAACGAAGCCGAGCGCGCCGCCCTATCGCGCGCGCTCGGCACGCGGCCCGTGTGGCTGGCGGCGGGTCTGCCGCTGGCCGAGGCCGACGCGGCCGCCGCGGCCCAGCAGGATGCGATGCGCGCGGCGCACCGCCTGTTGCTGATCGCCGTGCCCGAACCGCTGGAGGATGCCGAGGCGATTGCGGATCGCCTGGCGACGGTGCACGGCCTGTCGGTCGGCCGCCGGTCCGCCGAGGCGGAGCTCGGCAATGACATCCAAGTCTATCTGGCCGATACCGAAGGCGAATACGGCCTTTGGTATCGCCTTGCGCCGGTCGCCTACCTCGGCGGCACGCTGGTCGGGCCCGAATGCCTGCGCCATCCGCTGGAGGCAGCGGCGCTCGGCGCAGCCATCGTGCACGGCCCGTGCGGCGGGGCGGCGTCGGCGGTGCTCGACGAGCTCGATGCGGCGGGCGGCGCCCGCGCCATCGCAAGCGGCGCCGACCTCGGCGAGGCGATCGGCGACCTTCTGGCGCCCGACCGCGCGGCGACGCTGGCCCATGCCGCCTGGGCGCAGGCGACCGCCGGCGCGGCGGCCACCGCGCGGGCGGTGCAGGCGATCCTGCCGCTGATCGACCGGGCCGAGGCGGCGCTGCGGACATGACCGGACCGCCAGTCGTCGCCCTTGCCCCGCTGTCGCGCCGCAGCGGCGGCACCGGAGCGGTAGCCGCCGCGCTGGCCACGCACCTCGGCGCGCGCGGCCACCGCGTGGCGTTCGCGGTTCAGGCAGGGGCGGATGCGCCGCTGCGGGACGCACTGGCGCTGTTCGCGCCGGTCGTCCCCGCCGGGGACGCACCGCCAGCCGGCGCCACGGTCCTGATCGCCCTCGGCGCCGCGCCGGGGGCCGCGCTGTCGCTGCATCACGCCGACACGCTGCGCGACCGGCCGCGCGGGCCGGCGGCATCGCTGCGGTTGCGCTGGATGCTGCGCCGCGCGCCCCGGCTGATCGCGACCGGATCGGCCGCCGCCCCCGCCCTCTGGACCCGCCCGCTGGCCCGCGCGCGCCCTCGGCTGCTGCCGACGGGCATGGACTGGGCGGGCGTCCCCGTGCTGCTGGCGGCGGCGGCGCCCGACCTGCCGCATCTGGCGGCGGCGCTGGCCGCCGCCGGAGCGACGGTCGCCGGCCGCGCACCGCTCGATCCGCAGGGCCCGGTGCCCGCCGCGCTGGCCGGCCGCCTGCGCATTGCGGCCGCCGCCCTGCGCGCCCGGGTCGCAGCACCCGAGGCCGACCTTCTGCGCCTGCCCCCGTCCCTGCGCCGGCAGGCGCTGGCCCTGCCCGTCAGGCTGGTGCTGGCCGAGACGGCACCGCTCGACGCCGCGCTGGCGTCCGCGCGCCTCTAGGCCCGCCTACTCCCAGCAGGACACCTGCACCGCCAGCGCTCGACCGGCCGCCGTCACATCCTCGGGCGCGAGGGCCCCGTCGCGCGCGGCCGTGGCGACCGTCAGCCCGGCGGCCGCCAGCACGCCGTCGGCAGCGGACAGCGGGGCGAGGAAGGCCACGCCGGGCGGCAGCACCCGCCCGTCCGCCGGCGGCGGCAGAAGGATGCCCACCACCGCCCCCGCCGCATCCAGCACAGCGCCGCCGATGTCGCCCGGCAGCACATCGAGCGTCGCCCGCGCGACGCCGGCCTCGCCCGACAAGCCCCCGGGCGCCGTGAAGGTGCCGAAGGTCACAACCGGCGCGGCCAGCGCGGCCCCGTAGGGATAGCCCGCCACCGCCACCGGCGCACCGGTGCGCGGCAGCGGCCCGGCCGCCGCCACCCGCGGCGGCGCCAGCGCCCCGCGCGGGCGCAGCAGGGCGAGGCCCGCCGCAGGATCGGCGCGCAGCACCGCGGCCGGCAGCGTTCCCTCGACCGTCACCGACCCGCAGCCTTCAACCGCCTCGGCTGCCGTCAGAACGGCGCCGCGCGCGTCGATCCAGACGCCCGACCTCACCCGCAGCGGCCGGCGCGGCTCGAGCCCCGTCATCATGCCCGCCTTCACGGCAGGATCGAGCGGTTCCAGCGACGGGTCCAGCGCCCGGTCACCGATGCCGCGGAACGACGCCCGCATCGCCGCCAGCACCCGGCCCATCCGCACCCCGTCGGCTGCGGGCCAGGCGACGAAATACCCCTTGATCAGCCCGCCGGTCAGGTCGGCATAGGCATAGGCCTCGCCCCTCGGGCCCGTCCCGCGGATCTCGAACGACCGCGCCCGGCGTTCCCGCGGCCCGTCCGCGGGCATCGCCGCAGCCCCCTGGATCAGATCGTAAAGCGCTGCAAGCGCCGCCTGGTCGCCCGGCTGGCTGATCAGCCAGACCTGCACGCCCCCCTCGCCGCGCGCGGCATACCGGACGAAGGGCGGCTCGTAGCCCGCGAAGGCGACGAGGCCAAGCGGCAGGTCGATCTCGATCCCCGCCGCGTTATCGACCACCCGCTGCAAACCAAGCTCGGCGAGGCCAGCGCGCCAGCCTTCGACGAGAGCGGACCGCTGCGACGGCGTAAGCACGCCCGTGGCCGCGGCGCCCTGCGCGGTCTGCCAGGCCGCGATCGCAGCGCGCGTGCCGGGTCCGAACGCCCCGTCGATCGCCGCGCCGTAATGGCCGAACCACTGCAACGCCGCCTGCACCGCCTCGCGCCCGGCGCGGTCCAGCGCCGCCTCGTCGCGGCGGGCGTCGGCCAGGGTCTCGGCCGGCGGCGAGGCCGGTGCGGCGGGGGCGGGGGCGGCAGGGGCGGCGGACTGCACTTCGGGCGCAGGCGGTTGCGGGTGCAGGGCCGGCGCCCTGGCGGCCTGCGCCGGCCAGAACTGCCCGCGGAAGCTGCGCCCGTCGGTCAGGAAGCTGTCGCGGGGGATCAGCCGGTCGTCACGCAGAAGGCCCAGCCGCAGCGCCGCATCCTCGGCCGCGAAGGGGCCGAGGACAATCCCGAACCAGCCGGACGCCAGCGCATAACCCGACACCTCGGGGAACGCCCCCGCCCAGGCGGCCGCGCGCGCCTCGGCCTCGGTCAGGGTCGGCTGGGCCTCGATCTGGATCCAGCGGTCCTGCGCCAGCGCCGCACCGGCGCCCCACAGGATCCCCCCCGCCAGCCAGACATACACCATCCGCCGCACTGCCCGCATCGCCTGTCGTCCTGCCCTTCTTCCGCCCCGTCCCTGACCGGGCGCGCCGCCGACCCTATCACCGCCGCCGCGGCTGGGCCAACCCCGACGCGGCCGCGGATTGACCCGCTGTGGCCGCCCCGCTAGGGAACTCCGGCCAAAGCCGGAGGATGCCATGCCCGACACGCCCCGGAGCTTCCAGGACGTCATCCTGCGACTGCAGACCTACTGGTCCGCGCAAGGGTGCGCGATCCTGCAGCCCTACGACATGGAGGTGGGCGCAGGCACCTTCCACCCGGCCACGACCTTGCGCGCCCTGGGCCCGCGCGCCTGGGCCGCGGCCTATGTGCAGCCGTCGCGCCGGCCGACCGACGGCCGCTACGGCGAGAACCCCAACCGCCTGCAGCACTATTACCAGTATCAGGTGATTATCAAACCCTCGCCGCCCGACCTTCAGGACCGGTATCTGGGGTCGCTGGCCGCGATCGGCCTCGACCCGCTTCTGCACGACATCCGCTTTGTCGAGGACGACTGGGAAAGCCCGACCCTCGGCGCCTGGGGTCTGGGGTGGGAGGTGTGGTGCGACGGGATGGAGGTGTCGCAATACACCTACTTCCAGCAGGTCGGCGGCCACGACTGCCGGCCGGTGTCGGGCGAGCTGACCTACGGCCTCGAACGGCTGGCGATGTATGTGCTGGGCGCGGACCATGTCATGGACATGCCGTTCAACGATCCCGCATCCCCCATCCCCCTGACCTACGGCGACATCTTCCGCCAGACCGAACGGGAATACTCGCGCCACAACTTCGACGGCGCCGATACGGGGATGCTGCTGCGCCACTTCGAGGACGCCGAGGCCGAGTGCCGGCGCCTGCTGTCCTTCGCCGCGACCGACCCCAAGGCGGGCAACCGCGCCAACGTCATGGCGCATCCGGCCTACGACCAGTGCATCAAGGCCAGCCATCTGTTCAACCTGCTGGATGCGCGCGGCGTGATCTCGGTGACCGAGCGGCAGGCTTACATCGGCCGCGTCCGTGCGCTGGCCAAGGCCTGCGCCGACGCCTTCGTGACGACCGAGGCCGGGGGCGGGGCGTGAATGGCCGCCTTGCCGCCGGGTTCATCGTCGCCGCCGCGATCGTCGCGGGGGTGGCGCTGTGGTGGCTGCAGACGCGCGCCTTCTACCGGCCGGCCACCTTCGCACCGGGCGCCGAGATCGTCCTGACCCCCGGCGGCGGCGGGACGCCGGTGGCGATCCCGGTCTCGGGTCTGACCGGCATCGACTCCGACAGCTCGCCCATCCGCTTCCGCGCCTGTTTCACCACGCCGCTGTCGGCCGCCGAACTCGAGCGCTTCGCCCCCTACCCCGCTGCGGTGCCGCTGGTTGCGCCTGCGTGGTTCGACTGCTTCGACGCCGCGGCGATCGGACGCGCCCTCGAACGCGGCGAGGCGCGAGCCTTCCTGTCGGTCGAAGGGATTCGCCCCGCCGCCGACCGCGTCGTGGCGATCCTGCCGGACGGTCGCGGCTTCGCCTGGAACCAGTTGCAGCCGGGGGCGGCGCGATGACGGGCGGGACGCTCGCGCTCGATGCGTTCCAGACCGCGACGCTGGGGTTCCTCGTGTTCCTGACCGGCGCGGCGGCGACGCGACGCCTTCCTGTCTTGCAGGAATTCAACATTCCCGAGCCTGTAAGCGGTGGCTTGATCGCAGCGCTTGCGCTTTTCGCACTTCAGGCCGTGGGGGGGCCCGAACTGGCCTTCGACCTTGCGGTCCGCGACTATCTGCTGGTGGTATTCTTTGCCGGGATCGGGCTGAACGCGCGCCTGGCCGACCTTGCGGCGGGCGGGCGGCCGCTTTTCGTCCTGGTGGTGCTGACCGCAGGTCTCATCGTGGCGCAGAACCTCGTCGGCTTCGCCCTGGCCGCCGCCGCCGGCCTGCCGGCCGCGGCCGGTGTCCTGATCGGATCGGCCAGCCTGATCGGCGGCCACGGCACCGCCATCGCCTGGGGGCCCGAAATCGCGGTGGCGACGGGTGCGCCGGGCATGATGGAACTGGGCGTCGCCGCCGCGACCCTCGGCCTTGTCGTGGCGGCCCTGATCGGCGGGCCGGTGGCGCAGTACCTGATCGTCCGGCACCGCCTCGCCCCTGCGGCGGGCGACGAACAACCCGTCGGCCTCGCCTACAGCCGGCAGGACCAGCCCGCGATCACGCCCGCGGGGGTCATGCATGCGCTTCTGGTCCTGCACCTCGTGATCCTCGCAGGCATGATCCTGCACGAGGCGATCCTGTCGGCCGGCCTGCGGCTGCCGCTGTTCGTGCCCTGCATGATGGCGGCGATCGCGGCGGCCAACATCTGGCCCGTCGTCCTGCCGCGCGCGCACCGCGTGGCGCGCAGCGCCGCCCTTGCGCTGGTGACCGAAATCGCGCTCGGCGCGTTTCTGGCGATGTCGCTGATGGCGATGAACCTTGCCGCCCTCGGCGGCACGGGACTGCTGGTCGCGGTGGCGGTCGTGGCGCAGACTGCGCTCGCCGTCGTCTTCATCGTCGCGCTGGTGTTCGGCCTGACCGGACGCAACTACACCGCGGCCGTCCTGTCGGCCGGTTTCGCGGGATTCGCGCTTGGCGCCACGCCGACCGCCGTCGCCAACATGACGGCCGTCACCAAGCGCCACGGGCCGGCCCCGCTTGCCTTCGTCGTCCTGCCGCTGGTGTCGGCCTTCTTCGTCGATCTTGCCAACGCGGCGATCATCCAGACCTTCCTCGCAGCCAGCGTGCCCTGATGCCCGACCTTCTGATCGAACTCTTCTCCGAGGAAATTCCCGCCCGGATGCAGCCGCGCGCGCGCGAGGATCTGAAGCGCCTCGTGACCCAGGGCCTCGTGGACCGCGGGCTGACCTATGGCGCGGCCGCCGCCTTCTCGACCCCCCGCCGGCTGGCGCTGGCGGTCGAGGGATTGCCGGCCGCCTCGCCCCGCACGGTCGAAGAGCGCAAGGGCCCCCGCACCGACGCCCCTGCTGCCGCCATCGAGGGCTTCCTGCGCGCCACCGGCCTGACGGCGGACCAGTTGGAACGCCGCCCCGAAAAGAAGGGCGAGGCCTTCTTCGCCCGGATCGAGCGTCCGGGCCGCCCCGCCGCCGCCATCGTGGCCGAGGTGCTGGAGGATGCGATCCGCACCTTCCCCTGGCCCAAGTCGATGCGCTGGGGCGCCGCCTCGGCCGACCCGGCGGCGCTGCGCTGGGTGCGCCCCTTGCAGTCGATCCTCTGCATCCTGACGACCGCGGCGGGGGTCGAGGTCGTGCCGCTGGAGGTCGGCGGCATCGCGGCCGGCGCCGTTACCCGCGGCCACCGCTTCCACGCGCCCGACGCCTTCGCCGTGACGGGCTTCGCCGACTATGCGACCCGGCTGCGCAGCGCCCGCGTGATCCTCGACCCGGCCGAACGCGCCGCGGCGATCACGCACGAGGCCGGTCAAACCGCCTTCGCCCGGGGCCTCGAGGTGGTGCCGGACCCCGCCCTGGTCGAAGAGATCGCGGGCCTCGTCGAATGGCCGGTCGTGCTGATGGGGCGGATCGCGCCCGAGTTCCTGCACCTGCCGCCCGAGGTGCTGCAGACCTCGATGCGCGAACACCAGAAGTTCCTGTCCGTGCGCAACCCCGCGACCGGGCGGATCGAAGGCTTCGTCACCGTCGCCAACATCGCCGCCGCTGATGGCGGGGCGGCGATCCTGAACGGCAACGCGCGGGTGCTGGCGGCGCGCCTGTCGGATGCCCGCTTCTTCTGGGACAACGACCTGCGCACCGTCGCGACCGAGGGGCTGGAGGGGATGGGCCGGGGCCTCGCTGCCGTCACCTTCCACAACCGCCTTGGGTCGCAGGCCGACCGGGTGGCGCGCATCGCCGGCCTTGCCCGCACCATCGCGCCGATGGTCGGCGCATCGCCCGACCTTGCGGCCGAAGCCGCGCGGATCGCCAAGGCCGACCTCCGGTCCCAGATGGTGGGCGAGTTCCCCGAGCTTCAGGGGATCATGGGCCGGTATTACGCCCTGCACGCAGGCCTGCCCCCGGCCGTGGCCGATGCCTGCCGCGACCATTACCGCCCTCTCGGCCCGTCGGACGCCGTGCCGTCCGATCCGGTATCGGTCGCGGTGGCGCTGGCCGACAAGCTCGACACGCTCGCGAGGTTCTGGGCGATCGGGGAAAAGCCCACCGGCTCGAAGGATCCCTTCGCGCTGCGGCGGGCAGGGCTTGGGGTGATCCGGCTGGCGCTGTCAAACGGCCTGCGGCTGCACCTTCTCGATCTCGCCCGCGCCGCGGGCGCCGCGGGCGAAGCGGAGGACCTTCTGGCGTTCCTGCACGACCGCCTGAAGGTCCACCTGCGCGACCAGGGCATTCGCCACGACGTGATCGACGCCTGCCTCGCCATGCCGGGGAACGACGACCTGACCCTGCTCGTCCGGCGGGCCGAGGCGCTGGCGGCCTTCCTCGCCACCGACGACGGCGAGAACCTCGTGCAGGGCTTCCGCCGCGCGGCCAACATCCTTGCCCAGGCCGAAGCCAGGGATGGCGTCGAATACTCTTTCGGCGCGGACCCGAAGTTCGCCGAGGACCCGTCGGAATCCGCCCTCTTCGCCGCGCTCGACGCGGCAGAGGCGGCCATCGCCCCGGCACTGTCGGCCGAGGATTTCGCCGCAGCGATGCGCGCGATGGCGGCGCTGCGCGGGCCGATCGACGCCTTCTTCACCGCCGTGCAGGTCAATACCGACAATGCCGTCGTGCGCCGGAACCGGCTGAACCTGCTGCACCGCATCCGCGCGACCTGCCTGCGCGTGGCGGACCTCGCGCGGCTCGAAGGCTGATCCCCGATCCATCGACCCCGGCCTGCGCCGCGCGGGCGCGGCCGCAGGCACCTGCCGCGCCGCGGCATGCGACCATTGCAAGCCTTGCGTGACAGATCGCGGGGCGTATTGTAACGCGGAGGCACGAAAGGGTGCGGCAGTGCAGAAACATCCGGACCTGCGCGATCACCTCGTGCTGACGCCCTCGGCGGCGGTGGCGACGGCCACCCACGGCTGGCGGGCGAAATGCCTGCAGCGGCTGATCCGCATCGACCTGCCGGTGCCGCGGACGGTCGCGCTGTCCTTCGCCGCCGTGCGCGCGCTGGCCGCCGGCCATGCGCCTAACGCGCAGGGGATTCTCGCGGCCTTCGACGCCGCCCCGCTCGTCTCGATCCGGCCCAGCCCCGAGAACCCCGACTGGGGCGGGCCGGGCACGATCCTGAACATCGGCCTGAACGACGCGCGTCATGCCGCCCTCGCCGAGACCCATGGCGAACGGGCGGCGACCGCGCTCTACCTGCGGTTCGTGCAGGCCTATGCGGTGCATGTCGCGCGGCTCGACCCCGACATGTTCGACGCGGCCGAGCCCTCGCCCGTCGCGCTGGCCCGCGCGCTTGCGGCCTACGAGGCCGAGACGGACGAACCCTTCCCGCAGGATCCGGCGGTGCAGCTGACGCAGGCGCTGCGATCGATGGCGCGGGCCTGGGAAGGCACCACCGCACGCCTTCTGCGACAGGCGAAGGGCGCGCCGGCCGAGGCGGGCCTCGGCCTGATCGTGCAGCAGATGGCGCTTGGCCTCGGCCCGGGCGTGTCGGGGTCCGGCGTCATCCAGTTCGTCGATCCGGTGACGGGCGACCCGCAGATCACCGGGCGCTACCTGGCCCAGTCGCTCGGCCGCGATGCGCTGACGCGGGCGGGCGAGGCGATGTTCCTGACCCGCGACGCCCGCGGCACCGCCTTCGAGGACATCGCGCCCGACCTCTTCGCAGCTCTCCTGCGCCACGGCGCGGCCTGCCGGCAGCGCCTGCGCGAGGAGATGCAGATCGAGTTCACGGTCGAGAACGGGGTTCTGCACGTGCTCGACGCCGTCAAGGCCCCACGGTCGGCGCGCGCGGGCCTGCGCATCGCGGTGCACCTGGCCGACGACGGGATCATCGGCCCCGACGATGCGGTGCTGCGGGTCGAGCCGCGCGCGCTGAGCGAGCTTTTGCATCCCCAGGTCGATCCCCGCAGCCGCCGCGACGTGATCGCCCGCGGCATCGCGGCCAGTCCCGGCGCGGCCACCGGCCGGTTGGTGTTCAGCGCCGATGCCGCCCAGGCGATGGCCGCGCGGGGCGAGGCCTGTATCCTCGTCCGGCGCGAAACCTCGCCCGAGGACATCCGCGGAATGCACGCGGCCCGCGGCGTGCTGACCGAACGCGGCGGCATGACCAGCCATGCCGCGGTGATCGCGCGCGGCTTCGGTCTGCCCTGCGTCGTCGGCGCGGCGGGCCTGCGGCTTGACGCGCGCGAAAGGCGGATCGTGGCGGCGGACGGGCGCGTGTTCCGCGAAGGCGACATGATCACCCTCGACGGAACCGCGGGCGAGGCGCTGGCGGGCGAGGCGGCGATGCTCGCCCCCGCGCTCGGCGGCGATTTCCGCAAGCTTCTCGCCTGGGCCGACGAATTCCGCGACATCGGGGTGCGCGCGAACGCCGACACCCCCGCCGATGCCCAGACCGCCCGCGATTTCGAGGCTGAGGGGATCGGCCTCTGCCGGACCGAGCACATGTTCTTCGACGAGGACCGGCTGATCGTCATGCGCGAGATGATCTTCGCCGACCGCCCCGAGGACCGTGCCTCGGCGCTGGAACGCCTGCTGCCGATGCAGCGCGAGGATTTCATCCACCTCTTCGGCATCATGAAGGACCGCCCCGTGTGCATCCGGCTGTTCGACCCGCCGCTGCACGAGTTCCTGCCGCAGACGCGCGAGGGCCTGCGCGCGGTCGCCGAGGCGCTCGACCGCCCGCTGTCCGAGATCATGCGGCGGGCCGAGGCGCTGAGCGAGGTCAACCCGATGCTGGGGATGCGTGGCGTCCGGCTGGGCGTGGTGCTGCCCGAAATCTACGAGATGCAGGTGCGCGCGATCTTCGAGGCGACGATCGCAGTCGGACGCCGCGGCGTGACCGTGGTGCCCGAGATCATGATCCCGCTCGTCTCGGCCGTGCGCGAGGTTGACCTCGTCAAGGCCCGGATCGAGGCGGTGGCGGCGCAGGTCCGCGCCCGACGCGGCGTGCCCTTCGACTACAAGCTGGGGGTCATGGTCGAGACGCCACGCGCCGCCCTGCGCGCCGGCGACATCGCCGCGCATGTGTCGTTCCTGTCGTTCGGCACCAACGACCTGACGCAGATGACCTACGGCCTCAGCCGCGACGACGCGGGGCGGTTCATGTCGGCCTATGTGCAGCAGGGCGTGTTCCCCGAGGATCCGTTCCACATCCTCGACGCCGACGGCGTGGGCGAACTCTTGACCATCGCCGCGCAGCGGGGCCGCAGCACCCGGCCGGGCCTGACCCTGTCGATCTGCGGCGAACACGGCGGCAACCCAGAATCGATCGCCTTCTGCCGTCGCGCGGGGTTCGACTACGTCTCGTGCTCGCCTTTCCGGGTGCCGCTCGCGCGGCTGGCGGCGGCGCATCTTGCGCTCGCCGACCGGCGGCGCGACCGGCAGGCAACCGAGGCGGCCGAATAGCCCCGCTTGCGCGCGCCGAACCGCTCGCCTACCCAGAAGGCCATGAACGCCGCCGCCGAACCGGTCCGCCTTTCGTCTTTTCCAGGCCTGCCAGAGGGTCGGCCCGCGGTCATGGGCATCCTGAACGTGACACCGGACAGCTTTTCCGACGGCGGTCTCTACCGCACGGCGGACGCGGCGGTGGACCATGCCTTCGCGATGGCCGCCGCGGGGGCCGACATCATCGATGTCGGCGGCGAATCAACCCGGCCCGGGGCGCGGCCGGTGCCGACCGCGGAGGAGATCGGGCGGGTGATCCCCGTCCTTTCCGCCCTTCGCGCGCGCGGCCTGACGGTGCCCATCTCGATCGACACGCGCAAGTCAGCGGTCGCCCGGGCCGCCTTCGCCGAAGGTGCCGCGATCCTCAACGACGTGTCGGCGCTGACCTACGACCCCGCGATGGCCGAAGCGGCGGCGCGCGCGGGGGTCGCGGTCATCCTGATGCACGCCCAGGGAACGCCCGAGACGATGCAGCTTGCCCCCGCCTACGGCGATGTCGTGGCCGAGGTGCGCGACGGGCTGGCCGCACGGCGCGCAGCCGCCATAGCCGCCGGGATCGACGCTGCGCGCATCGCGCTCGACCCCGGCATCGGGTTCGGCAAGACGCTAGAGCACAACCTTGCGCTGCTTCGCAACCTGCCCGCACTGGCCGTCCTCGGCGCGCCGCTGGTGGTGGGGGCCTCGCGCAAGCGCTTCATCGGCGCGCTCGGCGGCCCGCCCGGCGCGCCCTTGCCCGACGGTCCCGCGCGGATGCCGGGGTCGCTGGCGGTCGCGCTGCACGCCGCGCGGCACGGCGCGCGCATCTTGCGCGTGCACGACGTGGCCGAGACGGTGCAGGCCCTGCGGCTTCAGGCCGCCCTGGATGACGGAGGCACCCCCTGATGCGCAGGCTTTTCGGCACCGATGGCGTGCGCGGCCGCGCCAACAGCTTTCCGATGACCGCCGGCATGGCGCTGGCGCTCGGCGCGGCGGCGGGCACGCATTTCCGCCGGTCGGGCGGGGGCGACCACCGCGCGGTGATCGGCAAGGATACGCGGCTGTCGGGTTACATGCTGGAAACCGCGCTGACGGCAGGGCTGACCGCGGCGGGGATGAACGTCCTGCTGCTCGGCCCGGTGCCGACGCCCGCGGTCGGCTACCTGACCCGCAGCCTGCGCGCCGACGTGGGCGTGATGATCTCGGCCAGCCACAATCCGGCCGAGGACAACGGCATCAAGTTCTTCGGCCCCGACGGCTTCAAGCTGTCGGACGAGGACGAAGCGGCGATCGAGGCGCTGACCGAGGCACCCGAGGACCCCTGCCCTGCCGACGCCATCGGTCGCGCCCGGCGCATCGAGGACGGCCGCGGACGCTACGTCGAATACGCCAAGACAACCTTTCCCGGCCGCGGGCGGCTGTCGGGCCTGAAGGTCGTGATCGACTGCGCCCATGGCGCGGCCTACCGCGTCGCGCCCGAAGTGCTATGGGAACTCGGCGCCGAGGTGATCCCCGTCGGCGTCCAGCCCAACGGGCGCAACATCAACGACCGCTGCGGCTCGACCTACCCCCAGACGGCGGCCGAGGCAGTGGTGGCGCACGGCGCGGATGTCGGGATCAGCCTCGATGGCGACGCCGACCGCGTGGCGATCCTCGACGAGAACGGCCGCGTTGCGGACGGCGACCAGATCATGGCCCTGCTTGCCGCCCGATGGGCCGAGGAAGGGCGGCTTGCAGGGGGGACGCTGGTTGCAACCGTGATGTCGAACCTCGGTCTCGAGCGTTTCCTGCGCGGGCGGGGCCTGCGCCTCGAACGCACGCCGGTCGGCGACCGGCACGTGGTCGAGGCGATGCGGCGCGGCGGCTGGAACCTCGGCGGCGAGCAGTCGGGCCACATCGTGATGACGGACTACGCCACCACCGGCGACGGCCTGATCGCGGGGTTGCAGTTCCTCGCCGAGATGGCGCGCACGGGCCGCCCGGCCTCGGCGCTGGCGACAAGCTTTGCGCCCGTGCCGCAGATGCTGCGCAACGTCCGCTACGCCGCCGGGCGCAGGCCGCTCGAGGCGCCCGGCGTGCAGGCCGCCATCGCGGAAGCCGAAGCGCGACTGAACGGCACCGGGCGGCTTGTGATCCGCAAGTCGGGCACCGAACCCCTGATCCGCGTCATGGCCGAGGCCGAGGACGAGGCCCTGATGGCCGAGGTCGTGGCCGGCATCGTCGCGGCGGTCGAAGCGGTGGCGGCCTGACATTCCTTCCGCAGCATCAACCCCATGCCCGCGGCGTCCCGCGCGGGGCTGCCCGGGAACAAGCGGCAGAGGCCAGGGTCGGCGCAGCGCGGGGGGCGGCGCACGCGGCAGTAAGCCCGAAATCCTCGACCAGCCGGGTGCAATGACAAGACACGCCCCGGGTCCGGCCGACAACCGCGCCGCGCAGCCGCGCTTGACAGAACCGCAGGGTGTTCATGGCCCAACTGTGCCTCGCGAGTCGTGAGGTCACTGATGCGGAGTGTTCTTGCCCTCGCCGCACTGGCCTGTGCGGCGAGGATGGTTTTTTCTTCCAGCGCCCAGGCGCAGCTCGCTGTCACGCTCAAGGCGCCGTGGGACGGCCGGCTCATGCCCCCGGGCCAGCAGTGCCGTTTGTTCGGCGGCATCGGGGCGACACCGCCGTTGCAGGTCAGCGGCATCCCCGCCGGAACGGCTTGGATCGTGGTGGAATTCAACGACCGGGACTTTGCCCCGCTATCCAGCCGGGGCGGCCACGGCATCATCGCCTTTCCGGCCAAGGGGACGTCGATGGCCCTGCCTGCCGTCTCGGGCCTGACCGCCAGCCTGCCCCGGAGCGCGGTCGTGGTGGCGGCAGCGCAGACATCGGGGGAATATGCCTCGGCGGGTTACCCGCCGCCCTGTTCGGGCGGCCGGGGCCACCGCTATGTCGCCGACGTCAAGGCGCTGGACCGCGCCAACAAGGTCCTCGCCACCGCGCGCGCGGAAGTGGGGCGCAACCGATCCGGCACAGTGGGTTTCCAAGTGGTTAACGCAGATTGCAACCCCTAAGAATCGTTCGACTAGGGGGTGTGTCGCCGCGTGGACACACCCGGGCTAGCCCTAGTTCCGCGCCTTGTCCACCATGCGGCCCTTGGTGATCCAGGGCATCATGCCGCGCAGCTTCTCGCCGACCCGTTCGATCTGGTGGGCGTCGTTGTTGCGGCGCGTGGCCTTGAAGAAGGGCTGGCCCACGGCGCATTCCTGCATCCAGTCGCGCACGAAGGCGCCCGACTGGATGTCGCGCAGCACCGCCTTCATCCGCGCTTTGGTCTCGTCATAGGGCAGGATGCGCGGGCCCGAGACGTATTCGCCGTATTCGGCCGTGTTCGAGATGGAATAGTTCATGTTGGCGATGCCGCCTTCGTAGATCAGGTCCACGATCAGCTTCACCTCGTGCAGACATTCGAAATAGGCCATCTCGGGGGCATAGCCCGCCTCGACCAGCGTTTCGAAGCCCATGCGGATCAGCTCCACGAGGCCGCCGCACAGCACCGCCTGTTCGCCAAAGAGGTCGGTCTCGCATTCCTCCTTGAAGGTCGTCTCGATGATCCCCGACCGCCCGCCGCCGATGGCCGAACAGTAGGACAGCGCGAGGTCCAGCGCCCGGCCCGTGGCGTCGTTGTGCACCGCGACAAGGCAGGGCACGCCGCCGCCCTTGACGAACTCGCCCCGCACCGTGTGCCCGGGGCCCTTTGGCGCCATCATGATGACATCGACGCCCTTTTTCGGCTCGATCAGGCCGAAGTGGATGTTGAGGCCGTGGGCGAAGGCGATGGCGGCCCCTTCGCGCAGGTTGTCGTGGACGTAGCGGCGATAGGTGTCGGCCTGCAGCTCGTCGGGCATGGTGAACATGATGAGATCGGCCCATTTCGCCGCCTCGGCGATCTCCGTCACGGTCAGCCCCTCGGCCTCGGCCTTCTTCGCCGAGGGCGAGCCCGCGCGCAGCGCGACCACGACATTCTTGGCGCCCGAGTCGCGCAGGTTCAGCGCATGGGCATGGCCCTGGCTGCCGTAGCCGAGGATCGCCACCTTGCGGTCCTTGATCAGGTTGATGTCGCAGTCGCGGTCGTAATAGACGCGCATGGATGCCTCCTCCGGGTCTTGTCGGCAGCGGGATACAGGGATGCGCCGCGCGCGGCGCGCAGGAACTTCGCGGCTTTCCGCCCTTTCGCGAAATCCTTATGATCCCTGTTGGCTCTTTGCGAAACGATCATGCTCGACGATACCGACCGCCGCCTGCTGCGCCACTTTCTGGCCGATCCCGGCCTGCCGAACGCCGCCCTGGCCGGGCGCGCGGGCCTCGCCCCGACGACGGCCTGGCGCAGGCTCGAACGGCTGCGCGAACGGGGGGTGATCCGCGGGGTCCGGGCCGTCATCAACTGGCGCGCGCTCGGGTGGGAGGTCGAGGTTTCCCTGCGCTTCACGCTGGACAAGACCAACCCGCGCGCCTTCGACGAGTTCCTGGCCGCCGCGCGCGCCGTGCCCGAGGTGGTCGCGATCGAGACCTTCCTCGGCCGCGTGGACGTGCGGCTGAACGTGATCGCCCGCGACATGAGGCACTATGCCGAAGTCTACCGCGACCGCATCCTGACGCTGCCGCACATCGCCGACATCGAGGCGCTGATGCTGGTGGCCACGATCAAGGACGAGGGGCGGCTGCCGGTATGAGGCCGCTCGACGACACCGACCGCGCCATCCTGCGGGCGCTGGCCGCCGACGGCGCGCTCGGCGCAGGCGAGGTGGCGCGGCGGCTGCGGCTCAGCCAGGCCGCTGTCTGGCGCCGCATCGACAGGCTGGAGACGGCGGGCATCATCGCCGGACGGCGGGCCGAGGTGGACCGCGCGGCGCTCGGTTTCGGCGTGACCGTCTTTCTCGGGATCAAGCTCGCCACCAAAGGCCGCGTGAGCCTCGAGGATTTCGAACGCGCGGCGACCGCCATCCCCGAGGTGATGGTGGTGCAGCATGTGCTGGGCATGTTCGACTACCGCCTGCGGGTAGTGGCGCGCGACATCGCCGATTTCGAACGCATCCTGCGGCGCCGGATCATGACGCTGCCGGGGGTTGGCCAGGTCGAGGCCAACGTGCTGCTGACCGAGGAACGGCTGCCGGGCCCGATCGGCTAGAAGGGCCGCGCGCCGCCGCCCCGCCGGCAGCCCCGCGAGGGGGGCTGCGCGCCGCGCCCCGCCGCCGCCGTTCCGCCCGGGCGACCGGACGCCGGCCGCGCCGCCTCGCCGCTGACGCCCATGCAGACGGGTGCACCGAAGGCCAACACCGCCGCGGCTTCACCTCTTCCGAATAAGCCGGGGCCGGGGCAGCGCCCCGGCGGGGCGGTGCGACGCGGCCGCCGGTCCGCAGCGCGCGGCGGCTGGCCGCACCGGCTATCCCCGTGCCTCCAGCGCCTCGCGCAGGCGTTCGACCTCGGCCCGCGCACTGCGCAGGCCATCCATCGCGGCGCGCAGCTCTGCTTCGGTTTGCGACAGCTGGTTGGTCAGTTCCGCCTCGCGGTGTTCCATCCAGGCCAGCGCCTGGTCGCGCAGTTCCTCGGCCTCGTGCAATTCCTGCGCGAGGCGGTCGATTTCGGACATGTCGCCGCCCGTGACGCGGGTGAAACGGTGCAGCAGCCAGTAGGCGAACCAGCCGAGCGCGAAGGCCACGAAGAGGATGACCGCCGTGGCGACGATGAGTTCGGTGCGGTTCATTCGGTTGCCGCCCCCGCTGCGGTATCGGGTGCCGGCGCCGGGCCCGCGTCGTCGGCCGCCGCGTCCGGCGCGGCATCGGGCGGCGCGGCCGCCGCAGGAGTTTCGGCCGAGGCGGCGACCGCCGCGGGCTCGGGGGCCGGTCCGGCCAACGGGCGCGCCGCAGCGGGGCCGGGGGCGGCGGCCGCCGCCGCGGCCGCGGTCGCCTCCGCGGGGCCATCGCTGCGGTCCACGGGGCCGACGTCCGCCCCGGGCCGGCGCTGCGGCCGCATCGTGCTGATGCGGGGCGCGAAGGACGGGCCGGCGTCGGCGCCCGCGTCCGCCTCGGGCGAGGCGGACGGGGCCGCTGCCGCGGCGGGCGCATCCGCGCCGCGCAGGACGCCCGAAATGATGGGGGCGGCCGGTGCGCCGCCCGGCCGTTCGACCGGGCGCGGGGCGGCCCCCGGATCGGCCGCGACCGATGCGGCCTCGACTTCCGGTTCGGGGGCGGGCGAGCCGCCGTCCGCTTCGCCCGCTGCCACTGCCGCCCCCTCGCCCGCCGCTGAAGCATGACCGCCGTCGAACGCTGTCGCGGGCTCGACCAGCCGGAGGGCGATGCGCCGGTTCGCCTCGCGCCCTGCCTCGGTCGCGTTGTCGGCAATCGGCTGTTCGGCGCCGTAGCCGCGCGCGGTGATCGTGCCAACAGGCACCCGCAGGCTGCGCAGCGCGTTGCGCACCGCCTCGGCCCGGCGTTCCGACAGCATGAGGTTCGTCTCGGCCCGGCCCTGCGAATCGGTGTGGCCGCCGATCTCGATCGCGGTATCGGGGCAGCTGCGCAGCACCGCCGCCAGATCCTCCATCGTGCGCCGGGCCTCAGCGGGGATATCGGCCGACCCCGGCGCGAAGGCGATCTTGCCGCGCGCCAGCACCGCGTTCGCCTCGGCCACGCAGGCCTCGGGCGCGGGCCGGTTGGCGCGCGGGTCGCGCGCGGGATCATAGGTGACATCGACCGTATAGGCCGCGCCCTGACCGAGCTGTCCGGCGAGGATCCGCGCCGCCTCGGACCGCGCGTCGGGATTGCCCGATGTGCCCGTCAGGGCGACGCGGCCCGGTTCGACCAGGACCGCGCCGTGGTCGAGTTCGGCCAGCGCCGCCAGCCCTGCCAGCACCCGCACCGACCAGCCGTCGGGCAAGCCTTCGGGGTCGATCCGCAGGGCGTTGGTCACCGCGCCGGCGCCGAAGCGGGCGCGGGCGAAGGCTTCGGTGACCGCGTTCAGACGGTCGTCCGCGATCCGCCCGCGCAGGTCGAGGGCGCCGTCCTCGGCCAGCGTGGCGGTGAAGCTTGCGGCAGGCGCTGCGCGTTCGGTCTGCGGCGGATCTGTGCGCTGCGCGCTGAGCGAGAACACCTCGGGCAGCGCCGCCCTGAGGTCGCCGATGGCGCGTTCGAACACCGCGGCGTCGGTCGTGTGCGCGGCGATCAGCGTCACGTCGGTATCCGACAGGGTGACAGTGCCCGCCCCCGCCTGCGCCAGCGCCCGGATCGCCGCCACCGCCGCGTCGGCCCAGCGGGGCGACGGCGCGCCGAGGCCGAGGGCGCAGTCGATCTTCCCCTGCGCCCCGGCGGCAACGCCGGCCGCGACGATGCGCGCGCGGCCCCGTTCGCTGGCGGCCGAACAGGCGTCGAAGCGCGCGCCGGCGTCGTCGATGACGAACCGCAAGGTGAAGGGCGTGATCACGGGGCGGGGGGCCGCGATCTCGATCGCCAGCTTCAGCGGCGTGTCGCCGCCCGGCGCCGCGCGGGCAAGATCGGTTTCCAGTCGCCGTTTCTGCGCCGCGCTGTCGGCGATGGCGGTGACGGTGACGCGGCCGGGGCCGACCGAGATCTTGGATCGCGGCAGCATCGCCAGCGCGGCAAGGCCATAGGCGACTGCGGCATCCCAGCCTTCCGGCACCGGGTGGTCGGCGGTCTGCAGCATGTCGGCCACCGCGGCCTCGCCCGCAGCGGCCGCCGCGGCGGCCGTCAGCGCAGCGGTGTTCCAGTCCGCGGGGACGAGACCGATGAGGGATACGCCGTCATCGTTGCGCAAAAGCTCCAGGAGGAAGTCGGGCGGTGCGGCGGATGCGGCGGGGACCACCGCCATCGCGTCGGTCACGCCCGCGCCGGGGACGACGCTTCCTGCAAGGCTGACGGCGCGGAACCGCAGCGCCTCGGTCGGCGCGATGCCGGTGAGCGTGACGGAGAGGCCATCGACCCGGGCGGCGGCCCAGGTCATCCCCTCGCGCGCCAGAAGCCGGTCGATCTGGCGCTGCGCGCGCGTTTCGACCGCACCGGCAGCGAAGATCGCGAGCGCCGCCGAGAGCGCGGCAGCAGAGGCAAAGGCGGCGACGGCGATCAGCGTGGCGGACTTGCGCATCGGTTCCCGTGGTGCAGCCGGCGCGTGGTAGCGCCCGGCGCGCGCGGCATCAACCTAGACCGCCGCGGCAGCGGCGAGAAACAGCGCAAGGATCAGCCCCGCATCGCGGTTCGACCGGAACAGCCGAAGGCACAGGCCGGGGTCGTCGATATCGAGCTGCGAGAGCTGCCAGTTGAGGTGCGCCCCGAACCCCCAGACGCCTGCCAGCGCCAGGATCACCGCCGGCCAACCCGCATCGGCCGACAGCAGCGCCGCGAGGCAGGCGAGCGTCGCCAGCACCACGGCCGCGACCAGGAACCTGCGCAGCCAGGGCACGGTCGCCGCGCCGAACAGCCGCGCCGTGGAGCGCACGCCGATCAGCGCATCATCCTCGCGGTCCTGATGGGCATAGATCGTGTCGTAGAAGAGTGTCCACGCGATCCCCGCCGCCCAGAGCAGCAGCGCCGGGGTGCCGACCCCCCCGGCATGCGCGGCGTAGGCCAGAAGCGCGCCCCAGTTGAACGCAAGGCCGAGGAACAGCTGCGGCCACCAGGTGAACCGCTTGGCGAAGGGATAGACAGCCACCAGCGCCAGCGACGCGAGGCCGAGGATGATGGCGATGAGGTTGAAGGTGAACAGGATCAGCGCCGCCGCCAGCACCTGCGCCACCATCCAGTCGGCCGCCTGCCGCACCGTGACGGCACCCGAGGGGATCGGGCGCGACCGGGTGCGCGCCACCCTGCCGTCGAAATTCCGATCGGCGATGTCGTTCCACGTGCAGCCCGCCCCGCGCATCAGGAACGCCCCGATGCCGCAGCCGACGACGATCCAGAGGTCGCGCCACTGCCAGCCGGCGGGGTCCGCGGCCGCCGCCAGTGCCACGCCCCACAGGCAGGGGATGTAGAGCAGCCAGGTGCCGATGGGGCGGTCGGCGCGGCTCAGCCGCAGATAGGGCCGCAACCTCGCGGGCGCGCGCGTGTCCACCCAGTTGCCGCGGGGCGCATCGGCCACGGTGACCTCTGGCGCACGGTCAGGGTCGGGCATAGCTTCGGCCTCATGTCCGATGTCCGGGTCCGTCTCCATGTAAATCACCCCTTCGCCGCGGGGCAACCCGTTCCGCTGTCGCGGGACCAGGCGCATTACCTCCACGCCGTCATGCGCCTGCGTCCGGGCGAGGCGGTGGCGGTGTTTAACGCAGCCGCGGGCGAATGGCGCGCGGTCGTGCCCGCCGCCGCGGCCGGCCGCCCGCCCGCGGCCCTGCTGGCCGAAGCGCCGATGCGCCCGCCCGCCGCGCCGCCGGACGTCTGGCTCATGTTCGCGCCGCTGAAGAAGGCCCGCACCGACTATGCGGTCGAGAAGGCGGTGGAACTCGGCTGCGCGCGCATCCTGCCGGTGCTGACCGATCGGACGAACGCCGAACGGGTCCGTCAGGACCGGCTTCAGGCCCATGCGGTGGAAGCGGCAGAGCAGTGCGGCGCGCTGTGGGTCCCCGAGGTCGCCCCGGCGATGCCGCTGGCGCAGGTGCTGGCCGGCTGGCCGGCCGGGCGGCGGCTCTGGTGGTGCGACGAGGCACTGGCGGGCATGGGCGCGCCGGCCGGCGGCAGGCCCCCCGCCTTCGCGCCCGGCCCGGCGGCCATCCTGATCGGCCCCGAAGGCGGGTTCTCGCCGGCCGAGCGCACCCGGCTCGCAGCCCTGCCCTTCGCCGCGCCGCTGCGGCTGGGCCCGCGGATCCTGCGCGCCGAAACCGCGGCAGCGGCGGCGCTGGTTCTGTGGCAGACGGCGGCGGGGGACTGGCGATGACCTTCATCCGGCCCAAGGCGCTGGCCGCCCTGTCGCGCTGGCGCGAGCTGATCGCGGCGGGCGGCGCGGGGGCGGGCGGCCTGTGGCTGCTCGCGCAGGGCGGGGTCCTTCCGACGGCGCTCGGCGCGGTCGCGGTGGCGGCGGCCGCAGGCCTCGGGCTCACGGCGCTGCGGCGGCTGCGGTTCGCCGCGGGCAGCGGCGCGCTGGCAGCCGGGCCGGGCGCGGTCGAGGTCGTCGAGGGTCAGATCAGCTGGTTCGGGCCCGGGATCGGCGACAGCGCGGCGATCGACGACCTTGCGGCGCTGTCGGTGGTGACGGTCGCGGGGATCCGCTGCTGGCGCCTCGACCAGGCAGACGGGCGGCACCTCCTGATCCCGCTGGCCGCAGCGGGGGCGGACCGGCTCTTCGATGCCTTCTCGGTCCTGCCGGGGATGGACGGCGGGCTTCTTCTGGCCGCCGTCGGCCGGCGCGAAGGGGCGGTCATGGTCTGGCGCCGCAGCCGGCCGGCCAGCGCGCGCCTGCGGTAATCCGCCGGGACGACGGCCGATGCGCACGCCGTCGTTGACGGCTCTGCCACAATCGTTACCTTGCGGCCACTTTGCAGCCGGGAGAGACGGGATGAAGGAAGTCGCACTGGCCACGGCGCTGGCCCTCGCCCTGCCGTCCGCGGCCGTGGCCGGAACGATCACGACCTTCAGCGATCTTGCCGCCTTCACCGCGGCTGTCGGGCCGACCGTGGTCGAGGATTTCGGGACGACATCCGCGTTTCCGATTACCACCGGCGTGCTGAATTCGGCAACCAGCCTTGCGACAGCCTTCGGCGGGCCGATCAACGCTGGCGACATCGTGGACGGCGTCACCTTCTCGACCGAGATCGGCACCGGGTTCTTCTTCAACATCGACGCGGGCGGCGGCTTTACCGGGGGCTTCCTCGACCGCCTGTCGTCAGGCGGCGTCGCGCCGCTCGACATCACCTTCGACGTCGCGCAGGGCGCCTTCGGGTTCCTGGCCAACAGCCTGATGAACCTCTTCGACGTCACCATCCGCTTCTCGGGCGGCGGGTCGGACGTGCTGACCGGGGGCGCCCTCAGCACCAACCCGTGGTTCTTCGGCTATGCCAGCGACCGGCAGGACATCGTCGGGGTGTCGATCCTCGCGCGCGGCGGCCGCTTCGCCTTCGCCATCGACGATTTCCGCTTCACCACCCAGCCGGGCACCCTGTCGCCGGTTCCCCTGCCGGCGGGGGGTGTGCTGCTGCTGGCGGCGCTCGGCGGGCTTGCCGCGGCGCGGCGGCGACGGGCCTGACGCCGGCGCGACGCCCTCCCGCGCGCCCTTGACTCGGCCCGGCGGGCGGGACAGGTCTGGCGCCCGAAACGCACAGGCGAACGGCAGGCGGCCCCATGTCCATCCCCCAGTCCGGCGGCGGGCCGATCGAGCGGTTCGAGCAGTTGGCCGACTACCTCGCCGGCGGCTGCAAGCCGCGCGAGGCCTGGCGCATCGGGACCGAGCACGAGAAGTTCGGCTATCTGACCGATACGCACGCCCCCCTGCCCTACGACGGTCCCCGGTCGGTGCGCGCCCTCCTGGAAGGCCTCCGCGACCGCCACGGGTGGACCCCTGTGTTGGAGGGCGAGGCGCTGATCGGCCTGACCCGCGACGGCGCGAACGTCAGCCTCGAACCCGGCGGACAGATCGAGCTTTCGGGCGCGCAGATGGCCGACCTGCACGCGACCGCAGCGGAAACCGCCCGGCACCTTGACGAGGTGAACGGCATCGCACGCCCCCTCGGGATCGGGTTCCTCGGCCTCGGGGCCGCGCCGGTCTGGCGGCACGCGGAGATGCCGCAGATGCCCAAGGGCCGCTACCGCCTGATGACAGACTACATGCAGCGGGTCGGAACGCACGGCCTGCAGATGATGTATCGCACCTGCACCGTGCAGGTGAACCTCGACTTCGCGTCCGAGGCCGACATGGTCAAGAAGCTGCGGGTGGCGCTGGCGCTTCAGCCGGTCGCGACCGCGCTGTTCGCGTCGTCGCCGTTCTTCGAGGGCGCCCCGAACGGCCACCGCAGCTGGCGCTCGCGGATCTGGCGCGGGCTCGATGCCGCGCGGACCGGCATGCTGCCATTCGTGTTCGACGAGGGGTTCGGGTTCCAGGCCTATGTGGACTGGGTGCTGGATGTGCCGATGTACTTCGTCTATCGCGACGGGCGCTATATCGATGCGCTCGGCCAGTCGTTCCGCGATTTCCTGCAGGGCCGCCTGCCCGCCCTTCCCGGCGAGAAGCCGACGCTGTCGGACTGGGCAGATCACCTGACGACCGTTTTCCCCGAGGCGCGGGTCAAGCGCTATATCGAGATGCGGGGGGCGGACGCGGGCGACAAGGCGCATCTCGACGCGCTGCCGGCGTTCTGGGTCGGGCTGATGTACGACGCCATGGCGCTCGATGCGGCGTGGGATCTCGTCAAGGGCTGGGACGCCGCGACGCGCGAGGGGCTGCGCGTGGCCGCGGCCGAACGCGCGCTGGCGGGCGAGGCAGAGGGCATCCGGTTGCACGACGTGGCGCGCGCGGCGGTTGCACTGGCCGACGCCGGCCTGCGCGCCCGCGGGCTGGGGGAAGAGCGGTATCTGGCCCCGCTGCACGCGCATGTCGCCACGGGTCGGGTGCAGGCGGACGACCTGCTCGACCGCTTCGCGAACGATCTGCCGGCGATCTACGCTGCCTGCACGCTCTAGTCGCGCCAACGAGAGGCGCATCCCACCCGGCGGCGCGGGCAGCAGCTTGACCCGGGTCCGCGCGGACGGACCCGCCGCCCTGCGGGCGGCCCTGCTGCCAGCGCCGCCCGCAGCGCGCCGGTCAGACGAAGAACTGCCCGCCGTTCGCGCTGATCGTTGATCCGGTGATGAAGCCCGCGTCCTCGGACGCAAGGAACGCCACGCAGCGGCCGATTTCCTCGGGGGTGCCGAGGCGTCCCACGGGGATCTGCGCGATGATGCTTTCGCGCACCTTCTCGGGCACGGCCATCACCATGTCGGTGGCGATGTAGCCGGGGCAGACCGCATTCGCAGTGATGCCGACCTTCGCGCCTTCCTGCGCGAGGCTTTTGATGATGCCGAGGTCGCCGGCCTTGGTCGCGGCATAGTTGACCTGACCGAACTGGCCCTTCTGCCCGTTGATCGAGGAGATCACGATCACCCGGCCGAACTTGCGGTCGCGCATCCCGCTCCAGATCGGGTGGATGGTGTTGAACACGCCCGTCAGGTTGGTGTCCACCACCTCCTGCCACTGCTGGCGCGTCATGCGGTGGAAGGGCGCATCGCGCGTGATCCCGGCGTTCGCCACCACGATGCCGATCGGGCCGAGGTCAGCCTCGACCTTCGCCGCGCCGGCCGCGCAGGCGTCATAATCGGTGACAGACCATTTGTAGGTCGGGATGCCCGTCTCGGCGGTGAACTTTGCCGCAGCCTCGTCGTTGCCGGCGTAGTTCGCGGCGACGGTGTGGCCCGCGGTCTTCAGCGCCACCGAAATCGCGGCGCCAATGCCCCGCGAACCGCCGGTGACCAGTGCGACTTTCGACATGATTCCTCCCTCGGGACAGACCTCTGGCAATCCTGTTACCGGTGAGCACTACCGGGCGCAACAATATTGCGCCCGGCCGCGACGCGGGTTAGGCGCGTTCCAGGCACATGGCCACACCCATACCGCCGCCGATGCACAGCGTGGCCAGGCCCTTCTTCGCGCCCGAGCGCTTCATCTCGAAGAGAAGCGTGTTGAGGATCCGCGCGCCCGAGGCGCCGATCGGGTGACCGATGGCGATGGCGCCGCCGTTCACGTTCACCTTCGCGGTGTCCCAGCCCATGTCCCTGTTCACCGCGCAGGCCTGCGCGGCAAAGGCCTCGTTTGCCTCGATCAGGTCGAGGTCCTCGGGCCGCCAGCCGGCCTTGGCCAGCGCCTTGCGGCTGGCGTGGATCGGGCCGACCCCCATGATCGCGGGGTCGAGGCCCGCCGTCGCATAGGAGGCGATCCGCGCCAGCGGCGTCAGGCTGCGGCGCGCGGCCTCCTTCTCGGACATCAGCAGCACCGCCGCTGCGCCGTCGTTGATGCCGCTGGCGTTCGCGGCGGTCACGCTGCCGTCCTTGACGAAGGCGGGGCGCAGCTTCTGCATCGCCTCCAGCGTCGCGCCGTGGCGGATGTATTCGTCCTCGTCCACCGTCACATCGCCCTTCCGGGTCTTGACGACGACCGGCACGATCTCGTCCCGGAACTTGCCGGCCTTCTGCGCGGCCTCGGCCTTGTTCTGGCTGGCCAGCGCGAAGCGGTCCTGCTCGTCGCGGCTGATCTGCCACTCGCGCGCCACGTTCTCGGCCGTCTGGCCCATGTGATAGCCGTTGAAGGTGTCCCAAAGCCCGTCCCTGATCATCGAGTCGATGAAGCTGAGATCGCCCATCTTCTGCCCGGCGCGCAGGTGGGCGACATGGGGCGAGAGGCTCATGCTTTCCTGGCCGCCGGCCGCAACGATGTCGGCATCGCCGAGCTGGACGTGCTGCGCCCCGATGGCCACCGCGCGCAGGCCCGAGCCGCACACCTGGTTGATGCCCCAGGCGGACGCCTCCTTGGGAAAGCCCGCCTTGATGTGCGCCTGCCGGGCCGGGTTCTGGCCCTGCCCTGCGGTCAGCACCTGGCCGAGGATCGTTTCGGAGATCTCGCGCTTCTCGACCCCCGCGCGCTCGGCCACCGCGGCCAGGACGACAGCGCCGAGGTCGTGCGCAGCGGTGTTGGCGAACGCCCCGTTGAAGCTGCCGACGGCCGTGCGGGCGGCCGAGACGATCACGACGTTGGTCATGGGAACCCTCCCCGGTTGAAAGGCGGGGCCTGCGCCCGCCGGTCGTCCTGCCCCTAAGCCGCGGCGCAGAAAAGCGCAAGAAAGGACCTGGCCAGCCGTTGCCGTAAGGTCACGGGATGACGCGGGAGGTTGCGGGGTGCCGGGGTCAGCCGCGCAGGGTGCCGCCGCTGGCCTTGCCCACCTTCTCGACCACCTTAGCCGCCACCGCCTCGATCTCGGCCTCGGTCAGGGTGCGGTCGCGCGGTTGCAGGCGCACGGTCAGGGCGACGGACTTGCGGCCGGGCCCCAGCTGCGCCTCGGCCTTCGGACCGGCGAATTCGTCGAACACCCGCACGGACTCAATCAGCGCCTTGTCGGCCCCCAGTGCGGCCGTCACCAGCACAGCCGACTCGGTCCGGGCATCGACGACGAAGGCGAAATCGCGTTCCACCGGCTGGTAGCCGGCCAGCGCCAGCGCGGGCCGCGCCGTGCCGCGGGCCTTCGGCGCAGGGATCGCAGCGGGCAGGACGGTGAAGGCCACCGCCGGCCCCTTCACGTCCAGTGCCGCGAGGACACGCGGATGCACTTCGCCGAACACCCCGAGCACGGCCGGACCGAGCGTCAGCAGCGCCGACCGCCCCGGATGCCACCAGCCCGGCGCCTTCCGCGCCGTCTGCAGCCGCGCAGGCGCACCCAGGGCGGCCAGAACCGCCTCGGCATCCGCCTTCGCGTCGAAGATGTCGGCCGGCCGGCGCGATCCGAAGGGATCGCGCGGGGCGACGTGCCCCACGAGCAGCGCCGTGACGTGCAGCGCCTCTTCCCCCGGCTCGCCGCCCGCGAAGGCGGGGCCGACCTCGAACAGCGCGAGATCCGCCTGCCCGCGCGCCTGGTTGCGCGCCGCCGCCCGCAGGAGGCCGGGCAGCAGCTCGGGGCGCAGGTGCGTCATCTCGGACGAGATCGGGTTGTCGAGACGCACCGCATCCGCCCCGCCGCCGAACAGCGCCGCAGCCGCCTGGTCGATGAAGCTGTAGGTGACGCATTCGTTGTAGCCGAGCGCCGCCAGCGTCCGCCGCGCCGACCGCTCGCGCGCCTGCGCGGGCGTCAGGACCGGGGCGGGCACACCCGGCGCGGGGCGCGGCAGCGGCACGCCCTTCAGACCTTCGAGCGAGGCGACGCGCGCCACCTCTTCCACAAGGTCGGCCTCGCCGCGGATGTCGGGCCGCCAGGTGGGCGGGCTGGCCATGTCGCCGTCCAGCGCGAAGCCGAGCGCTGTCAGCGTCGCGCGCTGCGCCTCGGCCGGGATCGCCATGCCGACCAGCCGCTCCACCCGCGCGGGATCGAACCGGTAGGCGCGCGGCTCGAGGCGCGGCGCGCCGTCCTGCGCCACCGCCGACGCCGCGCCCCCGCAGAGGTCGAGGATCATGCGCGTCGCAAGCTCGAGCCCCGGCAGCGTGAAGGCCGGATCGACCCCCCGCTCGAACCGGTAGCGTGCGTCCGAGGTGATCTTCAGCGCCCGCCCGGTGGCGGCGATGCTGATCGGATCCCACCAGGCGGATTCGAGGATCACGTCGGTCGTCGCCTCGGTGACGCCAGAATGCTCGCCCCCCATGATGCCGGCGATGCTTTCCACGCCCGCATCGTCGGAGATCGCCATCATCCCGGGCGACAGCGTGTAGCTGCGCCCGTCGAGCGCAAGGATCGTCTCGCCACCCGCTGCGGGGTGGATCCTCAGGCCGCCGCTGATCTTCGCCGCGTCGAAGACGTGCAGCGGCCGGTTCAGGCCGACCGTGAAGAAGTTCGTCACATCGACCAGCGTCGAGATCGGCCGCAGGCCGACCGCCCGCAGCCGCCGTTGTAGCCAGTCGGGCGACGGTCCGTTGCGCACGCCCCGGATCAGCCGGATCGCGAAATGCGGGCAGCCCTTTACCGTCAGCGCGGGGTCGATCGTCACCGTCACCGGGCAGGGGAACGCCCCCGGCACCGGGCGCACCGTCAGCGGGCGCAGCCGACCCAGCCCGCGGGCCGCCAGATCGCGCGCGATCCCCCTGACGCCGAGCGCATCGGGCCGGTTCGGCGTGACCTTGATGTGGATGACCGGATCGTCGAGCCCGGCCCAGTCGATGTAGCGCGCGCCGAGGGGCGCGTCCGCCGGCAGGTCGATAATGCCCTCGTGGTCGTCCGAGATCATCAGTTCGCGTTCCGAACACAGCATCCCGTTCGATTCCACGCCGCGGATCACGCCCGGCTTCAGGTCCACGCCGGTGCCGGGCACATGCGTGCCGGGCGGCGCGAACACGCCCACCAGGCCCGTCCGCGCGTTCGGCGCGCCGCACACGACCTGCACCTCAACCGGCGCGCTGCCGGGGCCGCCGGGATAGGTCGCCACCCGGCAGACGCGCAGCCGGTCGGCGTTCGGGTGCGGCGCGGCCTCGATCACGCGGGCGATGGTGAAGGCGCCGAGCGTGGCAGCCGGGTCGTCCACCCCCTCGACCTCGAGCCCGAGGTCGGTCAGCGCGGCGGCGACGGCCTGCGCATCCGCGTCGGTCTCAAGATGCTCCTTCAGCCAGCCGAGCGTGAACTTCATCGCCGCCTCCCGTCCGTCACGCGGGGGGCTTAGCGCAGGGGCGGCGCGAAGGAAAGCCGGGGCAGATCGCGCTTTCCTTGGCCGCCACGGGCCCCTAAAGGGATCCCGGCGGGACGAACCCGCGCCAGGACTGGCCAGCGATGCACATCATCACCACCACCGACGCCCTCGCCGCATTCTGCGCCGAGGCGCGCCGCGGCCCCTACGTCGCCCTCGACACCGAATTCCTGCGCGAACGCACCTACTGGTCGAAGCTCTGCCTCGTGCAGATGGCGCTGCCGGGGCCGGACGGGGCGGCGGCGCTGGTCGATCCGGTCGCGGGCGAGGGCATGTCGCTCGACCCGCTCTACGACCTGATGCGCGACGACGGCGTGGTGAAGGTGTTCCATGCGGCGCGGCAGGACCTCGAGATTTTCTATGTCGAAGGGGGCGTGTTCCCGCGGCCGCTGTTCGACACGCAGGTGGCCGCGATGGTCTGCGGCTTCGGCGAACAGGCGGGCTACGAGACGCTGGTGCGCAAGATCGCGCGGGCCGACCTCGACAAGACCAGCCGCTTCACCGACTGGTCGCGCCGGCCGCTGTCGCCTGCGCAGATGGACTATGCGCTGGCCGACGTGACGCACCTGCGCGTGATCTACGAGACGCTGTCGGCACAGCTCGACCGCACCGGGCGGCGGGCCTGGGTGGACGAGGAACTCGCCGCCCTGACCGATCCCGAGACCTATATCACCCGCCCCGAGGATGCCTGGCTCAAGCTGCGTACCCGCACCACCTCGCGGCCCTTCCTGACGATGGTGCGGGAACTCGCGCGGTTCCGCGAACACTACGCGCAGACCCACAACATCCCGCGCACCCGCGTCCTGAAGGACGACGCGCTGATCGAACTGGCGTCGCTGCGCCCGCTGACGCACGAGGACCTCGGGAAGGCGCGGCTTCTGCTGCGCGAGGCGCGCCGGGGCGAGATCGCGGACGGGATCCTCGCCGCCGTCCGGGCCGCGCTCGCCACGCCGCCCGAGGCGATGCCGAAGGTCGATCCGGGGCGGGAGCGGGCGGCAGTCGATTCGGCGCTGGCGGACCTCTTGCGCGTCCTCCTCAAGGCGAAGTCCGAGGAAACCGGCGTGGCGCCGCGTCTGATCGCCTCGGCCGCCGATCTCGACGCGATCGCCGCGGGCGCGCGCGACGTGCCGGCGCTGACCGGCTGGCGGCACGAGGTGTTCGGGGCCGATGCGCTGCGCCTCTGCCGGGGCGAGATCGCGCTGTCGGCGCGCGGCGGTGCGGTGCGCGTCCTGCGCGTCTAGCACGCCGCCGGAGACGGCGGCCCCGCGCCCGGCTTGCGGCCGACGCTTCGCCCCCCGCACCGGCGCGGCGGAGGTGGCGGGTCGCCGGACGTACGGGGCGCGCCGGCGTCTTCCGGCGCCCCCGATCACGCGGCGCGGCTCGCTGCGGGCCTGCCCGCGGCGACATGTCCGGCGCGCGTTCGCGGATCGGGCCGTTCGCCGGCCGGCCGCGGTTCGGGACCGGGCCGACCGCACCCGCCCCGCCCGCTGCGGCGCGGTGCAAGGCCGAACCCGGGCCGGATGGCATCTCTGCTCGCCCGTTCTCAGGCGACGCGGGATACGTCGGACTGGCCGATGTGCAGCGAAACGGCCTGGCCCGCGCTCAGCCGCGGCTCGACGATCGGGCGCGACACCAGCATTTCACCGACCCCGGCGGCAACGACATACTCCATCCGGCTGCCGAGATAGGTTGCCGACACCACGCGGTCGGGCCCGCCGGGCGACAGCGTGATCCGCTCGGGGCGGATCGAGAGCGTGGCCGGGCCGTCGGGGCCCGTTACCGGCAGCGAGAGGCCGGGGGCCGAGAAATGGCCCGCCGCCACCGTGCCCCGGATCAGGTTCGCGTCCCCGATGAAATCGGCGATGAAGGGGCTGGCGGGGCGTTCGTAAAGGTCGGCGGGCGTGCCCACCTGCGCGATGCGGCCCTTGTCCATCACCACGATGCGGTCGGACACCGCCAGCGCCTCTTCCTGGTCGTGCGTCACATAGACGGCGGTCAGGCCGAAGCGGCGTTGGAGGCTGCGGATCTCCTCGCGCACCTTGCGGCGCAATTTCGCGTCCACGTTCGACAAGGGCTCGTCGAAGAGGATCACGTCGGGCTGCTGCACGATGGCGCGGGCGACGGCCACGCGCTGCTGCTGGCCGCCCGAAAGCTCGGCGGGCAGGCGCTGGTGCAGGCCGCCAAGGCCCACCTGATCGAGGATCTCGCGCGCCCGCGCCTGCGCCTGCGCCCTGGGCATGCCCCGGATCACCGGGCCATAGGCCACGTTGTCGAGCACGCTCATGTGCGGAAAGAGGGCGTAGGACTGGAACACCATCCCCACGTTGCGGGCCGAGGCCGGGTCGCGGCTCACGTCGCGCCCGGCGATGAAGACCTGCCCCTCGGTCGGCAGTTCGAGCCCCGCGATCAGCCGCAGGCTGGTGGTCTTGCCGCAGCCCGAGGGGCCGAGGAAGGTGACAAGCTCGCCCCCGGCGATGGCCAGGTCGATGCCCGCCACCGCCACGGCGTCGCCGTAACGCTTGACCACGTTGCGGAATTCGATCGCGGTTCCGGTCATCGCATCCTCATTCCGCGGGCTACGCCGCACCCGTCACCGCCGTCCGCCGGCCCAGCCGTGCGCGCCCCACCGCAAGGTTCATCAGCGCCACGCAGGCCACCATCACCAGCATCAGCACGGTGGAATAGGCGATGGCGAGCGCATATTCGCCGTTCTCGACCCGGCCCATGATATAGGCCGTGGCCATGTTGTGCCGCGCCGAGACCAGGAACACCACCGCCGAGACCGCCGTCATCGCGGTGACGAAGGCATAGACCAGCGCGGTGAAGATCGCCGGCCGGATCAGCGGCAGCACCACATCGCGCAGCACCCTGCCCCCGCCCGCGCCCATGGTCTGGCTGGCCTCTTCCATGCTGCGGTCGATCTGCGCGAGGGCGGCCACCCCCGCCCGCATCCCAACCGCCATGTTGCGGAAGACAAAGCAGATCACGAGGATCCAGAGCGTGCCGGTGATGTCGATGGGCGGCACGTTGAAGGCCGCGATGTAGCTGACCCCCACCACCGTGCCCGGAATGGCGAAGGACAGAAGCGTGCCGAACTCGAAGGTGCGCTTGCCCGCGAAATCCTGCCGCGCGATCAGCCAGGCGGTCAGGATGCCGACGCCCATGGTCAGCGGCGCCGACAGCGCCGAAACCCAGAGCGTGGTGATCATGCTGTCCCAGGCCGAGCCGAACAGCTGCAGGCCGCGCCCGTTGATCTCGAACGAGAACGCGGTCCAGAGGTGGCCGAAGGTCGGGGTCATCTCGAGGCGGGCGATGTCCTTGACGACCCCCCCGATCAGCACGATCGCATAGACGGCGACGGTGACGGCGACGAACGGCAGCACCGCCGCGACGGCGGCCCATCTGATGATCGGGGGGACCGGGGCCACGAGGCCCGCATCCGACTTGCCGGTGACGGTGACATAGCTTGCCCGTCCCAGCCAGCGGGTCTGCACCCAGAAGGCCGCCACCGTCAGCGCCAGCAGCAACACCGACAGCGTCGCCGCCTGGCCAAGATCGTATTGCGCGCCGACCACGGCGAAGAAGATCTTGGTGGACAGCACGTCATAGCTGCCGCCCAGCACGATCGGATTGCCGAAATCCGACAGGCTCTCGATGAAGGCGAGCAGGAAGGCCGCCGCCAGCGCCGGCCGCAGGAGCGGCCAGGTCACGGTTCGGAAGGTGGCGACGGGGCGGGCGCCGAGCGTGGCGGACGCCTCTTCGAGGGTGGGGTTGATCGCCTCGAGCCCCGACAGGATGACAAGGAAGGTCACCGGCGCAAAGGCCAGGACCTGCGCGATCAGAATGCCGGGCAAGCCATAGACCCAGCGGGTGGGGCGCATGCCGAACCAGTCGGCCACCTCGACCGTCACCAGACCGGTGCGCCCGAACAGCACGATGATGGCGACACCCACCACGAAAGGCGGCGTGATGATAGGCAGGATCGAGATGGCGCGCAGAAGCCGCTTCATCCGGAAATCGGTGCGGGCCACCAGCAGGGCGAGCGCGAGCCCCAGAGCCGTGGCGATCCCGGCCGACAGCACGCCCAGCACCACCGAGTTGATGACGACGCCGCAGCGACCCGCACCGTTCAGGCAGCGGATCGACCATAGGTCGGGGGCGGTGATCCGCGCAAGGAACGGGGCGGCCGACAGCGTGCCGTCGGGCGCGACAAACGCGGACGACATCAGCTTGAGGATCGGAAAGAACACGAACAACGTCAGAAGCGTGACGATCGCGACCACGGCAAGGGCGCCAAAGCGCTCGCCCCGACAGAACCCCCGGGCGGCCAGCACCTCGGCGAGGGCACCGATCAGGGCGATGCCCGCCACCCAGGCACCCCAGCCGAAGCCCGGCTGACCGGCCCCCGCCGCAGGGAACAGCGCGGTGATCGCGGGAAGCGCGGGGCCGCGCAGGCCGATGCCGAACCCCTGAAGGATCAGCCAGACGAGGCCGGCGCCCACCAGCGCCGCCCCGGCGGGATGGATGCGCCAGTCGCGCAGCAGCAGGAACAGCGCCCCGAAGGCAAGCGCCACGGCCACCAGCGGCAGAAGCCAGGCCCGGCCCCCCAGGCCCTCGGCAAGGGCCGAGGCACCGAGGGCCCCGCCCTTGAACCAGGGCAGGACGAGAACGGCCGCCAGCAGAAGGCCGGACCAGACGACGCCGATCCGGCCGTCCGCCGACCTGATCACTTCGGCAGCGCGCCGATCTCGGCGTCCCAGCGCGCGAGCAGCGCCGTGCGCACCTCGGAAGAGCCGTATTTGGCGAAATCGTAGTCGATCAGCTTGATGTCGGCCAGCTTCGGCGCCTCGGGCGGGGTCGCGGCGTTGACGTTGGACGGCACCTGGAACGACTTCGCGGTGGCGCCGATTTCCTGCGCCTTTGCGGTCAGCGCCCAGTCGTACCAGATCCGCGCGGCCTCGGGGTTCGGCCCGCCCTTGATGAGCGACATCGAGCCGACCTCGTATCCCGTGCCCTCGCAGGGGGCGACGGTCACGATCGGCGCGCCTTCGACCGCCTGCGCCACCGCGTCATGCATGAACACGATGCCGATGGTGGTTTCGCCGGTCGCCGCGGCACGGATCGGGGCCGAGCCCGACTTGGTGTACTGGCTGACGTTGGCGTGCAGCGCCTTGAGGTAGGCAAAGGCCTCGTCCTCGCCCATCAGCTGCACCAGCGTGGCGAGCATCGTATAGGCCGTGCCCGACGAGTTCGGGTTGGCGACCTGGATCTCGTCCTTGAACCGCGGGTCCAGCAGGTCCTTCCAGCAGGACGGCGGATTTTCGGTGACCCTGGTCGAGTTGTAGCCATAGCCGAGCGCGCCGGCGTAGATGCCGACGGTGCGGTAGCCCGAAGTCTCGGCCTGCGCCACGGCCCAGGGTTGCAGCTCGGTCAGCATCGGCGAGCGGTATTCCTCGGTCAGACCTTCTTGCGCCGCCTGCAGATGGGGGTCGCCGGTGCCGCCCCACCAGACGTCGCCGCGCGGCTGGGCGGCCTCGGCCTTGATCTGGGCGAAGGTCTCGCCCGAGGACTTGCGCGTCATCAGCACCTTGATGCCGGTCTCGCGGGTGAAGGCCTCGGACTGCGCCCGGCACCATTCTTCGCCCACGGTGCAGTAGAGCACCAGCTCGTTGGCTTGGGCGAAGGCGCCGGCCGGCAGCAGCGCAAGGGCGGCAGCGCCGATCAGGGTGAACCGTCTCGTCATGGTCGCTCTCCTACAGAGCCACGCCGCAGGCATGGCGTTGATGTCAGATGATGGCCTTGCGCACGCGGGCCGAAACCCATTCGGACAGAACCACCGTGGCCAGGATCACCAGCAGGATCACCGTCACCTGCGGCCAGGCCAGCACGTTCAGCGAGGCCTGAAGCTTCAGGCCCAACCCGCCGGCCCCGACGAGGCCGAGGATGGCGCTCTCGCGGATGTTGATGTCCCAGCGGAACACGGTGATGCCCCAGAAGGCGGGCAGCACCTGCGGCACGATGGCATAATCGAGCACCTGCGCCCGGCTGGCCCCGGTGGCGGTGACGGCCTCCACCGGGGCGGTATCGACCTCTTCGATGGCCTCGTAGAGCAGCTTGCCGATGAAGCCGATCGAGCGCAGCCCGATGGCGACGATGCCGGCCAAGAGCCCGGGCCCCATGACGGCCACGAGGAGAAGCGCCCAGATCAGCGAGTTGATCGACCGCGACCCCACGATGACGAACAGCGCCGCGGGCCGCAGCACCGCCGCCGAGGGCGTGGTGTTGCGCGCCGCCAGAAAGGCGACGGGCACCGCGAGGATCACGCCCAGAAGCGTCCCCAGCGTGGCCATGTTCAGCGTGTCCCACAGCGGGACGAGCAGTTCGGGCAGATACGACCAGCGCGGCGGGAACATCCGGTCGCCGATGTCGGCCGCCTGGCGCGGTGCGTCCCAGACGAACTCCCAGATGGTGTTGCGGTTCATCACGTGCCAGCAGAAGACGAACAGGACCACCAGCGCGAACCAGCCCGCCCAGATCAGCAGCGCGGCAAGGGGCGTCCGGCGGCGCCAGACGGCGGGATGCGCGGTGTCGGTCATTGCAGGAACTTCCGCAGATAGGACGAGCTGTATTCGGCTGCCATCACCAGCAGGATGATGATCAGCAGGATCGCGCCCGCGCTGTCGTATTCGTAGCGGTCGATGGCGGTGTTCAGCGTCGCCCCGATGCCGCCCGCGCCCACGATCCCGATAACCGCGCTCTCGCGGAAGTTGATGTCCAGGCGATAAAGCGACAGGCCGATCAGCCGCGGCATCACCTGCGGCTGGATGGCGTAGTTGATCATCTGCGCCCAGGACGCCCCGGTCGCACGGATCGCCTCGGCCTGCGATTCGTCGATGTCCTCGATATCCTCGGCCAAAAGCTTGGCGAGGAACCCGATGGTTCCGAAGGCCAGCGTCAGGAACCCGGCGAAGGGGCCGAAGCCGAACATCGCGACGAAAAAGATCGCCACGATCACCTCCTGCAGCGCACGGGAGGCGGCGATGATCCCGCGGCAGATGTAATAGACCGCGGGCGGGGCGACGTTGCGCGCAGCCCCGATCCCGATCGGCACCGAGATCAGGACGCCCACGACCGTGGAGGTCAGCGTCATCGTCAGGCTTTCGATCAGCCCGTTGGAGATGTCGCGCCAGCGGCTGGTGAAATCGGGCTGCAGGAAGCCGCCGATGAACCGCAGCCCGCGCTGCCAGCCTTCGGCGATCCGCGCCCAGTTGGGGTCAACGGTGGACAGCGCGAGCACGAGATAGACGGCCGCGCCGACGAACAGGATGCGCCGCCACAGCGGGTCGGTGAAGATCTGCGGCGGGCGTTTCCAGCGCGCAGGATACTGGACGGGCGCCTGCATCAGACGATCGCCGCCATGCGCAGGGCCGCATCGCGCTCGGCCTCGTGGTCTTCCTCGTTCCCCTTGCGCATCGCCTCCCAGTCCTCGGCGCCGTAGATCGCGGTCAGCGCCTCGTGCGTCAGCTGGTCGGGCGTGCCGTCGAACACCACGCGGCCCGCCCGCAGGCCGATGATGCGGGCAACGAACTGCTGCGCCAGCGGCACGTCATGGATGTTGACGATGGCAGGCAGGCCGGCCTCGGCACAGATCTCGGTGAGAAGACGCATGATCTGGCGGCTGGTCTTCGGATCGAGGCTGGCGGTGGGTTCGTCCACCAGCAACAGCTCGGGCTCCTGCGCCAGGGCGCGCGCAATGCCCACACGCTGCCGCTGGCCACCCGACAGCGCGTCGGCGCGCTTGTCCGCATGATCCATCAGACCCACGCGGTCGAGCAGCCGATAGGCTCGGCGCACGTCGTCGGGACCGAAGCGGCGGGTCAGGCTGGTCCAGAACCCGACATAGCCGAGCCGGCCCGACAGGACGTTCTCCATCACCGTCAGCCGCTCCACCAGCGCATATTCCTGAAAGATCATCCCGATCCGCCGGCGCATCCGGCGCAGGTCGGCCGCACCGAGCCCGGTGATCGGTTCGCCGGACAGGGTGATCGAGCCCGCGGTCGGCTCGACCAGGCGGTTGATGCAGCGGATCAGCGTGGACTTGCCCGCACCCGACGGCCCGATCAGACCGAGGACCTGTCCCTGCGGCACTGTGAACGACACGTCCGACAGCGCCTTGTCGCCGGTCTTGTAGGTCTTCGTCAGATGAGAGATTTCCAGCATTGATCCCCGCAGCCTTCCCCGGCAGCCGTCACGAAAGCGCGGGCAGAGGCCGGTCTGCCCGCGCGGCAGGTGTCAGGCAACCTTACTTGCAGGTGTAGGAAACGCCCGAGACTTCGTCGATCTGCCGGATCACCGCCCAGTTGTCCTTAAAGGTGATCGGGATGAAGGTTTCGTTCGGCGGCTCGGACTTAGAGAACTCGGCCAGCAGGGACGATCCTTCCCACTTGAAGCTGAAGAAGGCTTCCTTGATCTTCTCCTGCAGCTCGGGCTTCAGGTTGTGGGCCACGCCATAGCCCGTCGTCGGAAAGGTCTCCGAGGTGTAGAGGATCACGAAATCGTCGGCCTTCACCGCGCCGCGCGCGATCATGCGTTCCTTCACCGAGTTGGCGATGGCCGCGGCCGGGTAATCCTTGTTTGCCACCCCGAGGATGGAGTTGTCGTGCTTGCCCGAGAAGACGGGCGTGTAGTCCTTGCCGGGCTCCATCCCGAACTCGGCTTTCAGCAGCGCCGAGGGGGCCTTGTAGCCCGAGTTCGAGGTCTCGGCGGTGAAGGCGAGCGTCTTGCCCCGGATGTCCTCGATCTTCTCGATGCCGGAGCCAGGATAGGTGATGATCTCCATCTCATAGCCATAGCGGCCGTCCTTGGCCGCCATCATGGCGAAGGGACGGAAGCCCGCGCAGGCCACCGCCAGCGGGTTGGACCCGGTGTTGAAGCCGGCGACATGCAGGCGGCCGGCGCGCATCGCCTCGATCTGGGCGGCGTTGCTGTCGACGGGGAAGAACTGCACCCTCTTGCCCGTCACGGCTTCCAGATGGGTCAGGAAATCCTTCCAGACCTCGGCGTAGACGGCCGGATCCTCGACCGGGGTGTAGGCGAAGATCAGCGTGCCGGGATCGACCTGCTTGGCCGGATCGGTCGGGATATCGGCGATCATATCGCCGTCGGCGTCGGTGTAGCGTGCATCGAGCGTGAACTCGGCCATCGCCGGGCCCGCAAGGCACAGAAAGGCTGCTGCTGCCAGAAGCTGCCGCATGACTTCGAACTCCTTTGTTCCGTTGAGCGGCGGATACCGGGGAAATGTGACATGGCAGCGACAGGGCGGGCATCGGCACCGTCCTTGCGCAACCCGCAAGGCCGCGCGCCGGCCCCCGCTGTCCAACCCGCCCACTTCGGCACCGGCCGACTGTTTCATCGGCGCAGCAACCTGCGACCCGGTGGGATGACCGGGGGACGCAGCAGACATGAGCTGCGCCCCCTTCCCCGCATGCGCGCCAGAACTTGAGGAACTGTCCGCCGTCGCGCCCCTGGGCCCGCGCGCGGATGCGAGGCCGCCGGCCGCGTGTTGCCCGTCGCCCCGCGGAACAACCGGCCCGCCGCGCGAGCGGGGTCCCCTCGGCGACCGGTGCCGCCGGAGACGGATCGCCGCGAAGCCGATACTGGCCGGGACGGCTTCCGGCGGTCTTGTCGCTGCGCATGAAGACCCGGCTGGCGTTCGTCGGACTGTCGAGACAGCGTCCGCGATGTGGCGCGCGCACCGCGCGATGCGTCCGACGCCGACCCGGCCGCGTCAGTCACGCGGCCCTGGAGAGGACGGCAACCGGCCGCGACTGACGGCAGCGGCGCGCGGGCGCCGTCCGTCGCCGCGCCGCCGGGCGGCAGTCCGGCCCGGGTCCGCGGCGGCGGCAAAGGGGCGGCGCGGT
>CALIZF010000036.1 GCA_938028765.1 uncultured Paracoccaceae bacterium
ACGAGCTGCACATCGAGATCGAGGGGGCCGAAATCTTCCTGTCGAACGATCCCGCGGCGCGGATGCCCGGCGCGGCCCCCGCCGCGCCGCCGCCCGCGGCGATGCCGGCAGCGGTGCAAGCGGCTGCGCCGGCCGGCGCGCCGCCCGTCGCGGCGGCCCCGGCCCCGGCCGCCCCGGACGAGGGCGCCGTTCCCGCCCACTGGGTCGCCGTCGCGGCCCCGAACCTTGGCACCTTCTACCGCGCGCCGAAGCCGGGCGCAGCCCCCTATGTCGAGGTCGGTCAGACCGTCACCGAGGACAGCGAACTGTGCCTGATCGAGGTGATGAAGCTCTTCACCGCCCTGCGCGCGGGTGTGGCCGGCACCGTGCGCCGGATCTGCGTGCCCGACGGCGCGCTGGTCGAACACGGCCAGATCCTGTTCTGGATCGAGCCCTGACATGGCGATTCGCCGCCTCTTCGTCGCCAACCGGGGCGAGATCGCGGTGCGCATCATCCGCGCCGCGCAGGCGCGCGGGATCGCGACGGTTCTGGGCGTGTCCGCCGCCGACCGCGAGACGCTCGGGGCCGAGATGGCCGACCGCACCGTGGTGCTGGGCCCGGCGGCAGCGGCGAAGAGCTACCTCGACGAACGGCTGATCGTGCACGCGGCCAAGGCGACAGGGTGCGACGCGCTGCACCCCGGCTATGGCTTCCTGTCGGAAAAGCCCGCGCTGGCCGCGCTGTGCGAGGAAGAGGGCATCGCCTTCGTCGGCCCGCGGCCCGACACGATCGCGCGCCTCGGCGACAAGATGTCGGCCCGCGCGCTGGCGCAGGCAGCCGGGGTGCCCTGCGTGCCGGGGACCGACCACATCGCCAGCCTGGCCGAGGCGCGGGCGGCGGCCGAACGGTTGGGCTATCCCGTCGTGATGAAGGCCAGTGCGGGGGGCGGCGGGCGGGGGATGTTCCGCGCCGACACGCCGGCCGACCTCGCGGCGGGCTTCGACCGCGCCAGCCGCGAGGCGGAAGGGGCCTTCGGCGACCCGCGGCTCTACATGGAGCGCTTCGTGACCGCCGCCCGGCATGTCGAGGTGCAGATTCTGGGCGACGGTCAAGGCGGAGTCGTCCACTTCGGCGCGCGCGACTGTTCGGTGCAGCGCCGGTACCAGAAGCTGATCGAGGAAGCGCCCGCTGCCGCCATGCCCGCCCCCCTGCGTGCGGCGATGCAGGAGGCAGCCGTGCGCCTCTGCGCCCATGCGCACTACCGCGCCGCGGGAACGGTCGAGTTCCTCTACGACGTGGCCCGCGGCGCCTTCTACTTCATCGAGGTGAACAGCCGCATCCAGGTCGAACACCCGGTGTCCGAGGCGATCACCGGGGCAGATCTGATCGGGCTGCAACTCGCCGTCGCGGGGGGCGAGGGGCTGGGCCTCGCGCAGGAGGATGTGCGCTTCGACGGCCATGCCATCGAGGTGCGGATCAACGCCGAGGATCCGCGCGCGGACTTCGCCCCCGCACCGGGGCGGATCACGCGGTGGGAACCGCCGGCTGGCCCGGGCCTGCGGCTCGATACCCATGCGCGGGCGGGTTACCTCGTGCCGCCGTTCTACGACTCCATGATCGGCAAGCTGATCGCGCACGGACCCACCCGCGCGTCGGCGATCGACCGGCTGGTGGCGGCCATCGACGCCTTTGTGATCGAGGGCGTCCGCACCACCCTGCCGCTGGCCCGTTTCATCCTGACCCACCCCGATTTCCGGGCCGACCGGATCACCACCCGCTGGCTGGAGGAGACGGGCCTGCCCGCCTTCGCCGCCGCCGCCTGAGGGAGACCCCGATGCCGAAACCGCTGCACGTCGAGTTCCTGGACGAAACCATCCGCGACGGCCAGCAGAGCCTTTGGGGGATGCAGATGCAGGCCGGCATGGCCCTGCCGGTGACCCCGATCCTCGACCGCACCGGGTTCCGCGTCATCGACCTTGCAGGCTCGTCGATGATGGAGGTGCTGATCAAGCGCTGCCGCGAGAACCCCTGGGAAGGGCTCGACCTTCTGGTGCAGTCGATGCCGCGCACGCCGATCCGCGGAGGGATGCGGTCCAACGCCAGCGTCACCTTCGGCGTCACGCCGGATGCGCTGATGGATGCCTGGATGCGGCAGCTGAACCGGCACGGCGTGCGGTCGTTCTGGATCTACGACGTCCTATTCAACATCGACAAGACGCACCGGCTGGCCAAGGTCGCCAAGGAATTCGGGTCCGAGGTGGCGGGGGCGATCATGTACACCCTCTCGCCCGTGCACACGGACGAGTATTACGCCGACAAGGCTGACAAGCTGTCGGCAAGCCCCGACATCGACACCCTGTTGCTCTACGACACCGCCGGAACGCTGGACAAGGACCGGCTTCGGACGCTTCTGCCCGCCATCGTGGCGAAGGCGCGGGGCAAGCCGATCGAGTTTCACTCGAACAACATCCTCGGCATGTCGGCCAAGGCCTATCTGGACAGCCTCGAGCTGGGCGTCACCATCCTGCACACCGCCAGCCGCCCGATGGCGAACGGTCCTTCGGTTCCCTCGACCGAGATCATGGTCAAGAACATCGAACTGAAGGGCTACACCCACAACCTGAACAAGGCCCTGTTCAAGCCCGTGGCCGACCATTTCGAGGCGGTCGGCAAGGCTGCCGGATTTCCGGTCAACCAGTTCAACGAATACGACATCCTGTCGATCGAGCATCAGATCCCCGGCGGCATGACCGGCACGCTGAAGGCGCAGCTGGCCCAGCACGGCATGTCCGACAAGCTGGACGAGGTGCTGGCCGAGACGGCTGCCGTGCGGCGCGAACTCGGCTATCCCGGCATGGCCACGCCCTTCAGCCAGCTTGTCGGCACGCTGGCGGTCCTGAACATCGTCACCGGCGAGCGGTACAAGGTGATCCCCGACGAGGTGATCCAGTATGCCGCGGGTTTCTACGGCCAGACAGTCGCCCCGATCGACCCCGAGGTGCTCGACCGCATCATGTCCGCCCCCCGCGCGAAGGAGGTTCTTGCGAACCCGCCCGAACAGCCGACGATCGAGGATCTGCGCGCCCGCTACGGCACCGACGACGACGATGAGCTGATCCTGCGCGCCCTGGTGCCCGAGGCGGACCTCGCGCGGATGCGGGCCGCGGGGCCGGTCAAGACGACCTATCCCCTGCTGTCCTCGCCCGAGCTCGACGCGGTGCGCCGGCTGATGCGGATCGCGAAGGCCCCGGTGGTGCAGATCAAGTCGTCGCTGATGAACGTGTCGCTGCGTCGCTTCGATCAGGCGTGACATGGCGCGCCGGGCTGTCATCGCGGGTCTCGTCCGGTCGCCCTGGGGCCGCGGGCGCGAGGGCGGGATCCTCGCGGGCGTGCATCCGGTGGACCTCTATGCCCAGGTGCTGCGGGCGCTGGTGCGGCGCACCGGCATCGACCCTGCCATGGTCGAGGACGTGATCACCGGCTGCGTCATCCAAGCGGGCGAGCAGGCGGGCAATATCGGCCGGCAGGCAGTGCTGGCGGCCGGGTTCCCGGTCACGGTCCCGGCGGTGACGCTCGACCGCAAGTGCGGGTCGGCCCAGCAGGCCATCGACTTTGCCGCGCAGGCGATCATCGCCGGGGCGGCGGATGTGGTGATCGCGGGCGGGGTGGAGATGATGGGCACGGTGCCCATGCGCGCCAACCGGCTGGGGCGCGACAACCTCGGGCCGATGCTGCGCGCGCGCTGGCCCGACGGGTTCGTGCACCAGGGTGTGGCTGCCGAGCTGATCGCGGCGCGCTGGAACCTGACGCGGCGGGCACTTGACGCCTATGCCGCGCGTAGCCACGCCCGCGCGGCAGCGGCGCGTGCCTCCGGCCAGCCGCAGCGCGACATCGTGGCGGTGGACACGCCGCGTGGCCCCGCCGACACCGACGAGGGGCTGCGCCCGGACACGACGCCCGAGGGCCTCGCCGCGCTGCGCCCGGCCTTCCACGACGAGGCCGTGGCCCGCGCCTATCCGCAGATCCGGTGGGCCGTGACCGCGGGCAATTCGAGCCAGGTCAGCGACGGCGCGGGGGCCGTCTTGATGATGGAGGAACGCGCGGCGCTGCGCCTTGGCCTGACGCCGCGGGCGGCGGTGACGGGGTTTGCGGTCGTCGGTGACGATCCGATCCTGATGCTCGCGGGTGTCATCCCGGCGACCCGGCGGCTGTTGCAGCGCTCCGGCCTGACGGTGGCCGACATCGACGCCTGGGAGGTGAACGAGGCCTTCGCTTCCGTCGTGCTGGCCTGGAAGGCGGAAACGGGTGCGGACCCCGATCGGGTGAACGCCTACGGCGGGGCCATCGCGCTTGGTCATCCGGTAGGGGCGAGCGGCGTGCGGCTGTTCGGCAACCTTCTCGCGCGGCTGGAGGAAACCGGCGGCCGGCTGGGCGTCGTCACGATGTGCGAATCGGGCGGTATGGCCAACGCCACGCTGGTCGAGCGCGCGTAGGGGCGGCTGCCCCCGACCCGGTTGCAGCCCGCCTCAGAACCCGCCCTGATCGGCCATCTGCGCAACCCACAGGCCTGCGCCGATCAGCACCGCCGCCAACGCCACCGCCAGCGCGATCTTCCAGACCGACCACGGCCGTTCGCCCTGCACCTTGCCGGTCTGGCCGTTGACGACGAAGCGGTAGGTCTTGCCGCCATACTTGTAGGCGGCCATCCAGACCGGCAGCAGGACATGCTTGAAGGTCTCGGCCGAATAGTCGGTGTCGATGCGGTGGATGCGCTGTTCGTCGCCGCCGATCGCGCGGCGCACGTCGTCGGCAATGACCTCGGACATCACCTGGTGCCCGATCGCCCGCCCCTCGGCCAACCCGATCGTATAGCCCTCGGCCTGGAACCCCGACAGGAAATCGGGCCGATAGGGTTCGAGTTGCCCGAGGTCCCACGGCGCCAGCGCATCGGTGTAGCGCCGCGGCAGCGCGGTCGAGGCCAGCACGAGGACGTCGTCGAAGAACCGGCTGACCCAGCCCGCCGCGGGCGTCCAGCGCACCTTGCGCACCTGCCGCTGTTCGCGCACCGGTTTGCCGTCGCGCTGGACCGTCACGGTCTCGGTCACCCAGTAGGCGTCGCCCCGCTCGCCGCGGTAACGGCTGCGGGTGGCCGCGTCAAAGGTCCAGAACGGCACATAGATGCCCGTCAGCGCCCGGCCCTTGCGGGCGTAGTCCACGAGCCCGTTCGGCGCGAACCACAACCGCCCCAGCCAGGCCACCATCGCCGCGCGCGCCTCGCGTTCGGTCAGCCGGAAGGGGATCAGCGCCTGCGGCTTGATGTGCCGCGTGGGGCCGGTGTCGGCCACCACGGGCGTGCCGCAGAAGGCGCAGGTCGTGGCGTGCGTCGGCCCGTCGAAGACGATTTCGGCCCCGCATGAAGGGCAGCGCGACAGCCGCACGTCCTCGACCGCGGCCGGTGGCAGCGCGTCCCGGAGGGCGGCGGCAAGGTCAATTTCGCCGAGCGCCCGCCGCCGCGCCGCGGCGGGGGCCGCCGGAATTTCCTGGCGGTGGCCGCAATGCGGGCAGACCAGCGCCGTCTGCCCCGGCGCAAAGGTGAGGTCGGAACCGCAGGCCTCGCAGGGCCAGCGGTGGTCGTCGCCGTCGGGCATCTCAGACACCGGGCGGCGGCGGCGGCACGCTGGCAAAGAGGGGGGCGAGCGCCGGCACCTCGCCGGCGGTGCGCCAGCCGTCCTGTCCCGCCGTCCAGACATGCGTGGCCCGCGTCAGCGCGCCGGAGACCGCCATCGCCTCCAGCGCGGCCATGTCGAAGGGGCCTTCGGTCGCGCCGTTGCGCGCGACGTGCCAGGCCGGGGCAGGGGGCGGCGGCGGGGGCGGTGCGGGCGGGGCCGCCTGCCCGGCCGGCGGCGCTGCACCCCAGGGCCCTGCCGCCGCCTGCTGCCCGATCGCCATGCCGAGACCGGCCCCGACGGCCGCGCCCATGGCGCTGCCGGGCGTCGCCGCGGCGGTGCCGACGGCCTGTGCGGCCGAGAACTGCGCATATTTGCCGAGATCCCCCACGATCCCCATGGCGGTGCGCTGGTCCAGCACCTTTTCCACCGCCTCGGGCAGCGAGATGTTCTCGATGTAGAACTCGGGGATGGCGAGGCCGTAGGACGCCGCCACAGGCGCGATCGCCGTGCCGACGATCCTGCCGAGATCGCGCGTGTTCGCCGCCATGTCGAGCACGGGAATGCCGCTCGAGGAAACGGTGCGCGAGAACGCCTCGACGATCACGTTGCGCAGCTGCATTGCGATCTCGTCGGTGGTGAACTCGCCGTCGGTGCCCACGATCTCGGTCATGAAGCGGCCGGGATCGGCGACGCGCATCGAATAGGTGCCGTAGGCCCGGATGCGCACCGGGCCGAACTCGGGGTCGCGGCACATCACCGGGTTCTTGGTGCCCCATTTCAGCCCGTTGAACCGCGTGGTGTTGACGAAATAGACCTCGGACTTGAACGGCGAGGAAAAGCCGTGGTCCCAGTGTTGCAGCGCCGTCATCACCGGCATGTTGTTCGTCTCGAGCATGTAGAGGCCCGGCCCGAACACGTCGGCAAGCTGACCTTCGTGGATGAACACCGCCGCCTGCCCCTCGCGCACGGTCAGTTTGGCGCCGTACATGATCGCGTGGCCGTGCCGGTCGAACCGCCAGACCATCGTGTCGCGCGTGTCGTCCACCCAGTGGATGACGTCGATGAACTGTCCCTTGAGGAAGCCGAGGACCATCGTCACTCTCCCGCGTTCGATCGGCCGGCGCGGCCGCCGGACCCCGCCGAAGGTATAGCCGGTCGCGCCCCGGCGCGCCACGGGCAGCATGGCGCCGCCGCGCCGATCATGTCCCCCCGCCCAGAAGCTCGGCCGCGATCACCTCGACGATCGGCCGGGCCTCGGCCTCGCGCATCCCGGGCCGCAGCCGCGGGTCGTAGAGGATCCGCAGCATCAGCTCGTCCAGCCGCGTGAGCAGGGCGAATTCCTCGTCGTCGTTGAAGATCGAGGGCCGCGCCGCCGGGCTGTCGTTGGCAAGGCCGAGGCCCTGGGCGATTTCCTCGTGAAAGCACGACTGGCGCAACAGGTCGGGCAGTTCCGCCCGCACCACCGCCAGCGCGCCGGTATAGACCGGTGTCTGGCCCTCCGACACCGCCACGGCAAGGCAGAAGGTGCCAAGGTCGATCCCGCTGGCAAAGGCCAGCTCGGACGCCGCGACGCCGCGGAAGAAGCCCGCCCATTCGGCCATCATCGCCGGCCGTTCGAACTCGCCCACGACATAGACCCGGAAGTTCGCGCCTTCGTCCACGAACCGGATCGGATGCCCGGTCACGCGGGCGAGCCGCGCGGCATAGGCCGCGACGGCGGTGCGGTCGCGCAGGCGCTGCGCCGGCGTCACCGACTCGCCGAAGCGCAAGCCTATGCGCACAGGCCCGGCCCACCGGCGCAGGGGCGCAGGGCTGGCGCGCGCCATCAGCCGGTCGCCCTGCCGCACGTATTCGTCGTAAAGCGCGATACGCAGGAAGTGCTCGGTCAGCTGCCGCGGCCCGAACGGCGCGTCGGGTCCGCCGCCGTCGGTGCGCATCAGGCCGCGGCGGCGGAAGTCGGCCTCGATGCGGGCATAGTAGGCCGCGACCTCGGCGCTTTGTCCCGGCGGCGCGGCGGGCGCTGCGGCAGGGCGGGGGCTGGGCCGAGGGGCCGGCGCGGCGTCGCGCCCCGGCGCGGGGGCGCAGCCTGCCAGCGCCACCAGCAGCGCGGCCGCAATGGCCCCCGCGGCGCGCGATCCCCGCCTGCCGGTTCGGGCCATGATCCGTGTCAGGCCCCCCCTGCGGTGCGGGCGCGGGCGGCGGCCAGCGTATCGCGCAGTTCGGCCTCCATCTTCTTCAGGTCTGCTTCGGCGGCCGCGCGCCGGGCCTTGCCCGCGTCGGCGATCTGCAGGCTTTCCTCGATGGTGGCGATCAGGGTGGCGTTGGCCTTCTTCACCGCCTCGATGTCGAACACGCCGCGTTCCATCTCGGTCCGCACGACGCGGTTCGCCGCGCGAAGGTTTTCGGCATTGGCGGTCAGCAGGTCGTTCGTCAGGTCGTTGGCGGACCGGATCGCCTCGGCAGCCTCCTTCGACCGCTGGATCGTCACCGCCTGGGCGAGCTGCGTTTCCCACAGCGGCACCGTGTTGACGAGGGTCGAGTTGATCTTGGCGACGAGGCTCTTGTCGTTTTCCTGCACCAGCCGGATCGAGGGCAGCGACTGCATCGTGACCTGCCGCGTCAGCTTCAGGTCGTGCACCCGCCGTTCCAGGTCGTCCCGCGCCGCGCGCAGGTCGCGCAGTTCCTGCGCGATCATCACCTTGGCATCCTCGGGTGCGGCGGCCAGGTCGGCCTCCTTCGCGGGGATGTCCACCGCGTCGGCCTGCGCCAGCCGCGCCTCGCCCGCTGCGATGTAGAGCGCCAGTTCGTCGTAGAACGCGAGCGTCTTTTCGTAGAGCCGGTCCAGCGCCTTGATGTCCTTGAGCAGCTTGTGCTCGTGGCCGAGCAGGTTCTCGGTGATCTTGTCGATCTGTGCCTGCACCGTCTCGAACCGGGAGACGAAGTTGGCGAAGGGCGCGGCGCGGCCGATCAGCCGTTCCCACCAGCTCTGCTTGCGGCGCACGTCGAGTTCGCTGACCGAAAAGCCGCGCAAGGTGGTGACGATCTCGCGCAGCGCGTCGCCTGCGGGACCGACGTCCTTGTTGCGCACGTCGGTCAGCATCTCCTGGCTGATCACCTGAAGTTCGGCCTGAGCGCCCGACCCGAAGCTGATGATCGACTGGGTGTTGCCGAAGTCGATCTCGGCCATCCGCCTGCGGATCGCCTCGGCGCGATCGGGTGATGCGGCTTCGAGCGGGACCACCTCGCCCGACGGTTCGGGCAGGATCACGGCGGTCACCTTCGACACCTCGTCGAGGGCCTCGGCGGCGGCGGCGCGGACGGTACTGGGCATGATCTTACCTCGGGTTGACGGTCACGAAGAGGGGCACGGTGAAATTTGCCGAGAGGGGTCAGGGTTGCGGGCGGGGGGCGGCGGGCGGCGCCTCGAAGGCAAGCCGTTCGCGCAGCACCGCGATCTCGATGTCGAGGTCGGCCCGTTCGCCGGCCATCAGCGCTTCGGTGCGTTCGGCGAAGCGGGTCTCGAGGTCGTCCATCAGCGCCAGCCAGTCGCTGCGGGCGGCCGGGTTCGGGGCGCGTGCCAGCAGGTCGGCTAGCCGCACCGTGGCGTCGTGCGCGCCCTGAAGATAGACCGACAGATACTTGCGCGCCGCCGTCAGGTCGCGCGGGTCGGTCTCGACCGACCGGAAGAGGCGTCGAGCCGTGAGCGCGAAACGGTCCACCCGGTCGGTCAGCGCGCGGTCGCCCGCCCGCAGGATCGCCGCGCGCATGGCGGCGAGCGTCCGTTCCGCCTCGTCCACCGCGCGGGCGACCCGTTCGGTCTGGAACCGGTCCGCCCCCTCCATCCCCTTGTCGCGCAGGGGGTCGGGGCCGAAGGCGACGAGGTGCAGCGCGCCCGCGACCAGCCCCAGCAGCAGCGGCGCCAGCCAGTCGCCCGAACCCGGGACGAAGGCCCCGGCGACCACGCCCGCCGCCGTCAGCGCAGTGGCGAACAGCTTGCGCGGGACCGCCGGCCGGCGCGCGGCGGTGCGGGCGTCGTAGGCCTCGTGCGCGCGCTCGCCCTCGCGCGTCAGCCAGGCGGCCAGCATCAGGAGCGCGAAGGCACCGAAGTCCAGCACAAGGCCGGCGACCGGCTGCAGGAAGGCGGTGACGAGAAAGACGAAGGGGGCGAGGAACATGAGGTTCACTCGTCCGGCCGAGCGGGCGGGCCGCGCGCCGTGCAGCGGGCCGGGCGGCGCGCCGCCGCCGCCGTGTGCGCCTTTCGGGCTGTGGGGGCCGCCGAACCGCTGCGCCATCACGCCATGCCAGTGAAGGCCGCATAGACCAAGACGGCCAGAAGCAGGAAGGCCGCCAGCCGCCCGAACCCGCCTTGCCCCATCGCGGCCTCCGATTTCCGCCCTGCGGCACGACTATAGGCGATACGGCGGAGGCGCGGAAGCCTCGGACGCGCGCGATGTCAGCGCGGTCTGCGTGGTGGACGCGGGCCGCCGTCCGGCCGCCGCGGCGCGCCGCCGCGCCCGCCCCTCGCCCCGTCGCCGGCCGACCCGCGGCTCTTCTTGTCGCCGACCGTCGCCCCGCCCTCCGGCAGCGCGGCGGCGGTGCGGCGCGTCCGCGGGGCGGGATCGGGCGCGCGCCCGACCTGATCGGTGGCGCGTGCGCGGAGGGGCTGCGGCGTGGCCGCGCGTCCCGCGCCTGCGGCGCCGGCATCGGTCGGGCCGCGTCCTCGCCGTGCGGTGGAAACTGCCGTGCCGGGCGCGGCGCCGCGCGGGGGCCGCGACGCTGCCGTCCCGGCCGGTTGGACGGCGGCGGGCGCAGGGTTCCGCCGCGCGCGCGTGCGGGCGCGGTCTGCCGCCTCTGCGGGCGCGCCGCTGCCGGTGCCGCCCGCGCGCGCGGCCGCCCCCGGGGCTGCGGGCGTCTTGCCGCCCGCGGGACGCGCGGGCGTTTCGGCAAGGCCGAACTGGTCGCGCACGACGCGCGGGCGCAGCTCCTCGACCGCGCCGGGCGGCAGGTCGCCGAGGCGGAAGGGTCCGTAGCCCGTGCGGATCAGCCGGTTCACGGTCAGCCCGACCGCCTCCATCGCGCGGCGCACCTCGCGGTTGCGGCCCTCGCGGATCGCCACGGTCAGCCAGGCGTTGGCGCCCTGCTGGCGGTCGATCGTGACGGCCATCGGCTGAAACCGCTCGCCGTCGAGCGTGAGGCCCGCCCGCAGCGGCTGAAGCTGGCTGTCCTCGGGCCGGCCGTTGACACGCACCCGGTATTTCCGCGTCCAGCCGGACTCCGGCAGTTCCATACGCCGCTTCAGCTCACCGTCGTTGGTCAGGATCAGGAGCCCCTCGGACGTCAGGTCGAGCCGCCCCACCGTCATGACCCGGGGCAGGTCGGGGGGCAGGATGTCGAACACCGTCTGCCGGCCCTTCTCGTCCCGCGCGGTGGTGACGACGCCTGCGGGTTTGTGAAACAACCAGACCCGTGGCGCCTCGGGGGCGGCCACGGTCATGCCGTCCACTGCGATCCGGTCGGCAGGGCCGACCAGCGTGGCGGGACTGTCGATCACCCGCCCGTTCACGCTGACGCGGCCCTCGGCCACCAGCCGCTCGGCGTCTCGGCGCGAGGCGACGCCGGCGCGCGACAGCGCCTTGGCGATGCGTTCGGGGACTGGTTCAGAGTGTTCAGCCAAGCCGCGCCTCCGGGGGTTTCACACCCCCGGACCCCCGTGGGATATGTGCCGACGGCAGAAGCGGTAGACCGGTTGCGAGCCGGGGGCAACGGGAGAGCGGCGGGTGGCGGGATTTGCCGGGCACATGGCGGCGGCCCTGGAGGAGGCGCGGGCGGCCGCGGCGCGGGGCGAGGTGCCGGTCGGCGCGGTGGTAAGCGACCCTGCCGGCAGGATCGTCGCGCGGGCGGGGAACCGGACGCGCGAACTGAACGACCCGACCGCCCATGCCGAGATCCTCGCGATCCGCGCCGCCTGTGCGCTGGCCGGGTCCGAACGCCTGCCGGGACATGACCTTTGGGTCACGCTGGAACCCTGCCCGATGTGCGCGGCGGCGGCATCCTTCGCGCGGATCGCGCGGGTTTATTTCGGCGCCGAGGATCCGAAGGGGGGCGGCGTCCTGCACGGCGCGCGCGTCTTCGCCCACCCCCAGTGCCACCACGCGCCCGAGGTTTACGGCGGCATCGGCGAGGACGCGGCGGCGGCGATCCTGCGAGCTTTCTTCGCCGGGCGTCGGAACTAACGCCGAAGCCGCAAGCGGGCGTCGGGCCGAAACATATAGTCTCGTATGCCGACGGCGCAGGCTTCAGGTCGCGTCGCAGGTCCGCGCGCCGGAGCCGGCGGGCGATTCGCGGGGTTCTTCAAACGGCCGATCCGGCAACGGCACCTGCGCCATGCCGGGACCCGGCCCGGCCGCGCCAGGCGGCCGCGGGGCTGCGGCCGTTCCGGCCGGGCGCGGTCCCGGTCGGCGGGACCCCGGCCGGCGCGCGGTCACAGCTCGATCGGCACCAGCACCTGCGGTTCGATCACCCGCACGCCCGGCAGCGCGTCGATCATCGGCTGCGCCGACTGGGCCAGCGCGGGGAAGGTCCGGTAGTGGCAGGGGATGACGGTGCGGAAGTCGAAGAACCGCCGTGCCGCCCAGGCCGCCCGGGCCATGTCCATCGTGTAGTGGCCGCCGGCGCAGAGGATGCCGATCTCGGGACGGTGGAGCTCGGCGAAGACGCCCATGTCGGCCATCACGTCGGTGTCGCCCGAGACATAGACCGTGCGTCCGCCGTGCTCGATCATGTATCCGCACTCGGACCCTGCATAGATCGGCCCGGCGTCCGAGGCGAGCGACGACGAGTGCGAGGCCGCGACCATGGTCACCGCCACGTCGCCCAGCCGGATCGTCCCGCCGTTGTTGAACCCGATCGTGGCGCAGCCGTGCGCCTTTTCCATCCAGGACGTGAGGTCATACTTGCCCGCCACCGGGATCCCGGCCGCGGTCGCGATCTGCGGCGCATCGCCTGCATGGTCGCCATGGCCGTGGGTGACGAGCACGGCCGTCGCGCCCGCCACCGCCTCGGCCCGGCGGGCCTCCGGAAACATGGGGTTGCCCGTCAGCCAGGGATCGACCAGCAGCACCTGGTCGCCGACCGCGATGCGGAACCCCGAATGGCCGAGCCACGTGATTTTCATTTGCGCCTCCCGTCCTGAACCCTAGCTGCGGTTCTGGCAGGATCTTTTGGGGATTGGAATGGACTGGCTGGCCCCCGTGGACGGCTATTGCGAGCGGACAGGGCCGGAATACTGGTCCGAACCCGTCAACGCCGTCACCAACGCGGCCTTTCTGATCGCCGCGCTGGTGATGGCGCGGCGTCTGCGCGGTCGGCCGGGCATGACGACGGGTCGGGTGCTTGTCGGAATCCTCGCCGCGATCGGGGTGGGAAGCTACCTGTTCCACACGCATGCGAACCGGCTGACCGGCCTGATCGACGTGGTGCCGATCGTGGTCTTCATCCTCGCCTACGTCTTCGTCGCGACGCGCGATTACCTCGGGCAGCGGGCCTGGGTGGCGGCGCTGGTCATGATCGCCTTCATCCCTTACGCCGCCGCGCTGACGCCGGCGTTCCGCGCGTTGCCGTTCTTCGAGGTGTCGGCCTTCTACTGGCCTGTGCCGGTGCTGATCCTGATCTACGCCGCGATCCTCGGGCGGCGCGATCCCGCCACCGCGCGGGGCCTCGCCCTCGGTGCGGGGATTCTCGCGGTGTCGCTTGTGTTCCGCTCGCTCGACCAGCCTTTGTGCGCAGCGACCGGCGGCCTTGGCACGCATTTCCTGTGGCATGTGCTGAACGGCGTCATGCTGGGCTGGATGATCGAGGTCTGGCGGCGCTGGCGGGTGGCACGCGGGTGACCCCCCCGGCAGGGCCGGCCGGACGGGCGGGCCCTGCCCCGGCGGCCCGTGGCGGGGCGGCGCGGGGCGGGGTGCGGGGCGGCGCTCTCGGCCCGGCTCCGATCGCCGGGGGTGGACACAGCGATCCGCCGCGCGGGGCCGACCGGCGGGCGCAGCGACAGGCGGGGCCGGGGGCGTGCGAGGCGCAGCGCCTTGCACCGCGCGGGGGTGCGCAGTAGACGGGCCCCGACACGAGGGAGTGCCTCATGGCCATCGACACCGATACCGCCCGCAGGGTCGCGCATCTTGCCCGCATCCGGGTGGAGGAGGCAGACCTGCCGCGCATCGCGCAAGAGCTTTCGGGGATCATCGGGTTCATGGAACAGCTGAACGCCGTGAACGTGGACGGGGTGGAGCCGATGGTCAGCGTCACGCCGATGCAACTCAAGCGGCGGGCCGACGGGGTGACGGACGGCGGCTATCCCGACAAGGTGCTGGCGAATGCGCCCGATGCGCGCGAGGGGTTCTTCGCCGTGCCGAAGGTGGTCGAATGAGCCTGAACGCCCTGTCCATCGCCGAGGCGCGCGACCGCCTGCGCCGGCGCGAGATCACGGCGGTGGACCTCACGATGGCCTGCATGGCGGCGATGGATGCGGCCGGCGAGCTCAACGCCTTCGTGCACCCGACACCCGAGATCGCGCTGGCGCAGGCGCGGGCGGCGGACGCGCGTCTTGCCGCCGGCGAGGCGCCCGACCTGTGCGGCATCCCGCTCGGCATCAAGGACCTCTTCTGCACGCAGGGCGTGCCTACGCAGGCGGCGTCGAACATCCTGCGCGGCTTCCGCCCGGAATACGAATCGACCGTCACCCGCCGGTTGTTCGCCGACGGCGCGGTGATGCTCGGCAAGCTCAACATGGACGAATTCGCCATGGGCTCGTCGAACGAGACGAGCTGTTACGGCAACGCGGTCAACCCCTGGCGGCGCAACGACGACACGGCCCCCCTGACCCCCGGCGGCAGTTCCGGCGGATCGGCCGCCGCGGTGGCCGCGGACCTGTGCCTCGGGGCGACCGGAACCGACACCGGCGGGTCGATCCGGCAGCCCGCGGCCTTCACCGGGATCGTCGGGATCAAGCCGACCTACGGCCGCGTCAGCCGCTGGGGCATCGTTGCGTTCGCGTCCTCGCTCGACCAGGCGGGGCCGATGACACGGACGGTGCGCGACGCGGCGATCATGCTGCGCGCGATGGCCGGGCACGATCCGATGGATTCGACCTCCGCCGACCTGCCGGTGCCCGACTACGAGGCGGCGCTGACCGGCGACATCCGCGGCAGCCGCATCGGGATCCCGCGCGAATACCGGATGGACGGGATGCCGGCCGAGATCGAGGCGCTGTGGACCCGCGGGGCCGAGATGCTGCGCGATGCCGGCGCCGAGATCGTGGACATCAGCCTGCCGCACACGAGCTATGCGCTGCCCGCCTACTATGTCATCGCGCCGGCCGAAGCCTCGTCGAATCTCGCGCGCTACGACGGCGTCCGCTACGGGCACCGCGCGAAGCTAGGCCCGGGCGAGGGCATCGTCGCGATGTACGAGCGCACGCGCGCAGAAGGCTTCGGCCGCGAGGTGCAACGGCGCGTGATGATCGGCACCTATGTGCTGTCGGCCGGGTTCTACGACGCCTACTACAACCGCGCGCGGAAGGTCCGCACGCTGATCCGGCGCGACTTCGAGGATGCCTTCGCAGCCGGGATCGACGCGATCCTGACACCGGCCACGCCTTCGGCCGCGTTCGGGCTTGGGGAAAAGGCGGACGCCGATCCGGTCGAGATGTATCTCAACGACGTGTTCACCGTGACGGTGAACCTCGCGGGCCTTCCGGGCATCGCGGTGCCGGCGGGCCTCGACCGGCAGGGGCTGCCACTCGGGCTGCAGCTGATCGGCAGGCCCTGGGGGGAGGCGGACCTGCTCAATCACGCGCATGTGCTGGAACGCGCGGCAGAGTTCGTGGCGAAGCCGGCCCGGTGGTGGTAGGCGCCGGGCTGGGGACAGCGGCGGGGGTGGCGGTGCGACGGGTCGGTGTGGCGCTGGCGGCAATGGCGACGATCGGGCTGGCCGGGTGCGCGGCCCGCGTGCCCGACAGCGGCGCGGGCGTGGGCTTCGGCAGCTATGGCGACTATGTGCGCGAGCGCGAGGCGCAGCTGCGCGGCGGCGCGGGGCCGGATGCGCGTGCGATCCCCCAAACGGCCCCGGCGGCGGCCCCGCCGGCCGTGGCGGCCGGGCCGATCGGTGCGCCCCTGCCGGCCGCGACGGTGCCGGCAACCGCCGCAACGCCGGGCAGCCCGACGATTTCGGACGAGCAGGATTTCAACGCCGTATCGGCCCGCGAGACCATCGAGTCCGATGCCGAGCGGCGGCGTCGGCAGCAGGCGCAGCTGGTCGTCGTGGCGCCGACGGCGGTGCCCGTGCGCACCGGTCCTTCCGGGCCGAACGTGGTCGAATACGCGCTGGCCACCCGCCACAACCCCGGCGAGCGGCGTTATTCGCGTTTCCCGATCCGGTTCCGCAGCCTCGAGGCGGCCTGCGCCGCCTATCCCTCGGACGATCTGGCGCAGGAGGCGTTCCTTGCGCGCGGCGGGCCCGAGCGCGACCCCCTGAGCCTCGATCCGGACGGCGACGGCTTCGCCTGCCGGTGGGATCCGCGCCCCTTCCGCCGCGCCGCGCAGTAGCCGTGCTCCCCAGCCCGAACTGCGGGCCGCGTCGCGACGGGCTGCGCCCCGAGCTGGTCGTGATCCACTACACCGGCATGGCCGACGCGGCCGCTGCCCGCGCGCGTCTGTGCGACCCCGCGGCCGAGGTTTCGGCGCACTGGCTGATCGACGAGGCGGGCCGCGCCGAGGCGCTGGTGGACGAAGGCCTGCGCGCCTGGCACGCGGGCGCGGGCGAATGGCAGGGGCGGGGGGACGTGAATTCGCGCTCGATCGGGATCGAGCTCGCCAATCCAGGCGACCGGCCGTTTCCTGCACCCCAGATGGCGGCGCTCGAGAGGCTGCTCGGGGGCATCCTCGAGCGCTGGGCGATCCCGCCTGCGGGCGTGATCGCGCACAGCGACCTTGCACCCTTGCGCAAGACCGATCCCGGACCGCGCTTCGACTGGCGGCGGCTGGCGCTGGCGGGGCTGTCGGTGTGGCCCTTCGTGCCGGGAGATCCCGCGACGGACCTTGCGGAAAGTCTGACCCGGATCGGGTATCCGCCGGTCGATCCCGTGGCGCGGCTGGCGGCCTTCCGTCTGCGCTTCCGCCCCTGGGCCACAGGGCCCGAGGGGCCGGCCGACCGTGCGGCGGCGGCGGCGCTGGCCGGCCCGCTGCGCCGGGTGTAACCCCGGTGCCGCTGTTGCGGAGCGGTGCCGCGCCATGACCCCGCCCCGCCGTGCGATCCTGTCCGCCGCGCGCGGTGCCGTGGCGGTCGCGGTGGCGGGGCCGATCGACTGCGCCCGCGGGCGGCGGGGCGCAGCCGGCCGGCGCCGCTCGCGGCATCGCCATCCGCCGAACCTGTGCGACAGCCCCCCGGCACCGACGGGCGGGGGCCGGGCGTGCCGCGACCGCTCCGCCCTGCAAACCCGTTGACGGCGCGGGTCGCACCGCATACCTCGGGGGTTGCGCGGAGGGCCGGGCGGCCGCGGGGACGACCCCGAGGAAAGTCCGGACTCCATGAAGCGACGGTGCCGGGTAACGCCCGGCCGGGGCAACCCGAGGGAAAGCGCCACAGAGAACAGACCGCCCGCGTCCGCGCGGGCAAGGGTGAAACGGTGGGGTAAGGGCCCACCGCGGGACGGGCAACCGGAC
>CALIZF010000037.1 GCA_938028765.1 uncultured Paracoccaceae bacterium
CCGGTATACCTGACCCCCACGGACAGGCCGATGAAGAGCTGCGCCGCCCAGATCATCTCGGCCGGCGGCCGCCGGTCGATCACGCCGGCCAGCGACAGCGCGGCGGCCAGGATCATCGGCCCGAGGATCGAGGCGCCGAACAGCCGCATCCGTTCCGCCAGCTTCCAGCCCGCCAGCCCCGCCGCCAGCATCAGCGGGATCTGGCCCGGATCCATCTCCGCCGCGGGCTGGCCGGGGGGACGGGTCAGGTCCGCACCCCAGAGCCAGGTCATCAACACCGGCGCCAGCGTCACGATGGCCAGCACCCGTGTGGCGTGGATCAGCGACAGCGCCCGCACGTCGCCGCCGGCCTCCGGCCCGAACACGAACATGTCCTGCAGGCCGCCGGGCATCGCCGCATACTTGGCGGTGGCGCGGTCGAACCCGAAGCCGCGGCGGAACATGGGATAGCCGACCGCGCCGATCGCGCCGGTGTAGAGCGGCACGAAGGCCAGCGACAGGGCGATGCCCGGCAGGCCCGCCACCACCGCGGGCGTGATGAAGGCGCCGACCGCGACGCAGAGGAAGGTCCGCAGCCAGGTTCCCGCCTGCCCGAAGTCGGCCATCCGCCCACCGGCCAGGGCCACGATCAGACAGGCCAGCATCGGCCCCAGAAGCAGCGGCAGGCCGAGGGCAAGGAACGCGCCCGCGCCCGCAGCCGCGACGGCCAGCGTCACCGCACGCCGCCGCCAGAGGTCAGGCAACCTGCGCCTCGGCCAGAAGATGCGCCCATTGCGCGCCGTGCATGTCGCGGTCGTCGGCCGAGCCCTGCACCACCGGCCGGGGAAAGCTGAACTTGACGACGTTCAGCTCGGGGATGTCGAACCGCTTCACAAGCCCTGCGGGCTGGCCGTAGAGGGCGGCCACCGCGGCGGTGTCGAGCGCGGCAGCGACGCGCGCGAAGGTCGCGGGATCGCCGCAGAACACGTCCACCGTCAACCAGAACGGCCCGGCATTTTTGGACCGGACCTTCGGCACGATGTCAGAGAGCTTCGGCATTGGCCACTGCCGGTCCGACCTCGGCCACCTCCAGCCGGAACGCCTCCATCGGGTCGTCGAGGTGCATGACGTGGTTCAGCGCGAATTCATAGAGCGCCCCCCGGTCCGTGGTCGCCGGCGAGTAGGGGAAGGCGAATGTGGGCAGCTCCTCGTCGTCGGTCAGCGGGTAATGCAGGACGAAGGGGTTGATCAGCTTGCCGATCTCGGTTGCGGTGGTCTGGCTTGCGGCAGTGACGATCCCCAGCACCCCCACCTCGACCGGTGCGCCCGTCCGGTTCTCCAGCGCCCCGAGGGCGGCCTCCACCCCGATCAGCCGGAACTCCAGCCGGTATTCGGGCGGCGCCAGCCCCATCCGCCGGGCGATGGTTTCCGCAAGGAAGGCCGACAGCCGCGCCACCCAGTCGCGCGCGCGGGCGACGTAGCGGGGATCGCGCAGCACGGCGAGGATCGTCGTCTGGTATCCTGCCACCCGCGCGCCTTCCAGCTTCACCGTGTAGGGGCCGGGCACCCAGCACGATCCCTCCACCCGCACCCGGCGGTCGTCCAGCGCCACGTAGCGCGCGCCCCGCACGTCGAGGTGGCCGCCCGGCTCGTGCAGCAGGAACGGATCGGCGTTCTCGTAGAGCATGTGGGCGCTGACCGATTGCGGCGTGCAGGCGGCCCCCTCGGCCATCGGCGCGACGGTGAAGCCCGCGGTGTCGAAATCGACGACGATGACGCCCGAGGTCGGATTGGTGGAACAGAGCGCCCCGCATTCGGCGATCTTGGCGCCGTGCCAGCAGGCGCCGGGATGCTCGCGGCGGGCCAGCGGGAGGGCGGCGATGATCGCGGTGTCGGTCGTGCGGCCCGCGATCACAATCTCGGCCCCGGTCGCCAGCGCCGCCTGCACCTGTTCGGCCCCCGCCAGGGCGACGATGTTCGTCATCGCGTGCAGCCCTTCGGCCGTCACGGCGGGCGCGGGCATCAGCGGGCGCAGCCGGCCCCCCGCCAGCGCCGCCGCCACGCGCGCGGGCGGCTGCCCGGAGTAAAGCCGCGCGACCCGCAGCCGCTCGCCCGTCTCGGCCGCGATCTCGGCCGTGATCGCCGCCATCCAGTCCACGGTGGCGTCCGCGCCGCAGGTGCCGGCGGTGCCGATCACCAGCGGCACGCCGGCTGCGCGCCGGGCGGCCATGAGCTCGGCCCATTCGGATTTCGTCGCGGCGCGCGCGTATTTCGACACCCCCGCGCCGAGCGAGTAGGGCCCCGAGTCGGTCGATCCGCCGTCGATGGCGATGATGTCGGGCCGCATCGCCACGCCGCGCGCCAGCGCCGCACGGTCGAAGCCGAGCCCGAGGACGCCCGAGGGCACGAGGACGCGGGTGGGCATGGGACCTCCGGCGGTTGGCCCGGCCCCGTTCGGGGGGCCGGGGGGGGTCAGTCGCGGTCGAAGCTGTCGGTCGCGGGCATCGGCGGCTTCTTCAGGAAGCGGCGCAGGACCATCGGCGCGAGGAACCCCAGCACCGCCGCCGTCCAGAGCCCGATCGAGATCGACGACTGGAACAGGTAGGTCCAGTCCCCGTTCGACAGCACCATGGCGCGGCGCAGGTTGTCCTCCATCGCGTTCCCAAGGAGGATGCCGAGGATGATCGGCACGGTCGGGATGTCGAGCTTGCGGCAGATCCAGCCCAGCAGCCCGAACGCCACCATCAGCAGCATGTCGAACGACGACCCGGTCAGCGCGAAGATGCCGACGAAGGCCACCATCGTCACGCCCGGCAGCAGGATCCAGGACGGCACGCCGAGAATGCGCACGAACACCTTCACCATCGGCACGTTCATGACCAGCAGCATGACGTTGGCGATCAGCAGCGCTGCGATCAGCGACCAGACCACATCGGGCTTCTCGGTGAAGAGAAGCGGCCCCGGCGTGATGTTGAGCGTCAGAAGCAGCGCCAGCAGAACCGCCGTCGTGCCCGATCCCGGCACCCCGAGGGTCAGCATCGGGATCAGCGCGCCGCCCGCGGCGGCGTTGTTGCCCGCCTCGGGTGCGGCCACGCCTTCCGGCGTGCCCTTGCCGAAATTGGCCCTGTTCCGGCTGACCGACTTTTCCGCCATGTAGGCGAGGAAAGACCCGAGCGACGCGCCCGCACCCGGCAGGATGCCGGCGACGAAGCCGATGCCGGTGCCCCGCGCCATCGCGCCCTGGGTCCGCCCGAGATCGCGCCAGGGGATGCTGATCCTGCCCAGCTTCACGCCGATCGCGCTGTCCTTGCCGTGGCTTTCGATGAAGTGGAACACCTCGGCCACGGCGAAGAGGCCCACGATGGCCACGAGGAAGTCGATCCCGTCCATCAGGTGCAGTTCGCCGAAGGTGAAGCGCGGCATCCCCGTCGTCTTGTCGAGACCGATCATCGCGATCCCGAGGCCGAGGGCGGCAGCCAGCGCCGCCTTCGCCTGATTGTTCGAGCCGACGCCGCCGAGGGTGCAGAACGCCAGCATGTAGAGGGCGAAGTATTCCGCCGGGCCGAAGTGGAAGGCGACCCGGCTGAGCGCCGGGGCCAGCAGCATCAGCCCGATGGTGGCCATCAGCGCGCCGTAGAACGAGGCCACGCCCGAGATCACCAGCGCGTCCGCGGCCCGGCCCTGCTTGGCCATTGGGTAGCCGTCGAGCGTGGTCATCATTGCGGGCTCGTCGCCGGGAATGTTGAGCAGGATCGAACTGATCCGCCCCCCATACATCGCTCCGTAATAGACCGAAGTCAGCAGCACCAGCGCGGAAACCGCATCGAGCCCCATCGAGAACGAGATGGGGATCAGCAGCGCCACCCCGTTCGACGGGCCGAGCCCCGGCAGAAGGCCGATGACGGTGCCGACGAAACAGCCGACAAGCGCCAGCAGCAGGGTCCAGGGGCTGAGCGCGATCGAGAACCCGAGCGCGAGGTTCGACAGGATGTCCATGCCCCGCCCTCACATCAGCCCGCGCGGCAGCGCGACCAGGCCGAGGCCCAGGATCATCCTGAAGGCGACATAGAGCCCGATGCCGAGACCCAGCCCCGCCAGTGCGGCCGGCAGCGCGCGCGGCGCGATCATGTAGGCCAGAAGCCCCGAGGCGATGGCGGTGGGGATGATGAACCCCATTTGCCGGATCACCAGCGCATAGGCGATCAGGACGGCCAGCGCCCCGCCGATCTTCAGCAGCATCGCGGGGCCGGGCCAGTGGGCGTCGGGGTCCGGCCTCAGGATCATGACCAGCGAACACAGGATCACCACGCCGGCGATCATGTAGGGAAAGATCCGCGGCCCCACCGGATCCGACAGGAAAGAGGTCTGGATGTTCATGGCGCTGAGGATGTACCCCAGCGCCAGAACGATCATGACCGCGCCGAAGATGCGGTCGGCGGCCATCACTGGATGATCCCGATCTCGCGCGAGATCGCCCGGATCTCGGCGATGTTGTCGGCCACCCAGCTTTCGAACTCCGCCCCGGTCAGCGTGTAGGGTGCGAGGCCGTTCTCGGCCATCACCTGCTTCCACTGGTCGCTGTCGCCTACCTTCTGCAGCGCCTCGGTCCAGCGCGCGAATTCCGCGTCCGAGATGCCCTTGGGCGCATAGAGGCCGCGCCAGTTCATCGCCACGAGGTTGATGCCCTGTTCCTTCGCGGTCGGGATGTCCTCGAACCCGGCCACGCGGCTTTCGGCCAGAACGGCCAGCGGGCGCACGTCCCCAGACCGGATGAAGCCCTGGATTTCCGACAGGTCGCCCGTCATCGCCTGGGCGAAGCCGCCGACCGTCTGGGTGATCGCATCCGCCCCGCCGTCGAGCCCGATGTACTTGACCGCCCGCGCGTTGTCGAAGCCTGCCCGGGCCATCATCATCAGGACCTTCAGGTGGTCGAACCCGCCGACCGCCGACCCGCCGGCGAAGGCGACCTTCGAGGGGTCGGCCTTCACCGCCGCGATCAGGTCGGCCAGCGACTGAAAGGGGCTGTCCTTGCCCACGACGATCACGCCCGGATCGCCCCCGATCGCGCCGACCCAGCGGACCTGGTCGGCCGTCATGCCGGCGTAGGCGTTCTGCGCCAGCCGCGTCGTGGTCGCGGACGAGGCCGCGACGATCAGCTCGGGGTCCGTGTTGCGCTGGCTGACAACATGGGTGTAGGCCACGCCGCCGCCGGCGCCGGCCATGTTCGTGACCTGCACGAGGTTCTTCTCGACCCCGATTTCCTGCAGGATCCGGCCGATCTGGCGGCAGGTGAAATCCCAGCCGCCGCCGGGGTTCGCCGGCGCGATGCACTCGGCCGCGCTGGCCGCGGTGGCGCCCATCAGCGCCATGAAGGCCCCGGCGCGCAGCGCCGCGGTGAAGGGGGTTGTCATCGGTATCTCCTCCCGGACGTGTGTTGGCAGGGCGCTCCGCGACGGTGCGCGGTCCCTTGCGCGACGCAGGATTACGGGGAAAGCTGACACCAGCCTGTCACGGTTCCGCAGCAGCGGGCCCGACGGGGGCGAAGCGGTCGTCCGGGGGAGGGTGGGATGCGATTCCTGCTGGTCGAGGACAGCCCCGTGCTGGCGCGGTCGGTGCGCGACCTTCTGGCGCTGGATGGGCACGGGGTGGATCACGCCGCGACGCTTGCCGAGGCGGAGGATTGCCTCGCCAGCGCGAGCTACGACCTGATGCTGCTGGACATCGGCCTGCCGGACGGGGACGGGCGGGGCTTCCTCGCGCGGCAGCGCCGGGCCGGTCGCGACATGGCGGTAATCATGATGACCGCCCGGTCCGCCGTCGCCGACCGCGTGGATGCGCTCGACGGCGGGGCGGACGACTACGTATCCAAGCCCTTCGAGATGGCCGAGCTCGAGGCCCGCATCCGCGCCGTCCTGCGCCGGCGCGGCGGCGCTGCGCAGACCCTGCGCCACTTCGCCGGGGTCGCCTTCGATCCCCTCGCCGCGACCGTCACCATCGCCGGCGAGACGCGCGACCTGCGCGCGCGCGAGCTGCGGCTGTTCGAGATCCTGCTGGCCGCGCCGGGCCGGATCTTCTCGAAGGACCATCTCTGCGACCGGGTGTTCAGCTATGCCGAATGCGTCAGCGACAATGCCATCGAGGTCTACGTCGGCCGGCTGCGGCGCAAGCTGGCCGGCAGCGCGGCGCGGATCGAGACGGTTCGCGGCCTCGGCTACCGGCTGACGGGGCCATGACGGCGGTCGTGCCGCGCGGTGCGTCGCTGCGGCAGCGGCTGATCCTGCGGCTTCTGACCGGCGCGGCGGTGATGGCGCTTGCGCTCTATCTTGCCGTGCGCACCACCGCCGACCGGGCGGCCGACGTGTAGCAGGATGCGATCCTGGTCGCGGCGGCCGCCGCGGTCGCCGACGGCCTGCGCGGCACCGACAGCGGCGTGCAGATCGACCTCAGCCAGGCCGCCTTCTCGATGCTCGGTGCAGCCGCGCAGGACCGGCTCTTCTGGCGGATCGTCGTCGGGGACGAGACGCTGACGGGCTACGACGACCTGCCGCTGCCGGCCACGGCCCCGACCGGTCCGGCGCCGTTCGTCTATGCGGCGCGCTATCGCGGCGCGGACCTGCGCATCGCGGCGGTCGCGCGCGGCGTCATGGCCGGCGAACGGCCGCAGCCGGCGCTGATCCTGCTGGGCCAGACGCGCGACGGCCAGCGCGCCATCGCCGGCCGTCTTGCCCACGGGGCGGTGCTGGCGGGCCTGGGGTTCTTCGTCCTCGCGGTGCCGCTGGCGCTCGTGTTCGCCAATTCGGTGCTGGCCCCCGTCAGCAACCTTGCGCGCGCGGTGGCCGACCGCGGCCCGGCCGACCTGCGGCCGGTGGACCATCCCGCGCCGCGCGAACTGGCGCCGCTGGTCGCGGCACTCGATTCGTTCATCGCGCGCCTGCGCCTGACCCTCGGCCAGACCGAAACCTTCATCGCCGAAGCCGCCCACCACATCCGCACCCCGCTGGCCACCGTCCGAACCGAGGCCGAGATCGCGCTGCGCGAGGCCCGCGACGACGAGACGCGCGCCCGCCTGCGGTCGGTCATCCGGGCGGTGGACGAAAGCGCGCGGTCGGCCGGGCAGCTTCTCGATCACGCGATGGTCGCCTACCGGTCGCGGCGGATGGATGCGGCCGAGATCGACCTGCGCGAGACGCTGGCGGCCCTGGCGCGCAGCTTCGCCCCCACGGCCGATTTGCGCGACATCGCCCTGACGGTCGATCCCGGCAACGGGCCCGCGCGCGTCCGGGGCGACCGGGTGATGGTCGAAAGCGCGCTGCGCAACCTGATCGACAACGCGCTGAAATACTCTGCCGCCGAGGGGGCGGTGCACCTGACGCTGGACTGCGCCGCCGGGCGCGTGACGGTCGGCGTGCGCGACACCGGGCGCGGGCTTGCGGGGATGGATGCGGGCGCGCTGACCGCCCGGTTCCGGCGCGGCCCGAACGTGGGCGATGTCGTGGGGTCGGGCCTCGGCCTGACGATCGTGGACGAGGTGGCACGCGCCATGGGGGGCGACTTTGCGCTGGTCCCCGCCGAAGGGGGCGGGACGCTGGCGCGCCTGTCGCTGCCGGCATGCTGAGGGCGCTGCTGGGACTTGCGGTCTGCCTCGCCCTTGCCGCCCCCGCGGCGGGCTTCGAGATCGAGGACGAACGCCTCTTCGCCGGCGCGGCCGCGTCGGCCGAGGTGCGGGTGCTGTCCACCACCGACACCGCCGTCGCCGCGCCGGCGATCGAGGCGTTCCTCGCCGTCCGGCCCGACCTGTCGGTGCGCTACGTGATGGCATCGTCGCGCGCGGCGTTCGCGGCCATCGCCGAGGAAGGGGCACGCTTCGACCTTGTCGTCTCCTCGGCGATGGACCTGCAGCTGAAGCTTGCCAACGACGGATTCGCGGCCCCCCACGCCTCGGCCGCGGCGGCGGCCCTGCCGCCCTGGGCGCGCTGGCGCGACCTTCTGTTCGGCTTCGCGCTGGAGCCCGTCGTCACCATCGTATCGCTGCGGGCGCTGGCCGGCCTGCCGGTGCCCCAGACCCGGCGCGAGCTGATCGCCCTCCTGCGCGAGAACCCCGGGCGTTTCAGGGGACGGATCGCCACCTACGACCCGCACCTGTCGGGGGCCGGCTACCTCTTCGCGTCCGAGGACGCGCGCCGGTCCGATGCCTTCTGGCGGCTGGCCGAGGTGATGGGCCGGCTCGATGCGCGGCTCTACTGCTGTTCGGCGGACATGATCGCGGATCTGGCCAGCGGCGACATCCTGATCGCCTACAACGTGCTGGGCAGCTACGCCGCGCGTCACGCCGGGGCCATCCCCGACGCCGGCGTGATCGAGATGCAGGATTTCACCTCGGCCCTGCTGCGCACCGCGCTGATCCCGGTGTCGGCCCCGCGGCCCGACCTCGGCGCGGCGCTGCTCGACTGGCTGATCGGCCCGGAAGGCCAGAGCCTGTCGGGCGGCCCGGCTGCGATCGCGCCGCTCGACCGGTCGGGGATCGCCCTTGCCGCCCATATCCGCCCGATCCGCCTCGATCAGGGTCTGCTGGTCGGGCTCGACCGGATGACGCGGGCCAACTTCCTGCGCGAATGGGGCGCCGCGATGACGCAGCCATGAGCGAGGGGGGGGCGACGCCGGCAACCGGCGGCCGCGCACAGGGCGCGCGCAGCGCTCTCGGCTGGTGCGCAGGCTGCGGCCGCCCGACCGCATGGTGGCGGGGATGAACCGGCCCCGGCGCGGCCGTGCACGCGCGCCGGGTCAGCCGAGCGTCGGATCGAGCCGGTCGCGCAGCCAGTCCCCGACGACCGAGACGGCCAGCGTGGTGAACACGATGACCAGCGCAGGCGACAGCATGATCCAGGGCGCGCGGGTGATGTAGTCGCGCCCGTAGCCGACCATGTTGCCGAGCGAGGTCATCGGCGGCTGCACCCCGAGGCCGAGGAACGAGAGCCCCGATTCGACGAGGATCACCTCGGGGAACACGAGCGTCATCGAGACGATGAGGGTCGAGGCGATATTGGGCAGGATGTGGCGCAGGTAGACGCGCGATGGGGTCGCGCCGAGCTGCGCCACCGCTGCGGCATAGCCTTGGGCGGTGGCGGAGATCGCAAGACCGCGGGCGACGCGGGCATAGCGTTCCCATCCGTAAAGGCCCATGAGCCCGACCAGGAGCCACAGCGCGTTGCCGAAGAAGGCGAGCACCGACAGCGCGAGGATGAGAAAGGGCATCGCAGCCTGGAAATCCGCAAGCGTCAGCACGGCCTGTTCCACCCAGCCGCGGAAATGTGCCGCCAGAAAGCCGAGCACGGTGCCGATCACGGCCGAGATCACCGTCGCCCCGAAGGCGATCAGAAGCGAGATGCGGACCGACACGACAAGACGCGACAGCACGTCCCGCCCGAGCTCGTCGGTGCCCAATGGGTGGGCAAGGTTCTGGAACGGCGGCACAAGGCGGTTGGCCAGCGACATCGCCGTGTAGGGATGGGGCGCGATCAGGTCGGCCGTCAGCGCGACCAGAAGGACAAGCGCGACCCAGCCAAAGGCGAGCCGCACGAACCATGGCGCGGTCGCACGGCGGGGGGCGGCGACGGGGCGGGACGCAGGCAGGACGGTCATGGCACCCCCTCAGGCGGCGGCCCGCGCGCCGTGGCGCAGGCGGGGGTCGAGCACGCCGTAAAGCACATCGACAACAAGGTTCGAGGTAACCATCGTCGCCGCGACGAGAAGAAGGATGCACTGCACGATGGCCAGATCGCGGCTTGCCACCGCAACAACCAGCATCCGCCCGACGCCTGGCCAAGAGAACACGCTTTCGACGACGACAGCGCCGGCGATCAGACTGCCGACGAGAAAGCCCACGAGCGTCACGGTCGGGATCGCGGCATTGGGCAGCGCGTGGCCCCGCACCACCGCCGCCCAGGGCAGGCCCTTGGCCGAGGCGGTGCGGATGTAAGGCCGACCGAGCACCTCGAGCATGGCCGACCGGGTGAAGCGCGCCAGCGCCGCCGCTCCGCCGAGGCCGAGCGTCAGGACGGGCAGGATCATGTGCGCGACCGTTCCCTGGCCGCCCGACGGCAGCCAGCCGAGATCGACCGAGAAGACGAGGACGAGGACAAGCGCCAGAACGAAGGACGGGATGGCAAAGCCGAACACCGCCGCCACCATCACCGCCCGGTCAAAGCCCGTGCCCTGGTGCAGCGCCGCCCAGACACCCAAGGGGATGCCGACGGCGAGCTTCAGCACCAGCGCGGGCACGGTCAGGGCGAGGGTGGCAGGGATGCGCTCGGCGACCATCTCGATGGCCGGCCGGTTGTCGCGCATCGACATGCCGAGGTCGCCGTTCAGGATCGCGCCGAAATAGCGGACGTACTGCACCCAGATCGGCTGATCGAGGCCCCAGGCGCGGCGGAAGGCCGCCAGCGCCTCGGGCGGGACCTCGGGGCCCATGATGAGGATCGCGGGATCCCCCGACATCCGCAGGACGACGAAGGCGAAGGTGACGACAAGGGCGATGGTGACCGCGGCGCGGAAGGCGCGGACGGCAAGGTAGCGCAGCATCAGGCGGCCCTCTCGGCGGCGGGGGTGACGCGGTGGCAGGCGGTCGCGTGACCGTCGGGTGCCGGCTCCAGCGCCGGCGCCTCGCTGCGGCATCGTGCGACCGCCACGGGGCAGCGCGGGTGGAAGGCGCAGCCCGCGGGCCGTGCGGCGGGGTTCGGCGGCTCGCCCGACAGGATCACGCGCTCGCGCCTGTGCCGCCCCGGCGCTGGCGCGGCCGAGACGAGGGCGCGGGTGTAGGGGTGGCGCGGGTCGCGCAGCACGGCCTCGGCCGCGCCTTCCTCGACGATGCGGCCAAGATACATGACGGCGACCCGATCCGCGATCTGGCGCACCACGCGCAGGTCGTGGCTGATGAACACCATCGCAAGGCCCCGCGCCGCCTTGAGGTCGATCAGCAGGTTGACGACCTGCGCCTGGATCGAGACATCGAGCGCCGAGACGGGTTCGTCGCAGACCAGCACGTCGGGGTCGGTGATCAGCGCCCGAGCGATCACCACCCGCTGCCGCTGGCCACCCGACAGCTCGTGCGGATAGCGCCCGCCCTGCGCCGCCGAAAGGCCCACGGCGGCCAGCGCGTCGAGGGCGCGCGCGCGTCGCTCGGCCGGGGCGCCGATGCCGTGGATCGCCAGCGGCTCGGCCACCTGATCGGCCACGGGAATGCGGCGGTCGAGCGCGCCGAGCGGGTCCTGGAACACCATCTGCATGCGCCGCCGCAGCGCCCGCCAGGCGGGTGTGCCGGGGGCGGGCATCGGCGCGCCGAAGGCGGTGACATGCCCCGCGTCGGGCGTCTCGAGGCCAAGCGCGAGGCGGCCGAGCGTAGACTTGCCCGACCCGCTTTCCCCCACGATGCCAAGCGTGCGGCCCTGCGGCAGGGCGAGGGTGACCCCGTCCACCGCGCGCACGACCGGGCGCGCGCCGAACAGGGTGCGACCGCCGCCATAGGCGCGGGCGACGGCGCGCAGGTCGAGCGCGGGCGCGGTCATGCCACCGCCTCGGCCGCGGGCGCGGGCGTCGCAGGGGGGCGGGGGGGCGGGGCGGCCAGGTCGAGGTCGGGCCGCGCGCAGGCCGACCAGCGGCCGGGCAGCGTGGCGCGCAGCGCGGGCTCCGCCCCGAGGCAGACCGGTGCGGCATGGGCGCAGCGCGGCGCGAAGGCGCACCCCGGCGGCATCGCGCGCGGATCGGGCACGACCCCCGGGATCGCGACCAGCCGTTCGGCCGCGTCGAGCGTGGGCAGCGCGTCCAGCAGGCCGCGCGTGTAGGGATGGCGGGGGGCATCGAACAGCGGCTCGGCCGGGCCCATCTCCACGACGCGGCCGGCATACATCACCGCCACACGGTCGCAGGTCTCGGCCACCACGCCAAGATCGTGCGAGATCAGCACGAGCGCCATCCCGAGTTCGCGCCGCAGCGCGGCCAGAAGGTCGAGGATCTGGGCCTGGATCGTCACGTCGAGGGCGGTCGTCGGTTCATCGGCGACCAGAAGGTCGGGCTGGCCGGCGATGGCCATGGCGATCATCACGCGCTGGTTCTGCCCGCCCGACATCTCGTGCGGGTAGGAGTCGAGACGGCGGGCCGCGTCGGGGATGCCGACGAGGTCGAGAAGCCGCCGCGCCTCGGCCGCGATTGCGGCCCCCGACAGGCCGCGGTGCCGCGCGAGCACCTCGCCAAGCTGGCGGCGGATGCGCAGGACGGGGTTCAGCGCCGAGGCCGGGTCCTGGAAGATCATGCCGATGCGCCCGCCGCGCACGGCCTCGACCTCGGGCAGCGGCAGGGCGAGCAGGTCGCGCCCGTCGAGCAGCACGCGCCCCGCGACGGCTGCCTTCGCAGGCAGCAGGCGCAGCGCCGCAAGCCACGTCACCGACTTGCCCGACCCCGATTCCCCGACGATCCCGACCGCCTCGCCGGGGTGGACCGCAAGGTCCACCCCGCGCACGGCCGGGGCGCCGTCGAAGGCGACGGTCAGCCCCTCGATGCGGACAAGCGGCGCCGCCATGGTCAGACCGCGATCGCGCCGGGGCCGAAATCCATCGCGAAGGCGGGGGCCGCCTTCCACTGGATCGACTTCGGCTTGGCGGTGAAGGTCGCGTTCTGGTGCAGCACCGTGTAGGCCGGATCCTCGCGTTCGGCGATCTCCAGCGCGCGGGCGAAGGCGGCGCGGCGGGCAGCCCGGTCGGTCGAGGTTTCCAGCACCTCGCACAGCCGGTTCAGCTCGTCGTTGCTGTATTCGCCCCACTGCTGCTGCCCGCCGTTCGGCCCGTGCTGCGCGACAAGCGAGGAGACGGGATCGTTGAACGGGGCCGAGTTCGACCAGTCGCGGATCGCCCGCGTCGGCCCCGGCTCGAGGATCTGGCCCCAGTTCTCCTTCATCTCGATCTGGACGTTGGCGCCGACGGCCTTCCACATCTCGACCAGAACCTGCGCGGTCGCGTTCTGGTTGGTGTAGTAGTTGTTGAGCAGCCGGTAGACGATCGGGTCGCCCTTGTAGCCCGCATCCTTCAGAAGCTGCGCGGCCAGCGCCGGGTCATAGGCCGGCACCGTCCAGTCGGCAATGAACATGTCGTCGTAATAGGGCCACTGCAGGCCTGCGGGCACCACGGTCCGCCCGGCCCAGAGGGCATCGACGATCGCCTGCCGGTCGATCGCATGGGTCAGGGCGCGGCGCACGCGCGGGTCGGCAAGCTGGGCGTTGTTCTTGTCGAACACGGTGATGCGGTGGTTCAGGATGGTGCCCCCCTGCACCTCGAAAGCCGCGTTGCGCTCGATCTCGGGGATGAGGTCGGGCGGCACGTCGCAGGCGAACTGGAACTCGCCCGACAGAAGGCCGTTCACCCGGCTGGCCACCTCGGGCACTTCGACGAAGGTCACCCGCTCGAGCGGCGGGCGGCCGCCCCAGTAGTCATCGAAGGCCACAAGGACGAGGCGCGTGTCGGGCACGAAGCTTTCGACCATGTAGGGGCCGGTGGTGATCGGCTTGCGCGCCCAGTCGAGGTAGGAGGGCGCGTCCTCCCACCCCTTGCGCGAGGTGATGTTCGAGCCGTAGCGCGACAGCCGGCCCTCGAGCGTCACGTCGGGCGAGCCGTTGACAAAGCGCACCGTGTAGCGGTCAACCGCCTCGACGGCGATCAGGTCCGGCCAGGCGTTGCGGGCCGAGGCCGGCACCTGCGGCGGCAGCTCCTTTCCCGGCCGCACGGTGAACAGGCCAAGACCGTCGGCGCGGATCGTGGTGCGGTTCTTGGGCTCGGTGTCGCCGAACATCTTCTCGCGGCTGAAGGTGAAGACGACGTCGTCGGCCGTCATCTCCTCGCCGTTGTGGAACTTCACGCCCTGGCGCAGCGTGAGCTCGACGGTCTGTTCGTCCACGCGCCGCCAGTCGGTGGCCAGAAGCGGGATGCGCTCGAGGTTGCCGCGCCAGTTGCGGCCGATCAGCCCCTCCCACATCGAGGAGAAGAAGATGCGCTCGCCGACGTTCGACTGCTCGCGCAGCACGTCGAGCGTGTTGGTGTTCGAGATCTTCTGCACGGCCACCGTGACGGACGGCCGCGCGCCCTGGGCGCGGGCGACGTGCGGCAGGGCGAGGGTTGCGGCGGCGGCGGCGCCGGCGCGCAGGGTGGAACGGCGGGTGATGAGCATGGGTGACTCCGCAGCATGGGGGGGCGGGGCGGACCGCGCGTCGCGCCTCACCTGGATTTGAGCCCGCGCGGTATCGCGCGGGTGAAGGCGGGTTGACGCTTTCTTGAACTTTTCGCGTCAGGCGTCCGCAGTCATTCCCCGAGGCCCTGCGCCGCGAGGAAGGCCATCGAGGCCGGGATCTGCGCGATGTCGCGCAGCTCGAGGATCAGCCGCGGCTGCCCGGGCAGTGCGGCCAGCGCGCGGAACACCGCCGCCCAGCGGACCGTGCCTTCGCCGAGGCTCCAGTGCCGGTCGGCAAAGCCGTCGGCATCCTGAAGGTGGACGTGGTCGAGCTGCGCGCCCGCATCGGCAACGAAGTAGTCCACCGGCGGCGCGCCGGTGCTGACATGGGCATAGTGCGCGTGCCCGGTATCGACCGACAGCCGGATCGCGTCCGACCCGAAGCTGTCCACCAGCGCGCGGCGATCGGCCGGGTTCTTGTCCTCGATGTTCTCGAGCACCAGTGTCACGCCCTGATCGGCAGCCCGCCGCACCGCCGCGCCGAGGGTGGCATGGGCGGCCTCGATCACGCGGGCGCGCTGGCCGGGGAAATTGTCGAGATTGTTGGCGTCCCAGGTCGAATAGGGCGAATGGATCACCATCTGCGTGGCGCCAAGGGCGGCGCAGACGTCGAGGCCCTGGTCCATCCGTCGGGCGACGACCGCGCGCACGTCGGGGTCGAGCGCGGCGGTGGGCAGTCCCCAGAACGGTCCGTGGATGCCGAGCCGCCCGCGATAGCCGTCGAGCAGCTGCCGAATCCGGTCGGCCTCGGGCCGCCAGTCGCCGTTCAGCACCTCGGCGCCGACGAAGGACTGGATCTCGAGGTCACGGTCCTTCTCGCGGATCCAGTCGCGATAGCGTTCGAGGCCGGCGGTCGGCATGGCGGCGCCGATGACGGGAAGAGGCATGGCAGGTCTCCTGATCTGCGCGGGGAAAGGGTCAGGGCGGCGGGTCCGCCGCGGGAACGGGTCAGGCTTCCGCAGCCGCCGGCAGGCGGGCGGCGCGGACAGGCGGCGGCACGGCGTCGATCGCGGCCAGGTGTCCCGGACCCACGGCGACGAGCGGCGCCCGCGCCGGGCGCGCGCCTGCGCGAAGCACGACAGGCGGCGGAGGGGGCGCCTCGGGCAGCGCGGGCCGCAGGCGGCCCGGCTCGGGCCGCGGGACGGCGGCAAGCAGGCGCTGCGTGTAGGGATGTCGGGGCGCGGCCAGCACCGCCTCGGTCGGTCCGGTCTCGACGATCCGGCCCGCCTGCATCACGGCGATCCGGTGGCTGACCCGTTCGACCACCGCCACGTCGTGCGAGATGAACAGGATCGCCATCCCGTCCTCGCGCTGGAGCCGGGCGAAGAGGTCGGTCACCTGCCGGGCGACCGAGACATCCAGCGCCGACACCGGTTCGTCGGCGATGATCAGCGCAGGCCGCACCGACAGGGCGCGGGCGATGCACAGCCGCTGACGCTGGCCGCCCGAGAACTGGTGCGGCCAGCGGTCGGCCGCCTCAGGCTCGAGACCGACGCGGGCCAGAAGCTCGGCCGCCAGCGCGCGCCGCCCGCCCGGCGGCAGGCGGCCGTGGATCGCGGCGGGTTCGGTCACGAGGTCGCGCACGGTGAGGCGCGGGTTGAGGCTTGCGAAGGGATCCTGGAACACGATCTGCGCCTCGGCACGCAGCGGCCGCAGCGCGGCGGCGGACAGGCCGGCCAGGTCGCGGCCCATCAGCCGCACCCGGCCTGCCGAAGGCTCGATCAGCCGCAGGATCGCCCGCGCGACGGTGGACTTTCCGCAGCCGGATTCGCCGACGAGGCCCAGTGTCTCGCCCCGGCCGATCGTCAGCGACACGCCCGCCACCGCATGGTGCACGCGCCGCGCCCAGAACGGGCCGGTGGGAAAGCCGACCGAAAGATCCTCGACCCCGAGCACCGGTGCAGGGTCGCGGGGCGCGGGCGGGCTGCCCGCGCCGAGGCGCGGCGCGGCGGCCATCAGCATCCGCGTGTAGTCGGCCCGCGGGCGGGCGAAGACCTGCGCGACCGGCCCCTCTTCCTGCTTGCGGCCGGCGCGCAGCACCACCATGCGCTGCGCGATCTCGGCCACAACGCCCATGTCGTGGGTGATGAAGAGGATGCCCATGCCCGTCTCGGCCTGGAGCCTGCGGAGAAGGTCGAGGATCCCCGCCTGGGTCGTCACGTCGAGCGCCGTCGTCGGCTCGTCGGCGATCAGCAGGTCCGGCCGGCAGGCCAGCGCCATGGCGATCATCACCCGCTGGCGCAGCCCGCCCGACAGCTCGTGCGGGAACTGGTCCAGACGCCGGTCCGGGTCGGGGATGCCGACGCGGGCGAAGGCCGCGCGGGCGGCGGCACGCGCGGCGGCACGGCCCATCCCCTCGTGCAGCCGCAACGCCTCGGCCACCTGCTCGCCAAGCGGGATCACCGGGTTGAGGGCTGTCATCGGTTCCTGGAACACCTGGGCGATCCGCCGGCCGCGCAGGCGGCGCAGGGCGGGTTCGGGAAGCGCCGCGAGGTCGAGCGGTGGCGTGCCGTCGAGCAGGATGCGCCCCGCCGTCACCCGTCCGCCGTCGCGCCCCACAAGGCCCATGATCGCAAGCGCCGTGGCCGACTTGCCCGATCCGCTCTCGCCCACCAGCGCGACCGTCTCGCCCCGCTTGACAGTGAAACTCAGGCCCGACACCGCGGGATGGCCGCCGAAGGCGACCGACAGGTTCTCGACGGCGAGAAGCGGCGCCGCGGTCATGCCGTGTCCCCAGGCGGCGTGCGACGCAGGCCGGCGTGGCTGCGGAAATCGGGCAGGGGCGGCGTCCAGCGGCGGGTGTCGGGGCGGAAGGCGAAGGCGATCGGATCGGCTCCCGCCACCTCCCACCGGACGGTCTCGGCAAGCTCGACGATCCCCATGGCCATTGCCGGTTCGCCGCCGGTGGTGAAGCTTTCGGTCAGCGATTGCTGCGTGAGATGGGTGATGCCATCGACGCAGGTGATCGTGTTCCAGTGGACGTGGCCCGCAAGGCAGACGACCGGCACCCGCGCCAGGGCCAGCGCGGCGCGGATGCGCGCGGTGCCGGGGTAGGCGGCGAAGGCCGGGTTGTTCTCGAAATAATAGTTGCCGGTCTGGGCGTGGCCCGACAGCGGCACATGGCTGACGACAAGGCAGGGCCGGTCGGCCGCCTGCATCGCGGCAGCGAGCCAGACGAGATCGAGCTCGTCGAGCACGAAGCCGGGGCTGCCCTCGCGCCGGATGCGGGCATCGGCCCGCCATAGCACGATGCGCCAGCCGCCGGCATCGTGTAGCGCGTGGTCCATGCTCTGTCCCAGCGCCGCGCCGTTCTCGGCCGGGCCGAGGTGGTCGAGGTCGTGGTTGCCGTTCAGGTGCCGGACGGGGGCGGGCACGGCGCAGAAGGCGTCGGCCACGTCGCCAAGGTGCCGCCGGTCGGTCGCGGCATCGACATCGGTGATGCGGTCGCCGAGGTCCAGCACGAGGTCGGCCCGCGCCGCGGCCACGAAGCGGGCGAAGGCGGCCAGGCCATCCATTGCGGCGTCGCCGCGCTTGGTGGCCGAGGGCGGCCCGTGGTGGATGTCGGTCACGACGGCAAGGCGCAGGGACATGGAAAGGGCCTTCGGGACGGGGCAGGGCAGGGGCCCGCCGCGCCGGGCGCGGCGGGCGGGGGCGTCAGTTCATCGCGTCAAGCGTGATCGCGCCGGCACGGAAATCGAGCACGTAGGGGATGTGCCCCGGCTGCGGCTTCCAGTTCACGCCCTGGCGCATCGCCCAGGATTCATAGGGACGCCACAGCGGCAGGAACGGCGGGTCGGCCTCGATCCGCGCCATCAGCTCGGCATAGGCTGCCTTCCGGTCGGCCAGATCGGCCGAGAAGCGGAAGCGTTCCCAGGCCGCGGCGTAGGCCTCGTCGGTGTTGAACCGCCCCTCCGACTGCGCCGGGCCGCCGGGCGCCCACATCACGCCGAACTGCCCCGCCGGGTCGGCGAAATACATCGGGTTCGACCAGGTGCGCACCATCATCTCGGGCTTGCCGCCGGTCCAGGCCGGTTGCTGGTTCAGCCGACCGTTGATGCCGACCGCCGCCCACATCTCCATGATCGCCTGCGCGGCGAGCACCTCGTTGGTGTAGTAGTTGGGGAAGTGGTCGTAGACGATCTCGAACCCGTCATAGCCCGCTTCTGCCAGCAGGCGCTTCGCCTCTTCGGGGTCGTAGCGGAAGGTCTTGAGCTCGGGCATGTAGAGCGGCCCGAACTCGCGCAGCGTGTGGCTTGCAGGGATCTCGGCCTTCCCGAGCCACAGCGCCTCGTTCAGAAGGTCACGGTCGATCGCCAGCGTCAGCGCCCGGCGGATCCGCGCGTCCTGCATCTTCGGGTGGTTCACGTTCATGATCATCATGTGAAAGAGCGCGGTCTGCGCGCTTTCCGCCTTCAGGCCCGGATCGGCCTCGATCGCCGCAAGCTGATCCGGCGGGATGTTGGTGGCGATATGCGCCTCGCCCGTGCGCAGCGCGGTGAGGCGCGAGGCGACCTCGGGCACATGACGGACGGTCGCCTTCGCCAGCGGCGCAGGTACGCCCCAGAAGCCCTCGAAGCGCTCGTAGACCACCATCTGGCCGGGCACGAACTCGGCCAGCCGGTAGGGGCCGGTGCCCACGGGCTTCTGGCCGAAGGCCTCGTAGTCGTCATGCTCGAGCGCGTTCGGATCGCCCGCGAGCGACTTCACATAGGCTTCGGGCACGATGAAGAGCTGCTGGAGGTTCAGGAGCGTCTCGAACAGCGTCTCGGGCCGCTTGGTGTGCACGCGGATCGTGCGGTCGTCGATCTTCTCGGCGCGGTCGAAGTTGGCCAGACGGTCGCGCTGGCGCACCTGGTAGGGCGGGAAATCGGCCTGGAACATCCGGTTGAGCGAGAAGATGACGTCGTCGGCCGTCATCGTCGCGCCGGTGTGGAACTGCACGCCCTCGCGCAGCGTCAGCTCCATCGTCGTGGGCGAGGTCTGCTGCCAGGACACCGCGAGGCCGGGCAGCCACTCGGGTTCGAGCTTCGCGTAGTCGCGGTGGATGAGCGGGTCGAAGAGGTTGAAGTAGAACTGCGACCCGACGTTCGAATGGTCGCGCGCGGGGTCGAGGTAGCCCGACATGTTGGCGACGACGACGGTGATTTCCTGCGCCGCGGCCGGGCCGGTCAGCGCGGCGAGGCCGAGGGCGAGGGCAGTCCCTTGCAGCATCCTTCTCATGGTCAGTCTCCCTTGGGGGTGGCGGGGTCGGTGGCCGCTCCGGTCGCGGGGCGGCGGTCAGCGTGGGCGCAGCCGCGGGTCGGCGCGGTCGCGCAGCCAGTCGCCGAGGATCTGCACGGCGAAGGTCACAAGCAGGATCGTCACGGCCGGGGCGATCACGATCCACGGGGCGTTCGGCATGTAGTCGCGGCCCACGCCGACCATCGCGCCCAGCGTCGCGGTCGGGGGCTGCACGCCGAGGCCAAGGAAAGAGAGCGTGGATTCGAGCAGGACGATCCCCGACAGCGACAGCGTGAACTGCACCACGAGGGGCGAGACGAGGTTGGGCATAAGGTGGACGCGGGCGATCCGCACGGGGCCCGCCCCGGCCGCCCGCGCCGCCTCGATGAAGGGCATCGCCATCAGCTTCCGCGTCTCGGCGCGGACGATGCGGGCATATTGTTCCCACCCGTAAAGCCCCAGGACGATCACCAGCACCGGCAGCGTGTTGCCGAACAGCACGAGGACGAAGAGGGCGATCAGCGTGAACGGCACGGCGATCTGGGCGTCCACCGCGCCCATCACCGCCGCCTCGACCCGTCCGCCGAGAAGGCCCGCGATCAGCCCCAGCGTGCCCCCGAGGACAAGGCCGATCACCGCCCCCGCCAGCGCAAGGCCGAGCGTCAGTCGCAGCGCGAAGAGGCAGCGCGACAGGATGTCCCGCCCCAGTTCGTCGGTGCCCAGCCAGTGGCCCGGCCGCGCGCGCTCGAACCCCGCGGGCGGACGCATCCGCGCCAGCAGCGACTGCGCATTGGGATCGAACGGTGCGACGAGCGGCGCGAGCAGCGCGAGCGCGAGAAGGATCAGCGCCAGCACGAGGGCCGCGCGCTGCACCGCGTCGGCCTCGGCCCACAGCCGGGCAAGCGCGCCGGGGGCGCGGGGGGCGGCCAGCGCGGTCACGCCAGCGTCCCCCGGCGCAGGCGCGGATCGGCCCAGGCGTAGGCAAGGTCGACGGCGGCGTTGATGACGATGACCGCAGCCGCAACCGCGATCACCCCGAACTGCAGCACCGGATAATCGCGCCGGATCGCCGAACGGACCAGCAGATCGCCGATCCCGGGCCAGGCGAAGATCGACTCGACCACCACCGACCCCGCGGCCGCGAGGCCCGCGACCTGCAACCCGATCACCGACAGGATGGTGATGCCCGCATTGCGCAGGCCGTGGTGCAGGATCACCCTGCGTTCAGGCAGGCCCTTGGCGCGGGCGGTGCGCATGTAATCCTGCCCCAGAACGTCGAGCATCGCGTTGCGGGTGAAGCGGGTCAGCGCGGCGATCAGACCCGCCGCCAGCGTGACGGTCGGCAGGATGAAGTGCAGCGCGGTGGCGTTGCCCACGACCGGCAGCCAGTTGAGCCAGTAGGCGAAGACGAGGATCAGGAACACCGCCAGCACGAAGTTCGGCACGGCATAGCCGAGGAACGCCACCGCCATCGCTGCGCTGCCCGTCCAGTGATCGCGACGGATCGCCGCGAGGATGCCAAGCGGCAGGGCGACGACCAACGTCAGCGCCATCGCCGACAGCAGAAGCTGCAGCGACGGCCAGATGCGCGCCGCCACGATCTCGGCCACCGGTCGGCGCTCGATGAACGAGAGGCCGAAATTGCCGTCGATGAAGCCGCGCAGGAAGGCGCGGTATTGCGCCCACCAGCTTCCGTCGAGCTCGAAATAGCGGATGAGCAGCGCCCGGTCCTCGGACGTCAGCCCTTCGCCCACGACGAAATCGACGGGGTTTCCGGTCATCCGGGTGGCGAAGAACACCAGTGTGACGATGACAAGGAAGGTCACCGTCATCCGCGCAAGGACCGTCAGGCTGCGGCTCAGCATCGGGCGGTCCCCCGCGCTGGCGCACGCGCCTCGGCGCCCGGCGGGCGGATGCGCAGGAACGCGACGCCGGCGGCGCGCGCCGCGACGCCGTCGGTCGCCGGCGTGTCGCCGAGGAATACCGCCTCGTCGGGCGCTGCGCCGGCGGAGGCCAGCGCCGCAAGCAGCAGGTCCGGCGCGGGCTTGCCGATGCAGCCGGCGGGCGCAACCGGCACCGCTGCAGCGAGCGCGGCCCAGAGCGCGCCGGTTTCGGGCACGGGCGTGCCGTCCGCGCCGGGATGGGACGGATCGGGGTTGGTCAGCCAGACCGGGACTCCGCGATGCGCAAGGGCGATCAGACGCGACAGATCGGCGAAGGCGAAGCCGGGATCGCGGGCCAGCACGGCCAGCGCCGGATTCGCCCGGTCGAGCCGGAAACCGAGCGACTGCGCCCGTGCCGCCATCGCCGGCGTCGCAAAGAGCGCCAGCCGCGCGCCGGGATGGCGTGCGGCCAGGCTGATCAGCGTCTGTTCTCCGGCCAGCAGGATGCGCCCTGCCGGCAGCGCAAGGCCCTGCGCGGTCAGGCGCGCCGACAGGCCCGCGGCCGTGTCGGTCGAATTGTTCGACACGATCCACAGCCGCGTCCCGACCGCCGCGGCAAGGTCGGCCGCGCCAGGCAACAGCCTGTCCTCCGCGACCAGGCACCCGTCGAGATCGGCCATCACGACGCGCGCCGCGCACCACGGGCCGTCGAGCACATCCTGAAGGGCCAGGCTGCCGTCCATGTCGCCTCCGTCCGGCAGGGCATCGCCCGCCGGCCTTCTCGCCGCGATGCCGCCCGTCGCCGGTGGCATCGAGTCGCGTCCGGAGAGCAGGCTGGGCCGGGCCTGTGACACTTCGATTGCGACTGAAACCGCAGGTTGCGGCGCGCGATAGCCCGGCTAAAGCGGGCGGGCGCGGCATCCTGCGGCTGCCGGCCCTGTTTGCGCAGGCCCCATCCGCCCCCGTAACCGTGGTGTCACGACCCGCGGGCATTCTTGCAAGCGATGAAAGCCGACCCGGCATCCCCTGTCCGCGCCCTGACCCCCGCCCGCTTGCGCGCGGTGATGCAGGTGGCCGAGACCGGATCCTATGCCGCCGCGGCGCGCCGGCTGGGGCAGAGCCACGCCGCGGTCTCGCAGGCGATCCGGGCGCTCGAGGCCGCGCAGGGCCTGCGGCTCTTCGACCGGGTGGGGGGGCTCCTGCGGCCGACGCCGGTGGCGCTCGAGCTCTGCGAGATCGGCGAACGGATCCGCGACGCCGAGCGCGAGGCCGACCGGGTGCTCGCCCGGCGCGATCCGGCGGGCAACCGGCTGTTGCGCGTGGGGCTCGGCAATTCGATGCCGGGGATCGCGCTGATCGGGGCGGTGCTGGCGCAGCATCGGGGCCTGTCGGTGACGGTGGTCACCGGGGCGCACAACGAGATCATGGCGGCCGTGCTCCGGCGGGACGTCGAGGTGGCGGTGCTGCCCGACGTGCCGCCCGACCCGCGCTTCCGCCGCGCGGCGATCCTGCGGCACGAGGTGGTGGCAATCGTCTCGGCCACCCATCCGATGGCCGGGGCCGAGACGGCCACGCTCGACGACCTCGCGCGCGAGCCTCTGGTATTCCGCGCGCGCGGATCGTCCACGCAGAAGGTGGTCGATCGCGCCTTTCGTCGCGCGGGCCTTGCGCCCGAGCCGGTGCTGGTCGCCGACACCCGCGACGCGGTCTATGAGGCGGTTGCGGTCGGCATCGGCGTCGGCTTCATGTGGCGCAACGGCACGTTCCGGTCCGATACCGTCCGCCGGATCGCGGTCGCCGCCTTCCAGCCTGCGAGCGAGGAATGCGTCTTCGCACTGTCGGACGAACGCAACCCGGTGGTCGATCTGTTCTTCGCCGCGGCCGAG
>CALIZF010000038.1 GCA_938028765.1 uncultured Paracoccaceae bacterium
GCCAGCGGCGCGAGCGGCAGGGGCGGGTCGATGGTCCCCTCGGGGGCATAGCCCGTGCCCGACACCGCCGCCGTTCCCGCCGGCACGGCGACGGTGGCCGCCAGCATCTCGTTGCGGGTCAGCGTGCCGGTCTTGTCGGTGCAGATCACGGTCACCGCCCCGATCGTCTCGATCGCCGGCAGGCGACGGACGATCGCGTTGCGCCGCGCCATGGCCTGCACCCCGATGGCCAGCGTGATCGTCAGCACCGCCGGCAGGCCTTCGGGGATCGCGGCCACCGCGATGCCCACGACGGCCATGAACGTCTCGTCGAAGGCGCGATCCTCGACCGCGACCGCCCAGATCAGCAGAAGCCCCGCCGCCGTCAGGATGAACAGGCTCAGCCAGCGGGCGAAACGGTCCATCTGGATCGTCAGCGGCGTGGCCAGCGTCTCGACCGTGCCGATGAGACGGCCGATCCGCCCGATCTCGGTCGCGGACCCCGTCGCCACCACGACGCCCCGCCCCGCGCCCCGCGTGACGGTGGCCCCCGACCACAGCATCGACCGCCGGTCGCCGAGCGGGGCATCGGCGGCGACCGGGGCGGGGTCCTTCGACACCGGCACCGATTCCCCGGTCAGCAGCGCCTCGTCGGCCGCCAGCGCCTGCGCCTCGATCACCCGCAGATCCGCCGGCACGCGGTCGCCCGCCTCGACCAGCACGATGTCGCCCGGAACCACCGCCTCGCCCGGCACGGTTGTGCGCACCCCGTCGCGCAGCACCGCCGCGCGCGGCGCCAGCATCCGGCGGATCGCGCCCATGGCTGCCTCGGCCCGGCCTTCCTGCACGAAGCCGACGGCGGCATTCACCACCACCACCGCGAGAATGACCGCCGTATCCACCCAGTGCGCCATCGCGGCGGTGATCGCCGCGGCCGCCAGTAGGGCATAGATCAGCACGTTGTCGAACTGCCGCAGGAAGCGGCGCAGCGCCGAGGGGCGCGGCGGGTCGGGCAGTCGGTTCGGTCCGAAGCGCGCCAGCCGCGCCGCGGCCTCGGCCGCGGTCAGTCCTGCAGCGGTCGCGTCGAGGTCGGCAAGAACCGCACCGGCGGGGCGCGCATGGGGGATCGGGGCGGCGGGGTGCGTCGTCGGCTGCGGCATCGGACCTGTCGGGCTGAGATCGGATCGCTATCCTGCCATGCCGGGCCGACCCGCCCCTTGACATCGATCAAGGCGCGCGCGCGTCGCCCTGGCGTCCCGACGGGTGCCGTCCGGCAGGGGGACCGCCCGGCGGCCCGCCAGCGGCCCCGCCCCGCCGCACCCCCGCGTGCGGGCAAGATCGGCCCCACCCTCCCCGCGCCACACGCCCGCCGCCCCGCGCGCAGGGTCAGCCGGCCGGCCGCCCCGGCCGCACCACGCCGGCGGCGCGCCAGCGGTCGAACACCGCCAGCACGGCATCCACGAAGGCGTCGTCGTTGATGTGCGCGTCGAGGTCGTGGAACTCGATCCCCGGCGGCACTGCGGCGCGCATCGCGGCCACGAATTCGGCCAGCGCCTCGGGGTCGTGCAAGGGCTCGCCCGGCCGGTCCCACATCTCGATCCCGCGGGCGGGCAGGATGAAGGCGGTCGGCGCCCGGGCACGCGCCAGCTTGGCCCCGATCGCCGCGGCGATCCGCGCCCGGACCGGCCCCGGCGACGTCACCGAGGCGATCAGACGGTTGTGCGCGTGATGGGGCCGGTTCTCCAGCCCCGAGGGCACCTGGCCCCAGGTCGGGAAATCCACCATGTCCACGGCCCCCGGGGCGACGATCTGCGGGATGCCCGCAGCACCCGCCCCTTCCAGCCGGTCGGGGCCCGAAGTCACGGGCGATCCCGTCTCGTGGTTGGCCACTTCCTGCAGGCTGAAGTCGAACACCGCCGCAAAGCGCCGCTGCCGCGCGAGCGATTCGAGCGCCCGCCCCCCCATTCCGGTTGTGTGGAACACCACCACCTCGTAGCCGCGCGCCTCGAGTTCCGGGCGCAGGCGCACCATGTAGGTTAGGCACGACTTGCCGAGCGACGACAGCGCAACCACCGGACGGTCGGACTCGGCGGGTTCGGCCAGCCGCGCCGCCCCGGTCACCGCGCCCGCGGCCTGCGCCAGCACCGACCGGCAGGTGGCGTTCAGCCCGTAAAGCCCGCCGGCCCACAGGATCATCGTGAGGTCTGCCGCCACCCGTTGCGGCGGGATCAGGTGCGAAAACGCGATGGTCGAGACGACGACCTTCGGGAACCCCACCGGCAGCGCCTGCGCCACATCGAGCGCAAGGTCGGTCGCCATCGTGCCGCCGATCGCCACCATGCCCTGCACCGCCCCTGCCGCGACCAGCCGTGCGGCCAGCCGGCTGGCGCCCTCCGCCATCGCGGCCATCGCCGCGTTCTCGTCCCCGAGCGCCACGACGGCCGGGATCGTGGTGCCCGCGGCGGCCGCCACGGCGTGCTTGTCGTGGTCGGGCGCGTAGGGCGGATCGCCCAGCACGCTGACGTCCAGCATCACCGGCCGGCCACCCGCCCGACGCACCCGGTCGGCGAGGAAGCCAAGCTCCTCCGCCTTGGTGTCGCCGGTGCCGATCACCAGGATCGCAGGCGCAACTTCGGTCATGGTCGCCTCCTGCGGCCGGGACGGACGGTGCCGCCAGACTTGACCAGAATTCGTTTCATGTGCAACCACCCTTGTGCCGGCGCGCGGAGGACGCCGCAGGACGCCAATTGACCCAGCCTTCGACCTGACGGGCCGCACGGCGCTGGTGACCGGGGGCGGCCACGCGATCGGCGCTGCCATCGTCGCCCGCCTGGCCGAGGCGGGGGCCGCAGTCGTCTGCGCCAACCGCACGGCCGAGGGGCCGCCGCGGCGGTGGCGGCCGACCTGACCGCGCGCGGCCTTGCGATGCGCGCGGCAGCGCTGCCGGGCCTGACGCGGGCCGACTGCCACGCGCTGGTGGCGGACGAGGCGGGCGCGGCCGGGCGGGGGCCTCGGTGCCGCGGACGCGCACGGCATCGCCCAAGGCGGGCGGCGCCGCCGGCCGGGCCGGCCGTGGCGCCATTCCGCGATCCCGCGGGTCGCGCGTCAGGCGAAGCGGAACTCGGTGACCTGCCGCCAGGGCCGTCCGGGGCGCAGGGTGATGTCGGGGAACTGCGGGTGGTTCGGCGCGTCGGTCCAGCGCATCGCCTCGAGGCAGAGCCCGCCGCGCGGCCCGGTCTGCCTGCCGCCCGCCAGCGGCAGGCCTGCCGGCAAGCCGTCGCCGGTGTAGAGGTGCAGCGCCGGCTCGGTCGTCCAGACCTCGACCGCCCGCCCGCCTGCCTCAAGCCGCGCGGCGAAGGCAGGCGCTGCGCGCGGATCGCGGCCGAGGATCAGCGTCGCGTCGTGCCGCCCCGGCGCCCGCGGCGCGCGGTAGTCGAGCGGCGTTCCTTCGACCGCCGCCACGGCCCCGGTGGGAATCAGATCGGCGTCCGTCCGCAGGAACCGGGCCGCCGCGGCGGTCAGGCGGTGCCCGTCCACCGTCGCGCCGCCGTCGAGATTGAGATAGAGGTGCTGGCAGAGGTTCACCGGGCTCGGCGCATCCGCCGCCGCGGTCAAGGTCAGCCGCAGCGTCGCGGGCGGCACGATCCGCCATTCCGCCGCCACCCGCAGCGCGCCGGGAAACCCCTGGTCGCCGTCGGGGCTGTCGACCGCCAGCGCCACTGCGCCGCCCCCGGCCGAAGTCACCGCCCAGTGGCGGTGCGACAGCCCCCCCGGACCGCCGTGCAGCATGTGCGGCCCGTCGTTCGCGGCAAGCCGCCACACCCGCCCGTCCACCGTCGCGCGCGCATGTCCGAGGCGGTTTGCCACCCGACCGCAGACGGCGCCCATCCACAGGCCGGGCCGGGCGTAATCCGCCGCCGACGGCAGGCCGAGGATCACCGGCGTGCCGTCGAGCGCGAGGCGCGCCAGCGCCGCCCCGCGCGGCAGCACCGCGCCGGCCAGCCGCCCGCCCGCGAAGGGAATGAAGGCGCCCTGCACGCCGCGATTCTAGCGGCACCCGGCAGCGCGGTGAAGCGGTGCAACACTGGCATGTGCCGGCGCGGGCGCTATGGTGCAGTGCGCGTGCTTGAGGTTCCCCATGACAATCCACCCAGCCCCGACCGACGCCGCCCCCGCCGAGGCCTTCAAGGCCGGCATGGCGCTGCTTGCAGGCGCCGTCACCATCGTGGCCACCGACGGGCCTGGGGGCCGGGCGGGCTTCACCGCCACCGCGGTCTGTTCGGTGACCGCCGATCCGCCGACGCTGCTCGTCTGCGTCAACGCCGGATCCTCGGCCGCCCCCGCCTTCGCGGCGAACGACCAGGTGACCGTGAACGTCCTGACGCCGGACCAGGCGGCAGTCGCCCAGGCCTTTGGCGGCAAGACGCCGATGGCAGCCCGCTTCGGTGCGGGCTGGGTGCCGGGGTCGTCCGGCGCGCCGGTGCTGGAAGGCTCGCTCGTCGTGTTCGAGACGCGGGTGGTCGAGCGCAAGCGGATGGGCACGCACGACGTGATGTTCTGCCGCGTCTGCGCCGTGCATGTCAGCAGCGCGACACCGCAGGCGGCCGTCTGGTGGAACCGCGCGATGCGGACACTGGCCTGACGCCTAGCCTGCCCCGGCCAGCGCGGCGGCGATCAGTCCGGGCACCCCCGTATGCGCGCCGATCGGGGGCAGCAGGGGGCCGGCGAAGCCCGCCCTGGCCAGCGCCTCGGGCACATCGCCGGAGACGTGACCGGCGGCCAGCGCGAAAAACGGCAGGCAGACGGCCGGGCACAGGCCCCGTGCGGCGTCGGCGATGAAGGGCGCCTGCTCGACATAGCCGGTGACGACGCGGGCGAAGAGGCGGCGGGCGCGCAGCGCGTCGGCCGTCGCCTCGGCCGTCAGCGACGCGGTGTGCGACAGCGCGCCGCCGTGCGCGGCCAGCAGCAGCGCCGTTTTTGCCGGCGCGAACCCCGCCCCGCGGGCGCCGGCCGCTGCCGCCTCGGCGCAGAGTGCCGCAAGGCCCGGCAGCGTGCCGAAGGGGCGCAGCTGCCTGAGGCCCACTGCCCCGGCCGCCGCAAGCCGTCGCGGCAGCTCGCGCCCCGTGAACCAGCCCTCGGCCATGAAGAACGGAAACACGATTGGTGCCGACAAGTCCGCCAGCGCCGCCTCGAGCGCGCCGGGGGCGGCCAGCGTCGCGCCCCGCACCCGCCAGCCGGGCAGACGCGCCGCCACTGCCCCGGCCAGCGCGTGCATCGCCGCCTCCTGCGGTGCGGGATCGGCGGGCGCGCCGTGCGCGACGATCAGGGCCTCGGACGCGGTCATGCGCGGAAGGATGCGCCGTGCGGACACCCCGTCAAGGGACCGGACCGTCAGGGGAGCGCGTCGGGGGGAGCGCGTCGGGGGGAGGGCGTCGGCGGAAGGGCCGGGCGAGAGGGAGAGGGCCGGGCGGAGCCGCGTCGCCTCCCCTGCCCGGCCGCCGCCCGCGAGGCGTGGGGCCGGCCGCGGCGGCGCGGGCGTGTTTGTGGGGTGGGGGGCGCAGAGCCGGCGCGGGCATCGGCGACGCCGGCCTCGCCTACCGCCGCCGGTGCGTCGCGGCGACGCGGCTGACCTCCTCGTAGATCCCCGACAGCAGGTTCAGCGTCCGCGTCGCCTCCGCCAGCCGGTCGGCGAAACCGGGCACGCCGGCGATGGCGGCGATCAGCAGGCGGCGGCGCAGCGCGCCGTAGTCGTCGGTCACCCGCCGCCCTTCGTCGGTCACCTCGTAGGTCACGCCCGACCGGCCGGACCCCTTGCGCACCACCAGCCCCGCGGCGATCAGCTTGCGCAGCGAATACTGGATGTTCGGCACGTCCTCGCGGTTCGTCAGGCGGGCGAGATCCCTGATCGACTTCGGCCGGTCGTTCATGCGGATGACGTGCAGCATCGCGTTCTCGGGCCCTGTCGCGGCGATGTCGGCCACCGAGGCGAGGCATTCCGCCTGCCAGCGCTCAAACGCTTCGGCGGTCCGCATCAGCGCGAATTCGGCCTCGGTCGTCGCCACCTCGACCGCCGACTGGGCGAGGTGCCAACGCAGGTCGATGCCCGCCACCGCGCCCTGATCCCCATGATCCCGCAAGCCTTTCGCCGCCATTGCCCGCCCCGTCGCGCCCGCCGTCATGCTCGCCTGCGAAGCCGCTTGACGCAATGCGGATTTATGATAGACATTCTATCATAAAAACCAACCAAACCTCCGAGACCCAACAGGATCCCCGCAATGACCGACATCGCCCCCATGCTCGACGGCGACCACTTCCGCCTCGGCACCTTCTCGACCAACTGTTCGTCCGGCATGACGGTGACGCAGGTGCCGGAACGCTGGCGCAACACCTGGGACAACAACCTGCGCCTTGCCCGGATGCTCGATGCGGCGGGGATCGACTTCATGCTGCCGATTGCGCGCTGGATCGGCTATGGCGGCCCGACCGACTTCCACGGCGGCGTGCTCGAGACGATGACCTGGGCTGCGGGCCTGCTGGCCTCGACCCGGAACCTGACCGTCTTTGCCACCATCCACACCGCGGCGAACCATCCCGTGGTGGTGGCCAAGCAGATCGCCACGATCGACCAGATCGGCCGGGGGCGGGCGGGCCTCAACATCGTCGCGGGCTGGAACAAGCCGGAATACGAGGCCCTGGGCCTGACCCTGCCCGAGGACCACGAGACGCGCTATGCCTATGCGCAGGAATGGTTCGACATCGTCCGCAAGTTGTGGACGAGCGAGACGCATTTCGACTGGAACGGCACCTATTTTACGCTGAAGGGCGTGAAGGGCGACCCGCGGCCCCTGCGCGGGACGGTGCCCATCATCAATGCCGCAGGGTCGGTCCAGGGACGGGTGTTCGCCACCGACAACGCGAACTTCCTCTTCACCCCGGCGATCGACCTCGGCCGCTCCGCCGGCGAGATCGCCGAGCTCAAGGCGCAGGCCGCCGCCAAGGGGCGCAAGGTCGGCGTCCTGACCTTCAGCCACGTGGTCTGCCGCCCGACCGAGAAGGAGGCGCGCGACTGGCTGAAATATACCGTCGATGACGGCGCCGACTGGGAGGCGACCGACAACCTCGTGCGGCTGCAGTTCGCCCATGCCCACAGCTTCCCCCACGACCTTTTGGCGCAGATCCGCTATCTGATGGCGGCCGGGCATGGCGGCTTCCCCCTGACCGGCACGCCCGAACAGGTGGCCGAGGGCATCCTCGCGCTGCACCGGGCCGGGTTCGCGGGCACGACGCTGTCCTTCGTCGATTATGCCGAGGAGTTCCCCTATTTCCGGGACACTGTCTTGCCGCTGCTGGCGCAGGCGGGCATCCGCCCGCCGCTGCCGGCCGGCGCGATGGCGGCGGCATGACGGCCGACCCAGCGGCGTTCCGCGACGCGACCCGCGGCTTTGCGGGCTGCGTCAGCGTCCTGACGGCGGCGCATGGCGGCGCGCGCGCGGGGCTGATCGTGATGTCCACGCTCAGCCTGTCGGCCGACCCGCCGCGCCTTCTCGCCTGCGTGAACCCGGGCGGCGGCGCCTGGCCGCTGATCGAGCGGTCGCGCGCCTTCGGCTGGTCGATGCTCGCGGCCGACCAGATCGCCGTCGCCGAGAGGTTCGCCCGGGCGAAGGGCGAGGCGCGCTTCGAGGGCGCGGACTGGGAGACCGGCGCGACCGGCGCGCCGCTTCTGGCGGGCGCCGCGGCAACCTATGCCTGCACGGTGGACGAGATCCTGCCGCGCGGGCCGCAGGCGATCCTGATCGGCCTTGTGCAGGCGGTCGCGGTCCGCCCCGACGCGGGGGCGGTGCTTTGGTGGCAAGGCGGCTTCCGGCAGCTGCCGGCCTGACCCCGGCGGCGCGGCCGCCCGCCCGGCCCGGCCGGCGCGGGGGGCCGCCGGCCCCCTCTGGCCTGCGGCCATTCACCCCCGGGAGTATTTCCGACAAGATGAAGTCGCGAGGTTCCGGGACGGCCGCCGCGCGCAGATCGCGCTTCCCGATCCGCGACGGTCGCGCGTGCCCCGACGCAGCGCCCGCCGCCCCGCGCGACGGCGCGAGGGCGCCCGGTCGGGTCGGGCGCGCCTGCCCCTCGCGCTTCCGCCGGCGATCGTCACCCTGTCGCGAGTCCTCCTGCCGGAGGGGCACGCCGCCCGCGGCGCCGGTGCCGCGGCTCAGGACTTCGCGCCGAAGGCGCGCAACCGGCGGATCAGCGACGAGGTATCCCACCGGCCGCCGCCCATGGCCTGGATGTCCTTGTAGAACTGGTCGATCAGGGCTGTCACCGGCAGCGGCGCGCCGATCTCGTCCGCGGTGTCGAGGCAGATCCGCAGGTCCTTGCGCATCCAGTCCACCGCGAAGCCGAAGTCGAACCGGTCCTCGAGCATCGTGGCGTGGCGGTTCGCCATCTGCCACGAGCCTGCCGCGCCCTGGCTGATCACGGCAACCACCGCCTTGCCGTCCATCCCCGCCTTCTCGCCGAAGTGCAGCGCCTCGGCGAGGCCCTGCACGAGGCCCGCGATGGCGATCTGGTTCATCATCTTGGCGATCTGGCCCGCGCCCGAAGGGCCGAGCAGCCGGCAGACGCGCGCGTAGGCGGCCAGCACGGGCTGGGCCGCGGCATACTGCGCCGGATCGCCGCCGCACATGATCGAGAGCGCGCCGTTCTCGGCCCCCGCCTGGCCGCCGGACACCGGCGCATCGACATAGCCGATGCCGGCCGCCGCCGCCGTCGCGGCAAGCTCGCGCGTGACCCTGGCCGAGACCGTGGTGTGGTCGACGAACACCGCGCCGGCCGCCATGCCGGCGAAGGCGCCCTCGGGGCCGAGGCAGACCTGACGCAGGTCGTCGTCGTTGCCGACGCAGGCCATGACGAAGTCCGCACCGGCTGCTGCCGCGCGGGGGGTCGGGGCGGTGGCGCCGCCATGGCGGGCCACCCAGGCCGCGGCCCTGGCCGCCGTGCGGTTGTAGACGGTCACGGTGTGGCCTGCCGTCGCGAGGTGCCCCGCCATCGGAAAGCCCATCACACCGAGGCCCAGAAACGCCACCGTCGCCATCGCCTTCCCTCCGCCTCCGCCATCCCCTAGGCTCGATGCACCATCGGGGCGGGTGCGGGCGAGGTCAAGGACGGCATGGCGACGGTTTTCCGCTGGCTTCTGCGCATCTTCACCGGCCTTGTCGTGTTCTCGGCGGGTGCGGTGGGGCTGCTGTACCACGTCCTCAGCCGCTCGATTCCCGATTACGACGCGACCTACCGGGTGGCGGGCCTCGCGGGACCGGTCGAGATCGTGCGGACAGCGCAGAACGTGCCGCACATCTTCGGGCAGACGGACGCCGACGTGTTCTTCGGCCTCGGCTTCGCCCATGCGCAGGACCGGCTGTGGCAGATGACCCTGCTGCGGCGCACGGCGCAGGGCCGGCTGTCCGAGGTCTTCGGCCCGCGCACGGCGCCGATCGACGAGCTGATCCGCAGGCTCGATCTCTACGGCGCCGCCATCGCCTCGGTCCCGGCGCAGGATCCCGGCACGCTGGCGGCGCTGGAGGCCTATGCCGCCGGCGTCAACGCCTGGATCGCCGAGGTCAATGCCGGCGCCCGCGGCCGCGGCGCGCCGGAATTCTTCCTGTTTCCGCCCGACATCGCGGTATGGCAACCGGCCGACAGCATCGCCATCATCAAGCTGATGGCGTTGCAGCTGTCCGCGCATCTCGAGGCCGAGGTGCTGCGCGCCCGCGTGTCGCTGCTGCTGGCGCCCGAGCGGGTGCGCGACATCCTGCCCGACGACCCCTCGCCCGCCGTCGCGGCGCTGCCCGACTTCGCCGCGCTCTTTCCCGGCCTGACGCCCGCGCGCACGGCGATCGCGACCTCTGCTGATCCGCTGTCGCCCGTCCCGCGCCTGCCCTTCGCGGGGGCGTCGAACGGCTGGGCCGCCGCGCCGTTCCGGTCCGCCGCCGGCGGCACGCTGATGGCGAACGACCCGCACCTCGGCTTCACGGCGCCGTCGGTCTGGTATCTTGCCCGGCTGGAACTCGCCTCGGGCGGGGTGATCGGCGGCACGATCCCGGGGATGCCGGCGCTGCTGGTCGGCCGGTCTCAGGGCTTTGCCTGGGGCCTCACGTCGAGCTACCTCGACGATCAGGACGTCTTCATCGAGCGGGTGAACCCCGACAACCCCGAACAGTATCTGACGCCCGAGGGCTGGAAGGCGTTCGAGACGCGGCGGTCCATCGTCACGGTGAAAGGGGCCGCGCCGCTGACGCTGACCCTGCGGTGGACCGACAACGGCCCCGTGCTGCCCGGCACGCACTACGACCTCGCCGCAGTGACGCCGCAAGGCCACGTCGCCGCTGTGGCGTGGACCGCGCTCGACCGCGCCGACACGTCGATGACGGCGGCGTTGCGCATCATGCAGGCGCAGTCGGTGGCCGAGGGCATGGCGGCGGGCGAGCTGTTCGTGGCGCCGTCACAGAACCTGTTCCTCGCCGACCGCGAGAGCGTGGCGATGGTGCTGATCGGCCGGATGCCGAAGCGCGATCCCGGACACATCACCGCGGGGCGGCTGCCTGCGCCGGGCTGGGTGGCGCAGAACCGCTGGCAGGGGTTCGTGCCCTTCGCAGACAACCCGCGGGTGAAGAATCCTGCGACCGGCATCCTCGGCAACACCAACAACAAGTGGGTCGACACGCCGTTCCCAGACCATGTCAGCCATCTCTGGGGCGACACGCAGCGCATCCAGCGCTGGCTGCGGCTGATGCGGGCGCGCGACGTGCACACGCGCGAAAGCTTCATCGAGGCGCAGCTCGACATCGTGTCGCCCGCGGCGCGCACCCTTCTGCCGCTGATCGGGGCGGAGTTGTGGTTCACCGGCGAACCCGCCCCCGCCGGCACGCCCGAACGGCGCCGCCAGCAGGCGCTGACCCTGCTCGCGGCCTGGAACGGCGAGATGTCCGAGCACCTGCCGGAACCGTTGATCTACATGGCCTGGATGCGGGCGCTGAACGAGCGGCTGATCCGGGACGAGCTCGGCCCCCTCGCCGAGGCTTTTTCCCACTTCGACCCGGTGTTCATCGAACGCGTGTTCCGCAACGTGGACGGCGCGGGCGTGTGGTGCGACATCATCCAGTCGTCGCCGGTCGAGACCTGCCCCGAAATCGCGCGCCTCGCGCTGGACGACGCGCTGCTCGGGCTGGTCGAACGCTACGGCGGCAGCATCGAAAGCTGGAGGTGGGGCGACGCCCATCAGGCGACGCACGACCACACGGTGCTGGGCGAGGTGCCGGTGCTGCGGCACCTCGTGAACATCCGCCAGTCCACCTCGGGCGGAGACCATACGCTGTTGCGCGGGCGCACGAAGGGCAGCGGGCCCGAGCCGTTCCTGAACGTCCACGGCGCGGGGTATCGCGGGGTCTACGACCTCGGCGATCCGGACAGTTCGGTGTTCATCCTGTCCACCGGCCAGTCGGGCCATCCACTGAGCCGCCACTACGACGACCTGGGCGTGCTGTGGCGGCGGGGGGAATACATCCCGATGTCGCTCGACCCTGCGCTGGCGCGGGCGGGCGCTGTCGGCGTGACGCGACTTTTGCCGCGCTAGCGGGCCGGCACCCGCGACGACACCCGCCGCAGCCGGCGGGCTTGACGCGGCGGTGGCGCGCGTCAACCTTGCCGGGAGACCGCCGGGGAGGGCGGCCCGGAGGACAGACATGGCGGGAGAGTTCGACGCCTGGATCGGCCGGGTGGAGACGGCGGAGGACACGATTTCGCCCGGGCAGGCGCGGCGGCTGGCCGCGACGCTGGACGCGGCCTGCGCCACACCGGCGGGCGAGCTGTGCGACGGGGCGCTGCTGCCGCCGCTGTGGCACTGGATCGGCTTTCTCACCGAGGTGCCGCTGTCGGGGCTCGGGCCCGACGGACACCCCGCGCGCGGCGGCTTCCTGCCGCCGGTGCCGCTCGAACGGCGGATGTGGGCCGGGGGGCGGCTGACGTTCCACGACGCGCCCCTGCGGATCGGCCGGCCGATGACGCGGCGGTCCGAGATCGTGAAGATTGCCGACAAGACCGGCGCCGCGGGACGGATGGTGTTCGTCACGGTCGCGCACATCGTGTCGGGGCCCGACGGCCCGGCGGTGACCGAGGAGCAGGACATCGTCTATGTCGCCATGCCGGACCGCTTCGTGCCCCCGGCGCCGGTTCCAGCGCCCGAGGCCCCCGTCTGGCGCGAGGTGCACGACGCAGGACCGGTGCGGCTCTTCCGCTATTCCGCCTGCACGTTCAACGGCCACCGCATCCACTACGACCTCGCCCATGCGACGGGGGCCGAACGCTACCCGGGCCTCGTCGTCCACGGCCCCCTGCAGGCCACACTGATGATGGAGGCCGCACGCCGCCACGCCCCGGGCCGCCGCCCGTCCGCCTTCCGCTTTCGCGGCCTGCGGCCGGTGTTCCACTTCGACACCCTCGCCGTCATGGCCGAGGCCGAGGCCGGGGGCGAACAGGCGCTGTGCACCGCGACCGGCGAGGGTTTCGTCGGGATGCAGGCGCGTCTGACCTGGGCAGGATGACGGCGACGCGATGGTGGAGGCGTGATGGCGGGGATCCTCGGCGGGATGAGGGTGGTCGAGGGGTCGGCCTTCGTGGCCGTGCCACTGGCCGGTCTGACGCTGGCGCAGATGGGCGCGGACGTGATCCGGTTCGACCGGCTGCAAGGCGGGCTGGACGCGCACCGCTGGCCGGTGACCGCGGACGGGACCAGCCTGTTCTGGGCCGGGCTCAACAAGGGCAAGCGCAGCCTGGCCGTGGACCTGTCGAAACCCGAAGGGCAGGAAATCGTCGCAGCCCTGATCACCGCACCCGGCCCCGATGCGGGGATGTTCCTCACCAACCTGCGGGTGCGGGGCTGGATGGATTGGCCCGCGCTGTCGGCGCGGCGAGCGGACCTGATCATGGTCAGCCTTGCCGGCACCCGGCGGGGCGAACCGGCGGTGGATTACACCGTCAACCCGGCGATCGGCTTTCCGATGGCGACCGGGCCCGAGGGCTCGAGCGAACCGGTCGCGCATGTCCTGCCGGCGTGGGACTGCATTGCCGGGCAGATGGTTGTGGGCGCGCTGCTGGCGGCGGAACGCCACCGGCTGCGCACCGGGCAGGGGCAGCTCGTGGAGCTGAGCCTGAAGGACGTGGCGGCGGCGATGCTGGGCCACCTCGGGATCGTGGGCGAGGTGCTGGTGAACGGGGTGGACCGGCCGAAGGCGGGCAATGCGCTCTACGGCGCGTTCGGGCAGGATTTCGTCACGAAGGACGGGGAGCGCGTGATGGTGATCGGCCTGACGGACCGGCAGTGGCGGGGCCTCGTCGCCACCCTCGGCCTCGAGGCGGCGATGGCGGACCTCGGCGCGCGCCTCGGCGTGAACCTGCGCCGCGAGGGCGACCGCTGGCGCGCGCGCGCCGCGATCGCGGCGCTGATGGCACCGTGGTTCGCCGCGCGGACGCTGGCCGAGATCGGCCCCCTCTTCGATGCCGCCGGCCTGACCTGGGCGCCGTTCCGCAGTTTCGCCGGCGCGGTGCGCGACGACCCTGACCTTTCGACCGCAAACCCGATGGTGGCGATGGTGGACCATCCCGGCATCGGCCCCTTGCCGACGCCCGGCAGCCCGGTGGCCTTCGGCGCCGCCGCGCGCCTGCCGCCCGGCCCCGCCCCGCGGCTCGGCCAGCACACCGAGGCGATCCTGGCCGAGGTCCTCGGCCTGACGTCGGGCGCGATCGGCAAGCTCGTGGACGCGCGCGTGGTGGCGGTCGCGTCCTGACGCGCCGCCGCGCCCGCGCGCCGGACGCGCACGCGCGGGTCTGGCGCGAAGGGCGGAAACAGCGTGTTTCGGGGCGGCGGGTCGAAACCGTGGCGAAATCGTGGCACGCTCTTCTCAACGCGCGGCGCCCCGGATCGGGCGATGCGGCCCGGCAGAAGCGACGGCACCCTCGGCCGTCGAGCGGGGGCGGTCCTGCGGGCCGTCCCCGCAACGAAACCCGGCAACGGGTCCCGCACCGGAGGCGCCGACACTACAGGGCGCGAAAGGCGGCTTCCTGGCGCGCGGTCCAGCGCAGGTCCATCTCCCAGCCGTCCTCGCCTGTCCGTTCGCCAGCGACCACGCCCTGGTCGTGCAGCCAGGCGCGGCGGCGCGCCTCGGCGAAGGGCAGGTGCAGCCGGTGCGGCGTGACGGGATCGGACAGGGCGGCCGACACCGCCTCGAGCATCGCCGACACCCCCTCGCCCGTCACCGCCGAAACCGGAAACACGCCTCCACGCCGTGCGGCCTGCGCAGCGAGCGCCGCCCGGCCCTCGCCATCCAGAAGATCGAGCTTGTTCCAGACCTCGAACACCGGCACCGCCGCGTCCACGCCGAGGTCCGCAAGGATCGCGCGCACATCGGCGGCCTGTTCCTCGGTCTCCGGGTGGGCGATGTCGCGGACGTGCAGGATCAGGTCGGCCTCCAGCACCTCTTCCAGCGTCGCGCGGAAGGCGGCCACAAGCTGCGGGGGCAGGTCGGAGATGAAGCCGACAGTGTCCGAGACGATCACCGTGCGGCCCGACGGAAGCCGCACCCCGCGCATCGTCGGATCGAGCGTCGCGAACAGCATGTCCTGCGCCAGCACGTCCGCACCGGTGATTTGGTTGAACAGCGTGGACTTGCCCGCGTTGGTGTAGCCTGCCAGCGCCACGACCGGGAACGGCACCTTGGCCCGGGCCGCCCGGTGCAGGCTTCGGGTGCGGACCACCTTGTCCAACTGGCGCTTGAGACGGATCACCTGTTCGTCGATCGCCCGCCGGTCGGCCTCCTTCTGCGTCTCGCCGGGACCGCCGACGAAGCCGAAGCCGCCGCGCTGGCGCTCGAGGTGGGTCCAGGCCCGCACCAGCCGCGTCCGCTGATAGCTGAGCGCGGCAAGCTCGACCTGCATCACCCCTTCGCGGGTGCGCGCCCGGTTGGCGAAGATCTCGAGGATCAGGCCCGTCCGGTCGAGAAGCTTGACGCCCCATTCCTTCTCGAGGTTGCGCTGCTGCACCGGCGTCACCGGCCCGTCGATCAGGACAAGGCCCGCGCCAGCCTCGGCCAGGCGGTCCTTCAGCTCCGCCACCTTGCCCTTGCCGAACAAAGTGCCGGGCTGGGCCCGCGGCAGGCGCACGACCTCGGCCCCGGCCACGGTCAGGTCGGGCAGCGCCGTCGCCAGAGATACCGCCTCGGCCAGCCGCAGCGCGGGATCGCGCCGGGCCGGTTCGCCGCGGATCTCGGGGTGCAGGACGTAGGCGCGCATCACGCGCGCAGCCCCTGCGCCATTCAGTCGTCGCCCTCGTAGAGGCTGATCGGCTGGCCCGGCATGATGGTGGAGATCGCGTGCTTGTAGACCAGCTGCGACTGCCCGTCGCGGCGCAGCAGCACGCAGAAGTTGTCGAACCAGGTGATCACGCCCTGCAGCTTCACCCCGTTGATCAGGAAGATCGTCACCGCGACCTTGTTCTTGCGGACATGGTTGAGAAATGCGTCCTGCAAATTCTGCTTGTCGGCCGCCATGAATATTGCCCTTGTTGCCGTTTCTTGCCCGCCCTGCGGGGTGCCCCTCGCCGGCCGATCAAAGGGCAAGGACGCCGGGAAAGTCAAAGGGATTCGTGCCCTGCCGCAGCCCGCGCGGCGGCGGCAGGGACCGGCGCGGGGTCAGCGGATCGGCATCCCCGCCTCGCGCATGCAGCGCGGCGCCGTGTCGTGGACGGCGATCTCGCTCGCCCCGGCGAAGGCGGCCGAGGACACGCAGTCGAGCGCGTCGTTGAGCGCGCGCGCATCGCAGCCGATGGCCTGATAGAGATCGACCAGCGCGGTCATCAGCCGGGTGCCGGTTGCGTCAACGCCCCCGCGACGCTGCGGCACGGCACCCGGCGCTCGCGCGGGGTCAGCGCCGCCACGCGGCCGGCACGAGGACGGCAAGGAGCGCGACCATCTCGAGCCGGCCGAGCACCATGCCTGCGGCCAGCACCACCTTCGCCGCATCGTTCAGCCGCAGGAACCCTTCGCCCCCCGCCAGCGCAAGCTCGGCCAGCGGGCCGGTGGTCGAGAGCGCCGAGATCGCGAGGACGACCGATCGCTCGAACCCGACCCCTGCGACCGCCAGCGCCGCCGTCAGCGCACCGAGCGTCAGCGCGAACAGCATGAAGGTGATGAAGGCGGCATAGGCGCCTTCGCGGCGCAGGCTGCGCGCCTCGCGGCCGCCGCCCCCGACGGACGACGGGTGCGCGATCCGTTCGAGCTCGCGCCGCGCGTGACGGTAGAGCGCATAGACGCGCAGGAGGCGCACGCCCCCGGCCGTCGTCGCCACGCCCCCGCCCATGATGGAAAGGCCGAGCAGGATCAGCCCCGGCGCCTCAAGCCCCGACCAGACGCGGGCATCGCCCCAGCCGGCGCTTTCGTACCCGGTCGTGGTCAGGAACGACAGCACCGTGAACACCGCCCCCCACAGGGCGAGGCCGGCCGACGCAAGATCGTCGGGCAGATCGCTCTCGATCGCGCCCAGCCAATGGCGCACGAACAGCGCGCCAGGCACCGCGACCAGCAGGACCGCGGCGATGCGCACCTCGGGGTCGCGCCACAGGGGCTCGGGCCGCTCGCGGCGCGGCGCGCCGGGCATGGCACGGCGCGTGATGGCGAAGAGAAGCCCCGCGAATACCACCGCCTCGGCGGCGATCCCGCCCCCGGCGGCCTCCAACCCGCCGGGCACCGTGATCCCCGAGGTTGACAGCGTGCCCATGGCATGGATCAGCGCCAGCGTGGACGGCTGCCCGGCGACCAGGAGCAGGAGCCACAACGCCAGCGTGATCGTGCCATAGACGGGGAACAGCGTGCGCGCGTGGTAGAGGACGCGCGCCGCCGGATCGGCCCGGCGGGCAACCGGCCCGCGCGCCTGCCGGTCGGCGCCGGGCGTCAGCACCTCGAACCCGCCGAGGTTGATCGGCGCGAGGATCGCCGCCGCCGCCACCAGAACGAAGAACCCGCCCAGCCAGCCCACCAGCGCCCGCCAGAGGTGCACCGACATCGGCAGCCGGCCCGGCGCCTCGTACAGGGTGCCGCCCGTGGTCGTGAACGCGGCCACCATCTCGAACCACGCGTTGATCAGGCGCGTGTCGGGCACTGCGACGGCGAAGGGCAGCGAAGCTACCGCCGGCATCAGCACCGACGCGAGGGCGACGGTGGTCAGCTGGCTGCGCACCACGTCGCGCGGGCGCGGGGTCGCCGTGGCCAGCGCCAGCATCGCCGCCAGCGTCAGCACCATCAGGCCGGAATACAGGAAGGCCCGCCCCGTGCGGTGGTCGCCGGTCGCAAAGGCATGGGCGCAGGGCAGGAACATCGCAGCCCCCGCGATGCCGATCATCAGCACGATCAGCGGCAGGTCGCGGGCGCGCGGCATCAGAAGAAATCGATCGAGACCTGGAGGAGCCGCTCGACCTCCGGCACGTCGGCGGCCAGCGTGAAGAGGGCGATCACGTCCCCTTCCTCGATCCTGAGGTCACCGGTGGGACGCAGGACGCGCCCGCCCTTCATCACCGCGCCGACCAGGACGCCGCCGGGAAAGGCGATCTCGCGCACGAGGCGCCCGGCGATCGGCGAGGTGGACAGAACCTGCGCCTCGATCACCTCGGCCTCGGCATCGCCGATGGAATAGATCGCCCGCACCCGCCCGTGGCGGACATGCCGCAGGATCGACGACACCGTGGTAGCACGCGGGTTGATGTAGGCGTCGATGTCGAGGGCGCCCAACAGCGGCACGAGGGTGGGATCGTTCACCAGCGCCACCGCCATCCGCGCGCCGGCCTGCTTGGCGCGTACGGCCGCCAGCAGGTTCGTCTTGTCGTCGTCCGTCAGGACGACGACGGCATCGGCGCGGGCGATGTCGGCTTCCTCGAGGATCTCGGCGTCCATGCCGTCGCCGTTCAGCACGATCGTGCGTTCCAGCGCGTCCGCCGCCTCTTCGGCGCGCCTGCGGTTGCGCTCGATCACCTTGACGCGCACCCGGTCGGCGCTGCGCTCCAGCGCCTGGGCGACGGCAAGGCCGACGTTGCCGCAGCCGATCAGCACGACCCTTTCCTGCTTCTTCGTCGCCTTGCCGAAGATCTCCAGCGTGCGGTTCACGTCCTCGACGTGGGCGAAGACATAGATGCTGTCGTCGGCGAACAGCTGGTCGGCCGGTTCGGGCGCGAAGAGGCGCCCCTCGCGCCGCACGCCCACGACGATCGCACGCAGGGTCGAGAACAGATCGGACAGCTGGCGCAGCGGGGTGTTCAGCACCGGACAGTCCTCGTCCAGCGCGATACCCAGAAGCTGCGCCTTGCCGTCCATGAACCCCTCGGTGTCGAAGGTCGCCGGCGCTGCCAGCCGCTGCAGCACCGCCTCGGCCACCTCCTTTTCGGGGCTGATGACCACGTCGATCGGCAGGTGGTCCTTGCGGTAGAGGTCGGCGTAGATCGCGTCGAGGTAGGCGCGTGTGCGCAGTCGCGCGATCTTGCGCGGGATCTCGAAGATCGAATGGGCCACCTGGCAGGTGACCATATTCACCTCGTCCGAGTGGGTGGCCGCGATGATCATGTCGGCGTCGCGCGCACCGGCGCGCTCCAGCACGTCGGGCCATGACGCATGGCCGGCGATCCCCTGCACGTCCAGCGTTTCAGCCGCGCGGCGGGCGAGGTCGGGGTTGCTGTCGACCACCGTCACGTCGTTCTTCTCGCCCGCGAGGTGGCGGGCGATCTGCCAGCCGACCTGCCCGGCCCCGCAGATGATGATCTTCATGCCCAACCCCCGGGCCGATCCCCGCGCCGCCTGCATCGCAGAATGCCGCGGGCCGGTCAACGCGGGCGCTTTCCGAAGCGCGGCAACGGGCAGGGACCAGCGGCGCGGCGGACGGCCCGGCGCCCGGCCGGCCGGCACCCCGCGCGGCGCCCGTCAGGCCGCCAGCCAGGCCCGCGCCCGGTCGCAGGCGGTGGCGATGGCACGCTCCTGCCGCGCCGCCGCCCCCGGCACATCCATCCGCGTGGCGATCCAGCCCACATAGGTCAGCCCGCGCAGCATCAGGAAGGCGGGCAGCGCGGCCGCCTCGGCCTCGGGCAAGGCGCGAACGGCGCGATAGCCCTCGAGCAGCGCCGCACGCAGGTCGGGATAGGCCGGCTCTGCGGCCACGGGATGCAGCGCGGTGGCAAGATCGAAGAGGCGGAACCCCCAGCCCGAGTCGTCGAAGTCGATCAGATGCGCCGCACCGCCGGCGATCAGCACGTTTTCCCGCACCGCATCGGCGTGGATCAGGCCATAATCGAACGCACCTGCGGAAACGGCCAGCCAGCGGCGCGCCCGGTCGCGCGCCGCGACCAGAAGGGTGCGTTCGGCGGGCGTCAGCGCCGGGTTGTCCCAGAACCGTCCCCAGACGGGCGCCTCGCCCACCAGCCCTTCGGCGTCCCAGGCCGGCCGCGCGAAGCCTGCGGGCGGTGTCCAGCCGTCGGCCACGCGGTGCAGCCGCGCCAGGGTCTCGCCAAGCGCGCGGTAGCGCGCCGGGGCATCGGGCGGCAACGGCTCGCCCGCGCGCAGGATCGGCTCGCCCTCGACCCAGCCCAGCATGTCGCAGTCGGTGCCCTCAACGCGCACCCGCAGCGCCCCGTCGCGCGCCGGCAGCGGTCGCGGCACGCCGAGACCCGCCTCGGCGCAGGCGCTCATGAACGCCAGTTCGGACTCGAGCGCTGCCGCATCGTGATAACCCTGTCGGTGCAGCCGCAGCACCGCCCGCCCGCCGCCCGGCAGCGCGACCGCGTGGACGCGGTTCTCGCGGTGGCTGATCAGCGTCAGGGGCGCGCCGGACAGCCCCCACGCGGCCAGCGCCGCGGCGGGATCGGTCACCGGTCGAGCTCCGCCAGCGTGTCGGCCAGCGCATCGGCCAGCAGATCCGCCTCGGCCGGGCCGAACGGCAGCGGCGGACGGATCTTCAGCGTGTTCATCCCGATTCCCAGCCGGTTGAGGATGATCCCGCGTTTCAGCATGCCCTCGACCACCTCGGCAGTGAAGGGTTCGTCAGGGCTGCCGTCGGGGCGCACGAACTCGGCCCCAAAGAAGAGCCCCGCCCCGCGCACCTGCGCGATCCGCGGGTGCCGTGCGCGGAGGCTTTCGAACCGGGTCTGCACATAGCGCCCGGTCGCCTCCGCATTGGCCATCAGCCGCTCGCGCTCGATCACGTCGAGAACCGCGTGGGCTGCCGCCATCGACACCGGGTTGCCCCCGAAGGTGTTGAAATAGCGGAACGCCTTTCGGAAGGCGGCCAGCGTTTCGGCGCTGGTCACGACGGCGGCCACGGGATGGCCGTTGCCCATGGGCTTGCCCATTGTCACGATGTCGGGCAGGACCCCGGCCCGCTGGTGACCCCAGAAATGCGACCCGAGGCGGCCGAAGCCCGGCTGCACCTCGTCGCAGATCAGAAGGCCGCCCGCCCGCTTCACCGCCGCGGCGGCGGGGGCAAGGAAACCGTCGGGAAGCTCGGGGAATCCCTCGTTGGCGAAGAACGGGCAGACGATCAGCGCCGAGAAGCCGTGCGGCGAGGCGGCCAGATCGTCGATCGCGGCAGCCACCGCCCGGCCCCAGGCCTCGGCGAAGGCCGCGCCACCCTGCCCGCCGAGGGGCCGCAGACCGTCGGGCGCCGGCACATGGCGCACATGCCCCTGGTGCCCGCCCACGGGGGGCGTCCGGGTGGACAGCTGCGACACGGCCGCGGTGTTGCCATGATAGGTCCAGTCGGTGGCGATGACGCCCGTCCGCCCCGTCACCGCCTGCGCCATCCGCAACGCGATATCGTTCGCCTCGGACCCGGTGCAGACCATGATCCCCGCAGCCAGCGGCGGCGCCATGGTCGCCGTCAGACGCTCCATGTAGTCGAGGATGCCCTCGTGCAGGTAGCGGGTATGGGTGTTCAGCGTCGCCGCCTGCCGGCAGATCGCCTCGACAACGTGCGGGTGGCAGTGGCCGACATGCGGCACACTGTTGTAGGCGTCGAGATAGCGCCGACCCTCGGCGTCCCAGAGCCAGACCCCCTGCCCCTTCACGATGTGCAAAGGCCGGCGGTAGAAGGTGGCCATGCCGGGGCCGAGCAGCACCTGACGCCGCGCCAGCAGGGTTTCCACGTCGCTCATCCGACCACCGCCTCCGCCCACCGCCCCTGCCTGCGCCTCCGGCCGCGCGTGCCGGAAGGTGTCGCGATCCGCCGCCGGCACCCGGCCCGCCGCAGTCGCCGCAACCGGATCAACCACGTCGGTGACGGGTCCGACCGCCGCAGGATCGCCGCCGCGCCGATGCAGGCCACCACGATGCCGACGTAGCCGCCCGAGTGCCCCGGACGCAAGCGCCTGTCGCGGACCCCGTCGGCAAGGCCTTTCATCATCCGGGCCACGGACGGAAGGTGGCCGCACGGGCGCCCATCCGGCCGGGCGCGTGACAGGCGTTGGCGTCGCGACCGCTTGCCACCCCGATCGGGTCGGGGCGGAAGGCCGGGATCTCGGGGATCGCCGGAAGCTCGACCGGACCGGAACAGGCCCGGTGGCTCGCCCCCGGCAACGGCGGCGCGTTCGGGCTCAACCCTTCGCCCGCGCCCGCGCCGGGCGGAACGAATCCCGCATGCCGGCGCGAGCCGGGCAAGGTGACGGCCCCGACCCGGTTGCAGACCGAGGTGCCGACGCCGCAGGGCGCCCCCGGCCGGAGGCCGCCCCGTGCCCATCCCGCGGGAAAACCGCGCCGTCGCGCGCGATGGTGCGAAGAGGACAGCCCTCCCGGACGCGCACCGCCGACGGCGACCGCATCATCCGCGACAGCGGCGATCCGGGGGACGCCGAAGATCATCGCCAGCCCGATCCGCCGGAGCGGGCAGAGCCACCCGCGCAGCACCCTCACCGCCAGCGCCCCGATCGCCACAGCCATGCCCGGCCCGCGCCCGCTGCCCCCGCTCCGCCGTCGCAGGGGGGCCGCCGACCCCCCGCGCCGCTGCGCGGCTCGCCCCCCGGGAGTATTTCCGACAAGATTTAGCAACTGCAACGGGATCGCGTGAACCCAAAAGGGCCGGCCGGCGAGCGCTGTGGTCTGCCGGGTGGGCAAACAGACCGGAAGTCCGTGACAATGGCTCGCTTGCGTTTGGCGATAGCAACACCTTGGCAAACAGCAGCCGCGAGTAACCATCACGGTAATACTCGGGCACATCGCCGACATTGCGGAAATCCGCTTGAGCTAAAAATTGCCGCAGCGTCGC
>CALIZF010000039.1 GCA_938028765.1 uncultured Paracoccaceae bacterium
CCACCGGATCAAGTCCTGACCCTCCTCACTCCCGTCATCAGCTTGCCCGCTGCGGCATCCTGATCAAGCAGGCCCGGGCCGAACATTACGGTGACGATCAGCGCCAGCTACACCACTCCACGGGACAGCATCCAAGGTAAACGCGCGCGCCGCCCGTGCCCCCGGACGGGCCCGGAACGCCACTGCCGCCGGCACGGTGATCCGTCGTCCGCACAGGCCGAACAGAGGGCCAGGCGCGTGCCAATCCCCGGTTGTTGCGAGACCTGGGCTCGCAGCCGGGGCGGCGCGACCCGGATCGCACTCAGACAAACCCCAAGGCGAGCGGCGCAAGCCCCCCGCGGTCGTGTCCCCGTCGGTCGGTCTGCGCGGCGTGGTGCTGCCCTGCCTCCGGCGCACGCGGGGCGACTGCGCGACGGACCGTCGCCCCGGTTGACGCCGCCTGCGCCGGGCGCGATCCCTCGGCCATGCAGACGCTGGAACAATCCCCGACCGACCCTGCCTTCGTGCAGGACCCCTACCCTTTCTACGACCGCGCCCGCGCCGCCGGGCCGCTCGTCTACTGGGCCGATTACGGGATGCCGGCCGCCGTCAGCTACGCCGCGGTCAACGCCATTCTGCGCGACCGCCGCTTCGGGCGCGAGGAGCCGGCCGAGACGCGCAAGGCCCCGCCCGCCCGGCTGGCCGCCTTCTACGCGGTCGAGGACCACTCGATGCTGGAACTCGAACCGCCCCGGCACACCCGGCTGCGCGGCCTTGTCCTGCGGGCCTTCACCGCGCGGCAGATCGCGGCGCTCGCGCCCGAGGTCGCGGCCCTCGCCCACCAGCTGATCGACGCGCTGCCGCCGGGGCCGGTGGACCTTCTGCCCGCCTTCGCGCAGCGCATCCCCGTGATCGTGATCGCCCGCCTGCTCGGCGTGCCGGAAGGGATGGCGGACGACCTTCTGCGGTGGTCGAACGCGATGGTCGGCATGTATCAGGCCCGCCGAACCCCGGCGATGGAAGATGCGGCAGCCGCCGCCGCCGCAGAATTCGCCGCGTTCCTCCGCGGCCACGTCGCCGAACGCCGCTCGCGGCCGGCGGACGACCTGATCACCCACCTCATCGCCGCGGAGGCCGAGGGCGACCGGCTGACGACCGACGAGCTGATCGCCACCTGCATCCTGCTTCTGAACGCGGGGCACGAGGCGACCGTGCACACGATGGGCAACGGGATCGCGGCGCTTCTGCGCCACCGCACGCCCCCGGCCGCGCTGGCGCCCGACCGGATCGCCGCGACGGTGGAAGAGATCCTGCGCTACGACCCGCCGCTGCACCTCTTCACCCGTTGGGCCTATGCGGATGTCGAGGTTGCGGGCCACACCTTCCGCAGGGGCGACCGTGTGGCCTGCCTGCTCGCCGCCGCCGGCCGCGATCCCCAGGTCTGGGATCGGCCCGCCCGCTTCGATCCCGGCCGGCCGGAAAAGCCGCACCTTGCCTTCGGGGCGGGCCTGCATTTCTGTGTGGGTGCCCCGCTCGCCCGGCTGGAACTGACGGTCGCGCTGCCGATCCTCTTCGCCCGGTTGCCGGGCCTGCGGCTGGTGGGGCGGCCGCGGTATGCCGACCTCTACCATTTCCACGGTCTGGCGCGTCTGATGGTCACGGCCTGAAGGCGAACCGGCGCCTCAGGTCGCGGGCAGCCCTTCCACCTCGGCCGGCGGCACCGGCAGGGCCGTGGGGTGGATCCGCTCCGACGGGTCGCGGCCGACGCGGCGGGCGTGGCGCAACAGGAAGATCTTGCCCCAGCCGCGCCAGTTGCCGATCATCGGCGCATGGGGATCTGTGGGGAAGCGGGCGGGCCAGCCCGCCGGCAGCGGCAGACCCGCCGCCTCGGCCTTGCCCAGCATCCACACGAGCGGAATGTTCGACAGGGGCCGCGACCGCAGGTCGCCGGACAGCTGCCCGCCCACGTCGCCGTGCGCCCCGCGGAACCAGACCTGTTCGACGTGCCCCTGCCAGCCCGGCCGCGAGTCCCACAGCACGGGCTCGAACACCGCCCGCGTTTCGTCCAGCGCCAGCGCGTGATAGCCGCGCCGCACCGAGGGGCCGAGGTGATGGTCGTGGAAGACGTGGTTGACCTCGGTGAACTTCCATACCACGGGCAGCCGCCAGCCGAGCGCCTTCACGGTGTCGAACACGCCGACCATCTCGATCGCAACGCCGCCCGGGCCGCCGCCGTGGCAATGGAGCTGCGCGAAGGCGCGCGCGGCCTCGGACCCCGGACCGAACTGGTAATGTCGGTAGGCGGTGGTGACGTTCCGCTCGGTCGCGCTGTCGCGCCGGAGAAGGCCCACCCGGTCGATCAGCCCCGCAAGGCTGCGCACCGCATAGGCCCCGCGCGAATAGCCGAACAGCCACACCCGGTCGCCCTCGCGGTAGCGGGTGGCAAGATGCCCGTAGGCCCGGCGGATCTGGCGGTTGAGGCCGCGGCCCTGCACGACCTCGTGCAGGTGGCGCCAACCCTGCCACTGCAACCCCGGCTCGTAATAGAGCGACAGCCGCGCCCCGCCCGCGCGCGCCTCCTGCAGCAGCTTGAAGATCAGGCCGATGTTCGTCTCTTCGCCAGGGTCGAGCGAGGACATCGTTCCGTCGAGCAGGATGACGTGATCCACCCCCCGTCGCTGCGCCGCCGGCGAGGGCGCAGGCGGGGCCGGCAGGGTGGTTTCGCCGCGCCGGCGGCGGAACCAGCCGAGGATGTCGTCAAGCTGGATCGTGGCGGGCCTCCCTCAGCCAGGTCCAGACCCGCAGGGGCGTGAAGGGCATGTCGACCGCGCCGACGCCGGCGGGGGCCAGCGCGTCGCGCACCGCATTGGCCACGGCGGCCAACGCGCCGACCGTCCCCGCCTCGCCGCAGCCCTTCATGCCGAGGGGATTGCGGGCGGACGGCACGGGGTGGGACATCAGGCGGAACATCGGCACATCCTCGGCACGCGGCAGTGCATAATCCATGAACGATGCGGCGAGAGGCTGCCCCTGCGCGTCATAGGCGGCGCGTTCCGTCACCGCCTGCCCGATCCCCTGAACGATCCCGCCGTGCACCTGCCCCTCGACCAGCTGCGGCGCCACCAGCGTGCCGAAATCGTCCACGGCGGTGTAGCGGACGATGACCACGGCGCCGGTGTCGGGATCCACCTCCACCTCGCAGGCGTGCACCCCGTTGGGGTAGGACCGCCCCGGCAGCCTCGCGGTGGCGCGGTGGCGCAGAAGGTCGTCGCGCCCGGCCGCGCGCGCGAGGGCGGCCGCCTCGGTCAGGGTGACGGTCCGGTTCGATCCCGGCGCACGGAACGCCTGCCCGTCGAAGGCCGGAACGGCCCCGAGTTCGGCTTCGAGAAAGGCCGCAAAGGCCGGCAGCATGGCGTCCACCGCCGCAATCACGGCATTCGTCTGCACCGTCACCGACCGAGACCCGCCGGTGCCGCCGCCTGCCGGGATCAGGTCGCTGTCGCCCTGAATGACGCGGATCCGGTCGGCGGGGACCCCGGTGCGTTCGGACAGGAAGCGGGCGAAGACCGTCTCGTGCCCCTGCCCGTTCGACTGGGTCCCGACCATCAGCCGCACCGTGCCAGCGTCGTCGAAGGCGATCTCGGCCGCTTCGCTCGGGTCGCCAAGGATCGCCTCGATGTAGGCCGCGATCCCGAGGCCGCGCAGCCGCCCCCGCGCCGCCGCGGCCGTCCGCCGCGCCGGAAAGCCATCGAGGTTCGCCTCGGCCTGCAACCGGCGGATCAACCCCGCGAAATCGCCGCAATCGTAGGTCTCGCCCGAGGGCGTCCGGTAGGGGAAGGTCCGCACGACATTGCGCAGCCTGAGGTCGGCAGGATCGACGCGCAGCATCCGCGCCGCCTCGTCCATGCAGCGTTCGAGCGTATAGATCGCCTCGGGCCGGCCCGCGCCGCGATAGGCGTCCACCTGCGTGGTGTTGGTGTAGATGCCGCGCGCCGTCACGAAGGCCGCGGGCACGGCATAGACGCCGGTCAGCACCCGCGACGAGGCCTCGGACTGGATGAACTGCCCCAGCTGGCTGTTGTAGGCGCCGAGGTTCGCGGTGATCGCCACGCGATAGCCGATGATGCGCAGATCGCCATCGAAGGCCAAAGCGGCCTCGGACACGAGGTCGCGCCCGGCGTTGTCGGTCAGCATCGATTCCGTCCGCTCGGCGATCCAGCGCACCGGCACGCCCAGCATCCGCGCCGCGGCGGCGATCACGACATATTCGGGATAGGCCATCGCCTTCATCCCGAAGCCGCCGCCGACGTCGGGGTTCGTCACCCGCACCGCTGCCGGCGGCAGCCCCAGCTGGCGGGCGAGTTCCGCCTTCTGGCCCCAAACACCCTGCCCGTTCACGCAGAGGTGCAGCCGCCCGTCCTGCCATTCCGCGAAGGCGCCGCGCGGCTCCATCGCGTTGACGATCACGCGGTTGTCCTCGACGCGCAGGCGCACGACGTGGGCGGCGACGGCGAAGGCCGCCGCAACCGCAGCCTCGTCGCCGAGCGCCCAGTCGAACGCGACGTTGCCCGGCGCCTCCGCGTGGATCGCCGGTCCGCCGGGGGCGAGGTCCAGCTTGGCCGGCAGGTCATCGATGTCGAGACCCACGGCCTCGGCCGCGTCAAGCGCCTGCGCACGGGTGCCGGCGACGACGCAGGCCACAGGCTCGCCCACAAAGCGCAGGCGACCCTCCGCCAGCACCGGCCGCCGCGGTGCAGCCCCGCGCGTGCCGTCGCGATTGACGACCGTCGCACCCTTCATGGCAAGATCGACGCCCATCTCGGCCAGGCGACCGGCGGTCAGCACCGCGCGCACGCCCGGCATCGCCTCGGCCGTCGCGACGTCGAACCTGCGGATCGCGCCATGCGCGACCGGGCTGCGCACGAACACGGCGTGCAGCGCGGCGGCGGGCGCGATGTCGTCCACGAAGCGGCCCCGCCCGGTCAGGAACCGGATGTCCTCGACGCGCCCGCCCTGCTGCCGCCCGTAAGTCATCGCCACCCCCTTGCAATGCCCGGGGGCAGCCTAGCGCCCCCGGCGGCCGGGTCCAGCCGGGGGGCGGCCTTGCGCGCGCCGGTCAGGCGTGCAGGCGCATCACCGTTTCGACAGCAAGCTCGCCGAAGCCGTTGAACCGCGTGTTCGTCGCCGTCGAATAGGCGCCAAGGCCGTGCACCAGGACGAAGTCGCCCTCGGCGATGCCCTCGGGCAGCATCACCTCGCCCGGCAGGCGGTCCACCGAATCACAGGTCGGCCCGAACACGATCCGCGGCGTGACCGGGCCGCGGCGGATGCCCTCTGGCCCCATCACCTCGATCCGGTCGATCCCGCCGATCAGCGGCAGCTCGGCCAGCGCCCCATAGACGCCGTCGTTGAGGAACACATGCGCGCCGTCCCGCACCGCCTTGACCCGCGCAGCCAGCGTGAAGGCATCGGCCACAAGGCCGCGGCCGGGTTCGCAGACGAGGGCGGGACGGTCGGCGCCGAAGGCCTCTCCCGTCGCCCGGTCGATCAGCGCGAAGATCGCCTCAAGCGCGGGCATCATCCCCTGCAGGCGGTGCGAGGGGAAGCCCCCGCCCACGTTCAGCCGCGCGATCCGCACGCCCGCGTCCCGCGCGATCCCGGCCGCGGCGCCGATGTAGGCCAGCCAGGCTTCGGGCTCGGTGCACTGGGTGCCGGGGTGGAAGGTCAGCGCGGGCACGAAACCCGCGTCGGCGACCCGGCGCAGCAGAACCGCAGCCAGTTCCACCGTGGCCCCAAATTTCGCGCCGAAGTTGTAGGCGGCCCCGGCCACCGGCAACTTGAACCGCACGGCGATCTCGGTTCCCGCGGCGGGGACCAGCGCGATCAGCTTGTCGAGCTCGGACGCCGAATCGACCGACCACGAGGCCACGCCATGCTCGACCCCGACGGCGATCTCTGCGCGGCTGCGCACCGGATTGTTGTAGTGCATCGCCGCCTCGGGCACGAGGCGGGCAATCATGCGGATCTCGGTCGGGCTCGCCACGTCGAAGCCGCGGATGCCGGCGGCCGCGAGGTTCTCGATCACCACGGGCTCGGGGTTCGACTTGACCGCATAGGTCACGAGGCCCGGAAACCCGTCGAGGAACCGCCGCGCGGTCGCCTGCAGCACCTGCGGCGCGAAGAACAGCACCGGATGTTCGGGATCGTGATGCGCGAGGAATTCGGAAGGGTGCGCCCAGATCGTCTTGGAGAGTCCCATCGGCTTGTCCTTTCTTCGAGCCAACAGAACGCAAGTGCCTTGCCCCGGCTGAACGGGTTGGGAAACTCGCGCGTTTCGACCAACCAGGCCAGGTGCGTATGAGCCGCCCTTTTCCTGTGATGTGAGGATCGCGCATATGGATGACAACTTCGCCAAGCGGAAGTGTGGATTTGCGGCGTGCGGTCGTCATAATGACGAAATACCCGGTCAATCCGCAGGTGTTGCATGGACGACATGGACCGCGCGATCCTCGCGCATCTGGCTGCCGACGCCCGCATCTCGATGGCGACGCTCGCCCGCCGGCTGAAGGTCGCGCGATCGACCGTGCAGGCGCGGCTCGAAAGGCTGGAATCCTCGGGCACCATCGTGGGATACACCGTGCGCCTCGGGGCGGCGGCGCGGGCGAACCGGATCCGCGCGACGGTGCTTCTGACGATCGAGCCGCGCGCGCTGGCGGCGATCCTGACGCGGCTGAAGGCGATGCCCGAGGTCGAGGTGGCCCACACCACCTCGGGCCGGTTCGACCTGATGCTGGGGGTCGCGGCCGAGGGAACCGCGGCGCTCGACCAGGTCCTCGACGCGATCGGGGCGATGACGGGGGTGAAGGCGTCGGAAACGCTGGTGCACCTGACGACGCGTATCGACCGGGCCGGCTGAGGCGCTGGTGCGGGTGGCCGGACTCGAACCGGCATGCCTTGTGGGGCGGAGGTTTTTGAAACCCCTGCGTCTACCGTTCCGCCACACCCGCGCGCCTTCAGCCCTACACGGGGCGGCCCCGCCGCTCAAGCCTGCGCGCGCAGCGGCAGGCGGGCCGCGCCGCCCACGGGCGCGGCGATCAGAACATCACCCCCACAAGCCACAGGGTGATGCCGGGGAAGGCCGCGAGGATCACCGTGCGGATCAGGTCGGACGCGACGAAGGGCAACACGCCCGCGTAGGTGCGCCCCATCGGCACGTTGCGGGCCATGCCGTTGATGATGAACAGGTTCATGCCGACGGGCGGGGTGATCAGGCCGACCTCGACCACGATCAGAACGAGGATGCCGAACCAGATCGCCAGTTCCTCGGGCGACAGTCCGAAATCGACCGCAAGCAGCATCGGATAGAACACCGGCACCGTCAGCAGGATCATCGACAGGCTGTCCATGACGCACCCGAAGACGAGATAGGCCAGAAGCACCAGCGCCAGCACCATCATCGGGCTGACGTCGAGGCCCGCCACCCAGGCCGACAGCGCCTGCGGCGCCTGGCTGAACGCGAGGAAGCTGTTGAAGATCGCCGCGCCGAACACGATGAAGAAGATCATCCCCGTCGCCTGCGCGGTGGACAGGATCGCCTCGATCAGCCCCTTGCGGTCCAGCCCCCCCTGCAGCCAGCCGTAAAGCCCCGTGGCGACCGCGCCGACCGCCGCCCCCTCGGTCGGCGTGAACAGCGCCTGCACGCCTGGGCGCACCCAGTTCCAGTCGGCGGCGATGCCGCCCATGACAAGGCCGAAGATCGCCACCACCGGCCAGATGCCGCCCAGCCGCCGCAGCCGCAGCCCCCAGGGCACCCGCGGCGCGACCGGTCCCGCGTCGGGGCGCAGGCGCACATAGACCGCCACCGTAATCATGTAGCCGACCGCGGCGAGGATGCCCGGCACCAGGGCGGCGACGAACATCTTGACGATGTTCTGTTCGGTCAGGATCGCGTAGATCACGAGGATGACCGAGGGCGGGATAAGGATCCCCAGCGTCCCGCCAGCCGCCAGCACCCCGGTGGACAGCGCGTCCGAATAGCCGCGCGCGCGCATCTCGGGCAACGCGACCTGCCCCATGGTCGAGGCGGTCGCCAGGCTCGACCCGCAGACGGCGCCGAACCCCGCGCAGGCCCCGACCGCCGCCATCGCCACGCCGCCCCTCCGGTGGCCGAGGAAATCCGATGCCGACCGGAACAGCGCGGCCGAGATGCCCGCACGGGTGGCGAACTGCCCCATCAGGAGGAACAGGGGCACGATCGACAGCGAATAGGAACTGAAGGTGTCGTAGGTCAGCGTCTTGAGCTGGCTCAGGGGCGCGTTGGGGTTGCCGAGCAGCACCCACATGCCCGCGAACCCCGTCGCCGCCATCGCCGCGCCGATCGGCACGCGCAGGAAGATCGCGCCGAGCATCAGCACGAAGGCGACCAGGGCAGTCTCGGGTCCGCTCAATGCCCGCCTCCCGCGCCGTCGGGCTCGCGCCCCGCCAGCGTCCAGCCCAGGCTGCGCCGCACCGTCCAGAGGCACACGATCAGGAAAGCCGTCGCCCCGACCAGCGCACAGCCATAGGGGATCCACATCGGGATCGCCAGTTCGTACGACCGGTCGGGAAAGAACGGACGGTCGCCGAGGCGCAGCGCCGCCCGAAGACCCGGCCCGCCGTAGGGGAACCGCTCGCCGAAGGCCAGCCACAACCGCCACAGGATGACCGCCGCGGCGGCGGTCATGATCAGGTCGCCGGCAAGGCCCAGGGCGGCATTCGCCCGCGCCGGCAGGGCGCGGGCCAGGATGTCCACCGTGACATGGCCGCGCCGCAGCTGACACCACGGCAGAAAGCAGAAGACCGCCACCGCGCAGCCCATCGACACCAGTTCGAAGTCGCCCTTGATGGGAACGAGGCCGAGCGGCACAAGCGCCCGCCCGACGACCGAGGCGACGGTCAACAACCCCGCCCCCAACAGCACCAGCCCGCCGAACAGCGCCAGCGCCCGCGCCGCGCCCTCGACCGCGCGCCCCGCCATCCGTCAGCCCCCCGCCGTTGCAAGCCCGTGGGACAGGATGGGCGGGCGCGCGTTCAGCGTCGCCACGTCCATCCCCGCGATGCGCTTGTAGGCGTCGGCCATCGCCTGCCGTTCCTCCAGCCCCATCACGTCCTCGATCCGCGCGAAGCCTTCCGGCGCGCGTTCCGCGACGCGGTCGAGGATCGCATCCGGCCCGTCGCCGCGATTGGCCAGCACCAGCGCGTTCACCGCCGCGCGCCGCTCGGCCTCATAGGCGGCCAGCGCCGCCGGCGTGGGCCCATGGTCGCGCAAGGCCCGGCCGAGGACGCGCGCATCGAGGATCGCCTGGCTCGCCCCGTTCGACCCGATGGGATACATCGGATGCGCGGCGTCCCCCAGCAGGGTCACCGCCCCGTGCGTCCAGCGCGGCAGGGGATCGCGGTCCACCATCGGATATTCCCAGATCCCCTCGGCCGCCGCGATGATGCCGGGGACGTCGATCCAGGGGAAGCGCCAGCCGGCGAAACGCGGGGCAAAGTCCTCGGGCCGTCCCTGCCGGTTCCAGTCCTGCCGTTGCCAGTCGTGGTCCGGCGGGAATGCAAGATCGGCGATCCAGTTGAGCCGCTGTCGCCCGTCGGGCAGGTCGGCGATCGGGTAGACGACAAACTTGCGCGCCCGCGTCCCGATCATCGCCATCGTGCGGCCGCCGAGGAAGGGCGCGCCGTCCGTGACGCCGCGCCACATCATCACGCCGCGCCATTTCGCCGGCCCCTCGTGCGGGTAGAGGCGCGCCCGCACCGCCGAGTTGATCCCGTCCGCGGCGACGAGGACGGCCCCCCGGTCCGTGCCCGTCGCGCGTCCCGTGCGCCGGTCTGCCAGTGCCAGCGTCACCCCGCCGTCCGCCTCGGTCCAGCCGGTCACGGCCGACCCGGTCCGCAGGACCGCCGGCCCCGCGCGCGCGATCAGCGTGCGACGCAGCATATCCTGCAGAAGGCCGCGGTGGACCGAGACCTGCGGCCAGCGATACCCTGCCGCGATCCCCCGCGCCTCGCGCCAGATCTCGCCGCCCTGCGCCGAGACATAGACGACGCCGGCGGTGCGCAGCCCCGTCCCGTCTAGCTCGGCCTGAAGGCCGAGTTCGTGCAGCTCGCGCACCGCGTGGGGCTGGACGTTGATGCCGACGCCGAGCGGCTTCAGCTCGGCGACCGCCTCGTGGATGCGGAAAGGAATGCCCAGGGCGTGCAAGGTCAGGCCGAGCGTTAGCCCGCCGATTCCCGCCCCCGCGATCAGTACCGTCACTGCGCCTGCCTCCGCGCTGCTGGGCAGCCCCGGTTCCGGGACCGTCCATGCCGACTTCCACGGCGCGGCCGATGTCCGCGCCGCCAGCCGATGATCGTGCCGCCGGCCGCCGGCCGATGCGGCCCTGCGGCAGGCCCTGCGTGCAGGGACTGCCGCTGGACGAACCCTTACTGCGCCGCCCGCGCTGCGGCCATTGTCGCCCTGGCCGCCGCCAGCAGCGCCGCGCCGTCGAGGCCCGCCGCCGTCACCTCGGCCACCCAGGCGTCGGCGATCCCACGGCTGGCCTCGGCCAGTTGCGCCGTCAGCGCCTCGTCGGTCGTCGCGATGATGTTGCCGCGCTTCTCGATGACGCCGATCCCCACGAGGTCGCCCGAATCCATCGCGCGGCCCGCCCAGGCCGAGGTCTCGATCCCGGAATTGGCGTCGATCACCGCCCTGAGGTCGGCCGGCAGGCCCTCGTAGCGCGCCTTGTTCATGGCAAAGACGAAGGTCACGTTGTAAAGCGCCGTGTCGCCGCCGATCCGGGTGTGGCTGTCCACCAGTTCCTCGACCTTCAGCGCCGGGACGACCTCGAAGGGGATGACCCCGCCGTCCACCACGCCCTTCGACAGCGCCTCGGGGAAGGCAGGCACGGGCATCGACACCGGCGTCGCGCCGAGCGCCTCAAGAAGCTTCGAGGACAGCCGCGACGGCCCGCGAAGCTTCAGGCCCTTGAAGTCGTCCATCGACGTGATCGGGCCGCCCTTCTTGTGGATGACGCCCGGCCCGTGCATGTGCACCGCGATCAGGTGCACGTCGGAAAACCGCTGCGCCGCGTTTTCCTGCACGAAGGTCCAGGCCGCGCGGCTTGCCGCCTCGGCCGAGACGGGCGTCATGAACGGCAGTTCCAGCGCCTCGGTTTCCGGGAACCGGCCCGGGGTGTAGCTGGTCAGCGTCCAGACGATATCGACGACCCCGTCCTTGACCTGATCGTAAAGCGTCGGCGGCGCGCCCCCGAGCTGCATTGCGGGATAGATCTCGACCTTGATGCGCCCGCCCGACTCGTCCATCACCTTCTGCGCCCAGGGCTCGATGAAGTTCAGCGGGACCGAGCCGCGGGGGCTTAGGAAGTGGTGCACGCGCAGCGTGACTTCCTGCGCGACCGCCGCGCCTGCACCCCAGACCAGCGCCAGCGCGCCGGCCAGCGCGAGTGTCGTTCTCCGTCTCATGTTGGGCCTCCCCGAATGCCGGCAGCATCGTGCTGCTCTGCGGCGGCAAGGGAAGCGCAGGCGGCAGTCCGTTGCAAGTGGATTGATCGCGCGGTCGCGCACCGAGCCGTGAACCGGCCGGGCTTGCGGCCGGCTGCCGGATCGGGCAGGCCCGGCGCATCTGCCCGTCGAAGGCCAGCCCGGTGACCGACCCCCGCCTTTTCCCGTCGCGCAACGCGCTTGTCCTGCTCGCGGCCGGCGGCTCGGCGGCGATGCTGGCTTTCGCGCTGCTGTCGCAATACGGGTTCGGCCTCTGGCCCTGTCCGCTGTGCCTGTGGCAACGGTGGCCGCATGGCGCGGCGCTGCTGGCCGGGGCGGCGGCGCTGGCGCTCCCGGGGCGGGTCTGGCCGCTGCTCGGGGCGGCGGCGGCGCTGACAACCGCCGGCATCGGCGCGTTCCACGCCGGCGTCGAGCAGGGCTGGTGGCAGGGCCTTCAGGCCTGCGGGGCCGGGCCGGGCATCGCGGGCCTTTCGGCCGAGGCGCTGCTGAACCCCGCCATCGCCGTGCCCGCCGCGCCCCGCTGCGACGCCATCGCCTTCGCCTTCGCGGGGCTCTCGATGGCGGCCTGGAACGCGATCCTGTCGGTCGGCCTCGCCGGGCTGTGGCTCGCCGCGGCGCGGCGGGGCTGAGCCGCGGGCGGCCGGTCAGGGGCCTGGGATCAGCACATCGGGCACGATCCCCGTCGCGGCGAGGACCGGGGCGGGGTCCGCGCCGCGCAGGAGGCCGTGCCCGGTCACCAGCACCGTCGCGAACCCCGCTGCCGCACCGCCGAGGATGTCGGTGTGCGGGCTGTCGCCCACCATGGCGATGCGGTGCGGGGCGATGCCGGGCAGCCGGGCGCGGACCGCGGCGAAGGCTTCGGCGAACGGTTTGCCGAGGAAGCGCACGGCATGGCCGCGGTCGGCCAGGCGGTGACAGAACGCGCCCGGTTCTCGGCTGAACCCGCCTTCGAGCGGCGCGACCAGATCGGGGTTGGCGCAGACGACGGGCCGCGGCCGACGGTCGAGCGCGTCCTCGAGCGCGGCTTGCGCGGCATCGGTCCAGGCCTGCGCCCCGAGGAACACGAATCCCGCGGCGGTCGCGAGCCGCCGCGCGTCCAGCGGCGCAAGGTCGCCCGGCAGGTCGGCCAGCGTCATGCCGACCGGCCCGATGGCCGCCCAGCTTCCGGGATGCGCCGCCATCATCGCCGGCAACGCTGCGGCCGCCAGTCCGCGCGAGGCGACGATGTCCTCGGGCGCAAAACGGAACCCCCATTGTGCATATTTCGCCTGCGCGACGACCGGGGGCTGGCTTGCGCCGTTCGTCAGCACGAGAACCCGCCGCCCTCGCGCCTGCAGCGCCGCCACGGCCGCAGCGGCACCCGGGATCGGCGCGTCGCCGCGGTTCAGGACGCCGTAGGCATCGAGCACGAAGGCGTCGAAATCGTCCGCCAGATCCCGCAGACCCCCGGCGATGCGCGGCGCGGCCGGGAACGCCGCATCCGGCAGGCTTGGGCGCAGCGCCTGATACCTCGCCAGCGCCCAGAGCGCATCCGGCGCGTCCGGCACCGCGCCCGCCCACCAGTCGCGCGCCGCCTGCACGAAGGCCCGGGCCTCTGCCCCGTCGTCCGGGCCGACGTCGCGCGACAGCGCGCGCGCGGCCGCAAAGAACCCGCGCGCCGGCAGCCCGCCCTGCCCCTTCGCCGTCAGGATCGCGGCGCGGAAGGGGCGGCCCGCCTGCGCATCCTCGACCATCGTCGCCTCGAGGAGCGCGGCCACCGCGGCGATCTGCCCCGGCGGGCGCAGCCCGTGCGCCGCGGCCAGCGCGGCATAGCCCGGCCGCTCGCCCCGCGCGGCACGGATGGCGAGGTCGAGGCCGAAGGGGGTCACGCCCCCTCCTGCTCGTCTCCTTCGGCGATATGGGCGACCGACACCACCGTGTCGCCTGACCCGTTGGTGTCGAACACCTTCACGCCGCCCGCCGAGCGCGACCGGAACGAGATGCCGGCGACCGGCACGCGGATCGACTGCCCGCCCGCCGTCACGAGCATCACCTGGTCGGCCAGATCGACCGGAAAGGCCGCCACCAGCGGCCCCCCGCGCATCCCCGGATCCATCGCGCGCACGCCCTGCCCGCCCCGCCCCTTCACCGGGTAGTCGTGACTGGACGACAGCTTGCCCGTGCCCCCCGCGGTGACGGTCAGGATCAGATCCTCGGCCGCCGACATCGCGGCATAGCGCTCGGGCGACAACTGGCCGGCCTCGACCGTCTCTTCCTCGTCGTCGGCCTCGGCCGCATCGTCGGCCGCCGCGCCCTCGACCAGCCGGCGCTGCCGGAGATAGGCCGCGCGTTCCTCGGGCCCCGCCTCGAAATGGCGCACGACCGCCATCGACACCACGCGGTCGCCTGGGGCAAGGCGGATGCCGCGCACGCCGGTGGAATCGCGGCCCTTGAAGACGCGCACATCGGTCGTGGGAAAGCGGATCGCCCGGCCCATGGCCGTCACGAGCAGCACGTCGTCGCCCTCGTCCGCGATCCGGGCGTTCACGAGGCTCACGCCCTCGGGCAGGACCATCGCGATCTTGCCGTTGCGCTTGACGTTGGTGAAATCGGACAGCGCGTTGCGCCGCACGTTGCCGTCCGAGGTCGCGAACACGATCTGCAGCGCGTCCCATTCCGTCTCGGGCACGTCCACCGGCATCAGCGCCGCGATCGACACCCCCGCCTCGATCGGCAGCACGTTGACCAGCGGCTTGCCCTTCGCCGCGCGGCCTGCCAGCGGCAGGCGCCAGCACTTGAGCTGGTAGACCATCCCGTCGGTGGTGAAGAACAGAAGCGCAGTGTGCGTGTTGGCGACGAACAGCGTTGTCACCACGTCATCTTCTTTCGTCTGCATCGAGGCGAGGCCCTTGCCGCCGCGCCGCTGCGCGCGGAATTCGGCCAGGGGCGTCCGCTTGATCCATCCCGAGGCGGTGACGGTCACCACCATGTCCTCGCGCTCGATCAGATCCTCGTCCTCGAGGTCGCCCTCCCACTCGACGATCTCGGTCCGTCGCGGCACGGCGAAGGCCGCGCGCACCTCGCGCAGTTCCTCGGCGATGATCGACAGGATCCGCTCGCGGCTGGCGAGGATGGCAAGATAGTCGGTGATCTTCGCGGCGAGGTCGGCAAGTTCGTCGGTTACCTCGCGGACGCCGAGCGCGGTCAGCCGCTGCAGCCGCAGATCGAGGATCGCGCGCGCCTGCACCTCGGACAGGTTGTAGGTGCCGTCGGCGTTGACCGTGTGGGTCGGATCGTCGATCAGCCGGATGTAGGCCGCGATGTCGGCGGCCGGCCAGCGGCGCGCCATCAGGCGTTCGCGCGCCTCCGCGGCATCGGCGCTTTCGCGGATCGTGCGCACCACCTCGTCCACGTTCGACACCGCCACGGCAAGCCCGCAGAGGACATGCGCCCGCTCGCGCGCGCGGCGCAGCTCGAAGGCGGTGCGCCGGGCCACCACCTCTTCGCGGAAGGTGAGGAAATGGGTGAGAAACGCGCGCAGGGTCAGCTGCTCGGGCCGGCCGGCGTTCAGCGCCAGCATGTTGCAGCCGAACGAGGTCTGCATCGGCGTGAAACGGAAGAGCTGGTTGAGCACCACGTCGGGTGTGGCGTCGCGCTTGAGTTCGATCACCACCCGCACGCCGGTGCGGTCGCTTTCGTCGGCGATGCCGGCGATGCCGTCCAGCTTCTTCTCGCGCACGAGGTCGGCGATCTTCTCGATCATCGCGGCCTTGTTGACCTGATAGGGCACCTCGTCCACGACGATGGCGAAGCGGTCGCGGCGCAGCTCCTCGATGTGCGTGCGCGCGCGGATCACCACGGACCCGCGCCCTTCCAGATAGGCCTTCCGCGCCCCCGCCCGGCCGAGGATCAGCGCGCCAGTCGGAAAATCCGGGCCCGGCACGATCTCCATAAGCCGCTCGGTCGGGGTGTCGGGGTTCTCGATCAGCGCAAGGCAGGCGTCGATCACCTCGCCGAGATTGTGCGGCGGAATGTTCGTCGCCATGCCCACGGCGATGCCGCCCGCGCCGTTGACCAGCATGTTCGGGAACCGCGCCGGCAGCACCGTGGGTTCGCGGTCCTTGCCGTCGTAGTTGTCCTGGAAATCGACGGTGTCCTTGTCGATATCGGCTAGCAGGAAGGCCGCGGGCCGGTCCATCCGCACTTCGGTGTAGCGCATGGCGGCCGGATTGTCGCCGTCCATCGACCCGAAGTTGCCCTGCCCGTCCAGAAGCGGCAGCGACATGGAAAACGGCTGCGCCATCCGCACCAGCGCGTCGTAGATCGCGGAATCGCCGTGCGGGTGATACTTGCCCATCACGTCGCCGACCGGCCGCGCCGACTTGCGATAGGGCTTGTCGTGCGTGTTGCCCGTCTCGTGCATTGCATAAAGAATGCGCCGATGCACGGGTTTCAGCCCGTCCCGCAGGTCCGGGATCGCGCGGCTGACGATCACCGACATGGCATAGTCGAGATAGGCGGTCCGCATTTCCGCCGCGATATCGACATGCGCCGCCCCAGGCTCGAGGCGCCCAGACGAAACGCCAGTAGAATCGGGGTCTTGCGGGCGGTCGCTCATGCTGGGTTCCGGCAGCGGGTCGGGGTGGCGCGCAGGCGCGCGCGGGTTCGCGAAGGGGTATAGCCCAAGCCGCGCACCGCCCGCAATGGCGCCCGGACCGCGTCGCTGGCAGCCGCCGCCGATGAGTGCCAAAACTTTGTTTTTGTTGACGACTTCTTCAGGCGTGGCATGCTTCCATCGCGGCCGCGGATGCGCCGCACGATACGGAGGCACACGATGGGATCACCCTGCTCGGAAACCGAGCTGATGCTGCGCGGCTACGGCCTGACCACGGCCGAATTCTTCTACCGGATGCCTGATCACCGGCATGTCCTGAACAGCTACATCTGGCAGGACTACGACCTTGCGCCCGACCACCCGCGGCTGTTCCGCTTCATCGAGTTCTGGCAGAAGAACATCGAGGGGCCGCTGCATTCGGTGCGCTACACGCACCGCAAGATGATCGCGCCGGGGGAATGGCGCAACCAGCGCGGGGAATTCGTCCTGCACTGACCGCACCGGCGGCCGGGCGCCCGGAGGCGTCAGCGCCGCCGCCCGTCGGGGCGCGCTGAAGGGGACTCGCGGACGGGGGCGTGATGACGGGCACAACCGCCGCGGCGGTAGGACGCCCGCGCGGTCGCCCGCCGCGACCGGAGCGGGCAGGGCAGCTTGCGGCATGCGGGCGGACCCTTCGCCACCACAGGGCCGCGCGCGTGGCCGTTCGCGTCGCGCCGACCGCCGCACAGGCCCTGCGCGCGCCGCGGCTGCCGTGGTGGCCGAATCGGCCCCGCGCCGGGGTGGCGGCGCGCCCCGCCGTCCCCATATCGGCGGCATGACCGACCACGACATCGCCCGCCTTGCCTGGCTTGCGCTGCTGCTCGCCGCCCTCGCCGGCTGGATCGTCGCCGAGAACCGGCGGAACCTCGGCGCGATCCTGCGGCAGGCGGTCGGCTGGGGCTTCATCTTCCTCGCCGCCGTCGCCGCCTACGGCCTCTGGGGCGAAATCCGCACCGCGGTCGCACCGCGCCAGTCCGTGGACCCGAGCGGGGCGCGCATCGACCTGCCGCGCGGCCCCGACGGGCATTTCCACCTCGTCCTCGGCGTCGAGGGCGTGCCGGTGCGGTTCATGGTCGATACCGGCGCCTCGACCGTCGTGCTGTCGGACCGCGACGCCGACCGGCTGGGCATCGACCGCAACCGGCTGGCATGGACCGGCACGGCGCGCACCGCGAACGGCACGATCCGCACCGCGCGGGTCTTGCTGCGCGGCGTGACGCTCGCGGGGATCCCGCTCGGCGATGTCCCGGCCTCGGTGGGGGACGGGCCGCTCGAAACCTCGCTGCTCGGGCTTGATTTCCTGAGCCGGTTCGCGAAGGTCGAGATCGCGGGCAACCGGATGACGCTGCACCGTTGACCGCCGGCACCGGGCCGGCGCGTCAGGTGCCGCTTTCCGCCCGCTTGACCCACCGGCCCCCGTCCTCGGCCCAGTATTGCGCTGCCACGCCCGCGCCGGTCAGGCGCCGCCACTGGCCCCGCGCCGTCTCGACCGCGGCGGGATCGTTGCCGTCGAAGAGAACCGCGATCCGTGCAAGGCCGGCAGCCTCGCCGGGATCGACCGGGGCGCCCTCGAGGCTCATCAGGTAGCGCGCGCCGTTCGCGGGCGGCGCAGCGCCGGCCGCGATCAGCACGGGCTGGCGCGCATCGTGCGGCCCCCCGGCAAGGCCGTGCGGCAGGAAGCCGTCCTCGGGGTGCAGCCACAGCGCCGCATCCCACCACGCGGCGCGGTCGGCGTCCGGCAGCCGCAGCGCCACCCGCCAGCCCTCTGCCAGCGCCCGGTCGGCGAGCGTCGCCACCACCGCGCGCGGGTCCATCCGCACGAGGTGATAGAAGCGCGCCGTCATCCCTTCTCGTAACGGTCGCGCACCAGCCGGTCGAGCGCGCGCACGCCCCAGCCCGTCGCCCCCTTGGGCGCGAAGGGCGTCTCGGCGGGCGTCCGCGCGGTGCCCGCGATGTCGAGGTGGATCCAGGGCACGCCGGGCTTGACGAAGCGGCCGAGGAACTGCGCCGCCGTCACCGCGCCGCCTTCGCGGCCGCCCACATTCTTCATGTCCGCAAGGTCGGATTTCAGCTTGCTGTCGTAGGCCTCGCCGAGCGGCATCCGCCAGGCGCCTTCCTGTTCCGCCGCCGCCGCTGCAAGGAAGGCCGCGCAGAAGGCGTCGTCGTTCGAGAACACGCCCGCGTTCTCGTGTCCGAGGGCGACGATGATGGCGCCGGTCAGCGTGGCGAGGTCGATCATCCCGCAGGGCTGGAACCGCTCTTGCGCATACCACATCACGTCGGCGAGCACGAGGCGCCCCTCGGCATCGGTGTTGATCACCTCGACCGTGTCGCCCTTCATCGACCGCACGATGTCGCCCGGCCGCTGCGCCCGGCCCGAGGGCATGTTCTCGACCAGCCCGACAAGCCCCACCACATGCGCCTTCGCGCGCCGCAGCGCCAGCGCCCGCATCGTGCCCGCGACGGCGGCGGCGCCCGCCATGTCCATCGTCATCTCCTCCATCCCCGCCGCGGGCTTCATCGAGATGCCGCCGGTGTCGAACACGACGCCCTTGCCGATCAGGGCAAGCGGCGCGCCCTCGGCCCCCTTCCAGTGCATCACCACGACCTTCGAGGGGCTGTCCGACCCCTGCCCCACAGCCAGCAGCGTGCGCATCCCCAGCCGCTTCAGCTCGTCCTCCTCGAGGATCTCGACCGCGAGGCCCAGTTCCTGCATCGCCGCCAGGCGTGCCGCGAAATCGTCGGTGGTCAGCACGTTCGCCGGCTCGCTCACGAGGTCGCGGGCGAAGAACACGCCTTCGGCCACCGCGGCCTGATCGCGCGCGGCGGCCGCGACCGCGTCCGGGTCCTTGGCCATCACCGTCACCGCGCCGGGCGCTTTCCGGTCGCCCGTGCGGTGTTCGGTGAAAGCATAGGCGCGAAGGGCGATGCCGTAGGCGATCTCGGCCGCCTGCGCCGCGCCCCCCTCGGCCAGCACGACCGCCCCCGCCTCGCCCAGACGGGCGCCGACCGCCGCACCCGCGCGCCGCGCCACCGCCGCTTCGGCGCGGCGGTCGAGCTTGACGATCTGCAGCGCCTCGGCCGCGAGGCCGGCGGGCCAGGCGAGGTCCATCGCCTCGCCCGGCTTCAGCTTGCCGAAGGCGGCCGAGGCGGCTGCGCGCGACACGACCCCGCGGGCCGCCTTGTCAACCCGCCGCGCCGCCGGCCCCATCGCGCCGTCCGCACCGACGAACACCGCCACCCGCCCCAGCGCGGCGATCGCGTCGGGCGCGGAGAGGGGGCGGAAATGGATGGCGACGGGCGTGGGCATGGGCAACTCCGGTCCTGGGCGCGAGGGGGGCGGGCGGACAGGGCCGCCACAGGCGGGGCGCAGCCTAGCCCCCCACCCCCGGCTTGACCAGAGGCCCCATTCGCGGCACGGGTGACGCCGCACGCGCGCGACAGGGGGGCACGGGCGGGGTGACTCGGTTCGACCGCTACATCCTAGGTCAGCTCGCGGGGCTGTTCGCGTTCTTTACGCTTCTGCTGGTGGCGCTCTACTGGGTGAACCAGGCGGTGCGGCTGTTCGAGCAGATCCTCGCCGACGGGCAGACGGCGCGCGTGTTTCTCGAACTGACGGTGCTGAGCCTGCCCTATGTGATCTCGGAGGTCGCGCCAGTCGCGGCCTTTGCCGCGGCGGTGGCGGTCGGCCACCGGATGGTCGCGGAATCCGAGATGGTGGTGATGCAGACGGCGGGTCTGTCCGCCTTCCGGCTGGCCCGTCCGGCTGCCGTCAATGCCGCGATGGTGACGGCCGCGATGGCGGCCCTGCTGCACGGCCTCGTGCCGGCCAGCCGCGCCGTGCTTGCCGAACGTCAGGCGGCGCTCGCCGCCGACATCACGGCGCGCTTCCTGCGGGACGGCACGTTCCAGTTCCCGACGCCGGGCATCGCGGTCTACATCCGCCGGATCACGCCGGCGGGCGAGTTGCAGGGCCTCTACCTCGCCGACAACCGCGATCCCGCCGCGCGGGTGACCTACACCGCCCGGTCGGCGCTGGTGACGCAGACCGGGACGGGGCCGAAGCTTCTCCTGGTTGACGGCATGGTGCAGGTGCTGACCGAAGACCGGCTGCTGTCGGTGACGCGCTTTGCCGATTTCGGGTATGACCTCGGCGCGGCACTGTCGCCTGCGACATTGCGCGCGCGGGATGCGGGCGCGCTGCCCACCCCGGCGCTGCTGGCGGCGACGCCGGCCACGGTCGAGGCAACGGGGATGAGCCGGGCCGCGCTGGTCTATCGCGGCCACCACCGGCTGGCGCAGCCGCTGTTCGCCGCCGCCGCGGCGATGATCGGCTTTGCGGCGCTGATGACCGGCGCCTTCTCGCGCCTCGGCCTCTGGCGGCAGGCGATGGTGGGGGCGCTGGTTCTCGTCGCCGTCTACTTGCTGGGCAACACGGCCGAAAGCGTGGGCGTGCGGGACGAACGGCTGGCCTTCCTCGCCTGGGTCGGCCCGCTGTCGGGGATCGGCGCGGCAACGGTTCTGCTGTGGCTGGCGCAGCGGCCGCGCCGGATCCGCCGGCCGGGCGCGAATGCCGTCGCATGACCGCACGTCCGGCAGCCGCGGGACCTGGTCGCGGGGGATCGCGGTGACGCTGGCCCTCTACTTCGCGCGGCGCTGGCTGGCGACGCTCGGGATCGTGGTCGCGGTCGTCGCCGCGCTGCTGACGCTGATCGAGATGGTCGAGCTGATCCGGGCCCATGCCGACACCGCCATGACGGCGCGCGATGCGCTGGCGCTGGCGGCGCTGAAGGCGCCGCGCAGCATCTACCAGATGCTGCCGCTGCTGGTCCTCCTCGCGGCCGTGGCGCTGTTTCTCGCGCTGGCGCGGTCGTCGGAACTGGTGGTCACGCGAGCGGCCGGCCGGTCGGCGCTGCGGGCGGCGCTGGCGCCGGCGACGGCGGCCCTGCTGGTGGGCGCCGGGGCGGTCGCGCTCTTGAACCCGCTGGTCGCTGCCACGTCGCGCGCCTTCGACCAGCGGCTGGCCGAGATCACGCAGGGGCGGGCATCGCTTCTGCAACTCGCACCCGACGGGCTGTGGCTGCGCCAGGCCTCCGAGGCGGGGCAGACCCTGATCCGCGCCACCCGCGCCAATGCGGACGCGACCGAACTTTTCGCCGTCACCTTCCTGACCTTCGACCCCGTGGGCCTGCCGCGCGCCCGGATCGAGGCAGCCGCCGCACGGCTGGGCACCGGCCGCTGGCACCTGACGGACGCCAAGGAATGGCGCCTGTCGGACCCCAATCCCGAACGGACCGCGCGGCTGATGCCGGAGGCGGAACTGGCCACCGACCTGACCGCCGCCTCGATCCGCGACAGTTTCGGCACGGCGCTGGCGATCCCGGTCTGGGAACTGCCGGCCTTCATCGCCAGCCTCGAGCGTGCGGGTTTCTCGGCGCGCGAACATCGCGTGTGGTTCCAGATGGAGCTGGCCCAGCCCCTGATGCTGGGCGGCATGGTGCTGCTGGCGGCCGGGTTCACGATGCGCCACGCGCGCCTCGGCCGCACCGCGCCCAGGGTCGCGGCGGCGCTGCTGGCGGGGTTCGCGCTGTTCGTGCTGCGGAACTTTGCCCAGCTTCTGGGCGACCAGGGGCAGATCCCGGTCGCCATGGCGGCGTGGAGCCCCCCGGCGACCACGGTGCTGTTCGCCGTCGGCCTGATCCTTGCGCTGGAGGACGGCTGAGATGTGGGCGCTGGCCGCCGCCCTTGCCCTGTCGCTCGCGCTGGCGCTGCCGGCGGCGGCCCAGACGCCGGCGCGGCCGCCGGCGGCGACGCTGGTGGCCGACGCGGTGTCGATCGACGCCGCAGGGCGGCTGGTGGCCGAGGGCGGGGTCGAGGTGCTGTATCTCGGCCAGCGCTTGCGCGCGGCGCGGATCGTCTACGACCGCAGGATCGACAGCCTGATGCTGACCGGCCCGGTGATGCTGACCGACGGTGCGGGCAACGTGCTGACCGGGGGCGACGCTGTCGTCTCGGCCGACCTGCGCGAGGGGCTGATCCAGTCGGCGCGCCTCGTCCTTGACCGGCAGCTGCAGATCGCCGCGAACGAGGTGGCGCGGATCGAGGGTCGCTACACCCGGCTCAGCCGCGCCGTCGCCTCGTCCTGCCGGGTCTGCGCGGCCGACGAAACGCCCCTTTGGGAAATCCGCGCCCGCCGCGTGGTGCATGATGCGGACGAGCGCCAGATCTATTTCGACGACGCGCAGCTGCGGGTGGCCGGACTGCCGGTGTTCTGGCTGCCGCGCCTCAGGATGCCCGACCCCACGCGGACGCGGGCAACGGGGTTCCTGATGGCGCGGGTGCTGACGACCTCGGCCATCGGCGTCGGGGTGCAGGTGCCTTATTTCATCGGCCTCGGCGACCACCGCGATCTGACGCTGACGCCGCTTCTGGCCAGCTCCGGCGCCGCCTCGCTCGGCTTGCGCTACCGCCAGGCGTTCCGCACCGGCCGGGTGACGGTGGAGGGGGCGGCGGGCACCGATCCGCTCAGCCCGGCGCTGCGCGGTTACGCGGCCGCGCGCGGGGCCTTCGACCTGCCGCGCGGCACACGCCTGACCTTCAGCCTCGAGGGCGTCAGCGACCGCACCTACCTGTCGGACTACGGCCTGTCAGGCCGGGACCGTCTGGAAAGCTGGGTCGAGGTCCTGCGTGTGCGGCGCGACCGGCTGGCGGCAGGGCGGACGGCGCTGTTCTCGTCCCTGCGCGCGGACGAGGACAACGCGACGCTGCCCGCGCTGTCGGTGGATGCCATCCTGCGCCAGCGGGGCGACGTGCCGCTGATCGGCGGGCGGTTCGATGCGGCGGCCGAGGTGCACGCCCATTTCCGCGCCTCGGGCGCGGACGCCGTGGGGCGCGACGCGATCCGGCTGGGCCTGTCGGCGGACTGGCAGCGGACCTGGACCCTGCCGGGGGGCCTGCTGGCCTCTGCACGGGCAGGTGTGGCGGGCGATGTCTGGCGGATCATGCAGGATGCGGCCTATCCCGATCCCGTGGCGGCGCTGACGCCGATGGCGGCCGCGGAATTGCGCTGGCCTCTGGCGCGGGGCACGCAGGGCGGCGCCCGCGAGACGCTGGAGCCGGTGGCGCAACTTGCCTGGTCCGCCCCGCCCGCCGCCGGCACGGTGCCGAACGAGGACAGCATCCTCGTGGAGTTCGACGAGGGCAACCTCTTCGCGCCGTCGCGCTACCCCGGCGCGGACCGGCGCGAGGGGGGGCTGCGGCTGAACCTCGGCCTCGGCTGGACGCGGACGGCGCCGGGGGGCTGGCACATGGGCGCGCTGGCGGGGCGGATCCTGCGGCTGGACGGGCCCGGATCCTTCACGGCGGCAAGCGGCCTCGGCGGCACCGCGTCCGACTGGCTGGTGGCCGGGTTCCTGACCGCGCCGCAGGGCCTGCGCCTTCAGGGGCGCGCGCTGGTCGGCGACGGGGCGGGCGTATCGCGCGCCGAGCTGCGCCTGGCGCTCGACCGGCCGCGCTTCGCGCTGGCGACCGCCTGGGTCTGGGCGGCAGCGGATGCGGCCGAGAACCGGCCCGCGCCCACATCGGAGGCGGCCCTCGATGCGCGCTGGCGGATCGCCGGCAACTGGACGGCTAAGGCCGCCGGCCGCTTCGACTTCACCGCCGACCGTGCCACCGCCGCCGCCGTGGGGCTGGAGTTCCGCAACGAATGCCTGCGCCTCGATCTGTCGGTGTCGCGCAGCTTCACCGCCGCCTCGTCGGTCGGCGAGAACACGGCCGTCGGGGTCGCGGTGGACTTCCTCGGCATCGGCGGGATGACGGGCGATCAGGCAGCGGCGCGGGCCTGCCGGCGTTGACGGACCGGGCGGCGCGTGAGAAGGACAGGGACCGACGGACGGACGCAGGATGACGGACGAATGATCACCACAGGCCGCCGCCCCCTCGCCCTTCTTGCCGCGGCCGCGCTGGCGCTGGCGGCCGCCCTGTCGCCCGGCCCGGCTGCTGCGCAGGACTTCTCGCCCCGTATCCTCGTGGACGAAGCGGTGATCACCGGCTGGGAGCTCGACCAGCGGCAGCGGTTCCTCGCCCTACTCGGCGTGCCCGGCGATCTTGCGCGCGAGGCCGAGAACTCCCTGATCGACGACCGCCTGCGCCAACTCGCCGCCCGCCGGGCGGGGCTGAAGCTGACCCCCGCACAGATCCGTGCAGGCATGGAGGAATTCGCCGCCCGCGCCAACCTGTCGGCGGACGAGCTGATCGCCATCCTTGCGCAGGCCGGCATCGCCGAGACGACCTTCCGCGATTTCGTCGATGCGGGCCTTCTGTGGCGCGAGCTTGTGCGGGCGCGCTTCGTGCCGCGGCTGCAGGGCGCGGGCGATGCCGACGTGGACCGCGCGCTGGCGCTCGAGGTGCCGCGGGGACCGGTCCAGCGGGTGCTCCTCTCGGAAATCCTGCTGCCGGGCGGCCGCAACGCGGAAGCCGCCCGGCTGGCCGCAACGCTGCGCGGCGAGGCCGCCTTTGCAGCCGCCGCGCGCGAGCGGTCGCTGGCGCCCTCGGCCGCGAACGGCGGGCGCATCGACTGGACGCCGGCCGCCTATCTGCCGCCGCAGGTCGCGCAGGCGCTGGCAGGCCTGACGCCGGGGCAGGTGTCGCAGCCGGTGAACACCGCCACCGGCGTGGCGATCTACCTTCTGCGCGGCCTCGAGACGATCGCGACGCCCACGCCCCGTGTGACCTCGGTGGAATACGCGACCGTCCTTCTGCCCGCGGCGGCGGCGGCAGCAGAGGCGGCGCGCCTGCGCGCCGGCGCGCGCACCTGCGACGACCTCTGGCGGCTGACGCAGGGCGGCCCCGACCGCGTGGCGGTCGAGCGGCGCCTTCTGTCGAACACGCCGGTCGAGATCGCGGCCGAGCTTGCCCGGCTCGACCCTGGCGAGGCCTCGACGCGGCTTTCGCGCGGCGGGGCCGTCGTGTTCCTGATGCTGTGCGACCGGCGGCTGGATTCGGGCCTGCCGCCCTCGCGCGAGGCGGTGCGCGAACAGGTGATCCTGCAGCGGCTGGAGGGCAGCGCGCGGATCTGGCTGGCCGAGCTGCGCGCCGCGGCGAACATCCGGCGGCGCTGACGGCCGTGCACCCGGATGCGCCCGTCGCGCTGACCTGCGGCGAACCCGCGGGCCTCGGGGCCGAGATCGCGCTGAAGGCGCGCGCGGCGCTGCCCGAGCTGCCCCTTGTATGGATCGGCGATCCGGCGCACCTGCCGCCCGGCGCATGGGCCGCCGTGGACGATCCGGGGCGCGCGCGCGACGTGCCGCCCCGCGTCCTGCCGGTGCTGCCGCACCGCTTCCCGGCCCCCGCGGTGCCCGGCCGCCCGGACCCCGCGAACGCAGCCGCCACCATCGCCGTGATCGCCCGCGCCGTCGGGCTGGTGCGGGCCGGTGCCGCGTCGGCGGTCTGCACCCTGCCGATCCACAAGAAGGCGCTGATCGACGGGGCGGGCTTCGCCTTTCCGGGGCATACCGAATACCTCGCCCACCTCGCGGGCGATCCGCCGGTTGCCATGATGCTGGCCTGCCCCGGCCTGCGCGTGGTGCCCGCGACGATCCACATTCCGTTGGCCGCCGTGCCCGCCGCCCTGACGCGGGACCGGCTGGAGGCGACGATCCGCACCACGCACGCCGCCCTGATCCGCGACTTCGGCATTCCCGCACCGCGCATCGCCGTGGCGGGCCTCAACCCGCACGCCGGCGAAGGCGGTGCGATGGGGCGAGAGGAGGCGACGGTGATCGCCCCCGTTCTCGACCGACTGCGCGACGAGGGCATGGTGCTCGACGGACCGCGGGCGGCCGACACGATGTTCCATGAAGCGGCGCGCGCGCACTATGACGCGGCCGTGTGCATGTATCACGACCAGGCGCTGATCCCGATCAAGACCATCGACTTCGCGGGCGGCGTGAACGTCACCCTGGGCCTGCCGTTCGTGCGCACCTCGCCCGACCACGGCACCGCGCTCGACATTGCCGGACGGGGCCTTGCCGACCCCGCGAGCCTGATCGCCGCGCTGACGATGGCGCGCACCCTTGCCCGCGCCCGCGCGGGACACGCCGGAGACATCGCGCCCCCGGTCCGCCGCGGCGGGGTTAGGGCAGGATGACGCGACGCAGCGTCGCCCAGGGCTGGACCGCGGGGCGGCGGGGCGGGCACGCCGCCCCGTGCGGCGCCGGGTCCGCGCGCCAGCCGTTCGCGGGCGGTGCGCGTCGATGACGGGCGGTGGTCAGCCTGCGGCAGACGGACTGCCGCCCCTGCGCGAGGTGATCGCCGCGCACGGCCTGTCGCCGCGCAAGGCCCTCGGGCAGAACTTCATCCTGGACCTCAACCTGACCGCCCGGATCGCGCGGGCGGCGGGCGATCTTGCGGGCTCTGACGTGCTGGAGGTGGGGCCGGGCCCCGGCGGGCTGACGCGGAGCCTGCTGGCGGCCGGCGCGCGCCGGGTGGTTGCGATCGAGAAGGATCCGCGCTGCATCCCGGCGCTGGAGGCGATCGGGGCGGCCTGGCCGGGGCGGCTGACGATCGTCCACGGCGACGCGCTGGACTTCGACCCAGACGGGCTTGTGCCGCCGGTGCGGGTGGTGGCGAACCTGCCCTACAATGTCGGAACCGAGCTTCTGGTCCGCTGGCTGACCCCGCCCGGCTGGCCGCCGTTCTGGCAGAGCCTGACGCTGATGTTCCAGCGCGAGGTGGCCGACCGGATCGTTGCCGGGCCGGGCGCCGCGGCCTACGGGCGACTGGCGGTGCTGGCGCAATGGCGCGCGACGGCACGCATCGCGCTGACGCTGCCGCCTGCGGCCTTCGTGCCGCCGCCGAAGGTGCACTCGGCCGTGGTGCACCTGACCGCGCTTCCCGCGCCGCGCTTTCCGGCCGATGCGGGCGCGCTTGCGCGCGTCACCCAGGCAGCCTTCGGGCAACGGCGCAAGATGCTGCGGTCAAGCCTGCGCAGCCTGGTCCCCGACCCCCTGCCGTTGATCGCGGCCGCTGGCCTCGACCCGACCGCACGGGCCGAGACGGTTCCGGTCGAAGGATTCTGCGCGCTGGCGCGTGCCTTGTCGGCGCTCGGCTGAGCCGCCTGCCCGCGCGGCCGGTCAGCCCGAGGTGGCCGCGTCGCCAGCCGCAGCCACCGGCGCCTCGGCCTTGGGTTTCCGCGGGCTGCGGCTGCGGCGCGGGCGCGGTTCGCCCCCGGCCGCGCCGGATGGCGCTTCCGGTGCAACCGGTTCGTCAGGAGCGTGTCCCGATTGCGCCGTCGCCTCGGCCGGCGCGCGCCCGGCCTGACCGGCCGACGCGCTGCGCGACGGTCCGCCGTCGCGCTGGCCCTCGGTGCGGGGCGCAGCGCTGCGCGGGGCGTCCTCGCGGCGATCAGGCCGCGTGTCGCGCCGGTGCGCCGGGTCGCGCGCCGGGGCGGGTTGCGGACCCGTGCCCGCGCGCATTTCGGGCGTCTCGACCAGGCCGGTGTCCGGGCCGCCGTCGTCGCGCGGATCGGCTGCGGTCTCGTCGAACGGCAGGACCGGCATAAAGGCGCCGCGCCGGTCCTCGGCTTCGGGCCGCATCGCCTGCGACCGGTCCGGGGCGGACCGGTCCGCGGCGCCGCGATGGTCGCCCGGGCCACGATCGCCGCCGTTGCCATTGGTATAACCCTGTCCCTGGCCGTGGCCGCCGAACCCGCGGCGCGCCTCCTGTTCGGCCTGCAGCTCGCGCTGCGCCTCGGCCAGCATCCGGGTGTAATGCTCGGCGTGCTGCAGGAAGTTCTCGGCCGCGACCCGGTCGTTCGACAGCTGCGCATCGCGCGCGAGGACGAGATACTTCTCGATGATCTGCTGCGGCGTGCCGCGCACCTTGCCTTCGGGGCCCGAGCTGTCGAACACCCGGTTGACGATGTTGCCGAGCGGGCGCGGGCGGTTCTGCTTTGAACGCGAGCGTGACTTCGAGGATCGCATGGGACCTGTGTTTCCAGCGTTGGTCAGGATCGACCGTCCTGCGCGGCTTGGCCGCACGTCCGGACCCGGGCACGACTTGACTGTCCGGCTTGACCGCAGCGGCGCAGGAGCGGGTCCCGCGCTGCCGCTGAGCCGGTGAAAGCACGGTGCGCCGGCGTGGGCAAGCGGATTCTGCCGCCGAAGGTGCAGAATCGCGCCGCCGGTGCGCATTTTCCGACCGCGCGATGCACCGGCGTCACGGCCGGCGCGCCAGAACCACCCGGTCGCGTCCCGCGAGGTCGGGCCGGATCGCGATGCCGGTCCAGCCGGCCGCAGCGAGGATCCCGGCAACCACCCGGCCCTGGGTTGCGCCGATCTCGACCAGAAGGCGGCCGCCCGCCGCGAGGCGCGCGGCCGCGCCCGCGGCGATCGCGCGGTAGGCGGCAAGGCCGTCACCCCCTGGCGACAGCGCGCCGTGCGGTTCGTGCAGCACCTCGGGCGCGAGCGCGGGCATCTCGGCGGCGGCGATGTAAGGCGGGTTCGACACGATCAGGTCGAAGACGCCGCTCAGGCCGTCGACCCAGTCGGCGATGCGGAACCCGGCCCGATCCGCAACCGCGTGATCGGCCGCGTTCGCCGCCGCCACCGCCAGCGCCGCGGCCGAGATGTCGGTGCCGAGGCCGGTCGCGCCGGGTCGTTCGGCCAGCAGCGTGATCAGGATGCAGCCCGAGCCCGTGCCGAGGTCCAAGACGCGGGCGAAGGGTTCGGCCAGCGCCAGCGCCACCAGCGCCTCGGTCTCCGGCCGGGGGTCGAGCACGTCGGGCGTTACCCGGAAACTGCGTCCGAAGAACGCCCGCCGCCCGGTGATATGCGACAGGGGCCGACGGGCCGCCCGCGCCGCCACCGCCGCCGCAAAGGCATCCGCCGCGGCCCCGAGCGGCGCGTCGAGCGCCAGCACCACCCGCGCGGGGTCCACCCCCAGGGCATGGGCGAGAAGAAGCCGGGCATCGCGCGCCGCGCCGTCCACGCCCGCGGCGGCCAGCCGCAGCGTGGCCGCGCGCAGCGCCGCGCCCGCCGTCGCCTCGGGCGTCACGCCGCGCTGTCCGCCAGTCGGCGGGCCTGGTCGTCGGCCACCAGCGCGTCGATCACCTCGCCGATGTCGCCCTCCATCACCCGGTCGAGCCCATAGATGGTCAGCCCGATCCGATGGTCGGTCAGGCGTCCCTGCGGGAAATTGTAGGTGCGGATCCGTTCGCTGCGGTCGCCGGTGCCGACCTGCGCCCGCCGGTCGGCGGCGCGCGCGCCTTCGGCCCGCGTCCGTTCGAGGTCGAAAAGCCGCGCGCGCAGCACCGCCATCGCGTTGGCGCGGTTCTGGTGCTGGGACTTTTCCGAACTCGTTACCACGATGCCGGTCGGCAGGTGCGTGATCCGAACGGCCGAATCGGTGGTGTTCACATGCTGCCCGCCCGCCCCGGACGACCGCATCGTGTCGATACGGATGTCGGACGGGGGAATGTCGATCTCGACCGCCTCGGCCTCGGGCAGGACGGCGACGGTCGCAGCCGAGGTATGGATGCGCCCGCCTGCCTCGGTCACGGGCACCCGCTGCACCCGGTGGACGCCCGATTCGTACTTCAGCCGCGCGAAGACGCCTTCGCCCGCGATTCGCGCCACCGCCTCTTTCACCCCGCCGAGATCCGAGGGCTGCAGGTCGAGGATCTCGAAGGTCCAGCCCATCCGGTCGGCGTGGCGCTGATACATTCGCAAGAGGTCGGCGGCGAACAGGGCCGCCTCCTCGCCCCCGGTGCCGGGGCGGATCTCGACGATCGCGGGCCGCGCGTCCGCCGCATCCTTCGGCAAGAGCGCAAGGCGCAGCGCCTGCTCGAGCGCCGGCAGGGCGGCGCGCAGGCGCGCGACCTCTTCGGCCGCCAGATCGCGCATCTCGGGGTCGTCGCGCAGGGCCTCGGCGGCGGCGAGCTCGGCCTGGGCGCGCCGCCACGCGTCCACGGTCGCCACCACTGGCTTCAGCTCGGCGTATTCGCGCGACAGGGCCGCGACCTCGGTCGGCGGCGCGCCGGCGGCAAGGCGCGCCTCGAGGAAGCCGAAACGATCGACGATCTGCTGAAGCCGGTCGGCAGGGATCATGCGCCCCCTCTGGCGCGGGGCGGCGCGAGGGTCAACCCCCGGCCAGCGCCGCCGCCAGAAGGTCGAGCCGCGCGCGGTTCACGCCGAGGTCGGACTGTCCGAAACGCGCGCGCGCGAAGGCGGCAAGCGTCGCGCCCTGCCCGTCCGGCAGCACGCGGATCGTGGTGAAGTCGGGGTATCCCATCAGCCGCGACCGTGTGCGGAAGGTCATCCAGCCCTCGGCGGCCGATCCCGCCACCAGCACCGTGCGCGGCATGGCCAGCATCGCCGCCTCGGCCCGCGCGGCCAGCGTGGCGGCATCGGGCCCGCGCACGGTGCCGGGGGCGAGGCGGGCGAAGTTCGGGGTGGCGGGGTCGGGCACGGTCAGGGGATCGACGTGCCAACGGGCGGGATCGGTCGGGGCAAGCCTGACCCAGGCCGCAGCCGCCAGCGCCAGCACCGCCAGCACCAGCACCGCCAGCCGCCAGCCCGTCAGCCCCGGCACTTGCGGCATCGCGATCACCGCCGGGTCCAGCCATAGAGCGCGATCAGGTCGGCGGCGACATGCGCCCCCGCGATCGCCGTCGCCCCGGTGGTGTCGTAGGGCGGGCTGACCTCGACCACATCCCCGCCCTTCAGGTCGATGCCCGCCAGCCCGCGCAGGATCGCCGCCGCCTGCCAGCTGGCGAGCCCGCCCCAGACCGGGGTCCCGGTGCCCGGCGCGAAGGCAGGGTCCAGCGCGTCGATGTCGAAGGTGACGTAGGCCGGACGGTTTCCCACCACCGACCGGATGCGCGCCACCGCCGCCTCCGCGCCGTCGCGGTGGACCGACGCGGCGTCGATCACGCTCATGCCGCGGTAATCCTCGGTCACGGTGCGGATGCCGACCTGCACCGACGCGGCCGGGTCCACCACGCCCAGCTTCACCGCCTTGTACATCATCGTGCCGTGGTCGATCCGGTCCATGTCGTCGTCGGGCCAGAGGTCCGAATGGGCGTCGAACTGGATCACCGCCATCGGCCCGAACCGGTCGGCGTAAGCCTGCAGCGCCGGCAGCGTGACGAAATGATCGCCCCCCAGAACGATCGCGCCGGCACCCTGCGCAAGGATCCCCGCGACATGCGCGCGGATCGCGGCCGGCGTGTCGGCGACCTTGGCGTAGTCGAAGGCAAGATCGCCCGCATCCGCGATCGCCAGCGTCTCCAGCGGCGAATAGCCCCAGCCCCAGGGCGGATCGCCCGGCATCAGCGCCGAGGCCTCGCGGATTGCGCGGGGCCCAAAGCGGGTGCCGGGGCGATGCGTCACGGCCTGGTCGAAGGGCACCCCGGTCACGGCCAGATCGTAGCCCGCGAGGTCCTTGGTGTAGCGCCGGCGCAGAAAGCTCGTGGCGCCGCCGAAGGCATTCTCGAAGGCAAGGCCCCGCGGTTCGGCGCGAGTGAAGGCCCCGTCCACCTCGCGTTTCGCATCTTCCAGTGCCATGCCGTCCCCCGCGCCCGTCCTGCGCCGAGTGATGACGCGGCGATGCGACGAAGTCCACCCTCCGCCAACGCGGCGCCATGACCTGCATCAAGGCCGCGCACCCCCGCGAGATTCACGCTAGGGTGGAATGAGGGGGATTCGCCATGTCGAACACAGCCGCCTTCCTGCCTGTCGCGCCGGACCGGCCCCCGCAGACGTCGCTGCTTCCGGTGCCGCTGCAGGAGACGGGACGCGGGGTCAAGTCGCGCGCGCGCCGGTCCGGGGTCAGGAGCCGCGGCGCCGGGGATGCGCCGGACGATCAGCCGGCAGGGACGATCGACCTTGCGCGCGCGCGCCGCGCCGCGGCCGTGCAGGCGCTGGCCGTGTTGGCGCTGTCGATCACGGCCTCGGCCGCCAGGCCGGAAGCGGATCCCGCACGCGGCGCAGACCTGTTCGCCCGGCATTGCGCGGTGTGCCACGGCGCAGGCGGCGGCGGCGACGGGCCGTTGGCGGCGAGGCAGATGATCCCGCCCACGAATCTGACCGAACTTGGCGCCGGCGAGGCCTTCCCCACCCTTCGCGTTGCGGCGCGCATCGACGGGCGCGATCCGCTCGTGTCGCACGGCTCGCCGATGCCGATCTGGGGCGATTTCCTGACCGGGCCAAAGGTCATGCTGCGCACCGCACCCGGCCAGCCGATCCTGGTCGATGCGCCAGTGGCCGATCTCGTGGCCTACATCGCCACGTTGCAGGCGCGGTAAGCCGCGCCGTCACGCCAGCGGCTGCGCGCGCTCGACCAGCCGGGCGAAGAACGCAGCGCCAAGAGGCGCGATCGCGTCGTTGAAATCGTAGGCCGGATGATGCAGCCCCGCCCCGGGCCCTGCACCGAGGAAGAGGTAGGCACCCGGCCGCGCCTCGAGCATGTAGGCGAAATCCTCGGCCCCCATCTCGCGCCCCGCGCGATCCTCGACCAGATCCTCGCCCACGATCTCGCGCGCCACGCCGGCGGCGAAGTCGGTCTCGGCCGGGTGGTTCACGGTCGGCGGATAGCCGCGGTCGTACTCCACCGCGGCGGTCACGCCGAAGGCAGCGGCATGACCCGCCGCAATCTCGCGGAAGCGCCGTTCGGCGAGGTCGCGGACATGCGGGGCAAAGCTGCGGATCGTGGCCTGGAGCCACCCTGCCTCGGGGATGATGTTCGACGCGGTGCCGGCGTGCACCTGCGTGACCGACACCACCAGTTCGTCCTGCGCGCTGACGTTGCGGCTGACGATCGTGCCCATGGCCTGCGCCATGCCGAGGATCGCGGGCAGGGGATCGACCGTCTCGTGCGGCGTCGCGCCGTGGCCGCCCCGGCCGGTCACGCGCACCGTCGCGGTATCGACCGCCGCCATCAGCGGGCCCGGCGTCGTCACGAACTTGCCGAGCGGAAGGTTCGGCGCGTTGTGGATCGCATAGACCTGCGCAATCCCGAACCGATCCATCACGCCCTCGCGCACCATGACCTGCCCGCCGCCGCCATCCTCTTCCGCCGGCTGGAAGATCAGCGCCACCCGCCCGCGGAAGCGCCGCGTCTCGGCCAGGTACTTCGCCGCGCCCAGCAGCATCGCGGTATGCCCGTCGTGCCCGCAGGCGTGCATCACCCCCGGCACGGTCGAGGCATGGGCCGCCCCCGTCGCCTCGGGGATCGGCAGCGCGTCCATGTCGGCGCGCAGGCCGATCGTCGGCCCCTCGCCCTGCCCGTAGATCAGCGCGACGATCCCGGTCTCTGCGATGCCTTCGTGGATCGCGTCCACGCCGAATTCGCGCAGCCGCTCGGCCACGAAGCCGGCGGTGCGCGGCAGGGCAAAGCCGAGCTCGGGGTGGGCGTGCAGATGGCGCCGCCACGCCGCCATCTCGGGTGCCAGCGCGGCGATGCGGTTGGGAACGGGCATGGATACCTCCGGTGCTGGCAGCCACCCTGCCCCGAACGCGCCGCGCCTGCAACGCTCAGCGCAAGGCCGCGCGATAGCCCGCCACGGTTTCGGCTAGCCCGTCCTCGAACGGGGTCGCAGCGGTGCCGAACCGCGCCGCCCATTTCGACGAATCGACAAGATAGGGCCGGTCCCACTGGAACCGCATCTCGCCAAGGCTCGCCACGATGGGATCGACAAGGCCGACCACCCGCCGCACCGCTTCGGGCAGGACCCGCAGCCGCATCGGCACCCCCGCGATCGCGGCCGCCATCGTCAGCACCTGCCGCAGGCTCTGCGTCGGGGTGGCATTGGGCACATGCCAGGCCTGGCCCCAGTCGGCCTCGGGGGCGTCGATCAGGGTTTCCAGCGCGGCGGCGAAATCGGGGATATAGGTGAAATCATGCGGCTGGTCCGGCGGATCGACCGCCAGTGCTGGCTTGCCCGCCAGAAGGCGCTCAACGCCGAAGCGCGCGATCCGGCTGTTCGCGCCATCCGCGCCATAGAAATCCGACGCCCGCACCGCCGCCGCCTGCACCCGCCCGGCGGCATGCGCCGCCTGCCACAGGCGCGTGACCTCGGCCCGCGCGCGCGGCTTTTCGCCGAAATCGGTCAGGGCCATGTCCTCGCGCAAGGGTTCCGTCTGCGGTCCATACATGTAGAGGTTGTCGGCGAGCAGGAACCGCGCCCCCGCCCCCGCACAGGCCGCAAGCATCGCCTGCGTCACCCGCGGCCAGTCGCGCAGGAAATCGCGCCCGGTGTAGCGCACGCCCACCGCGCAGACGAAGGTGCCCGCATCGCCCAGGGCCGCCCGGGCCGCGACCGGGTCGGCCACGTCGCCGGCGCGGAACCGCGCCCCCTTCGGCAGCGGGCCGGGATCGCGCCGCTGCACCACCACCACCTCCTGCCCGCGCGCGGCCAGCCGCGCCACCAGCGCCCGCCCGACCGCCCCGTATCCCGCCACCGCCACCGTGGACATCGCCGCAGCATCCCCGTAACCCTCGGCCCGACCGGAGGTGCCGATGCCCGAGCCCCTAGCAGATCCGACCGCGATTCGTCTTGATCCATGCCGCACCGGCCCGGGGATCGACCGGCTGCGTGCCATCATGGCCCGCCTGCGCGACCCCGCCACCGGGTGCCCCTGGGACATCGCCCAGACCTTCGCCACCATCGCCCCCTACACGATCGAGGAAGCCTACGAGGTGGCCGACGCCATCGCCCGCGGGGCCTGGGGCGAGCTCGAGGGCGAGCTCGGGGATCTGCTGTTGCAGGTCGTCTATTTCGCGCAGATGGGCGAGGAGGCGGGGCATTTCGACTGGGACGGCATCTGCACCCGCATCGCCGACAAGATGATCGCCCGTCATCCGCACATCTTCGGCACCGAAAGTCGCGACAAGACCGCGGAACAGCAGGTCGCCGACTGGGAGGGCGTGAAAGCCGCCGAACGCGGCCCGGCGGGCACGCTCGCGGGCGTGGCATTGGCGCTGCCGGCCCTCACCCGCGCGGTGAAGCTGCAGGCGCGCGCGGCGCGGGTGGGCTTCGACTGGCCGACCGCCGCCGGCGTGACCGACAAGATCGCCGAGGAGGCGCGCGAACTCGTCGAGGCACGCGACCGCCTGTCGCCCGACGCGCTTGCCGAGGAATACGGCGATCTGATGTTCGTCATGGCGAACCTCGCACGCCACCTGAAGATCGACCCCGAAGCCGCCCTGCGCGCCGCGAATGCCAAGTTCGAGCGCCGCTTTGCGCGGATCGAGGCCTGGCTGGCCGAGACGGGCCGCCGCCCCGAGGACTCCGACCTCGCCGAGATGGACGCCCTGTGGAACCGCGCCAAGGCCGCCGAACGGGCGCAGCGGTGACCCGGCCCGACCGCGAACCGGCAGCCGGCGCCGCCGGACGCCGGCGGGCCCCCATGCCCGCCGTCCCGCGCCGGACCGACGCTGCCGCGCAGGCCCCCGCGCGCCCCCGCGCTGCTGCACGCCGCCCGTGCTCTGCCGCGGCCTGCTTCATCTTGTCGGAAATACTCCGGGGGTCCGGGGGCTGGCCCCCGGGGCCGCGACCGGGCGCGGACGTCGCGCCCCGCGCCCCGTCCCGGCGCCTGCCGCGCGTCATCGGTCCGGCACCGTCGCAGCCGCCGCCGCCCGCAGCGGCGCGGGGCGACGGCCGGCGGGGCGCCGGCGCATGACGCCGCACCGGACAGCGATGGCCGGGGTCGCGGCGGCGAACCTCGCGCTTCTGGTCCTGTTCCCCTGGAGCTGGTTCCAGCCCGTCCTGCGCTCGGGCCTGTTTCCCGTCCTGGGGCTGACCGAGATGAGCGTCGTATCCGGCCTGCAGGCCCTGTGGCGGTCCGATCCGGCGCTGGCGCTGATCGTCACCGCCTTCGCGGTCTTCGCCCCGATGCTGAAGACCCTGGGCCTTGCCTTGCTGCATGCGGGCCTTCTCGACCGGCGGACGCTGCCGGCGCTGCAGGCGCTCGGCAAGCTTGCGATGGCCGACGTGTTCCTGATCGCGCTCGGGATCCTCGTGATCCGCGGGGCGGGCTATGCGACGGTCGAGGTCGCCTGGGGCCTCTACGCCTTCGCCGCCTGCGTCCTTGCCGCGCTGGCCGTGTCGCTTGCCACGGCGTGGCTCTGGCGCTGACTTGCGCGGGGCCGCCGGGCAGGGCAAGAGGCGGCATGGCCCGCCCTGCCGCCCGCTTCGCCTGCACTGCCTGCGGCGCGCTCCACCAGAAGTGGACGGGCCGCTGCGACGCCTGCGGGGCCTGGAACACCATCGCCGAGGAAACGCCGCTCGGCACGGGGCCGAAGGCGACAGCCGCGCGCGGGCGCGGGATCGCGCTGACCGATCTTGCCGCAGCGGACGATCCGGCCCCGCGCCGGTCGTCGGGGATGGCGGAACTCGACCGGGTTCTGGGGGGGGGCCTTGTCCCCGGCTCGGCTGTGCTGGTGGGCGGCGATCCGGGGATCGGCAAGTCCACCCTTCTGTTGCAGGCGGCCGCACGCTTTGCCGCCGGCGGCTTGCCCACGATCTACATCTCGGGCGAAGAGGCGGCGGCACAGGTCAGGATGCGGGCAGCGCGCCTCGGCCTTGCGCAGGCGCCGGTCCGCCTCGGGGCCGAGACGGCGCTGCGCGAGGTGCTGACCTCGCTCGACGCCGAACGCCCCGGCCTTGCGGTGATCGATTCGATCCAGACGCTCTGGTCGGACGGCGTCGAGGCGGCGCCCGGCTCGGTCGCGCAGGTGCGGCAGGTTGCGCACGACCTTGTGGGCTTCGCCAAACGCCGCGGCACCGCGGTGATCCTCGTCGGCCATGTCACCAAGGACGGCCAGATCGCCGGACCGCGCGTGGTCGAACACATGGTGGACTGCGTGCTCTACTTCGAGGGCGAACGGGGGCATCCGTTCCGCATCCTGCGCGCGGTCAAGAACCGCTTCGGGCCGGCCGACGAGATCGGGGTGTTCGAGATGACCGGGGCGGGGCTGGCCGAGGTGGCGAACCCCTCGGCCCTGTTCCTCAGCGAACGCGGACACCCGGCGCCGGGGGCGGCGGTCTTCGCCGGTATCGAGGGCACCCGGCCGGTGCTGACCGAGGTGCAGGCGCTGGTGGCGCCCTGTCCCGGCGGGTCGCCGCGGCGCACGGTCGTCGGCCTCGATCCGGGCCGCGTCTCGACCATCCTTGCCGTGCTCGAGGCGCGTTGCGGCATCCCCTTCGCGGGCCTCGACGTATTCCTGAACGTCGCGGGCGGCCTGCGCGTGACCGAGCCCGCGGCCGACCTCGCCATCGCGGGCGCGCTGCTGTCGGCGCGCGAGGATGTGGCTTTGCCGCCTGATCTTGTGCTTTTCGGCGAGGTGTCGCTGTCGGGGGCGCTGCGGCCCGTGACACAGGCGGAAAACCGGCTAAAAGAGGCGGCAAAGCTGGGGTTCCGCCAGGCGCTCCTGCCCGCGGGCACCAAGGCCGGCACCGCCTCCGGCATCGCGCTGCGCGCGATGACCGATCTCGCGGCGGTAGCAGGCGAGGTGTTCGGCGCGGGCTAGGTCAGGCGGCGGGGCACATCGGCGCTCGAGGTAGGGCAAGGTTGGACATGGACGGTTTCACCCTGATTGACGCGGTCGTGGCCGTGGTCATCGTGTTGTCGGCCATCCTCGCCTATTCGCGCGGCCTTGTGCGCGAGGTTCTTGCCATCGCGGGCTGGGTGGGGGCAGCGCTGCTGGCATTCGTGTTCGCCGGTCAGGCCGAGCCGCTGATCCGCGAGGTTCCCGTGGTCGGCGAGTTCCTGCGCGGCTCGTGCGAGCTGTCGCGCATCGCCGCCTTCGCCACCGTGTTCGCGCTCGGCCTCGTTCTGATGGCGCTGTTCACACCCTTGTTGGCGGGCATGGTGCAGCGCTCGGCGATCGGCGGCATCGACCAGGCCTTCGGCTTCCTCTTCGGCGTCCTGCGCGGGGTGCTCCTGGTCGCGGTCGCGCTTCTGGTCTACGATCGGGCGGTCATCGACAACAGCGTGCCGATCGTGGATAACAGCCGGTCGGCAAGGGTCTTCGCGGCGTTCCAGACCCGGATCGAGGCTGCGATTCCCGAGGATGCGCCGGGCTGGATCGTGCGGCAGTACGAGGCGCTGGTCGGCGACTGCGCCGCCCCGCCGGCGCGCTCGGCACCGGCGACGCCGCCCGCCGCGCCCGGGTCGGGTGCCTGAGGGTTCGCCGGGCCGCGGTCCGGCGCGCCTGCACCCGCGCCGTTCGACGGCCCGTCCAGGCCGCGCGGCGCGTGACACCCCGGTGACGACGGGTTAGATCCCATGCGACGCCCCGGGGATTCGGAGCCCGCCGCCATGCTGCTTCCCGCCCATCCCTTCGACCGCACCGAGGACGACCGCCTGCGGGAGGAATGCGGGGTCTTCGGTCTGACCGGCGCGGCCGAGGCCGCGTCCTTCGTGGCGCTTGGTCTGCACGCGCTCCAGCACCGCGGGCAGGAGGCGGGGGGCATCGTCGCCTACGACCCCGACGCGGGGTTCAACTCGGTCCGCCGCTTCGGCTATGTGCGCGACAGCTTTACCTCGGCCGAGGTCATCGGCACCTTGCCCGGCCGCATCGCCATCGGACATGTGCGCTACTCCACCGCCGGGTCCAAGGGCGCCACCGCGATCCGCGACGTGCAGCCGTTCTTCGGCGAATTCTCGATGGGCGGCTGCGCCATTGCGCACAACGGCAACCTGACGAATGCGGCCAGCCTCCGGCGCGAGCTGATCGAGCGCGGGTCGATCTTCCAGTCGTCGTCGGACACCGAATGCATCATCCACCTGATGGCGCGGTCGATCCAGCGCAGCCTGCCCGAACGGCTGAAGGACGCGCTGCGCCGGGTGGAAGGCGCCTTCTCGATCGTCGCCATGACACGGACGAAGCTGATCGGCGTGCGCGACGCGCTCGGCGTGCGGCCGCTGGTGCTGGGGCGGCTCGGGTCCGAGGGGTTCGTGCTGGCGTCGGAGACCTGCGCGCTCGACATCATCGGCGCGGTCTTCGAGCGCGAGATCGACCCGGGCGAGATGGTGGTGATCGAGAACGGAAGGATCGACAGCTTCCGTCCCTTCGAACCGCGCCAGCCCCGCTTCTGCCTGTTCGAGCAGGTCTATTTCAGCCGGCCCGACTCGCTGATCGGCGGGCGGTCGGTCTACGAGACGCGGCGGGAGATCGGCCGCATCCTCGCGGACGAGGCGCCGGCCGAGGCCGACCTCGTCTGCCCGGTCCCCGATTCAGGCACTCCTGCCGCGATCGGTTACGCCGAGCGCAGCGGGATCCCCTTCGCCATGGGGATCGTGCGCAACCAGTATGTCGGCCGCACCTTCATCGAGCCGACCGAGAACATCCGCAACATGGGCGTGCGGCTGAAGTTGAACGTGAACCGCGCGCTGATGGCGGGCAAGCGGGTCGTGCTCGTGGACGATTCCGTCGTCCGCGGCACCACCAGCCGCAAGATCAAGGAGATGGTGCTGGAAGCGGGGGCGGCCGAGGTGCATTTCCGCATCGCCTCGCCCCCCACGGCCTGGCCCTGCTTCTACGGCGTGGACACGCCGGAGCGGGCCAAGCTTCTGGCCGCGACGATGACCGAGGACGAGATGCGCGACTGGATCGGCGTCACCTCGCTTCGCTTCATCACGCTCGACGGGCTCTACCGGGCGGCGGGCGAGGCGGCCGGACGCGACCCGGCCCGCCCGCGCTTCTGCGACGCCTGCTTCTCGGGCGACTATCCCGTGGCCCCGTCCGACATGATCGAAAAGGGGTTCGTGGCCAAGGCCGCCGCCGAATAGGATCGGCGGGACGGCGCTGCCGACAGCCCTGTGCCAAGGGCTCGCCTGCAGCGCTGGCCCGCGCAGGTCCGCCTCAGCCGCGCGCGGCCACCCGCCAGCCGCCGGCGATCGCCAGCGCGGCGATCGCGCATTTCACCACGTCGCCGAGCACGAAGGGCATCATCCCCTTCTCGATCGCACCCGTCAGCGACAGCGGGGTCACGGCATCGAGCCACACCACGCCCGGCACATAAAGCAGCATCGCCGGTACCAGCGCGGCCACGAAGAGGCGCACAACCCCGCGATCAAGGCCGCGCTCGACCAGCCAGCCGGTCAGGAACGCCATCGCGACGAACCCCCACAGGAACCCGGCCGTCGGGCCCATCAGCGGCGCCACGCCGAAGGCGCCCCCTGCGAACACCGGCAGCCCCGCGGCGCCTTCCGCAAGATAGGCCAGCACCGTGACCGCCCCGAGACGCGCCCCGTAGGCCAGCCCGATCAGCGTCACCGCCAGCGTCTGAAGGGTCATCGGCACCGGGAACATCGGAACGCTGACCTGTGCGGCCAGCGCGATCAGGAACGATCCCGCCAGCACCAGCACGCCGCGCGAAATCAGCGACTGCGTGGGCAGCAGCGCTTGGGTAAGGGTCATCCGGGCCTCCTCCTTAGATTGTCCTACAATCTTGCCGCGCTCAGGTCCGCCTGTCAACGGCCTTGGCCCTCTTGCACCGGCGGCAGGCCCCTGTCAAAGGGGCGGTCATGCGCGAACCCTCTCCGCCCCCAGTCGCCCTTGTCACCGGCGCCTCGCGCGGCCTCGGCTTCGCGCTGGCGGCCGCCCTCGCCACGCGCGGGTACCACGTCGTTGCCGCCGCGCGCACCGTCGGCGGACTGGAAGAACTCGACGACCGGATCCGCGCGGCAGGCGGCAGCGCGACGTTGGCGCCGCTCGACGTGACCGACGCGGGCGCGATGCAGCACCTCTGCCGGTCGGTGCACGACCGCTGGGGCGGGCTGGCGGTCTGGGCGCACGCCGCGATCCACGCGGCCCCCCTGTCGCCCGCCGGGCACATCGACGCAAAGGACTGGGGCCGGTCCGTCGAGACGAACCTGCGCGCCACCGGCATCCTGATCCCGCTGGTCGAGCCCCTGCTGCGCGCCGGCCGCGGCACGGCGCTGTTCCTCGACGACGCGCGCGGGGGCCGGAAGTTCTTCGGCGCCTATGGCGCGACCAAGGCGGGGCAGATCGCCCTCGCCCGGTCCTGGGCGGCCGAAACGGCGCGGACCGGGCCGCGGGTGGTAATCGCGCAGCCTGCACCGATGCCGACCGCCACCCGCGCCCGCTTCTACCCCGGCGAGGACCGCGCCCGACTGGCCGACCCGCATGCGGAGGCCGACCGGATCCTGACGGCCGCCGGCCTCTGACCGCACCCGCCACGGGGCGCCTCCCGCCCCCCTACGCTGCCGGCGCAGCCCCCGCGGGGGGGCGCCTTCGGAACGGGTGGCGGGCATGACGGGCGGCGGGATTGCGACCGGCCGGCGGCCGGGCAGGTCGAAATCGTCCTCCTGCTTCACCTTGTCGGAAATACTCCGGGGGCTCGGGGGCAGCGCCCCCGAAGATCCGGCCCCGCGCCGCGCCGGCAGGCAGGCTCAGGCGCGGAACAGACCCACGGACCCGGCCGGATCGGCCGACAGGGTCAGAAGATCGGCCACATAGCCCTCGACCGACCGGAAGCAGGAAAGCCGCAGGTCGTCCGCCGCCTCGGCCCAGAGCATGCAGGCCACCTGCGCGGCGCGGGTGCGGCGCGCGGACCCCGCCGGGAAGGCGGCGGGGTGCAGATCGACGGGGCAGAGCTTCGCCAGAACCTCGCGCGCCCGCGGCCCCGCCACGGCGAAGACGACGCGCGCGGCGCCGACATCCGCGGCGAGGTGATGCGCGCCCGCAAGCGGCCCGGCCAGGGCAGCCAGCGCGGCGGCCGGATCGGGAACCAGCAGCAGCACCTCGTCGGGTGCCATCCATAGCGCCGCCCGGTCGCCTGCCCGCTCGAGCCGCCGCACCGCCGGCACGGAAAGCCCCAGGGCCGCCAGCGCCGGCCCCCAGGCGACATCGCCCGGCGGCAGCTTCAGCGTCACCATCCCCTGCGGCGTGGCGCGCGTCACCGTCACGTCAGACATCCTGCGCCTTCCCCTCGGGGTCGTGGAACACCGGGCTGACGATCCGCGCCTGCACCCGCCGGCCCTCGGCGGCGAAGGTCAGAACCTCGCCCATCCGCTCCGGGCCCCGCCGGATCAGCCCCAGGGCGATCCCGCGGTTCAGGGTGGGCGAAAAGTAGGTCGAGGTCACGCGCCCTTCGGTCGCCGTCTGGCCGTTGGCGTTCCGCCCCGCCCCGACCGCATAAGCGCCCTCGGGGATCACCGATCCGTCGAGCGTCATCAGGCCGACCAGCCGCCAGCGGTCGGGATCGGCCAGCGCCGGGCGCATCTGACCGCGCTTGCCGAGGTAGTCGGGCTTCCTCGCGGATATGGCCCAGCCGAGGCCCAGATCCTGCGGGATCACCGTCCCGTCGGTCTCGTCGCCGATCATGATGAAGCCCTTCTCGGCCCGCATCACATGCAGCGCCTCGGTGCCGTAGGGCATGACGCCGAGGGGGCCGCCCGCCGCGACCAGCCGTTCCCACAGCTCGACGCCCCGATCGGCCGGCACCGCCACCTCGTAGCTGAGTTCGCCCGAGAACGAGATGCGGAAGACCCGCGCAGGGATGCCCGCAAGCGTCCCCTCGGCCCAGTGCATGAAAGGAAGCGCCGCCTTCGACACGTCCATGCCGCCGAGCGCCTCGAGCGCCTTGCGCGCATGCGGGCCGACCACCGCGATCTGGGCGAGCTGTTCGGTGAGGTTCAGCGTGAACACCCGCCAGTTCCACCATTCGGTCTGCAGCCAGTCCTCCATCCAGACGTGGATGCGGTCGGCCCCGCCCGAGGTGGTGTGGCACAGCCATGTGTCCTCGGCCAGCCGCGCCACCACGCCGTCGTCGATCAGGAAGCCCTGTTCGTTGCACAAGAGCCCGTAGCGGCAGCGCCCGACCGGCAGCGAGGACATCGCGCCGGTGTAGATCATGTCGAGGAACCGGCCCGCGTCCGGCCCCTTCACCACGATCTTGCCGAGCGTCGAGGCGTCCAGCAGACCGAGAGCGCGGCGCGTGTTCAGCACCTCGCGCGCCACCGCATCCGCCCGGCTCTCGTTCGCGCGCGGATAGCAGTAGGGCCGCCGCCACAGGCCGACCGGTTCCCAGACCGCGCCGTGCGCCGCGTGCCAGTCGTGCAGGGGCGTGCGGCGCAGCGGCTGGAACACCGCGCCCCGCGCCTCGCCGGCCAGCGCGCCGATCGTCACCGGCACGAAGGGCGGCCGGAACGTGGTGGTGCCGACCCGCGGGATCGCCTCGTCCAGTGCCTGAGCGAGCACCGCGAGGCCATTGACGTTGCTGAGCTTTCCCTGGTCGGTCGCCATGCCGAGCGTGGTGTAGCGCTTGGTGTGCTCGACGCTGCGGTAGCCCTCGCGCGCCGCAAGCTCGACGTCGGAAACCTTCACGTCGTTCTGGAAGTCGAGCCACATCTTGGCGCGCTTCCGCGGGCCCGCGCCGGACGGCATCACCCAGACGGGCAGGAGCGGCGCCTCGGCCTCGGCCTCGGCCGGCGGCGCGGCGGCGGCGGGGTCGCCCGCGCGCGCGCCAGAGGCGATGCAGTCGGGCAGGCGCAGCGCGCCGGCGGCGGCCCCCGCGCAGGTCACGATCGGCTCGCCCGCCGCACCGGTCGGCGGATGGTCGGGGTCGGGGACGAACATCGCGCCCGCCTCGTCCCACCGCAGGCGGCCGCCGGGCTGCGACCAGAGGTGCACGGCAGGCGACCAGCCGCCCGACATCGCCACCGCATCGCAGGGGATGGTCTCGGTCACATGCCCGCCGCCACCCGCGTCGCAGAGCTGCACCGCGACCACCCGGCCCCGCCCGACCGTGCCCGCGATCCCCGTGCCCGTGGCCACGCGGATGCCGGCCGCGCGCGCGGCCTGCGGCAGGGGACCGTCGGCCGCGGGCCGCGCGTCGGCGATCACGGGCACGGAAATCCCCGCGCGCCGCAGCGCCAGCGCCGTGCGATAGGCATCGTCATTGTTGGTGACGACCACCGCCGCGGGTCCGGGCGCCACGGCCCAGTTCACCACATAGTCGCGCAGGGCCGAGGCCAGCATCACGCCGGGCCGGTCGTTGCCCGGAAAGGCCAGCGGACGCTCGAACGCGCCGCAGGCGTTCACCACGCGGCCCGCGCGGATGCGCCACAGCCGCCGGCGCGGCCCGGGGCCCCCGCCCAGATGGTCGGTCAGCCGTTCCTCGACCAGGACATAGCCGTGGTCGTGCACGGCTGCGACGGTCGCGCGTGTGCGCAGGGTGACATCCGGCATCGCCGCAAGCTCGGCCACAGCCGCCGCGACCCAGCCGGCTGGATCGCCGCCCGCAACCGTGCCGCCGTCGACCGGCGCCCGCCCGCCCCAGTGCGGCGCCTGTTCGAACAGCATCACCCGCGCGCCCGTCCGGGCAGCGGCCAGCGCGGCGGCCAGCCCCGCAACCCCGCCGCCAGCCACCAGCACGTCGCAAAACGCATAGACCTGATCGTAGCGGTCGGGATCGGCCGCCTTCGGTGCCGGGCCGAGGCCTGCGGCGCGGCGGATTGCCGGTTCGAAGAGGTGCTTCCACGCCGCCCGCGGCCGGATGAAGGTCTTGTAGTAGAACCCAGCCGGCAGGAACCGCGACACGAGGTCGTTCGCCGCCATCAGGTCGAACGCCAGCGACGGCCAGCGGTTCTGGCTGTCGGCGCGCAGACCCTGGAAGAGCTCGGTCTGCGTCGCGCGCACGTTCGGTTCGGCCCGCGCGCCGGTGCCGAGGGTGACCAGCGCGTTCGGCTCCTCAAGCCCCGCCGCGACCGGGCCGCGGGGCCGGTGATACTTGAACGACCGTCCCATCAGGATCCGCCCCTGCCCGATCAGGGCCGAGGCCAGCGTGTCGCCGGCGAGGCCGGTCATCCAGCGGTCGTCGAACCGGAACCGCAACGGGCGCGTGCGGTCGATCAGCCGGCCGCCCGTCTCAAGACGCATCGGGCGCCCCCCGTCCCACGCGCGCGGCCGCGCCCGCCCCGCGCCGGTCCGCGATCCGGTCCAGAACGGCGGGGGGCGGCCCCTTCGACTGCGCAGGATATGTGCCGAAAACCTCGAGCGTGGCGGTGCAGCGCGCGGCGAGAAACCACTTGCCGCAACCATAGGCATGGCGCCAGCGTTCGAGGTGGACGCCCTTCGGGTTGGCACGGGCGAAGAGGTAGGCCTCGAAGGCCTCGTCGCTGCCGTCCGGGCCGACACGGGACAGGTGCGCCTCGCCGCCGGGGGCGAATTCGGTCTCTTCCGCGGTCACGCCGCAATAGGGGCAGACGAGCATCAGCATGGCCGGTCCTTCCGGTCTGTCGTCCCGGGGCGCTGTCCGACGGGCCCCGGGGCGGACTTTGCGCGGGACGCGGGGGCGAAGGCCTCGGTCCGCCGGCTATCAGTCCGCCGGATAGACAGGCGGCGGCGGGGCGGGGTTGTCGGACAGGCCGCCACCCATGACGGCGAGGAAGACGCCCGCAAGGATGAGCGGCACCGCGATCCCGGCGGCGAGGCCCGCCAGCTTGGGCGCGGCGGCATCGAGCGTTCGGGCCGAGGGAAGAAGGCGCATGTCGGCAACTCCGCAACCGCGGCGCGACAGGCGCCGCCCGGGCGGAGGGATAACGCCGCAGGCGGCGGGCGCAAGCGGGCGCGGCGGGGTGTTGGCGCGGATGTGAGGCGCGCGGCGACGGGCCGCAGGATGGCGGCGGCAGCGTGCGCGCGCATCAGTGCGCCACCCCGGCGGCCACGCTTTCGTCGATGAACCGGCCCTCGCGGAAGCGAAACATACTGAACTCGGCCGCGAGCGGCCCCGGCTCGCCCTTCGCCATCAGCTCGGCCATCGCCCAGCCCGAGCCGGGGATCGCCTTGAATCCGCCGGTGCCCCAGCCGCAGTTGACGAAGATCCCCCCGACCGGCGTCTTCGAAATCAGCGGCGACCGGTCGCCCGTCATGTCCACGATGCCGCCCCACTGGCGCAGCATCTTCAGCCGCGACAGCATCGGGAAGGTCTCGACCAGCGCGCGCAAGGTTTCCTCGATGTGGTGGTGCGATCCGCGCTGCGTGTAGTTGTTGAACCCGTCGGTGCCGCCGCCGATCACCATCTCTCCCTTGTCAGACTGCGACATGTAGCCGTGGACGGTGTTGGCCATCACCACCACGTCCATGCAGGGCTTGATCGGCTCGCTCACCAGCGCCTGCAGGCAGAGCGACTCGATCGGCAGGCGGAACCCGGCCATGTCCGCCAGCTGCGAGGAATGGCCCGCGACCACGAGGCCCAGCCGGTCGCAGCCGATCGGGCCGCGCGTGGTGTCCACCCCGCGGACCTGCCCGCCCTCGACCGTGATGCCGGTGACCGCGCAATTCTCGATGATGTGCATCCCCATCTGCGAACAGGCGCGCGCATAGCCCCAGGCGACGGCATCGTGCCGGCCGGTGCCGCCGCGCGGCTGCCACAGCGCGCCCAGAACCGGGTAGCGCGGGCCGTCGATGTTCATGATCGGGCAGAGTTCCTTCACCCGCCGCGGGCCGATGAACTCGGTCTCGACCCCCTGCAGGGCGTTGGCAGCGGCGGTGCGGCGATAGCCGCGCACCTCGTGCTCGGTCTGGGCCAGCATCATGACGCCGCGGGGGCTGAACATGACGTTGTAGTTCAGCTCCTGGCTGAGGGTCTCGTAGAGCGCGCGGGATTTCTCGTAGATCGCGGCAGAGGGGTCCTGCAGGTAGTTCGAGCGGATGATGGTGGTGTTGCGCCCGGTGTTGCCGCCGCCAAGCCAGCCCTTCTCGAGCACCGCGACATCGGTGATCCCGTGGTTCCTGCCGAGGTAGTAGGCGGTCGCAAGGCCATGGCCGCCCGCGCCGACGACGATGGCGTCGTAGCGGGCCCGGGGTTCGGGGCTGGCCCAGGCGCGCGGCCATCCGGTGTGGTGGCGCAGCCCCTCGCGGACGATGGCGAAGACGGAATAGCGGGACATCGGGCGCGACTCGGCTGCCGGGTGCGAACGAGCCGTTCTTGCAGCGCGCGCGCCGGGCGTCCAAGGCGGGAAGGCGGCGCAACGGATGCGAAAGGCGACATCGCGCCTGCCGTCGGCCGCAGCGGAGGCAGTTCGACCGGCCGGCATACGAGGGGATCGGGGCCGTCGGACGTCCGCGCCGAAGGCGCGGATGCCCCGCGCGCAGCCGGGTCGCCGATGGTGCTGACGACGGGGCCGACATTACGCGCGACCGCCGCGATGCACGCGCCCGCCGCGGCCGGCGCCCCGCCCGCCAGCGGGTTCGCGCGCCGCGGCGATCGGTTGCGACGTCGCGGGGGGTTTCGTCCGGCCCCGGCGCCGCCTATCTCAACCCGCGAATGATCAGGGGGGCGGGGCAGTGGCGGATACGGTCTGGTTCTGGATCGCGGCGGGCGGCATGACGCTGGCGGTGGCGGCGACGATGGTGGCCGCGGTGCTGCGCGCGCGTCCGGATCCGGCCGACGGACCCCGGGCGCTGCAGGTCTACCGCGATCAGCTTGCCGAGCTCGAGCGCGACGCGGCGCGCGGCCTTGTTCCGGATGCCGAGGCCGACCGCCTGCGGACCGAAATCGCGCGCCGGCTGCTGGACGCCGACCGGGCGCGCGGCGCAGCGCCGGTCGCGCCGACGCCGCGGGCGGCACGGGCGGCGGCGGTCGCGGCGATCCTTGCCGTCGTCGGCGCAGGGTCCGTCGCGCTCTATGCCCGGCTCGGCGCGCCGGGCTATCCCGACATCCCGCTGGCCGCACGTATCGCCGAGGCGGATGCGCGTGCCGCCGCGCGGATCGGGCAGGAGGAGGCCGAGGCGCGCCTTGCTGCCCTGCCCCGCACGCCCGGGCCCGCCGATCCGCGCCATGTCGAGCTGGTGGAACAGCTGCGCGAGGTTGTGGCGGGGCGGCCGGACGACCTGCGCGGGCACGAGCTTCTGGCGCGGAACGAGGCGATGCTGGGCAACTTCGCCGCCGCACGGCGTGCGCAGGCGGCTGTCGTCGCGCTCAAGGGCGATGCGGCCACGGCGGAAGATCACGCGGCACTGGCCGAACTGATGATCCTGGCCGCCGGCGCCTTCGTCTCGCCCGAGGCCGAGGCGGCGCTGAACCGCGCGCTGGCCCTCGACCCCGCGAACGGCACCGCGCACTACTACATGGGCCTGCTTTTCGCGCAGAACGGCCGCTTCGACCTTGCGGTTCGGATCTGGCGCCCGCTTCTGGACCGGAGCGCGCCGGACGCGCCCTGGGTGGTGCCGATCCTCGACCAGATGCCCGACGTGGCGGCACTGGCCGGCGTGAACTGGTCGCCGCCCGTACGGATGGCGCGCGGTCCCTCCGCCGCCGATGTGGCGGCCGCCTCGTCGATGGACCCCGAGGCGCGGCAGGCCATGATCCGCGGCATGGTGGAAGGGCTGGCCGCCCGGCTGGCATCGGACGGCGGCCCGCCCGAGGACTGGGCGCAACTGATCCGCGCGCTCGGCGTTCTCGGCGAAGGCGACCGGGCAGCCGCGATCTGGGCCGAGGCGCAGGGGCGCTTCGCCGCAGCGCCCGCCGCGCTGGACACGATCCGCGCGGCCGCCGTGGCGGCGGGCGTCGCCGAATGACCGTCTTCACCCGGATCGAGGATTTCGCGCGCGCCCTGCCGCGGACCGGGGCCCTCGCGGGGCTCGACCTCGGCACCGCGACGATCGGCGTCGCGGTATCGGATGTGCTGCGCGGGGTGGCGACGCCGCTGCGGACGGTGCGCCGGACGAAATTCGCCGCCGATGCGGCGGTCCTGTCGGCCCTGGCGGCCGACCGGGGGCTGGCGGGGATCGTGCTCGGCCTTCCGGTGAACATGGACGGCAGCGAGGGCCCGCGCGCGCAGGCGACGCGCGCCTTTGCCCGCAACCTCGCCCGCGTGCTGCCGCTGCCGCTGGCCTTCTGGGACGAGCGGCTGAGCACCGTCGCCGCCGAGCGCGCTTTGATCGAGGCGGATACGTCGCGAAAGCGTCGCGCCGAGGTCATCGACGCGGTCGCGGCGGGGTATATCCTTCAAGGAGCGCTGGATCGCCTGGCGCATCTGGCAAGGGGGTGCGCGTGAAGGACGAGGCCGACGGCATCTGGCGCCGCGACGAGATCGAGAGCCCCTGCGTCAAGGTGTGCGTCGTCCACTCCGAGGCGCGGCTGTGCGTCGGCTGTCTGCGCAGCCTCGACGAAATCGCGGGCTGGTCGCGCATGACGCCCGAACAGCGCCGCGCGGTCATGGCCGACCTGCCCGCCCGCCGCCCCCTGCTGGCGCAGCGCCGCGGCGGCCGCGCCGGGCGCGTCGGCCGGTAGGGGTTCGGCCGTCGGCGGCCCGCCCGCGCAGCGCCCGCAAAGCCGCCGGCAAGGCGCGTCCTGCGCCGTCGTGCGGCCTTCCGCGCTGCCGTCGCGTCTGCGCCCGCCCGCTCGGGGCCGGTGTCGCAGGCCCCTCCCGCAAGCGCGAGCCGACCAGCCGGACGGGTTGCCGCGCCGACACGCCAAGGTGCGGCCCAGGCGCCCGCCGCACCATGGGACGGCGCGCCTCGGCGCGGTGGCATCCGGCAGCCGGCAGTGCGACATGCAAGGCCCGGAACCTGCGCGCGCAGAGCGGCCGGATGCGCGGCGGACGGGCCCTGCCCCTCCGCTCGGCGCCCCTGCGCGCGGCGGACAATCTCCTGCCCGTCGGCGCTGGCAAGTTCCCCGGCGCGCAGCCCGGCGGTTTCGGTCGCGTCTTCCCGCCGGCCCGACCACAGGACGCCCAACCGGTCGCACAGGAACGACACGATCGGCAGGTCCTGCGTGACCGGAAGCCAGGTCGGACCGCGATCCTTGCGCAGCGCCGTCAGCATGTTCAGGACCTTGGCCTCTTCCGACAGGTCGGGCGCGGAGGTGGTTTCGCTGAGCGGCAGAACCTCGAGGGGGCACGCATCAGCGCACGGACGATCGCCACCCGCCGGCGCTGCCCGCCCGACAGCTGATGCGGCAGGCGGAAGCGAAAGCGGCGCGACAGGCCAACGGCATGCAGCATCGCCGGCACGTGCGCGTCCCGGACACCGATGCCGCGAACGGTCGGCGGTTCGGACAGCGTGTCGTCCACCATCCGGCGGGGATGGAGCGAGCCCTAGGGGTCCCCGAAGACCACCTGCACGCCGCGCGCCAGCGGGGGATCGAGGCCCATCAGCCCCCGGCCCGTCGCCGACTTGCCCGATCCGCTTTCGTCCACGATCCCCAGCCGTTCGCGGCGAAATCGAGGCCGTTGAGGACCGCGCCCTCGCCCCACTCGGTCGGAAAGCGCAGGCGCAGGTTCCGCACCGACAGCAGCGTCACGACTTCACCCGACCCTTGGGGTCGAGCACGTCGCACAAGCCGTCGCCGAACGGGCAGAACCCGAGGCTGACGATCACAATGGCAAGGCCCGGCATCGTCGCGACCCACCACAGGTCGAGGATCAGGGCCCCCGCCTTCGAGATCATCGCCCCCCGATCGGCAAGGGCAGCCGCGCCCCGAGGCCGGGAAAGCCCAGGCCTGCGGCCGTCAGGATGATCCCTGCCATGTCGAGCGTCGCCCGAACCATGGTCGAGGACGGGCAGAGGGGGATCACCTGCAGCCCGATCACCTGCGCATGGCTTGCGCCCTGCATCTGCATGGTAGCGATGAACTCAGGCTTGCGGAAGGTCAGCGTCTCGGCCCTCGCGATGCGCGCACAGGTGGGCGAGGCGGTGACGGCGATGACGGCGTTCTCGATCCCCGGCCCAAGGCCGGCGACGAAGGCGCGCGCGAGGATGCGGCGGGGCAACGACAGGAAGATGTCGGTCAACCCCATCAGGATGCGGTCGGTCCAACCGCCGAGGCAGCCCGACACCGCGCCGACGATCGGGCCGAGGGGGCGGCGATGACGGCGACGGGGAACACGATCGGCAGTGTGATCCGCACGCCCCGGATACCCGGCCGCGGATGTCTCGCCCGAGCCCGCCGGTCCCCATACAGTGCGCGGCCGACGGCGGCTGAAGCCGGTTCGTCAGCGTGCCATCCGCCGCCGAATGGGGCGCCAGCCTCGGCGCGAAGGTCGCCACAATCAGAAGGCCCGGGATGATCGCCAGCCCGACCATCGCCAGCGGATTGCGCGCACGCAGCCGGGCGGTGCGGTAGGCCTGCCCGGCGCGGGCCTGCGCCCGCGTTGCCGGAACCTGATCCACGAGCCAGTCGCGCGACGGAAACGGCATCGCCATCAGCGGGCCCTCGGGTCGAGGATGCGGCAGAGAAGGTCGAACGGCTTGTCGATCCCGAAGAACACGCCGATCGCCAGCGTCGCGCCCAGCACCGCGTTCATGTCCGCGTTGAGCAGCGCGTTGGTCAGGTAGTTGCCGATGCCGGGCCCGCTGAACACCGTCTCGCTCATCGCCGACCCTTCCAGAAGCCGCGCGGAGGACAGGCCGATGACGGCGATCAGCGGCACGGATCGGCCGGAAGGCGTGGCGCCAGATCACCGTGCGCGCAGGCGCGCCCTTCACCCGGGCAGGGACGATAAACTCCTGCCCCGGCTGGTCCAGCATGAAGCTGCGGGAAATCTGGGCGATGACGGCGAGGCCGAAGAACCCGAGGATCGTCGCCCGAGACGCGATGCAGGAAAACGCGCTGCGGCGGGCGTCGAGATTGCCGGCGATCAGGCCGTCAACCAGCAGAAGGCGCGTGCGCAGCGGCATGATGCCGTCCATGAAGATGTCGATCCGCCCCGGCCCGCCGACCACCGAAGCCTGGCGTAGAAGACGACGAGGCCGACAAGGCCCAGCCAGAACGCAGGGATGGCATAGCCGGCCCGCCCGACGACCCGAAGCGCCTGGTCCACCGAAGCCTGCTGCCGCGCGGCCGCGAACACACCCATCTGCACCCCCAGTGCGCCGCCGATGAGGATGCCGCGCGTCGCCATTTCCGGCCTCGCCGGGAACACCCGGGCCAGCTCGCCGGCCACCGGGCGCCCGGTTCCGATCAACAGGCCAAGGTCGCCCGTCGCCACATCGCCGACAGAGCGGGCGAACTGAACAAGGGTCAGGTCGTCGAGGCCAGGGGCGAGGCGCGCTGCTCGGAGGTCTAGCGGCTCGCCCGGCCGGCCACCACCGCCAGCAGGGTGTCGATCGGCACCACCCGACCGATCGGGAGGTGATCGCCAGCAGCCCGAGGAAGGTCGTCGCGAAGGTCCTGACGAAGCCCGCCGGACCTGCGAGGCGGCGCGCAAGACGCGCAAGCCGGCTTGCAAGGTGCGGGGCGGAGCAGCCGCCATCGCATGTCCTCGGCAGCGGAGATGACACAGCGCTTGCAGGATTTTCGGTCTTTCAAGCTGGCAAAGATTTTTACCGGCGTCGGCATCGGAGGATCATCAATCCAAGCCGCACCGCCTGTCCGCTACCGCCTCGCCGACGCACTTCGGCGGCCGGACCCGGGATCTCCGGCGCAAGGCGGGGATCACGCTGCAGCCGCTTGCCGACCGGGCCGGGATTTCGGTCGGCTCCCGCAGCTATTTGGAACGCGACAAGGCCAGCCCCTCGCTCGGCACGCTGGCAGGGCTTGCGGCGGCGCTCGGCGAACCGCCCGACCATTTCGTCGCTGCGCCTCGCCCGGCCGACCAGGCCAACTGCGCCGGCGGGCGGCCCACTTTTGCGCCAGCTGTCCGTCGCTGCGTTGCGAACGGCTGGACACGATGCCGCCCGGCGGCCCGCGGTCGTCGCTGATCATCCATGTCCCTGTCGGCCATGCGTCCGAGGTCATGGCCACCGAGAAGGACGGCGATCCGGGAACCGTCCGGCTGAACCGCAAGTGCGCCGGGACCGGCCCGTTCCGCCTGCGTGCCCTCCCCCCGGTCGAAGCGCGGATGCCGGAGGCGAACCCTGCCTGCTTCGGCGGCGCGCCGAAGACAAGCCGGGTGCCGATCCGGCATTTGGCAAACGGCTGCCTCTGGGGTCCGGCGGCGTGGACATGGCCAAGAACCTGACGCCAGATCAGGGGTCGAGGCTTGCCGGCAATGCGGGCGTGCGGGTCGAGACCTGTCCTCAGGCGGCCGTCCGCTGGTTCAGCTACAACCAGAAGACCGAAAGCCTGACCAACCCCGCGCTCTGGCGCGCCGCCTGCGAAAGGGTGGACGACGAGGGGATGGCGGACAGCTTCCTCGAGGGCCAGACGAAGGTGAATCAGGCGTTCCGGCCTGAGGGCTTCCCCGGCACCCTGACCGCCCCCCTTCACCTGCGACCCCGGGCAAACCATGCGGCTTCCCGCCGAAGGCGGGTCGAGCTGCCGATCACGGTCCCGCTGGACGTGATCGACGCCGCGCCCTTCAACGATATCGCAGCGAGCCTCCAGCAGACCTTCGCCCCCGCAGGCATCAACTTCGAGATGCTGCAGAGGACCGGCGCGCGGGTCGCCACGAAGTGCCAGGCGCGGACGCACCTGGCGATGTTGCTCTGCCGGGGTCCCGACGTCATGGACCCGAAGTGGAACGCCAAGGCCTTCGCCTTCGACGCCGACAACGGCGGCGTCCAATACGTCTCGGCCGCCGCTGGCGGATCGCCGGGATGCCTGCGGCCGAGATCACCGCCGAGACGATGGCGGCGCTGGCCGAGCAGGACCCTTCGAGGTGCGACCAGATGTATCCGGAACTGCAGACGGCGATCCGGGACGAGGCGCGCTTCGTCATCATGTTCTGGGCGGTCAAGCAGGTGGCGATGGCGCAGGACGCAACGGGCCTCGTCAACAGCGCCACGTCCGACTTCGGCCAAGACCGCCTCGTCGAGAAGAAGTGACCCGGCGGCGGGGGACCGGTCGGCCCTCCGCCACGTCCGGCCGCGCAGGCCGCGGCCCCAACGAACCGCCGCCATGACCGAGAGCCCCGAGGCGGTCCTTGCCGCGCGCCACCATGCCGCAAGGGACGCCTGCGGGGCGCGCCGGTTTACCGTGACCGTGCCGGACTGCCTGGAGGCTCTTGCCCGCCGGGGCCTATACCTCGCACCCTGCCGACCATCCCGTGACCGGGACCAAGCCCGTGCGGACCGACGCCCTGGTCGCAACGGATGATCGCGCAGTCGCGCAGCTTCGTCGCGAATACGAAGGCGGACGTCGCATCCGTCTTCGCCGACCACGCACTGATCAACGCGTTCGGCGGCGAGGCGGAGACGAACCTCCGGTGTGAGACGGCACTGCGGTCGTCGGCGCGGTCACCGTGCTGGATCGCGCCAGCCATTTCACGCCGGCCCGCGCTGTCGCGCCGGAGGCGCTGGTGGACGCGCGCCGGCCTGCCCTTCCGGTGGCGATGGCCGCAACCCCGATGGACGCCTGACCCGCGCCTCCGAGGCGCCCGCCGATGAAACGTCTGACCCGCCTGCGCGCTCGCATGGCCTAAACCGGAACCGGCATCGTCGCGCTGGCCCGCGGCGCGCACCTGCGCTGGCTGATGGGGTTCGCCCCGCATCCCGACAAACGGCTGTGCCTTGCGCATATCGGTCGGGACCACGGGCTTCGTGATGCCGGCGCCGAACGCGGCAGAGGCCCGCCAGCACACTTCCCTGGCCTTCCGGGAACGGGCCGACGCCTGCCGGCATGGCTCCGCGCTGCGCCCCGGTGCTGGCGCTGCTCGACGCCCTGCCCGCGCGCGCTGCAGATCGCCTGACGGCTGCTCGGGGGCGGCAGGAGCCCCCGGGCAGGGGGGCGGGTCAGATCACCACGAACTCGCCATGGTTGAAGCCGTCCAGACCTGCGTCGAGCTGTGCGAACTGGATCGCCGCGGCGCCGCCCACCCCGTCCACATCGAAGAAAAGCTTGCCCGTCGTCGTCTGGTAGATGATGCGGTGCAGTGCCGACGTTGCCGTGCCGGTTGCGTTCGCCACGAAGGCCGACGCCGCCAGCGCGCCGAGCGCCAGCCCGGTGAATACCGCATCGTCAAGGTGGATCACGTCCTCGGCCACCGAGTAATTCAGGATCCGGTCCACGTTCGTCGGGCCGAGCGCAGTCGAGAACACGAAGGTGTCGTTCCCGCCGAGGCCGTTCAGCGTGTCGTTGCCGCCCTTGCCGTCGAGCACGTTGTTCCCGGCGTTGCCGGTGATCTGCTGGGCGAGGTTGTTGCCGGTCAGGTTGATCGCATCCGTCCCGGCCTGCAGCGTCGTGGTCAGAAGCTCGATGTCGGCCGCAGCCGACAGGGCGTAGCTGACCGAGGCCAGCACCCGGTCCGCCGTCCCCTCGCCCGCCAGCTCGACCACGATATCCGAGGCGCTGTCCACGAAATACCAGTCGTTGCCCGTGCCGCCGATCATCGAGTCGGTGCCGGTGCCGCCGTTCAGCGTATCGTCGCCGGCACCGCCCAGAAGTGTGTCGTTGCCGTTGCCGGCCGCGATGGAATCATTGCCCGCCTGCCCGTCAAGCACGTTGGCATTGGCGTCGCCGATCATCGTGTCGGCCAACTGTCCGCCCACCACGTTCTCGATCGAGAACAGGAGCGCGTAGGGCGTGTCGCCGATCCGGGCCTGCCCGGCGACGAGGTCGAAGGTCCAGGGGTTCAAGGTGCTGAAAGACCAGTCGCCGGTGTCGTTTCCGTCGCCGCCGTCCATGACCTCGTTCGCGCCGCCGAATTTCTGGATCAGGACGTCGTCGCCCTCGCCGCCGTAGAGCGAATCGGTGCCGGTGAAGCCGTCGAGCGTATCGTTTCCGTTCCCGCCCTCGAGCCGAGTCGGACCGATGCCGCCCCTGATCGAGTCGTTCCCGCTGCCGCCGACCGCGTTCTCGATCGAAATCAGGGTCGCAAACTGCTGCGCACCGATCCTTGCGATACCGGTTGCGAGGTCGATGACCCAGTCCGCGCCGCTGTAGGACCAGTCGGCGGTGTCGGAGCCGTTGCCGCCGTCCAGCGTCTCGATCCCCGTTCCGAAATTCTGCGACAGCGTATCGTTCCCGTCTCCGCCGCGCAGCACGTCGATCCCGCTGCCGCCGTCGAGGTAGTCGTTGCCACTGAAACCTTCGAGCGTGTCATTGCCGCCGCCGCCGAACAGCTGGTCGGCCCCGCGCATCCCGAACAGCATGTTGGCGACGCCGTTGCCGATGATGGTGTCGTTGCCGTCGCCGCCGATGGCGTTCTCGATGTTGTTGAAGGTGGCCGCAGTCCCGTCGATGGTGCCTGCCACGCCATCCAGCCGGATGTTCGATCCGGTGGTGACGGCCGAGGCGTTCACCGTGTCGGTGCCGCCGTTGGTGTCGGTCACCGTGGTGGAATGCCCGAAGAGGCCCGCATAGACGGAATATTCGTCAGTGTAGATGTAGCGGTCATCGGTGCTGTTGGAACCGTAGGTCCGGATGACGATGTCCGATACGGTCAGCGTAGCGCCGAGCTGATCGTCGACAACCCGCACCGTCCAGGTACCTGCCGCCCGCTCGCCACGGAAGGCCTGGGTCTCGAAGGTCCAGGTTCCATTGAACTCGGCGCTGCCCGCTTGGTCGGCGATCAGCTGGCTGACAGTGCCGGTGGGCGAAGTGAGGTAGACCTCAAGGTCCGCAAGCCGGGTGGTCGAGAAGGTCATCGTGACCCTGACGCGCTCCACCACGTGGTTGAAGATCGCGGTGCCCGCAAAGCTGGTCCCCGCCAGGTTCCCGTCCGGGATCACGGTCGCGGCATTCAGCACGTCCATCGTGTTGGTGAACTGGTTGGCCGTCCTCGCCGCGCTGGTGCCCGTGAGCAGCCAGCTTTCCGCCATCCGCACTGCCGCCAGCGCATCGACCAGGCCATAGCCATAGTCGTTGCTGAAGTGCTGGCCGCCGCCGTTCCAGGTTTTGGCGCCGTTGAAGCCCCAGGCGAACCGCTCGGACCCGGCGGTGCCCGCGCCGACCGCGCTGCCGACATGGCGGGCCGAGGCGCCCAGAATGGTCTGCACGTCGCGCCAGCCGAGGCCCGCCTCGGCGTCATACATCAGCGCAACGACGCCCGACACCATCGGCGCCGCCGCCGAGGTGCCGTTGAATGAAGAGGTGAAGTCGGTGCCGTTGTAGCCGGCCGCACCCACCCGGTCGGTCGTCACGACCTCGCCCGGCGTGCCGAAGCCGGACACGAGGATCGCCGCGCCATAACTCGAATAGTACGACACGGATCCGTTCTGATCGACCGCCGCGACGACAACCTGCCGGGTGTCGTTCGTCCAGTCGTCGCTGTTGACGTCGTAGTTGCCGCCGCGCGCGTTCCCGGCCGACTTCACGATCGTCATGCCGAGGCCGCCGCGGCCGCTGTTGACCGCCGTGGCAATCGACGCCTCGATCTCGGCAAAGCGAGCGGCGTTGTACCCGTTGCCGAATTCGCTGTTGGGGTTGTTGGAGATGCCCTGGCTGATGTTGGCCACGTCGCCCTGGGCCCACATCGCGGCTGAGTAGATCGCGCTGCGAATGTTCTGAAGCCAGAAGTCGTTGATGAACCCGTGGGTCCGGTAGCCGACCAAGCTCGTGCCGTAGGCGACGCCCACCACGCCCGTCCCATCCGCCGCCGCGCCGATGATTCCGGCGACCGCCGTGCCGTGCCGGTCGGCGGCGGTGCCGAACGGATCGAGGTCCACTCCGTCGAAGTCGAAGTCGCGGGTCTGATCGTAATTGTCGAAGTCGGGGTGGGTGTAGTCGAATCCGTCGTCGATCACCACCGTGCGGGTCCCGGCACCCGTGTAGGCCGGCCCTTCCGTCGGATCCCAGACGCCGAACACGTTCAGGTCCAGCAGCCCCGGCGTGTTGTTCCTCAGGTGCCACTGCTGGGCGAGCATCGGGTCGGTGGGGAGGGGCATGTTACGCTCCGCTAGCTGGGCCGCGCCCGGCGGGGCAGCGGGGGGGGGGCAGGTCTGGATGGGTCGAACGATCGGTCCGATCACGGGTCATGCGGCACCTCGCGCTCGACGGCCAGCACAAGCCCGACGCATCGCGTCGTGACCGCATAGATGCCCGAGACCGTGACGCGCCCGCCGATGGGCTCCGCCGGGCTCAGGTAGGATACGGCATGCAGGCGCCCGGCATCGTCTCGGGTCTGCGGGCACTCGAGCGCGTTGCCGGAGGTCACCCGGACGCCCGAGATGGTCGCACGGCTGCCCCGCAGCGGGCTTGACGCATCGGTCACGCGCGATACCCCCCTCATGAACGGCTCTGGCAACGGAACGACCAGCTGCGTCACCACGCCGAGGGCAACCAAAAACGAAAATGCAGCAGCCAAGCCCAATCACTTTCACTACTCGCTCGCAGGCGAGATACCGCTAAACGCAATCGCACCCTGTTTAACCGTGCTCCCCGAGTCGCACAAACGGGAATTTGGGCACGATGCCGCAACAACGCCTGCGGTCTATCCCCGGATTTGCCACGCCGACAGGCAGGCTGCGGCAGCGTGCCGGCCCGCGGCCGTGCAATCCTCCGTTGCTGCCGACCGATCCTTCGTGCCGGAAGTCAGTCGGCCCGGTCGCGATCCGCTGGCAGGGCGGCGGCGCGGGGATCCGCGTCCGGCTGACCGCACCGACGACCCCGTCCTGTTCGGAACGGTCGATTGACGGCGCGCCCGGCCTCGGGCATCCCCCGGGGTATGCTGCGGATCGACGCCATCACCTTCTCGGTCGAGGGGCGCCCCCTGTTCGAGGGGGCGTCGGCCGTCATCCCGGCCGGGCACAAGGTGGGCCTCGTCGGCCGGAACGGCGCCGGCAAGACGACCCTCTTCCGCCTGATCCGGGGCGAGCTTTCGCTGGAAGGGGGCGCCATCTCGCTGCCGCCGCGCGCCCGGATCGGCGGCGTCGCGCAGGAGGCACCGGCATCGGACGCCACGCTGCTGCAAACCGTGCTGGCCGCCGACACCGAACGGGCCTCGCTTCTGGCCGAGGCGGAGGATGCCGAGGATCCCGCCCGCATCGCGGAAATCCAGACCCGGCTGGCCGATATCGACGCCTGGTCGGCCGAAGGGCGTGCGGCGGCCATCCTGCGCGGCCTCGGCTTCACCGAGGCCGAGACGCGGATGCCCTGCTCGGCCTTTTCGGGCGGCTGGCGGATGCGCGTGGCGCTGGCGGGCGTGCTGTTCGCGCAGCCTGACCTGCTGCTTCTGGACGAACCCACGAACTACCTCGACCTTGAAGGGGCGCTCTGGCTTGAAAGCTACCTTGCGCGCTATCCCCATACGGTCCTCGTCATCAGCCACGACCGCGGCCTTCTGAACCGCGCCGTCGATCACATCCTGCACCTCGAGAACCGGCGTCTCGCCTACTATTCCGGCGGCTACGACACCTTCGCCGAAACCCGCGCGGCGCAGCGCGCCGTGCAGGCGGCCGAGGCGAAGAAGCAGGCCGCCCGCCGCGCGCGCCTGCAATCCTTCGTGGACCGATTTCGCGCCCAGGCGTCGAAGGCCGCGCAGGCGCAAAGCCGGCTCAAGATGCTCGAACGCATGACCCCGGTCGCCGCCCCGGACGAGGCGGCGCGGGCCGTGTTCACCTTCCCCGCGCCCGAGCAGCTCGCCCCCCCGATTGTGACGCTCGACCGCGCTGCGGTCGGCTACGACGGTCGGGCGGTGCTCAAGGGCCTCGAGCTGCGCATCGACCAGGACGACCGCATCGCCCTGCTCGGGCGCAACGGCGAGGGAAAATCGACCCTGTCGAAGCTGCTCGCCGGCCGGCTTCAGCCGATGGCGGGCGCGGTGGTGCGGTCGGGCAAGCTGCGCATCGGCTATTTCGCGCAGCATCAGGTGGACGAGCTGACCCTCGACGAAACGCCGCTGCAACATGTGCAGCGCCTGCGCCCGGCCGAACCCCCGTCGCGCCTGCGGGCGCGGCTTGCGGGCTTCGGCCTTCTGGCGGACCAGGCCGACACGCCGGTGGCGCGGCTGTCGGGCGGTCAGAAGGCGCGGCTGTCGCTGCTGATCGCGACGATCGACGCGCCGCACCTTCTGATCCTCGACGAACCGACGAACCACCTCGACATCGAAAGCCGCGAGGCGCTGGTCGAGGCGCTGACGGAATACCGGGGCGCGGTGGTCCTCGTCAGCCACGACATGCACCTGCTGAGCCTCGTGGCCGACCGGCTTTGGCTGGTGAAGGACGGCCGGGTGACGCCCTATGCCGAGGACCTCGAGGCCTACCGCCGCCTGCTGCTGACCGCCGACGCGCCGGCCGCGAAGCCCGCCCCGCCGCCGCCCGCCCGCCGGCGCGCCACGCGCGACGAGGTGCTGGCGCTGAAGGCCGAGGTGCGCCGCTGCGAGGAACGGGTCGGAAAGCTTGCCGCCATGCGGGACCGCCTCGCCGAGAAACTCGCCGATCCCGCCCTCTACGACGACCCCGCCGAGGCCGCCGTCTGGCAGAAGAAGTATGCCGAGGTGATGGAGGCGCTCGACCGCGCCGAGGCATTGTGGCTGGCCGCCGAGGAACGGCTGGAGGCCGCCGCATGACCGTGCCCCGCCGCCGGAGGGCTCCGGCCGGGGCGCCGCGTCCCGCGCCCTGCCGGGCGGGCGGGCCCGGGATCGGGGGCCGGTCTTGACGCTGCCCGACGCCACCTTCCTGCTGACCGCGTTCGCCACCCTCTTCGTCGTTGTCGATCCGCCGGGCCTTGCGCCCCTCTTCGTCGCGCTGACGCGGGGGGCGGATGCGGCGCACCGGCGGGCGGTGGCGTTGCGGGCCTGCGTCGTGGCCGCGGGGATCCTTACGCTCTTCGGGCTGGCGGGCGAGGCGGTGCTGGGCTTTCTCGGCATCTCGATGGACGCCTTCCGCATCGCGGGGGGCGTGCTTCTGTTCCTGACCGCGCTCGACATGCTGTTCGAACGCCGCCAGCCCCGGCGCGAGGGCCAGCAGCCGCGCCACCCCGAGGACCCGTCGGTCTTTCCGCTGGCCATTCCGCTGATCGCGGGGCCGGGGGCGATCGCGTCGATGATCCTCCTGACCGGTCAGGCCGGCCCCGGCTGGGCCGGCGTGCTGGCCGTCCACCTCGTGATGGGGCTGACGGTGGCGCTGGCCTTCCTGTTCCTCCTTGCCGCGGCGCCGATCGAGCGGGCACTCGGCCGGGTGGGGACGAACGTGGTGACGCGGCTGCTGGGCCTTCTGCTCGCCGCGCTGGCGGTGCAGTTCATCCTCGACGGGCTGCGCGGGGCTGGCGCACTCGGGTGACGCCGCGGCGGGGGGCGGACCGCGCGCGACGCCGCCGCGGCCGGCCCCGCCACCGGGACAGCGCGCGCCGCGCTTCCGACGCCCCCCTCACTGGCGGGCGCATCCGGCCGGGGCCTTGCGTGCGAGGCGCGCGAAACCCCGCCGCGCGCGACGCTCAGCGCTCGACCGTCACCCGCACCATGCGGTCGGGATTGTCGACCATGCCCATCTGTCCCGTTCCGCGGCGGATGCGGTCGACCACGTCCATGCCCTCGATCACGCGGCCGAGCACGGTGTACTGGCCGTTCAGGTGCGGCGCCGGCGCGAACATGATGAAGAACTGGCTGTTGGCCGAGTGCGGCGACTGCGCGCGCGCCATCCCCACCGTGCCGCGCTCGAACGGCAGCGACGAGAACTCGGCGCGCAGGTCCGGCAGGTCTGATCCCCCCGTCCCGGCCCGGCCCGCGGCGCGGTCGCCTTTGCCGTAGCGCACGTCGCCGGTCTGCGCCATGAAGCCCTCGATGACGCGGTGGAAGACAACGCCGTCGTAGTCCCCCCGTTCGGCCAGCGTCACCAGCCGCTCCACGTGGCCGGGCGCGACGTCGGGCAGAAGGTCGATGACGATGCGCCCCTGCGCCTGCCCGTCCACCTCGATCACGAGGTTCGGCCCCGGCCCGTCCTGCGCCAGCGCCGGCCCTGCCGCCAGCGCCGCCGCCAGCAGCGCCCTACGCCACATCGGCGGCCACCCTCACGCTGATCATCCGGTCGGGGTTTGCCGGCGGCTCGCCCCGCGCGATGCGGTCCACATGCTGCATCCCCGCGATCACCCGGCCATAGACCGTATACTGCCCGTTGAGGAAATGGTTGTCCTTGAAGTTGATGAAGAACTGCGAATTGGCGCTGTTGGGGTTCTGCGACCGGGCGGCGCCGAGCGTGCCGCGGTCGTGGGGGATCCGGCTGAACTCGGCGGCGAGGTTCGGCAGGTCCGACCCGCCGGTGCCCGCGCGGCGCAGGTTGAAGGCGGGGCTGTCCGCATTGCCGTTCGCCACGTCGCCGGTCTGCGCCATGAACCCCTCGATCACGCGGTGGAACACCACCCCGTCATAGGCCCCGGCGCGGGCGAGATCCTTCATCCGCTGGCTGTGCTGCGGCGCCACGTTCGGCATCAGTTCGATCACCACCGTGCCGTCCTTCAGCTCCATCAGGATCGTGTTCTCGGGATCCGCGATCTCGGCCATCCGCCATCCTCCTCGGTTCGGGTCGGCGCGGACCCTAGTGCAGCGGCCGGCGGAGGGAAAGGGTCCCCGCCCCTGCGGTTGACGGCCGCGCCCGCGCGCGGCAAGAGGCGCAGGCGCGCCGCGCGGCGGCGGGGGGACGACCATGGAATGCCGCACACTCGACGACATGGACCTGAAGGGCAGGCGCGTCCTCGTCCGGGTGGACATCAACGTGCCCGTCGAGGATGGCCGCGTGACCGACGCGACCCGGATCGGGAAGATCGTGCCGACCGTCGAGCACATCCTGGCGCAGGGCGGCCACCCGGTGCTGCTTGCACATTTCGGCCGCCCGAAGGGCGCGCCCGATCCCGCCTTCAGCCTCGCCCAGGTGCTGCCCGCGCTGATGGCCGCCCTGCCCGGCCGCCGCGTGACCTTCGCACCCGACTGCATCGGCGCGCCGGCCAAGCAGGCGGTTGCGGCGATGGCGGCGGGCGATGTCGTCCTGCTGGAGAACACCCGGTTCCACCCGGGCGAGGAGAAGAACGATCCTGCCTTCGCCGCCGCGCTGGCGGCGCTCGGCGACGTCTACTGCAACGATGCCTTCTCGGCCGCGCACCGCGCCCATGCCTCGACCGAGGGGATCGCGCGCCTCCTGCCCGCCTGCGCCGGGCGGCAGATGCAGGCGGAACTGGCCGCGCTGGATTCCGCCCTCGGGAATCCCGCGCGGCCGGTCTGCGCGGTGGTGGGCGGGGCCAAGGTCTCGACCAAGATCGACCTTCTGGCGAATCTCGTCACCAAGGTGCAGCATCTGGTGATCGGCGGGGGCATGGCGAACACGTTCCTTGCCGCGCAGGGGGCCGAGGTCGGGCGCAGCCTGGCCGAGCGCGAGATGGCCGATACCGTCCGCGGCATCATCGCCCGGGCGCGCGATGCGGCCTGCGCCGTCCACCTGCCGCGCGACGTGGTGGTGGCGCGCGAGTTCCGCGCCGGCGCAGCAGCCGAAACGGTGGCCGCCCGCGACTGCCCGCCCGATGCGATGATCCTCGATGCCGGGCCGGCGACGGTGGCGCGCCTGACCGACGTGTTCGCCTCCTGCCGCACGCTGATCTGGAACGGCCCGCTCGGCGCGTTCGAGCTGCCGCCCTTCGACGCCGCCACTACCGCCGCCGCCCGCGAGGTGGCCCGGCTGACGGCAGCGGGCCGGCTGGTGTCGGTCGCGGGCGGGGGCGACACGGTGGCGGCGCTGAACCGCGCCGGCGTGGCCGAACGGTTCAGCTACGTCTCGACCGCCGGCGGCGCCTTCCTCGAGTGGATGGAGGGCAAGACGCTGCCCGGGGTCGCGGCCCTCGACCGATGACGGCCCGGGGTCTGGCCGAAGTCCCCGCCAACCAGCCACGACGTCCGCCGCCGCCCCGGCCCCGACCGGATTCCGCGCCTGGGCGAACCTCTGGCGCGCCCGTGCCGGACCCGCCGCGCGCCCGGGCGGGGATCAGCCCCCGGTCCGCGCGGCGTCGAAGGGATAGCGCGTAAACGTCTCGTGCCCGCTTTCAGTGATCAGCACCTGATCCTCGAGCTTGATCGAAAAGCCGTCCCCCTCCGGACTGACCAGCGCCGCCACGCAGAGGACCATACCGGGCCCCCGCGCCGCCTCGACGGCGTGATGGGCGCCGCGCATCGCCGCGATCGCGTCGGCGGCCTTCACCGCGCGCAGGCGCTCGGTGCGTTGAAGGCCGACAGGAACTGTGCCCGCCGGCAGTCAAACAGCACCATGTGCCCGCCGGTGCAGCGCAGGACGGCGCGGACAGGGTTGTGGGGGGTCCGCAGCTGCATGTTCGTGCGGTCGGTCGCATGGCGGATGTCGAGCGGGTCGAACATCAGCAGCCCCCCGACATCGCGCGCCTGCATCGCGGCGGTCAGCCGCCGCCCGCGGACCTCGCGCATCCGAGGCAGGTCGGGCCGCGCGAGCCAGGCGGCGGCCCGGTTTCCAAAGGCAAGCGGCGTCGGCCCGATCTCGACCCGGTCCTTGTCGTTCGGGGTGCCGTCGGCCAGCCGGTCGCCGCGGCCGGGGTCGATCTTGCGGCGGGTCTGCGCGGAGGCGGTATCCATGGGCCCATTCCCGCGCCGCGGTCAGGCTGCGCCGCGGCGGGGCGGCGCGTCCGGTCCGGCCGCGACCGGCGATGTCGCAAATCCCGTTCCGTCCGCCCATGTCGCGCGCTAAGCGGGCGCATGGACCCGGTCCTGCACCACACCCTTCCCGAGGCCCGCTGGATGGACCCGCGGCTTGCCCGCCTACCGGGGATGCTGCCGGTCGCGCCGGGCGACTGGCTGCGGGTGGACGAGGCCTTTGCGGGCCAGATGTCGCTGCGCGACGCGCTGATCGCGGACCGACGCGATGCGGTGATCGCGCTGACCGATGCGGGCCGACCGGCGGCGGACGAGCTGATGGACCGGGTGCTGGCCGAGGTTGCGGGGATGCCCGGCTATGCGGTGGCGGCCGAGGCGGTGACGCGGCCTGACGGCGTGACGGTGCCGCTCGATCGCGCCGACCCGCTCGGCACCGCCGGGCGGCTGGTGCAGTGCGACCTCTGCCTGCTCGAACGCCCCGAGGGCGGGGCCGAACACGTGCTGACCGGCGCCGTGCTGTGCTTTCCGGCCTCCTGGACGCTGGCCGAGAAGATCGGCCGGCCGCTGCTGCGCATCCACGCGCCGGTGGCCGACTACGACGCCGACCTTGCCGCCCGCGTGCAGCGTCTGTTCGACGCGATCCGGCCGGAAACGCCGCTGTGGCGGATGAACGCGCTCGCCTATGCCGATCCCTCGTTGCACCAGCCCCGGCGCGAGGGCGAGGCGCGCGCGCCCGGCCCGCGTCCCTTCCTGCGGTCCGAGCGGCAATGCCTCGTCCGTCTGCCCCGGAGCGGGGCGGTGGTGTTCTCGATCCATACCTACGTCCTGCCGATCGCGTCCCTGCCGGAGCCAGCGCGGCAGCGGTTCCTCGCGCAGGGACAGGACGCGTGACCGAGCGGCGCCGCATCGGCGGGGCGGGATCGGCGGCGGGTCCGGCGGCGTCGATGTCGGCGACCCGGGGCCGCTGCGGCTCAAGCCTGTCGGCACGATCGGTGCCGCGGCGCAGCGACGGCGGGCCCGTTCGCGGTCGGCGGCAGGGCGCAGGCAAACACCGCCCTCAACCGCGGCACGGCCGCGGGCGGCGCGGTCCGTGACGGCAGGGCGGACCGGTTCGGCGGCAGGGGCGCGGGGACAGGCGCTGTCGCGTGCGGCGAGGGGAACGGCACGCTGACCGGCGGCCGCCGTGGGGCCGATGTCGTCATCGGCGGCGCGGCTGACGACAGGATGGACGGCGGTGCAGGTGCTGCGGGTCTCCTGGTCCGCTGGGGACACGGGAACGATGTAATCGGGGACTTCGGGAACACCACCGACCGGCCTGGTCCGCGCACCGCCGGACCGACGGCCGCGACGCGCAAGACCGACTGCCCCACGGCCCAAGCCGGTGGCGTTCTGATCGACCTGACCGCGCCCGGGCGGCGGGACGATCCGGGTCGATGGACTGACCTGCGCGCAGCTGGACGCGACCAACCTGAGCCTGCGACGCGCGCCCGCCCTCAGACGAACGACAGGAACGCCTGCAGCGCCGGCAGGTCGCCGAAGGCAAGCGCAGCACCGGTCAGCGCGATCGCCCGGGCCGTCAGGCCGAGGTCGGCGCCACGCAGGGCGTTGTAGGTCAGCAGCGCCGCCCCGACCGGCGCCGCGACGAAGATCAGCGTCGTGCCCATGGCGCCGACCGCCAGACGCGCGGGGGTCGATGCCCGTTCCGGCTCGGCCGGTTCGGGCGGATAGAGGGCGGCACGGATCCGGGCCGCCTCGCGCAGCGCGGGTTTCGGCAGGTCGGGCAGGTCGTTCGCCACG
>CALIZF010000040.1 GCA_938028765.1 uncultured Paracoccaceae bacterium
CGCGACGACCTCGGCGAAACTGTCGAGCGCGGGCCCGAACTCGGCAAGGCGGATCACGTCGGCCGGGCCGAAATCCGCGATCACGTCGTGCCCGACCAGACCGCCGCGAAAGACAAAAAGGTCGGCCCCGCCGCCGCCGCGATAGGTCTGGTCGCCCGGGCCGTCGATGAAACGGTCGTCGTTGGCCGAGCCGGTAAAGGATTCGAACCCTTTCATCGCGTTCCAGCCGCGCGCGCCGAACCGCAACCGCGCGCCGGCCACGTCGAACAGCACCGACGGCTGTCCATCGCCATTGCCGATGACGATGGCATCCTCGCCCGTCCCGCCCTTGAAGCTGTTGGCCGCGACGGTGACCTTGCGCCCGCCGTTGCCCGAGGATGCAGCGCCAAGGATCAGGACATCGTCCCCCGCCCCAAGGGCGACCGTCACGTCGCGTATTTCCGCCACTGCGGTCCCGTGACGGCCCGCCTGTCCGTCCAGTCCGGGTGAGGTGCCGGCGACGATCGTCGTGTGGACAAAGCCGGTGCCCGTGGACTCGTCGCTCGACTGCGCCCCCGGCGAACCGGGTGCGCCGCTTGCAGCCGTGCCGCCCCGGGCACTGACCGCAAGCTCCACGCGGTCGGCACCGGAGCCGCCCTCGAACACCGACGACAGCAGGCGCGCGGCTGCCCCCCCGCCGTTCCCGCCGTTGCCGCCGGACCCGGCAGAGGCGTAGGTCGTCGTCTGGGTCTGGCCGCCGATGTAATTGACGCTCAATCCGTGGGTTTCCCGGCCCCAGCCCGGCGCGTTGCCCTGCGCGGCCGCGCCGCCATTGCCGCCCGCCGCTTCGACCGCAACGCGAAGGTCCAGGTACTTGTCCGCCGTGACGTTTACACCTGAAACCGAGGCGAAGGCGCGTCCGCCGTTGCCGCCGTTGCCGCCGTCGCCGCCCCGCGCGCCAACGGAACCCGTCCCGCCCGACGCGGCACCGCCGCCGTTGCCGCCATTGCCGGCGACCGCCGTCGCTTCGACGACCATCTCGATGCGCCGGCCCGTGACCTCGATCGCGTCGAACCCGACCACGCCGTCCCGGCCCGCCCGGCCATCCCGCCCGTCGGGCGAGATCCCACCGGCGCCCCCGTAGGTTCGCGTGATCGTGGTGAACGGGTTGCCGCCGATGATCGTGACCGCTTCCAGATCGACCGTCCCGCCGCTGGACCCACCCTGGCCCGAGGCGCCTGCGGACCCGCCGTTGCCGCCGATCGCCAGCGCGACCAGCCTGACGGTATCCGTCGTGGCCGCCGTGCCAAGGTCGAGGCCGATCTGCTTGACCGTCGCCTTGCCCAGTCCGCCGCCTCCGCCTGCCCCGCCACTGCCGCCCGCGCCGGCAGCTGTCCAGGTCGTGGTGAACCGCGTCTCGCCCGGGACCGACGTGACAACGAGGCTGCTGACGCCCATGGCGCCGCTTCCGCCTGCGCCCCCCCTGCCGCCATTCCCGCCGATCGCCATCAGCGAAACCTCGACCCGGTCGTCGCCCGGCTCGCCCGCTAGCGTCTGGTTGCCGAAGGCAAGCACCGCATCCGCACCGATGCCGCCCGGGCCACCGGGCTTGCCCGATTCGCCCGTCGCGAGCCCCGGCGCACCGTCAAGGCCATCTGCCCCCGCCAGTCCGATCAACTGGTCGTTTACGACGATCGCCAGCGGCACGATGCCCCCGTTTCAGCCTGTCTTCCTGTCCGGCGGCAGGCGGGGCGGCCCCGCCTGCGGTGCCCGGGGCGATTTCAGTCCACCGCTTCGGCCGGCTCGACCTTCACGGCCTTGGGCGCCGTGCGGCGCAGCCTGACGACCAGCGTCTCGACCCCGCCCTGGCCCTTCTGGCGGTTGACGCGGGCCTTGCCGAGTTCGGGCAGGTTCAGCGCCTCGCCCTTGGCAAGCGCCTCGCCAAGGCAGGCCAGCGTCGCCTCGACCACCGCCTTGGCGTCCTTCTTCTTCGCGCCCGACCGTGCCACGACCCGGTCGAGCAGCCCCTTCAGCTTGAGGGTTGGGGCGGCATCGCCCACCGTTTCCGGCGTGGCGGCCGCACCCTCGGCCGCCTCTGCCCCGTCTTCTTCTGCCGCCGCCGCCTTGCGCGCCTTCGCCATTCGCCCTCTCCCGCGCCCGCAGGCGCCGTCTCCATTCGGGCAACAGAATAGACTCTGTCACCGAAATCACAAGCCGAACGGAGCCGCCGCGCAACCACGCACGGGGGCCGCGCTGTCCGCACGGCCCCGGGGTTGCGTCGCGGCGCGCGGTCAGTGCGCGACCGCCGCCCCGCTGCCCTCCTCGGCCTTGGCGCGCGCGGCCAGCGCCGCGGCCTCTTCCGCCGCCTCGTCCCATTCGATCGGCTCGGGCGTGCGGACAAGCGCGCGGTCCAGCACCTCGCGCACGTGGCTGACCGGGATGATGGTCAGCCCCTGCTTCACGTTCTCGGGGATCTCGGGCAGATCCTTGGCGTTCTCCTCGGGGATCAGGACGGTGGTGATGCCGCCGCGCAGCGCGGCCAGCAGCTTTTCCTTCAGGCCTCCGATCGCGAGGACATTGCCGCGCAGCGTGACCTCGCCCGTCATGGCGATGTCCTTGCGCACGGGAATGCCCGTCAGCACCGACACGATGGCGGTCGTCATGGCGATGCCGGCCGACGGGCCGTCTTTCGGCGTCGCCCCCTCCGGGACGTGCACGTGAATGTCCATCGTCTCGAACCGCGGCGGCTTCACCCCGATCTGCGGCGCGATCGAGCGCACGAAGGACGACGCGGCGTCGATCGATTCCTTCATCACGTCGCCCAGCTTGCCCGTGGTCTTCATCCGCCCCTTGCCTGGCAGCTTCAGCGCCTCGATCTGCAACAGGTCGCCGCCCACGCTGGTCCAGGCGAGGCCGGTGACCACGCCCACCTGATCCTCCTTCTCGGCCAGGCCATAGCGGAACCGCCGCACGCCCAGCATCTTCTCGAGGCTTTCGGGCGTGACCTCGACCGACGCGCACTGCGTCTTGACGATCTCGGTCACCGCCTTCCGCGCAAGCTTGGCGATCTCGCGCTCGAGGTTCCGCACACCTGCTTCGCGGGTGTAATACCGGATCACGTCGGTCAGCGCCGCATCCGTGATGCTGAACTCGCCCGACTTCAGACCGTGCCCCTTGATCTGCTTGGGGATGAGGTGCTGCCGCGCGATCTCGCGCTTCTCGTCCTCGGTGTAGCCGGCAAGCGGGATGATCTCCATTCGGTCGAGCAGCGGCCCCGGCATGTTGTAGCTGTTCGCCGTGGTGATAAACATCACGTTCGACAGGTCGTATTCCACCTCGAGGTAGTGGTCGACGAAGGTGTTGTTCTGCTCGGGGTCGAGCACCTCGAGCAGCGCCGACGCCGGATCGCCGCGGAAATCGTAGCCCATCTTGTCGATCTCATCGAGCAGGATCAGCGGGTTCGTCGTCTTCGCCTTCTTCATCGACTGGATGATCTTGCCCGGCATGGACCCGATGTAGGTGCGCCGGTGCCCGCGGATTTCGGATTCGTCGCGGACGCCGCCGAGCGAGATGCGGATGAACTCGCGCCCCGTCGCCCTGGCGACCGACTTGCCGAGGCTCGTCTTGCCCACACCCGGCGGCCCCACGAGGCAGAGGATCGGGCCGCGCAGCTTGTCGGACCGGTTCTGCACCGCAAGATACTCGATGATCCGCTCCTTGACCTTCTCGAGCCCGTAGTGGTCGGCGTTCAGGATCGCCTCGGCGCGGGCGAGGTCCTTCTTGACCTTGGACTTCACGCCCCAGGGCACGCCAAGCACCCAGTCGAGGTAGTTCCGCACCACCGTCGCCTCGGCCGACATCGGCGACATCGACTTCAGCTTCTTGATCTCGGCCTCGACCTTGGCGCGCGCCTCCTTCGAGAGCTTCGTCTTCTTTGCGCGCTCCTCAAGCTCCTTGATCTCGTTCTGGCCGTCGTCGCCATCGCCCAGCTCTCGCTGGATCGCCTTCATCTGCTCGTTCAGGTAGTATTCGCGCTGCGTCTTCTCCATCTGGGTCTTGACGCGGCTCTTGATCTTCTTTTCGACCTGCAAGACCGACATCTCGCCCTGCATCAGGCCGAACACCTTCTCCAGCCGCTCGGCGATGTTCAGGGTTTCGAGCAGATCCTGCTTCTGCGCGACCGGCACGCCCAGGTGCCCGGCGACAAGATCAGCCAGCCGCGCGGGTTCGCGCGTCTCCGACACCGCCGCCAGCGCCTCTTCGGGGATGTTCTTCTTGATCTTGGCGTAGCGCTCGAACTCCTCGGCGACCGAGCGCAGCAGGGCCTCGGTCGTCGCCTTGTCGCCCGGCAGCTCGGTCAGGCCCGCAACCTCGGCCTCGAAATGGCTGTCGTTCCTGACGAAGCGCACGATGCGCACGCGCCGCTTGCCCTCGACCAGCACCTTCACCGTGCCGTCGGGCAGCTTCAGAAGCTGCAGCACATTGGCCAGAACGCCAACCTTGTAGATGCCGTCGGGCTTGGGGTCGTCCACCGACGGGTCGATCTGGCTGGCCAGAAGGATCTGCCGGTCGTCGCCCATGACCTCCTCGAGCGCCCGGACCGACTTTTCGCGGCCGACGAAGAGGGGCACGATCATGTGCGGAAACACCACGATGTCGCGCAGGGGCAGCACCGGGTAGGCGGAGGCGAGGGGTTCGTTCATCGCATGTCCTTTCTTGGCAGGAAGGCACCGGCCCCTGGGGCACGACGGCGGGATCGGCGGCACTCGGCCTTCCCCTGACAGGCGTCATACATGGCGCGGGTCGCGGGGCGTTTCAACCACGCCCTGCGTGTGCCCCGGCGCCGGCGGCCGCACGGGCCGGGGCGGGTGCCGCGCCCGGCTCGCCGGCACGCCGCTCAGGCGGCGCCGGTGTCCACGCAGTGACGGCGGAAGGCGCGTTTCAGCAGGTCGAGTTCGGCGCGCAGCAAGTCCACCTCGGCGCGCAGGTCCGCATCGAGCGTCGCCCCGGCGAGGATCGCCACATGCCCCAGTGTCTCGCCGCTGCCGGCGACGCGGATCAAAAGCGTCTCGACCCCGTCCGAGACCGCCTCGGGCGGGATCGGCAGGCGCAGCGCGAAGACGCCGGCGGCACCCGGCACCGGTTCGGCCGCCAGTCCCGCGACGGCGCGGTCGCGGTGCATCACCTCCAGTGCGGGCGGCGCCCCGGCGCCCGGCGCAGACAGGAGCGCCTCCCACACGCCGGCGCGGATCCGCGTTTCGGTCAGGCGCAGGGCCGCGGTCACAGGTCGGCCCTCGGGCGGCGCAGCAGCGTCACGTCGCGCAGCACGATCCGGTTCATCTGCGGCGCCTCGAAAATCAGATCCACCCAGGCCTTCTCCACCCGCTTCTCGTTGATCCGCGTATAGGCAAGGTCGAACTCGGCCACCGCCTCGGCCGCGCCCTGCGGCAGTTGCTGCACCGTCTGTTCCACGTTCGGCCCGTGCCTGACGTTCAGCCGCGCGAAGATTTCCAGCGACTTCTCGGTCTCGACGATGGTCTCGACCCGGATGACATGGCGCAGGCGCAGGCCGGTCACCGCTGCCTCGGGCAGATCGAGAACGACACTGAGGAACGTCCCGTCGAAGCGGAACACTTCGAGCGCAAGGCCGAAGGGGGCCAGGTCCTGCGGTCGCGTGTTGCGGATCTGGCGCACGCACAGCTCGCTGACCCGGCAGTCGTGGAACACCGTGACCCCACCGCCGAGGTCTGTCCGCATCGGCAGCGACGCCGCCCCGTGCACGGGAATCGGCCCCGTCCAGGCATCGGGACGCCAGACCCAGTCGGCCCCGGGCGGGCGGCGGATCGCAGGCGCGCCGACGAGCGGCAGCGCCAGCCGGCCCTCGGCCGCATGCAGCACCCGGTCGAGGTGCCGGCGCAGGCTCCGGGCCTGCCCGCGCAGGACCTTCAGACGGGCGAGGTCGAGGTCGTACGCCGCATCCGCCAGCCGCCGCCAGCGGGCCATCGACCGGCGCAGCACCAGCCGGTCCAGCACCCCGTCGGCCTTGAGCCCGCGCCCCCCCGCCATCCGCCCGTCACCTCGCCCGTCACTCCGCCCCGCCACAGTCCGCGTGCGTTGCCGCCCGCGAAACAGTCTTGCCGAAGCTAGTCGATACTGCCGACACGCAGAAGCAATCCAGCGGATTTTCCGCATTGCGCTGCGGCGGGGCGGCCACGCCGCCCGGGTTCGCCGACCGCACCGGCCGCCGCCCCCAAAGCCGCCCCGGACCGTTACTGATCCATGTAGACGTGGCTTTCCGCCTTCGCGCCGGGGTGGGTGACCGCGCCCCAGCGGGCACCGCCGCACATCTTCGCGAATTTCCATACCGCGCCCGACGTGTACTGCGTCGGCCGCGGCCCGGCCCAGGCCGCCCGCCGCGCGGCCAGTTCCGCATCCGTCAGCGCCACCGACAGCTCGCCCGTCAGCGCGTTGATGGTGATCACATCGCCGTTGCGGATCAGCGCGATCGGCCCGCCATGCGCCGCCTCGGGCCCGACGTGGCCGACGCAGAACCCCCGGGTCGCGCCCGAGAACCGGCCGTCGGTGATCAGCGCCACCTTCTTGCCCGCGCCCTGCCCCGACAGCGCGGCGGTGGTCGCCAGCATCTCGCGCATCCCCGGCCCGCCCGCAGGGCCTTCGTTGCGGATGACGATCACGTCGCCGGGGTGGTAGTCCCGCCGCTTGACGGCCTCGAAGGCGTCCTCCTCGCATTCGAAGACGCGCGCCGGGCCGGTGAACACCTGCTCGGCCTCGGTCATGCCGGCCACCTTCACGATGGCCCCGTCGGGGGCGAGGTTGCCCTTCAGCCCGACGACCCCACCCGTGCGGGACAACGGCGCGGTGACGGGGTGGATCACCTTCCCGTCCGGCTCGCCGCGGATCGCGTCGAGTTCCTCGCCGAGCGTGCGCCCGCTGGCCGTCATGCAGTCGAGGTGCAGAAGGCCGGCCTTGGCCAGTTCCTTCATCACCACCGGCACCCCGCCGACCTCGTAGAGATCCTTGGCCACATACTGCCCGCCCGGCCGCAAGTTCACGAAATAGGGCGTGTCGCGCATGATGTCGGCCACATCGAACAGGTCGAAGTCGATCCCGGCCTCGTTGGCGATGGCGGGCAGGTGCAGGGCCGCGTTCGTGCTGCCGCCGGTGCAGGCCACGACGCGCGCCGCATTCTCGAGCGCCTTGCGCGTGACGATGTCGCGGGCGCGGATGTTCTTTTCGATCAGCGTCATCACCGCGACGCCCGAGGCCTCGCAGAACTGGTCGCGGCTCTCGTAGGGCGCAGGCGCGCCGGAGGAGTTGAGCAGCGCAAGCCCGATGGCTTCGCTGACGCAGGCCATCGTGTTTGCCGTGTACTGCGCCCCGCAGGCCCCCGAGGACGGACAGGCCACCCTCTCCATGATCGCAAGCTCGGCGTCGCCGAGGTTCCCGGCCTGGTGCTGGCCGACCGCCTCGAACATGTCCTGCACGGTGATGTCGCGTCCCTGGTAGCGGCCCGGCAGGATCGACCCGCCGTAGATGAACACCGACGGCACGTTCAGCCGCACCATCGCCATCATCATGCCGGGCAGGCTCTTGTCGCAGCCGGCAAGGCCCACCAACGCGTCGTAGCAATGCCCGCGCATGGTAAGTTCCACCGTATCCGCGATCGCATCGCGGCTGGCCAGCGACGAGCGCATCCCTTCGTGCCCCATCGCGATGCCGTCGGTGACGGTGATCGTCGTGAACTCGCGCGGGGTACCGCCGCCCTTCTTGACGCCGTGCTTGACGACCTGCGCCTGCCGGTTCAGCGCGATGTTGCACGGTGCCGCCTCGTTCCAGCAGGTCGCGACGCCGACAAAGGGCTGATGGATCTCGTCCTCGGTGATCCCCATCGCGTAGAAGTAGCTGCGGTGCGGTGCCCGCGCGGGGCCTTCGGTCACGTGGCGGCTTGGCAGTCTCGACTTGTCGAAACGCGGCTTCGTCATCGCGGCACCTCCAGCCACCTTGCGGACTGCGGTGGTGGATACCCAAGAGCCACGAGGGACACAAGAACCGCAGAACCGTCCGCTTGCGTCCCCGGCACGCGAGGGGCAGAGAGGACCAGGCGGTCCAGGACCGCCGGAGCGAACCTTGCGTCCCCGGCACGCGAGGGGCAGAGGCGAACCCCGATCCCTGGACGGATGACCGGTCGGGTTCCGCTGCGGCCTGCGCCGGCCGAGCGGTTGCGCCGCCGGTGCAGTGGACCGCGGCCGACGGGCCGATGACGGGATCATCGGCCTGAGCGCGCGACGGCGTGCAGCCTCGTGTGGCGGGCACGCCGGACGTCCCGCCCCCGGTTCCCTGCGCACAGGGGGGGGGGCGATGGCCTTGACATCCCGGCGAGAAGCCCGTCCCGCCGTCGGTCCGAGGCGCGCGGCCGGACGCCGCCAACGCCGGTGCAAGGCCCGATCCCGCCGTCCTCGCGCGCGACTCGCCCGGGTCGTGTCCCCGGTGGTGGTGTAGCTCGCCGGCAACGTTGCCGCCCGCGTGCGGGCTTTCGGATGGCGCCGTGGCGGGCGGGCGGCGGCGCGGGTGGTCATCGGCGGTTCTTCGGCAGGGTCGGGGTGCGAATGCCAACCTGGACCGGAGAGCCCCGATCACCGACGAGGTGATGACCCGG
>CALIZF010000041.1 GCA_938028765.1 uncultured Paracoccaceae bacterium
CGCGCCCTTGGGGGCGCGGCACGGCGGTGTTGACCGGGCGCGCCCGATCCTGATGCATGGCGCTGGTGCAGGCGCAGGCGGCGCGCGGACGGAGGGCAGGGCATGACAGGCAACGGACAGGGCCGGCGGTTCCGGTCGCGCGACTGGTTCGCCAATGCCGAGCGCATCGACATGACCGCGCTCTATCTCGAGCGGTTCATGAACTACGGCACCACGCCCGAGGAACTGCGGTCGGGCCGGCCCATCGTCGGCATCGCCCAGACCGGCAGCGACATCAACCCGTGCAACCGCCACCACATCGAGCTTGCCCGCCGCGTCCGCGACGGTATCCGCGACGCGGGCGGGATCCCGATGGAATTCCCCGTCCACCCGACCTTCGAGAACTGCAAGCGCCCGACCGCCGCGCTGGACCGGAACCTCGCCTATCTGGGGCTGGTCGAGATGCTGTTCGGCTATCCCATCGACGCGGTGGTGATGACCACCGGCTGCGACAAGACCACGCCGGCCGCCCTGATGGCGGCCTGCACGGTGGACATCCCCGCCATCGTCCTGTCGGGGGGCCCGATGCTCGACGGCTGGCACGACGGCTCGCTGGCCGGTTCCGGCGCGGTCGTCTGGCGGGCGCGGCGGCGGCTGGCGGCGGGCGAAATCGACGACGAGGCGTTCCTCGCCGCCGCCGCCGCCAGCGCACCCTCGGCGGGACACTGCAACACCATGGGCACCGCGCTGACCATGAACGCGCTGTCCGAGGCGCTCGGCATGTCGCTGACGGGCTGCGCGGCGATCCCCGCGCCCTATGCGGAACGGGCGCAGATGGCCTACCGCACCGGCCGGCGCATCGTCGAGATGGCGTGGGAAGACCTGCGCCCCTCGCGCATCGTCACCCGTGCAGCCGTGGTCAACGCCATCGTCACCAACACCGCGCTCGGAGGGTCAACCAACGCCCAGCCCCACCTCGTCGCCATCGCGCGCCACGCCGGAGTGCCGATCGACCCCGCCGACTGGCAGGTGCACGGGGCCGACGTGCCGCTGCTGGCCAACGTGCAGCCGGCGGGCGAATACCTGGGCGAGCGGTTCCACCGCGCGGGCGGCGTGCCGGCGGTGATGCGCGAACTGCTCGACGCCGGCCGGCTGGACGGCAGCGCCCTCACCGTCACCGGCCGGACGCTGGCCGAGAACCTCGAGGGCCGCACCGCCACGGACCGCGCCGTGATCCTGCCCTACGCCCGGCCCTTGCGCGACCGGGCGGGGTTCGTAGTGCTGACCGGCAACCTCTTCGACAGCGCCATCATGAAGACCAGCGTGATCTCGGACGACTTCCGCCGCCGCTTCCTGTCCGATCCCGGGCGCGAAGGCGTGTTCGAGGGCCGCGCCGTGGTGTTCGAGGGGTCCGAGGACTATCATGCCCGCATCAACGATCCTGCCCTCGGGATCGATGCGCGGACGATCCTCGTCATCCGCGGGGCCGGTCCGATCGGCTGGCCGGGCTCGGCCGAGGTCGTCAACATGCAACCGCCCGACGCGCTGATCCGGCAGGGCATCACCAGCCTGCCGACCATCGGCGACGGCCGCCAATCGGGCACGTCCGACAGCCCGTCGATCGTCAACGCCTCGCCGGAAAGCGCTGCGGGCGGGGGCCTTGCCCTGTTGCGGACCGGCGACATCATCCGCATCGACATTCCGGGCGGGCGCTGCGACATGCTGGTGGACGCGGCCGAGCTCGAGCGGCGCAGGGCCGAGGCACCGGTGGCTCTGCCGCCCGATCAGACGCCGTGGCAGGCGCTCTACCGCCGGACGGTCGGGCAGCTTGCAGGCGGCGCGGTGATCGAGGACGCGGTGCGCTTCCGGCAGATCGCCCGCGACCTGCCCCGTCACAACCACTAGCCCCTCCGCAGCCCCCGGCCGGCCAATGCGGCACGCCGGTCGGGCGGTCAGGGCGGTGTGACGAAGCGCCGGCCGAACCGCACGACGCGGCCGCGATGCCGCGCCATCGCCCTCGCCGCGGTGCCGCCGCGCGGCGGGCAGCGCCGCCCGACGCCGACACCGTCCACCCGCCCCCGTCCGGCGCGCACCGGGTCATCCCAACCAGCCGCGACGCCCCCGCGGCGCCGGATCAGGCCGCCATCGCCGCGATCGTTGCCCGCAGCGTGGGGATGCCCTCGCCGGTTTCGGCCGAGGTGACGATCAGCTCGGGGAAAGCCGCGGGGTGGCCCTGCAGGGCGGCCGCCACCGCGGCCAGCGTGCGCGCGCGCTGCGCCGGGCCGATCTTGTCGGCCTTGGTCAGCACCACCTGGAAGGGCACCGCGGACCGGTCGAGCAGCTTCAGGATCTCGGCGTCCGTCTTCAGGATGCCGTGCCGGCTGTCGATCAGCACGAAGGCGCGGCGCAGCGTCGCCCGGCCGGCCAGATAGGCGCGCAGAAGGGCCTGCCAGCGCGCGACGACCGGGGCGGGCGCCTCGGCATGGCCGTAGCCCGGAAGGTCCACCAGGTAATGCGCAGACCCGAGGGCGAAGAAGTTGATCTCCTGCGTGCGTCCCGGCGTGTTCGACGCGCGCGCCAGCGCCTTGCGCCCGGTCAGCGCGTTGATCAGCGACGACTTGCCGACGTTCGACCGGCCGGCGAAGCACACCTCGACCCGGTCGGGCGCAGGCAGGCCGTCGATCGCCACCACGCCCTTCAGGAACGCCACCGGCCCGGCGAACAGAAGCCGCCCCGCCTCGGCCGCCTCGGGGTCGGGTGCGGGTGCCTCGGGGAAGGCGAGCGTCACAGGACGACCGGATCGCCCGTGCGGACCGTGCCGGCGGTCAGCACGCGCGCATAGACGCCGAAATCCCGATGTCCCCAGCCCTGTTCCAGCGCGCCGAGCGTATCGGCATCCTGCCGCCCGGTCGCCGGGTTCGCCCCGGTGGCGCGGCAGCGGGTGATCCGCTCCTCGACCCTGAGGCGCACGGTCCCGATGGCGATCTCGCGCCCGACAAGGTCGAACTCCTCCCACGGGGCGAGGCCCTCGAGCCAGAGGTTCGCCCGCCAGCGGTGGATCGACAGCGGCACCCCCAGGCGCTGCCCGACCGCGCGGTTGGTGGCATGGCCAGCGACGGCGACCCAGGGTTCGGGCACGTCGGTCATCGCCTGGTCTGCGACCGACACCACATGCGCCGGCTCGGGCCGGGTGTCGGGCCAGATCGGGCGCAGCCAGTCGATCAGCCTGTCCGGTTCGTCGTCGGGCCACAGCACGATGGCGCCGAGGTCTGGGTGCGTCAGCGTCAGCCGCCGCGCCTCGGGTTCCAACGCCGCCCCCACCGCCATCAGCCGCGGCTCGGCCCAGCCGCGCAGAAAGTTCATCTTCGACGCCCAGCCCGCCGGACGCGCCCCGAACGTCGCCGCGGCATGAGCCACCGCCCAGTGCCGGTCCCAGGGCAGCGCCCGCCCCGGTTCCAGCGCCACCGAGGCCAGTTCCTCGAACCCCGCCGACTTCACCGGATGGCGGACGATATGGGCGAGGTGCGGGGTCACTTCGCCGCCCTGTCCTTCCGGCGGACGCTTGCCGCGATGTTGCCGAACAGGTCCGGCGTGTGCCCGTGACTGCGCATGATGATGTATTGCTGGGCGAAGGTGATGAGGTTGTTGGTGATCCAGTAGAGCACCAGCCCCGAGGCGAAGCTGCCCAGCATGAACATGAAGATCCACGGCATCCACGCAAAAATGGCGGCCTGGGTGGGGTCGGCCGGGGCGGGGTTCAGCTTCTGCTGAAGCCACATCGTGATGCCCAGCAGGATCGGCAGCGCGCCGATGAACACCAGCGCGAGGAACGATCCCGGCGGGGGCGCGGCCCAGGGCAGGAGGCCGAAGAGGTTGAAGAGCGACGTGGGATCGGGCGCCGACAGGTCGCGCAGCCAGCCGAAGAAGGGTGCGTGGCGAAGCTCGATTGTGACGAAGATCACCTTGTAGAGCGAGAAGAAGATCGGGATCTGAAGCAGGATCGGCAGGCACCCGGCGGCGGGGTTGACCTTCTTTTCCTTGTAGAGCCGCATCATCTCCTGCTGCAGCTTCTGGCGGTCGTCGCCCGCGCGCTCCTTGATCGCCTCCATCTCGGGCTGGAGTTCCTTCATCCGCGCCATCGAGACGTAGGACTTGTAGGCAAGCGGGAACAGCATCGCCTTCAGCACCAGCGTCAGGCCGATGATGGCAAGGCCCATGTTGCCGAGCGCGCCGTTGAGCCAGTGCAGCACCGCGAACATCGGCTTGGTGAGGAAGAAGAACCAGCCCCAGTCGATCGAGTCGATGAAGCGGTCGATGCCGCCCTCGTTCTGGTAGGCGCGGATCGTCGCCCATTCCTTGGCGCCCGCGAAGAGGCGCGAGGTGACCGCCACCGTCTCGCCCGGCGCCACCGTAACGGCGGGATAACGCGCCTCGGCCAGATAGACGTCGGCCGCCGGCACCCACTTCTGCACCGCGGTGAAGGACTGGCCGGGCTGCGGCGCCAGCACCGCCATCCAGTACTTGTCGCCGAACCCGATCCAGCCGTTGGCGGCGACCGGCGTCGCCTCCAGCCGCGCGCGTTCGGCCTCGCTCACGGCAAGCTCGCGGGCATCCTTGTAGCCCGTCTCGGTCAGCTTGCCGTCGGCCATCTGGATCAGGCCTTCGTGGCTGATGAAGAAACGCTCGAGGTTCGAGGGCTCGCCATGCCGCGCGATCAGGCCGTAGGGGGCGAGCCGCGCCGGCTCGGGGCTCGCGTTCTCGACAGTCTCGGCGACCGAAAACATGTAGCTGTCGTCGACCGACAGCGTGCGGGTGAACACCAGGCCCTTGCCGTTGTCCCACCGGAGGGTCACCGGGGTTGCGGGGGTCAGCCGGTCGCCCGATACGACGGTCCAAGGCGTGTCGGCCCCCGGCACATCGGCGAAGTCGAGCGTGCCGCCCGGCGACCAGCCGAACAGCGCATAATAGGCCTCGGCCCCGCCCGCGGGGCGCAGGAGGCGAACGATTTCGGACGCCGGATCCAGAGTCGTGCGGTAGCCCTTCAGCGACAGGTCGTCGATCCGCCCGCCCTGCAGCGAGACCGACCCGGTCAGCCTCGGCGTGTCGATGGCCAGCCGGGGCGCCTCGGGCGCGGGCGCGGCGGCGCCTTCCGGCGCGCCCGCGGCCGCACCGGCGGCGGCGGGCGGCGTGAGCTGCGCGTCGGCCGTGACCGCGGCGGGCTGCGTCGGGGCAGGCGCGGGTTCGGGGGGCGGGAACAGGATGAACCACACCAGGATGACAAGGAAGCTCAGCCCGGTCGCAAGCAGCAGGTTCTTGTTCTGATCGTCCATCGGGACACCGCGCGGAAGGGGGGGAAAACGCGCTGGCCTTGAACGCCAGGGGGGCCCAAAGGTCAAGCGGTTTCGGGGCCGCGGCAGGGCCGCCGCGCACGCGCCTGCGACCGCAGCGGGCGCGGCGGCGCGATCAGACGTGCTGCCCTCCGTTGATGTGAATCTCGGCCCCGGTGATGTAGCTGGCCTCGGGCGAACAGAGGAAGAAGATCGCGTCGGCCACCTCGGCCGGCCGGCCAAGCCGGCGCATCGGCAGCGTCTCGACGATCCGCTCGGTCCCGGGGCTGAGGATCGCGGTATCGACCTCGCCCGGCGCGATGGCGTTCACGCGCACGCCCAGAGGGCCGAAGTCGTGCGCCATCTCGCGCGTCAGGGCGGCCAGCGCGGCCTTCGACGTGGCATAGGCCGCGCCCGCGAAGGGATGCACGCGGCTGCCGGCAATCGAGGTGACATTGACGACGGCCCCCCCGGCCGCGGCCAGTTCCGCCTGCAGGCCGCGCGCGAGGATCACCGGGGCGAAGAAGTTGACGTGGAACACCTGCCCCCAAACGCGCAGGTCGGTGTCAAGCGTGCCGAGCCGGGCCCCGCCCGGTCCCTTCGGACTGACCCCGGCATTGTTGACCAGCGCATCCAGCCGCCCGCCGATCTTCTCGCGGATCGACCCGAGCGCGGCGATGGTGCTGTTCGGGTCGGCGAGATCGACCTGGATATGATTCTCCTCGCCGCCTGGCCAGGGGCAGCGCGGGTCGAAGGGCTGGCGCGAACAGGTCAGCACCCGCCATCCGGCCGCGCCGAACCGCTTGACCGTCGCGTGGCCGATCCCGCGGCTTGCGCCAGTCAGGAGTAGATTCCGCACTTCGGCCATGACCCCGCCCTCGCTCGCAGAAATACCCTACAGCAACAGTCGGATTTGTCCAGCGCCGGCGGGCGGCCGGCGTCGTGCCTGCCCTGACGCGGGAGGACGACCGCAGGTCCGGGACCGCGGAACCCGCGTTGCCGCGGCACAGCATGGCGCCGCGGCAGGTCGCGGCAGGCGAGTCGGGCTTGGCACGCATCCGGGCACGGTCTAGACCGTCGCTGCCTCTGTCCGGCCCGCGCGCGCATGAAGAAGCTGACCATGACCCACGATCCCGCCACCGTCGCCCGGACGCTGTCCGAGGCGCTGCCTTACCTGCAACGCTACGCCGGCGCGGTCGTGGTGGTGAAGTTCGGCGGCAATGCCATGGGCGACGACGCGGCAATGGCCGAGTTCGCGCGGGACATCGTGCTGATGCGGCAGGTCGGCGTGAACCCTGTGGTGGTCCACGGCGGCGGCCCGATGATCAACGACCTTCTGGCGAAGCTGGGCGTGCAGTCCCGCTTCGTCCGCGGCAAGCGCGTGACCGACCGCCAGACCGTCGAGGTCGTCGAGATGGTGCTGTCCGGCCTCGTCAATAAGCGGATCGTGCAGGCGATCAACGACCAGGGCGGGCGGGCGGTCGGCATCTCGGGCAAGGACGACGACCTGATGGTGTGCGAACCCGACGACCCGGAACTGGGCTTCGTCGGGCGGCCGGTCGAGATGAACGTGCAGGTGCTACGCGACCTTTACGGGGCGGGGATCATCCCGGTCGTCGCCCCGGTCGGCACCGGCAGGAACGACAACGAGACCTTCAACGTCAACGGCGATACCGCCGCGGGCGCCATCGCGGGGGCGCTGAAGGCCGACCGCCTTCTGCTGCTGACCGACGTGGCGGGGGTGAAGGACGCCGCGGGCCAAGTGGTGACGCAGCTGTCGCCCGACGACGTGCGCCGCCTGACCGCCGCAGGCGTGATCGCGGGCGGCATGATCCCCAAGACCGAGACGGCGCTGGCCGCGCTCGAGGCAGGGGTGCGCGCGGTGGTGATCCTCGACGGGCGGATCCCGAACGCCTGCCTGCTCGAGCTGTTCACCGACCACGGCGCGGGATCGCTGATCCGCTCGACCGAACCGCGCATCAAGCCGCGGCGATGACGCTAGAGGGCATCGAGGACCGGCTTGCGCCGCACCGGCTGACCATCCTCGGCGCCTTTCACCCGGACCCCGGCGAGGAGCCGCGGGGGGCCGGGACGCTGGCGCTGGTCGGTCCCGCAGAGCCCGGGTTCTGGGCGCATGTCACCGCCCAGCCGGAATGGGCGGACGGCCGGCCTGACCCGCTCGACCGCTGGTCGCGCCGCGTCGTGGGCCGGATTGCCTGCGACCTCGGGGGCAAGGCTCTGTTCCCCTTCACCGGCCCGCCCTGGCACCCGTTCCAGTCCTGGGCGCTGCGGACCGGCCGCTGCTGGGAAAGCCCGGTGCGCCTTCTTGTGCACGATCGCCAGGGTCTGATGGTCAGCTTCCGCGCGGCGCTGGCGTTGCCGCCGCGCCTCGACCTTCCCCCGACCGGCCCCCGGCCCTGCGAGACCTGCGTGGGCCAGCCCTGCCGCGATGCCTGCCCGCCGGCGGCGCTGACCACCGCAGGCTACGACGTTCCCGCCTGCCGCGCCTTCCTCGACACGGCCGCAGGCGCGGACTGCGCGGGTGCGGGCTGCCGCGTCCGCAGGGCCTGTCCCCTGTCGGCGCGATATGGCAGGCTGCCGGAACAGTCCGCCTATCACATGAGCACGTTCCGCCGATGACGCTGCGCCTGATCCTGACCCGCCACGCGAAATCGAGCTGGGACGACCCCGCCCTGCCCGACCACGACCGCCCGCTGAACGCGCGCGGCAGGCGCGCCGCCGATGCGCTCGGCCGGTGGCTGGCCTCGCGCGGGGACGTTCCGGGCGAGGTGCTGTGTTCCGACGCGCTGCGCACGCGCCAGACCTGGGAGAGCATCGCCCCCCACCTGCCCGGCGCCCCGCCGGCGACGCTGAAGCCCGCGCTCTATCACGCCGGCCCCGACGTGATGCTGGCCGTCCTGCGCCACGCCTCAGCACCGGTGGTGATGATGCTGGGCCACAACCCCGGGATCGCCGAATTCGCCGAGCGCCTGGTGGCCCGCCCGCCCGCCGATCCCGAGTTCCGCCGCTACCCGACCGGCGCCACGCTGGTGGCGAGCTTCGAGGGGGACGACTGGGGCGAGGCGGGTTTCGCCCGGGCTTCGGCCATCGACTTCGTGGTTCCGCGCGAGCTGGCGTAGCGGCGGTGCGCGGGCGCAACGGCCATGCGGGTAGGGGCGCCGCGCGCCCGTCGGGCCGACCAGCACCGGCGGCCCGCGCAGGACACCCGGTCGCCACCGGTTTTCTTGCGTCAAATCAGGAAACTGGTGGAGCCGAGGGGGATCGAACCCCTGACCTCGTCATTGCGAACGACGCGCTCTCCCAACTGAGCTACGACCCCACGGGTGGTGCTGATGGACCAGCGGGCGCGGCTTGTCAAGCGGCGGGTTCCCCGCTGCCGCGCGGGTCTTGCGGCGGTGCGGGGGTCGGCTCAGACGGCGCCGTTCCGCCGTGGCAGGACGCCCGCGCATGACCGACCCCACCCGCCGCCGAGCCACCCTGCTGGGCCTCGGGGCGATCCTCCTGTGGTCCCTGCTGGCGCTGCTGACGGTGCGCACGGCGCCGGTGCCGCCGTTTCTGCTGAACGCGCTGACCTTCGGGGTCGGGGGCGCGGCCGGACTGGCGTGGCTTGCGGCCAGCGGCGGCATGGCGGTGCTGCGGCGGGTGGGCTGGCGGGGCTGTGCCTTCGTCACGGCGGGGCTGTTCGGGTATCACGCGCTGTATTTCAGCGCGCTGCGCCTCGCCCCGCCGGCCGAGGCGGGGCTGATCGCGTATCTCTGGCCGCTCATGATCGTCCTGTTCTCGGGCCTACTGCCGGGCGAGCGGCTTCGGCCGGCCCATGTCGCAGGCGCGCTGGTCGCCTTTGCGGGGGCGGCGCTGATCGTGCTGCGCGGCGGCGCCGCGTTCGAGGCCGGCGCCGCGCCGGGTCTTGCGCTGGCCTTCGTCTGTGCGCTGACCTGGTCGGCCTATTCGGTGCTGTCCCGTCGCATGCGCGACGTTCCGACCGCGGTGGTGGCCATCGCCTGCGTCGCGACCGCGGCGCTGTCGCTGCCGCTGCACCTCGCGTTCGAGGACACGCGCTGGCCTGTCGGCGCAGACGGATGGCTTGCCGTGCTGGCACTCGGGCTCGGCCCCGTGGGGCTGGCCTTCTACTTCTGGGACATCGGCATGAAACATGGCGACATCCAGATGCTGGGCGCTGCGTCCTATGCCGCGCCGCTTCTGTCCACGGCGGCCCTGATCGCCGCGGGACTGGCCGCGCCGTCGGCCGCGCTGATCCTCGCGGCGGGCCTGATCGCCGCGGGGGCGGCGCTGGCGGCCAGCGCCAGGCCGGCGGGCTGACAGCGACGGCCTGCCCGTCTGCGGCCGGGATCGCGGTCAGGCCTCGCGGAGGCCGATACGACAGCCCGGTGTCGAGGTGGATGCGCCGGCCGCCGAGAGCGCGATTCAGTGCGTCTTCTCGCGGGTCACTCATGGTGCCGAGCATCCATCGCC
>CALIZF010000042.1 GCA_938028765.1 uncultured Paracoccaceae bacterium
GCAGGTCCGCCAGAGCCGCACGAGCGTGCTGCTCGACTATGGCAACCGCTGCCGGGGGGTGATGTCGATCAACCACAACCACCCGCACGGCCGGCGGTTCCAGGATGCCTGGTTCCGCTTCGAGGGCACCGAGGGCGCGGCAATGGTGAAGCTCGGGGTGAACTACGACTATCCGCGCGGCGAGGCGGACGAGCTGTGGTTCTGCGCGAAGGCGGGGGAATGGGCGCAGGTGCCGCTGTCGGGCAGCTGGTTCGTCGATGCGTTCATGGGGCCGATGCGCAACCTCCAGCGGTTCGATGCGGGCGAGGACGCGCATCTCTATTCCGGCGTCGAGGATGCCTTCCGCACGATGGCGCTGGTGGAGGCCTGCTACGCCGCGATGACCCGCCCCGGCGAAGTGCCGGCCTACGACTGAGCCGCGGGCGCGGCCGCCGCACCGCCGCCGAGCGCGCGCGACAGGTCTCGCGCCGCCTCGATCAGCGCGGTGCGGCAAATGTCGAAGCCGATCGTCTCCTGATAGCGGGTCAGATAGGGGATCGTCAGCGCGGCCACCGCGTGCCCCGTGTGGTCGATCACCGGCGCCGAGATGTTGACGATCCCGCGCAGCACGAAGCTTTCCCGCACCTCGTGCCCGAGCCTGCGGATCTCGTCGAGTTCGGCGCGCATGGCGGCCTCGGTCTTGTCCTCGGGCAAAGGCACGCGGGCAAAGACCTCGGCCAGCGCATCCGCGTCCAGATGCGCAAGGATTACCCGACCCGACGAGGCCTTCCACAGCGCGATCCGCGCCCCGAGGCGCACGGTCAGCACGTTGTTGCCGGGACCGTCCACCTGGCCCACGATCAGCACCGCATCGCCGCTCAGCACCGCAAGGTGCACCGACTGGTTGACCTCGCGCGCCAGCCGCGCCATCCGCGGCCCGGCGATGGCAGTCAGGCGGCGCACCATCGGCGTGCGATGCGCTACCTCGAACAGCAGGGTCGTCAGGCCATAGCGATCGCTCAGGGGGTCGAGGCCGACGTAGCCCCGTTCCTGGAGCACCACGAGCATGCGGAAGATCTCGCTGACCGACCGGTCGAGCTTGCGCGCGATCTCGCTCTGGGTCAGCCCGGTTTCCTCGCCGGACAGCAGCTCGAGGATGTCGAGGCCCTTCTCCAGCGCCGGTGCCGAATAGCGACGACCAGCGGCCGGCGCGCCGCCCGTGTCCATCGGATCGCTGCCCGGTCCGTCATCCATGGCCGTCACCTCCGCCAATGCCCGTCACGGCCCGGCCGCTTCGCGCCGCCGCCTGCGGGTGGCAGCGGTTCTCTGCAACCCCGTGTCTGGCGCCCGCCCCGTCTATCATCGGCGCCGAAACTTTTCACCTGTGAAGATGCCATGCAGGCACGACCCGCGAGCGTCGAGTCCCCTGTAACGATCTGACCAACGGGGAAACCGGTGTCGAGACCCTGCCGTCTGGCACACCCTTCCGGCGCACGGCATCGCGCCGCCGGGCATCGGCGAGCGTGGCGGCGACGGTCTGTCCAGCGCGGCTCGCGTACGTCCTCCCGGTCCTCGGCCGCTTGACGTTCGGGGTCCGGCGCCGCTGCGCCCGTCCCCGAGCAGGCTGCGCAGGGTTTCGACCGGTCCGAGCCGTGGCAGTTCTCCCTCGGCGCGCGGGTGCTGGCATCGTGCGCGATTCCGCGGATTGCCCCGGAAGGTGTCGCCCACGGGTGTCCGCAAGGCTTGCCGCACCGGGGCATCGAAGACGCGTCGGATGATCCTGCGCGTCGTCCGCCACGTCTTGATCGCAGGCGCTGCCCATGCCTGGCCGAACGGCACCGCAAAGGCGGACCGATGATGACTGCTGGTCCGTTCGGCCGGAATCCGGCTTGCCGGGAAGTTTTCATCCCGGACAGGGATCATCCGGCAGCAGCCTGGCGCCATCTCGCCTTCGACCGCCGCACGACCGCGCCCCCGGCGTCGCGATCCTCCCTCGCGTCGTTGTCCGGTCCGGCCGAAGCGGAACCGTCTGCCTCGACGATCGGGGACGATGGTGGCGCAAAGGCCGGACCGGCGCAGGGATTGCCGGGGCGTCTGCCGACGCGGCGCCACGCCTGACCCGACATCCCGCAGGAAGGCGCGCGCCGTGCAACGGATGACGACCTTGCGTTCCGGACCGCGAAAGGGGGCGCGGTGCCCGGCGCCCTGCCCGAGCTCTACCTTCCCGGCGGCACCGGCGGCATCGGCAAGACCACCAGCGCCGCCGCCGACGCCGCCGGGCTCGCCGCGCGCGCACAGGGGGTGCTATTGGCCCCCTCCGATCCCGGCGGCGCATCCGACCGGGACACCGGCGGGCGATGTGCCGCCCCACCGTCGGCGCGATCGACCCCGAGACTGAGGCGACAGTCTTCGCGGCCGCGGCCTGCAACCGGAGCGGCCGGTCTTGCCCCGCAGGGCCGCGCGTTGCCGGAAGAAGACCTGCGATCGCCCCGCACCGAGGAAATCGCCGTCTTGCAGGTGTTTTTCCCCCATGGGTCGCGGGGCATGCCGCAGGTGCACCGCGATGCACGGCGCGCCCGCCCGACACGGGCCGTTGCGGCTCGATGCCGCCGGCCCGGAGTGCCTCGAGCTGCCGCGCCACGCCGGGCAGACGGCCGCGCGCATCACCACGCCGCGATACGGCCGCACGACCCCGGAGCGACGTCGCGCCGGATCGCCGCGCAGGCGGAAATGGCGTGCCGGGGGCAGGCCCCGGGCCTTGGCCGTCACCGCAAGCCCCGCCGCCGCTGCGACCGCGCATCCGATCCCGGCCGCACATGCTGCGACATATGCGCCCGCAATCGCGAAGGTGAGGGGCAGCTTGCGATCTGCCACGCCAGTATGCCGGTGTTGGCGCAGGATCCGATCGGTGCGGATCGCCTGCGCACCTAGGGCAGGCCGTCCCCGGGTCGGCCGGTCTTCGACATGGATACGAGGGGGGAATGGCAACGGAACTTTACGACAGGCCCCCGGCCGGCGCCGACCGGCGGGGAAACCCGATCGGTCCGGATCGGCGCCTGTCCTTCGGGCCGCCGACCGGCGAAGGGGTGATGGTGATGCCCGTGCCCGCCGTCGGGGTGCGCGGGGACTTGCAGCCGATGCGCCGCTGCGCCACCCCGGCCAGGTCGGAGGCGCGCCTTGTGTTGCGCGCGCGACACCCTAAGGGTTCGGAGCGCCGCATCTGGACGAGGAAAGACATCGCGCGCCGCGACCGCCGCGGACGCAGCATCTGATGAAGGACGAACGCATGTCTGGTTTCGAACGATACCTTTCGGTCTGGGTCGCGCTGGCGATCCTCGGCGGGCTGGCGCTTGGCAGGATCGCGCCCGGGCTCGTGAACTTCCTTGCGTCGCTGGAATACGGCTCGGTCAACTTCGTCGTCGCGATCCTGATCTGGTTCATGGTCTACCCGATGATGGTGGCGGTGGATTTCCGCGCTCTCGCCCGAGTGCATGAACGGCCCAAGGGGCTGATCATCACGCTGGCGGTGAACTGGCTGATCAAGCCCTTCACCATGGCCGCCCTCGGCGTGATTTTCTTCGATCTGATCTTTGCGCCCTTCATCGAACCGGGGACCGCGGGCCAGTATGTCGCGGGCCTGATCCTCTTGGGCGCAGCCCCCTGCACGGCGATGGTCTTCGTCTGGTCGCATCTGACGCGGGGCGATCCGAATTACACGCTGGCGCAGGTCTCGCTGAACGACGCCATCATGGTGTTCGCCTATGCGCCCATCGTCGCCCTCCTGCTGGGTGTCACCGATATCGTCGTGCCCTGGGTCACGCTGATCCTGTCGGTGGTGCTCTACATCGTGATCCCGCTGGCAGCGGGCATCGCGACACGGTCGCTGATGACGCGGGGCGCCGCCGACCCCGCAGCGACCGAGGCGGCAGTCGGTGCCTTCACGGCGCGGGTCAAGCCCTTTTCCGTCGTCGGCCTGCTGGCCACGGTGGTGCTGCTGTTCGGCTTCCAGGGCGACGTGATCCTCGCGCAGCCGCTTGTCATCGCGATGATTGCGGTGCCGCTGCTGATCCAGTCCTACGGCATCTTCGCCCTGGCCTACTGGGCCGCGAAGGCCTGGCGCGTGCCGCACAGCGTCGCCGCCCCCTGCGCGATGATCGGCACGTCGAACTTCTTCGAACTCGCCGTCGCAGTGGCCATCGGCCTTTTCGGCTTGAACTCCATCGCGGCGCTGGTCACCGTGGTCGGCGTGCTGGTCGAGGTGCCGGTGATGCTGTCGCTCGTGTGGTTTGCCAACCGCACGCGCCACTGGTTCCCGGCCGAGGAAACCCCGATGTCCGTCTACCCGGCGAAGGAACCGAGCTGATGTTTCGCAGCGCACTGATCTCGTTGGACTATACGGCCGCCCAGGGCCCCCTGCTCGACTGCCTGTCGGACTTGCGCGACATGGGTGTCACCCGCGCGATCCTGATCCATGTGGTGCAGGTCGGTTATGGCCAGGGGGCGTCCTACGGCAACAGGCACATGCTGGAGGACTGGCTGCGGGCCCGTGCCGCACCGTTGCGCGCAGCAGGGCTGGAGGTGCAGGTCGATATCCGCGCCGCCGGCGACGTGGCCGCGGACATCCTGCAGGCGGCCCGCGACCATGGCGCCGACCTGATCGTGATCGGATCCCGCGGGCGGAGCATGATCCGCGGACTGTTCCTCGGCTCGGTCGCGCGCGCGGTGATCCGGCTCAGCACCCTGCCCGTGCGGCTGGAATGGATCGAGGCCACGGGCGAGGACGGCGATGCCGCCTGCGCGCGCACCTGTCATGGGGGCATCTCGCGGGTGCTTCTTGCCACTGACTTTTCGCATCAGTCGCAGGCGGCGGAACAGGCCGCCATCGCGCTGGCACGTCTGGGGGCCCATGTGGATGTGGTGCATGTCCTGGCGACGGGGGGCGGCAGGATCTATGCGCGATGGCCCCGGATGGCGCAGGCGGCGCTGTCCTACATCGCGGACGATATTGCTGCCGCCGGCGGCTCGGCCGAGGCCCACCTCGTGACGGGCAAGCCGGCCGACGAGATCGCCCGCATGGCGGCGGATCGCGATGTCGATCTGATCGTCGTCGGCAAGCACGGGCAAGGCTGGCTCGAAAGCGTGGCGATCGGCTCGACCGCCGCCGCCCTTTGCGAAATCGCGCGCCGCCCCGTGCTGATGGTGCCGCTTCGGAACGATGAGGTCTGAACCCATGCGCATCCTGTTCCTGTGCGTCGCCAATTCCGCCCGCAGCCAGATGGCCGAGGGGCTGGCCCGCGCGATCCTGCCCGCATCCGTCGGCGTTGCCAGTGCTGGCTCGAAGCCCGGCTCGGTGCACCCGCTGGCGGTAGAGGCGCTTTTCGAGGCCGGCATCGACATCGCAGCCCAGAGGTCGAAACCGCTGGAGGCGGTCGCCCCCGAAACGGCCGACCTGATCGTCACGCTCTGCGCCGAGGAGGTCTGTCCCTATGTGCCGGGGGTCAGGCGCCTGCACTGGCCGATCGCCGACCCCTCTGCCGCCGGCGACATCGCGGCGTTCCGCACCGCGCGCGACCAGATCAGGGCCCGCATCGAGGTCCTGGCGCGCCTGCTAGACCTGCCCGATGGGCCGAAAGCCATCGAGTTCCACGCGCGCCTGCAGGTGCGCGATCTGGCCGGCAGCACCCGGTTCTACGCCTGGCTGCTGGACACCTGGCCCAAGGAATGGACGCATCGCCATGCAACATTCATCAGGCCCGACCTCGCCCTCAACTTCGTGCTTGTCGCCGCCGACGGGGCCGATCTGCGCACGGGCACGCCCTGTCACCTCGGAATCGCGCTGCCCGACAAGGCGGCGGTGATCGACGCCTATCACCGCGCCGTGGCCTTCGGCGCCCATGTCGAGAAACCGCCCCGCACCACGTGGAAGGGCACACCCCTGCACGAACTGTGGCTGACCGACCCGGACGGGAAGCCGATCGAGATCTACGCGCGCCTTGCGCCGGAGGATCTGGCGGCCATGCCTGCCGACCAGGCGCCGACCTGCCTTGTGCCCGCCACCGCGCCGCCGGTCTGAGCGAAGGTGCGTGCCGGCCGGTCGGCTTACAGCCTTGTTCCGCACCGGCGCGGGCCGTCCCCCGCAAACCCCGGCAATGCGGTTGCGCCGGTCGCGCGATCGGGGCCGGCGGCGCAGCGTCGCGACGGCCGCGATGAAGAAGGCCGCGAAGGCCGAGGTGTGGAACAACATCGCACGCCGGCGGGGCCCTCAGCAGCTGCGCGGCAGGTCGGCCGCCCGCGCCACCCCCAGAAGGTGGCCGGCACGGTCTCGGCGAGGCAGGCGGCGCGCGTCGCAACCCGGTCGAAAAAGTCCACCCGCGTGAGGCCGGACGACGGATGCGCCCGGCAGAGGACGCGAAACCCCGCCTGCCCCGCCACGACGCGCCGTAAGCCGCGGCAGTCGTCGCCCGCAAGTCTGTCGCCCACGACCGCGACGGTCATCGGCGCTGGCGCGGCGTCGGCGGCGGGATCGAGTTCGGCGGGCGTTTCGGCGGCAAGCGGCGCCGCCGTCCGTGCGAGCGCGAGCGCCGCGATGCAGATGCGCAGGTCTCGGACGGGCAAGGCTCACGCCGCGGCGCGCGATGTCCGGCAGGGCGCTTCCCGACCGTGCCCGGTGGTTTTACCGGCGCGGGCTGCCCCGGTCGCCGTATGTCGGCATCGCGCCCCTCCGCCGCCTCTTGCAGGCGGCCCCCCGGTGGTGCTAACCCGCCGGGGGCGGCGGGTATGATGTAATGGTAGCCTGTCAGCTTCCCAAGCTGAACGCGCGGGTTCGATTCCCGCTACCCGCTCCAGCCGCCTTGCGCCCACCCGAACTCGCCGTGCCAGCAGGACGGGAGGCGCGGCCGTCAGCATGCGGCGGAATGGTTGCCGTTCCGGCGACACTGTCGGCGGATCGTCGCCGAATGCGGCGTAGGGGTTTCGTTACCACGGCGTTAAGCTGGCTTGCATGCGGCCGGCCTTGGTCCTAGTTCGGCCCTGCACGCGCCATCGCGCCGCCGCACGCGGGTTCCATCCTGACCTGCGTCCGGGGGGATGGCAGTGCGGCGCAGCGGGAATACCCCGTGCGCTGCGTTCACGAGGGCCGAGCAGGCGAAGGAAGACGGTCATGGCGACCAGGACCCCCCAGGCGGGCACCCCCGCCACCCCCCAACCCGGCAGCGCCCAGCAGCAGGGCAGCGAGACGCAGACGCCGGCCCAGCAGCAGGGCGGCACCCGGTTCACCGACTGGGCCGCGATCTGACGGCCCGGCGCGCCTGACAGGGCCCGCCCGCGCATGCTAGCATCCCGCCTGCAGCAGGAGGGTGGAGCATGGCGTTCATCGAGGGCAGCGGGGCGGCCGATACGCTGGTCGGCACGCCGGATCGCGATTCGATCTTCGGTTATGGCGGCGACGACGCCATTCGCGGGCTGGGCGCGGATGACTTCATCCGCTACGGCAGCGGGTCGAACCGCGTCTGGGGCGGCGATGGCAACGACGCGATCGACAAGGGCTTTTTCGACGGCGACCGCGGCCTGACCGGCAACAACCGCCTTTGGGGCGATGCGGGCAATGACGTGATCGCCGGGTCGGACGGAAACGACCGGATCTGGGGCGGTGCCGGGGACGACACGCTCGAGGGCGGCCTTGGCAACGACAGCATCGAAGGCGGGACGGGCAGCGACCGGATCAGCGCCGGCAGCGGGCAGGAAACGCTGCGCGGCGGGCCGGGCTTCGATACGCTGGTGCTGGCGACCGGCGGGCTGCGGGGCAATGCGCTCGTCAATCTCGGCCGCCCGGATTTCCTGATCGCGCGCGGGCCGGCCGGGCAGGTTCTGATCGACGGGTTCGAGGCGGTCGAAACCTCGCTCGGCAACGACACGATCATCGGATCGAACGGGCGCAACCGCATCTTTTCCGGCGACGGCGACGATGTGATCCGCGGGCTGGGCGGGGCCGACACGCTCGACGGGTTCCTTGGCCGCGACACGATCATGGGCGGCGCGGGGCGCGACCTGATCCAGCACGGCGCGTCCAGTTTCATCCGCGATGACGGGGGCGATCTGCTGTTCGGCGGCGCGGGGCGCGACACCTTCGCCTTCACCCGCGTCTGGCACAGCCCGGCGGACGATCCCGACATCATCGGCGATTTCACCAGCGGTAAGGACCAGATCCAGCTGCGCGGATTCTCGAACGGCTTTGCCTCCGTCACGCTTGCCTATATCGGCGACGCGGCCTTTTCCGGCCTGAACCAGGTGCGATTCGCGGGCGGCCGGCTCGAGGTCAATGTGCTGGGCGATCTCGACGCCGATTTCGCGGTGATCCTGCGGGATGTCGAGGCGATCGTGCCGCGCGATCTGATCCTCTAGCCCGATGGTGACCCCGGTCCGGTCGATCCGCAATCTCGGCCCGGCGACCGAGGCGGCTTTCGGCCGGGCCGGGATCGACAGCGCCGAGGCCCGGCACGCGCTCGGTCCCGATGAGGCCTATGCGCGCCTGCTCGCGGCGGGCGAGCGGCCGCACTTCATCGCCTGCCAAGTGCTGGTGTCGGGGCTGATGGGCCGGCCCTGGAACCATTGCCGCGGGGCCGAGAAGGCGGCGCTGCGGGCGCGGTTCGACGCCCTTGTCGCCGCCGCCCGGGCGGCCCCCGGCGAACAGGGGCCGCCTGCGCGTCTTGCCGCTGTGCTCGACACGCTCGGCGTCGTGCCGCGGCGGTAGTGCCGTCAGCCGACGATCTCGATCCCGGCGAAGAAGAACGCGATCTCGGCCGCGGCGGTTTCCGGGGCGTCCGACCCGTGGACCGAGTTCTCGCCCACAGACAGCGCGAATTCCTTGCGGATCGTGCCATCGGCGGCGTTGGCGGGGTTGGTCGCGCCCATCACCTCGCGGTTCTTTGCGATGGCGCCCTCGCCCTCCAGCACCTGCACCACGACCGGGCCCGAGGCCATGAACTCGGTCAGTTCGCCGAAGAACGGCCGTTCGCGGTGGACGGCATAGAACGCCTGCGCCTGCGCCAGCGACAGGTGCAGCCGCTTCTGCGCGACGATCCTGAGGCCCGCCTCCTCGAACTTGGCGTTGATGCGGCCGGTGAGGTTCCGGCGCGTCGCGTCGGGCTTGATGATCGAAAGCGTGCGCTCGATGGCCATGAGGGTCTCCTGCGATGAAAGGGGCGGCGCCCGGCGCGCCGCCCCTCGAAATCCGCTGCTGCGGTAGCATGCATGCCGGGCGGTGAAAAGCCGTCAGCTGCCGGCGCGCAGCGACGGCTGCTGCACCCCTGCCGCAGGCCAGCCGTCCGGCGCGCAGAAACCCGACCGTCCGGGTGCCTTCGCCCCGAAGACTCGCCGTTGGCCCGCCGCCACCGGCCTGTCCGCGCGGATGCCGGCCGGTGCCGCATTCGGCATCCGCGCCGCCCGCGGCACCGGCCGAGCGGTGACGGCGCGCCTCGGGCCGGGCGGACGGCGCGTCCCCCGGGGTTCCCCTCGCCGGGTCGAGGCGGTAAGGGATGCAGGGATCCGAAGGGTGCCGCACGCATGGACAAGACCTATTCCCACGCCGAGGCCGAGGCGCGCGTCGCCCGCCGCTGGACCGAGGCCCGCGCCTTCCGCGCCGGGGCGAACGCCCGGCCGGGCGCCGAACCGTTCTGCATCATGATCCCGCCGCCGAACGTGACCGGCAGCCTGCACATGGGCCATGCCTTCAACAACACCATCCAGGACATCCTGACACGCTGGCACCGGATGCGCGGGTTCGACACGCTGTGGCAGCCGGGCACGGACCATGCGGGGATCGCCACCCAGATGGTGGTCGAACGCGACCTTGCCCGCGAAGGCGGCCCGACCCGGCGCGAGATGGGGCGCGAGGCGTTCCTTGCCCGCGTCTGGCAGCAGAAGCAGAAGTCGCGCGGCAATATCCGCACGCAGCTCGAACGGCTCGGCGCGTCCTGCGACTGGGACCGCGAGGCCTTCACGATGACCGGCGCACCGGGCGACCCGGACGGCCAGGGTCCGAACTTCCACGACGCGGTCATCCGCGTGTTCGTCGATCTATACAACCGCGGGATCATCTACCGCGGCAAGCGGCTGGTGAACTGGGACCCGCACTTCGAGACGGCGATTTCCGACCTCGAGGTCGAAAGCGTCGAGACGCCCGGGCACATGTGGCACTTCAAGTATCCGCTGGCCGGGGGCGAGACCTACGAGTATGTCGAGCGCGACGCCGAGGGCCGCGTCATCCTGCGCGAGACGCGCGATTACATCGCGATCGCCACCACCCGGCCCGAGACGATGCTCGGCGATGGTGCCGTGGCGGTCCACCCCGACGACGAACGCTATGCCCCGATCGTCGGCAAGCTGTGCGAAATCCCCGTCGGGCCCAAGGCGTTCCGGCGGCTTATCCCGATCATCGCCGACCCCTATCCAGACCCGGCGTTCGGCTCGGGCGCGGTCAAGATCACCGGCGCGCACGACTTCAACGACTATGCTGTCGCCAGGCGGGCGGGGATCCCCTGCTACCGCTTGATGGACACCCGCGCCCACATGCGCACCGACGGCGCGCCCTATGCCGAGGCGGCGATGCAGGCGCAGGCGATCGCTGCCGGCCGGGCCTTCACCGAGGGCGAGGTGGACGCGATCAACCTCGTCCCCGACCATCTTCGCGGCCTCGACCGCTTCGAGGCGCGCCGGCGCGTCGTCGCCGAGGTCACGGCCGAAGGGCTGGCCGTGATGACCCGCGCAGACGACCCGCGCCTCGGCAGGGCGGCGCTCAAGCCGGGGACCGAGGGCGCCGACGCCCTCGTGCCGCTGGTCGAAGCCAAGACGATCATGCAGCCGACCGGCGACCGGTCGAAGGTGGCGATCGAGCCGATGCTGACCGACCAGTGGTTCGTCGATGCCGCCGCGATCGTTCAGCCGGCCATCGACGCCGTGCGCGACGGACGCACCACCATCCTGCCCGAACAGCACGCGAAGACCTATTTCAACTGGCTCGAGAACATCGAACCCTGGTGCATCAGCCGCCAGCTGTGGTGGGGGCACCGGATCCCGGTGTGGCATGGCCTTGCGCTCGACGCGGGCGGCTTTGCCGACGACGAGGGCGACGGCGCGCTCGACGTGGCCGAGATGCTGCGCCTTCTGGGCGAAGGTCTGGTCGGCCGCGGCACCCGCCACCACGCCGCAACCGCCTTCGCCGCCGTGGCGGACGCCTTCCGCGACGACCTTGCGGGCCTGCCCGCCCCGCTGAACCTCGCGCGCATCGTGGAGACCGAGGATCGCCCGGCGGCCGAACGCGCCTTCGCCGAAGGTCTCGCGCGGTATGGTGTCAGCGAGGATCCGACCGACCTCGTCTATCCCGTCTGGCGCGACCCGGACGTGCTCGACACCTGGTTCTCGTCCGGCCTCTGGCCGATCGGCACGCTCGGCTGGCCCGAGGATACGCCGGAGCTGCGCCGCTACTATCCCACCAGCGTCCTCGTGACCGGGTTCGACATCATCTTCTTCTGGGTCGCGCGGATGATGATGATGCAGCTTGCCGTGGTGGGCGAGGTTCCGTTCCGCACCGTCTATGTCCACGCCCTGGTGCGGGACGAGAAGGGGCGCAAGATGTCGAAATCGCTCGGCAACGTGATCGACCCGCTCGATCTTGTGGACGAGTTCGGGGCGGATGCGGTGCGCTTCACGCTCGCCTCGATGGCGGCGATGGGGCGCGACCTGCGGCTGTCGAAGGACCGCGTCGCGGGCAACCGCAACTTTGTGACCAAGCTGTGGAACGCCTGCCGCTTCGCGGCGATGAACGGGGTCTGGGAAGGCCATGCCACGCAGCCCGAACCGCCGCCCGCCGCCGCAACCGTCAACCGCTGGATCCTCGGCGAGACGGCCCGCGCCCGCGTCGCGGTGGACGAGGCGCTGGCCGCCTTCCGCTTCAACGATGCGGCCCTTGCGCTTTATGCCTTCACCTGGGGCACGGTCTGCGACTGGTATGTGGAATTCGCCAAGCCGCTTCTGGCCGATCCCGAAACGGCGGCCGAAACGCGCGCGACGATGGCCTTCGTCCTCGACCGCTGCATGGCGATGCTGCACCCCTTCATGCCCTTCGTGACCGAGGAACTCTGGTCGCTGACCGGCACGCGGGCGGGCCTGCTGTGTCATGCCGACTGGCCCGCGGCACTGACGGCCGATGCGGTCGATCCCGCGGCCGAACGCACCATGCGGTGGGTCGTCGGCCTGATCGAGGACATCCGGTCGGCCCGCGCGCAGATGCGGGTGCCGGTCGGGCTGCACCTGCCGCTTGTGGTGACCGAGGCCGACGCCGCCGCCCGCGCCGCGCTGGCGGCGAACGGCGCCCTGATCGCCCGGCTTGCCCGCGTGGCCGAGGTGACCGACGGCCCCGCGCCGTCGGGCTCGGTGACCGTCGCAGCCCCCGGCGCCGCCTTCGCCATCCCGCTGGCGGGCGTGATCGACCTTGCCGCGGAACGGGCACGGCTGGAAAAGTCGCTCGAGAAGCTGCGCAAGGATGCGGCAGGCCTGCGCGCGCGTCTCGACAATCCGCGGTTCGTCGCCAGCGCCGCCCCCGAGGTGGTCGAGGACACGCGCGACCAGCTCGAGGCACTGGACGAGGAGGCCGCGAAACTCGCCGCCGCCCTCGCGCGGCTGGCGGCCTGACCGGCGCGGCGCAGGTGGGCTTGCCGCCCCTCTCGACGCAGGACCGGCGCACGCCCCGGGAGTATTTCCGTAGCGATGCAGCAGCGCCGCGACGACGGCCCGGGGCCGGCGCCGCGCGCAGCGCGCGCGCGGCGGCGGGCACATCCCTCGGCCCGGGGGTTTCATCGTTCCCAGACACAGTCTCGGGGGCGAACCGGCGCAGCCGGGCGGAGGGCTGAAGGCCCAACTGCCACGTTCAGGCGCCTTCTCAGCCCTCGCGCAGGAACCGCGCGGCCGCCCAGCCGGTCACGCCGCCGATGGTGCGCACCCGGCACCAGCGGGTCGCGCCCTGCTGTTCGCAGCCGAGGTTCATGACCCGCTCGCCCTCGGTCAGCGTCGCGACGATGCCGCCCTGCGTGGACGGGCGGCTGCGGACGTTCAGCCGGTCGCCGGGCGGCAGGCCGCGCACGACCCAGGTATCGGGGCCCGCGCCCGCGTCGCCCCCGCCTGCGGGCGGCCGTGCCTGCGGCGGGGCCGCGCCTTCGCGCAGGTAGCGGCCGCTGACCCAGCCGGTGATGTCGGCCCCGACGGTCGAGCGGATGCGGCACCAGCGGGCAGTGCCCGCACTCTCGCAGCCGAGGTTGCGCACCGTCTCGCCCGGCGCGAGCGTGCCCAGAACGCGGGCCGAGGCCGAGGGGGCCGCGCGGATGTTCAGCCGGTCGCCCGGCGGAAGGCCCGCGACCACCCAGAAATCGGGCCCGGCGCCTGCGTCGCCCCCGTCCGCCGGTGGCCGGGGCGCGGGCGGCGCCGCAGCCTCGCGCAGGAAGTGCGCCGAGGCCCAGCCGTTGATCGCGCTGCCGTCCAGCCGCTGGACGCGGCACCAGCGCGCGCCCTCCGCCATCTCGCAGCCGAGGTTGCGCACCCGTTCGCCCGCTGGCAGCGACGCGAGGATGCGCGCCGACGGCGTGGGCTGCGTGCGCAGGTTCAGCCGGTCGCCCGCGGCAAGACCCGCGACCACGAAGAAATCCGGCCCCGTCCCGCCGTCGCCGCCCACCCCGGCGGGCGGTCGTCCCGAACCGGCCTCGGTCAGCAGCCGCCGGGCCACGAAGCCCTCGACCGGCGAGCCCGACAGCGTGCCGACGCGGCACCAGACCTCCAGAAGGCCTTGCATGCAGCCGAGGTTGCGCAGCCGTGTCCCCGCCGGCACCGACAGGAGGGGCGGGAACATCACGCCCGGCCCCAGCCGAACCTCGGCCACGCCGCCAGGCGCACCGGGCGCGACCACCCAGAGTTCCGTTCCGCCCGCCGCAACGGCCCGGTCCTGTGCCGCCGCCGCACCTGCCAGCGCCATCGCCGCGGCCGCCGCCAGCGCGCGAAAGGCCTGCGCACTCCGTCCCCGCATCCCTCGTCCTCCCCGCTTTGCAAGCCCGAGGATGCCGTGATCCGCGGCACGGCAAAAGCCCCGCTGCGCCGCGCGCGCGGCCCTTGCGCGGCCCGGCCCGCGGGGCTAGGGCAGGCCATGACCCAGCACGACCGCCTTCTGATCATCGACTTCGGCAGCCAGGTGACGCAGCTGATCGCGCGGCGCCTGCGCGAGCTGAACGTCTATTGCGAGATCCACCCCTACAACCGCGTGGACGATGCCTTCCTTGCCGCCTTCGCGCCGAAGGCGGTGATCCTGTCCGGCGGGCCCGATTCGGTGACGCGCCCGGGCAGTCCGCGAGCGCCCGACAGCCTCTGGACGGCCGGGGTGCCGGTTCTCGGCATCTGCTACGGCCAGCAGACGATGATGCAGCAACTGGGCGGGCGGGTGGAATCGGGGCACGGCACGGCCGAATTCGGCCGCGCCTTCGTCACGGGCGGCGCGCCGCTCGACCTTCTCGAAGGCTGGTTCGAGAACGGCCCCGAGCAGGTCTGGATGAGCCACGGCGACCACGTCGCCGCACTCGCGCCGGGGTTTCGCGTCTACGGCACGTCGCCCGGCGCGCCCTACGCCATCACCGCCGATCCGGCGCGGCGGTTCTACGCCGTGCAGTTCCACCCCGAGGTCCACCACACCCCGAAGGGCGCGCGGCTCTATGCCAACTTCGTCAGGCTCGCGGGCTTCACCGGCGACTGGACGATGCGCGCCTACCGCGACGAGGCGATCGAGCGGATCCGCCAGCAGGTCGGGCCGACGGCCCGCGTCGTCTGCGGCCTGTCGGGCGGCGTCGATTCCGCCGTCACGGCCGTGCTGATCCACCGGGCGATCGGCGAACGGCTGACCTGCGTCTTTGTCGATCACGGCCTGATGCGCCTCGGCGAGGCGGACGAGGTGGTGGGCATGTTCCGCGATGCCTTCAACATCCCGCTGATCCATGCCGACGAGGGCGACCTGTTCCTGACCGCGCTCGAAGGCCTCGAGGACCCGGAAGCGAAACGCAAGACGATTGGCCGCCTGTTCGTCGAGGTGTTCGAGCGGCACGCGCGCGCCATCGGCGGGGTGGAGTTCCTCGCCCAGGGCACCCTCTACCCGGACGTGATCGAAAGCGTTTCGTTCTCGGGCGGGCCGTCGGTGACGATCAAGAGCCACCACAACGTCGGCGGCCTGCCCGAGAAGATGGGGCTGAAGCTGGTCGAACCCCTGCGCGAGCTGTTCAAGGACGAGGTCCGCGCCCTCGGGCGCGAACTGGGCCTGCCCGAGGCCTTCGTCGGCCGCCACCCCTTCCCCGGCCCCGGCCTTGCGATCCGCTGCCCCGGCGCGGTGACGCGCGAGAAGCTCGACATCCTGCGCCGGGCGGATGCGGTCTACATCGACCAGATCCGCCGGCACGGGCTTTACGAGGCGATCTGGCAGGCCTTCGCCGCGATCCTGCCCATGCGCACCGTGGGTGTGATGGGCGACGGGCGGACCTACGACCACGCGCTGGCGCTGCGGGCGGTGACAAGCGTGGACGGGATGACGGCGGACTACTATCCCTTTACCCATGACTTCCTGGCCGAGACGGCGACGCGCATCATCAACGAGGTGCGGGGGGTCAACCGGGTGTTCTACGACGTGACGTCGAAGCCGCCGGGAACGATCGAACTGGAATAGCGCCCCGACGCTGGACAATCCCCGTCGCCGCGCCCATGACGGGGCGCGGAGGCCCGCCATGACCGACCAGAAATCCCGACCGCTGCTGGCCTTCGCCTGGATGCTGGGCGCCATCGCGTCGTTCACGCTGATGGCGGTGGCGGGCCGCGCCGTGCAGGCGGAGCTTTCGACGTTTCAGCTGATGGCCTGGCGATCGCTGATCGGCCTTGCCATCGTCTGCGCGCTGATCGCGGCGGGCGGCCGGGGGTTCGCGCAGATCCGCACCGCGCAGCCGATGAGCCACGTCTGGCGCAACCTTTGGCACTTCACTGGGCAGAACCTGTGGTTCTACGGGATCGTGGCGATCCCGCTCAGCCAGCTTGTGGCGCTCGAGTTCACCTTGCCGATCTGGGTGGCCCTGCTCGCGCCCCTGATGCTCGGCGAACGGCTGACGCCGGCCAGGCTGGCGGCGGCGATGGTGTGCTTTGCGGGCGTGTTGATCGTCGCGCGGCCCGGGGTGCAGCCCCTCGCGCTCGGCCATGCCGCGGGGCTGGCCGCGGCCGTGTGCTTTGCGCTCAACGTCATCTACACGCGGCGGATCATGGCGCAGGACACCGTCCTGTGCGTCCTCTTCTGGATGACGGTCACGCAGTTCGTCATGGGCGCCGCGATCGGCTTTGCGGGCGGGATCGCCTGGCCGTCGGCGGCGATCTGGCCGTGGCTGATCGTCGTCGGCATCACCGGCCTGTCGGCGCATTTCGCTCTCACCTCGGCGCTCGGCCATGCGCCCGCCAGCGTCGTTGCGCCGATGGAGTTCCTGCGCCTGCCGATCATCGCCCTGGTCGGCATGGCGGTCTATGGCGAGCCGCTCGACGCCTTCGTGTTCATCGGTGCGGCGGTGATCTTCGCGGGCAACTGGATGAACCTGCGCAGCGCCCGGCCCCTGCCCGCCGCGACCGCACCGGGAGGCCCCGCATGATCCGCACCCCCGACGACTGGCTGCGGGCGCCGAAGAAGCGCGTGCTGGTGTTCGGCATGTCGGGCCTCGGCAAGACGACGCTGGCCAGCCGGCTGCGCGCGGGCGGGGGATGGTTCCACTACTCGGTCGATTACCGCATCGGCACCCGCTACATGGGCGAGCTGATCGCCGACAACTTCAAGCGCGAGGCGATGAAGGTGCCGTTCCTGCGGGAACTGCTGATGACGGATTCGGTCTACATCGCCTCGAACATCACCTTCGACAACCTGGCGCCCCTGTCCACCTACCTCGGCAAACCCGGCGACCCGGCAAAGGGCGGCCTGACCTTCGCGGAATACCGTAAGCGCCAGGATCAGCATCGTGAGGCCGAGATCGCGGCGCTGCTCGACACCCCCCGCTTCATCGAGCGGGCAGAAGAGATCTACGGCTACCCGCATTTCATCTGCGATTCCGGCGGCTCGATCTGCGAAGTGGTGGAACCCGGCGATCCGGCCGATCCGGTGCTGACGACGCTCGCCCGGCACATGCTGCTGGTCTGGATCGAAGGGTCGGACGCGCATACGGCCGAGCTTGTGCGCCGGTTCGACCGCGCGCCGAAGCCGATGTATTATCAGCCAGCCTTCCTTCACGCGGCGTGGGAAGAATACCGCACAACGCATTGCGTGGACGAAGGAACCGTCGATCCCGACGCCTTCGTGCGCTGGACCTACGCCCGCGCGCTGGCGCACCGTCAGCCCCGTTATGCCGCCATGGCGCGACACTGGGGGGTGCGGGTGGCGGCCGATGCGGTGGCCGAGGTGACGGACGCCGAAAGCTTCGACCGGCTGATCTGCGGTGCCCTTGAGCAGCAGGGATCCGGCACCTAGGTGCCCCTGCCGGAGACACGCCATGCCCATCACCCTGCCCGAATCGCTGCCCGCCTACGACATCCTCGCCCGCGAAGGGGTGATGGTGATGTCCGAGGGACGCGCGGCCCGGCAGGACATCCGCCCCCTGCGGATCGCGCTTTTGAACCTGATGCCGCACAAGGTGCGCACCGAAACGCAGTTCGCCCGCCTGATCGGCGCGACCCCCCTGCAGATCGACCTGCACCTGATCCGCATGACGGAACACCAGTCGCGCCACACGCCGGCGGCGCATATGGCGGCGTTCTACCGCCCCTTTGCCGATGTGGTGACGGCGGGCGACCGGTTCGACGGCCTCATCATCACCGGCGCGCCGATCGAGCATCTGCCCTACGAGGCCGTCACCTACTGGGACGAGCTGCGCCGGGTCTTCGACTGGACGCAGACGCATGTGCACTCGACCTTCGGCGTCTGCTGGGGCGGCATGGCGATGGCGAACCATTTCTATGGCCTGCCCAAGCACGACCTGTCGGCCAAGGCCTTCGGCTGTTTCCGCCACCGCGTGCTGGTTCCGGCCTCGCCCTACCTGCGCGGGTTCTCAGACGACGTGCTGATCCCCGTCAGCCGCTGGACCGAGATGCGGCAGGCCGAGATCGACGCCGTGCCGGGCCTTGTCACGCTGATCGCCTCGCCCGAGACGGGGCCCTGCCTGGTCGAGGACGCGGCACACCGCAGCCTGTGGATCTTCAACCATTTCGAATACGACAGCGATACGCTGAAACTCGAATACGACCGGGACGTAGCGCAGGGGGTGCCGATCAACGTGCCCATGAACTACTACCCCGACGACGATCCGTCGCAGCCGCCGCTGAACCGCTGGCGCAGCCATGCGCATCTGCTCTACGGCAACTGGATCAACGAAATCTACCAGACCACCCCCTATGATGTCGCGCAGATCGGCCGGGCTTAGTCTTCTGGGGGCGTTGGCCGCCGCCGGGTGCAGCTTGATCGCCGACGCCCCGGCCGCCCGGCGCGAGGCCGAGGCCGAACGCCGCTACCCGCCCACGGGGCGCTTCGTGACCGTGGCCGGCAAGCGCATCCACGCCCACACGGAAGGCCGCGGGCCCGATGTCGTGCTGATCCACGGCGCGTCGGGCAACACGCGCGACTGGACCTTCTCGATGACCGGGGCGCTCGCGCGCCGCTACCGGGTGACGGCCTTCGACCGGCCCGGCCTCGGCTGGTCCGACGACCTCGGGCCCGAAGGCGTGTCCCCCTTCGCGCAGGCGGCGGCGCTGCGGGCGGCGGCGGCAGAGCTCGGCATCCGCCGTCCGGTCGTGGTGGGGCAAAGCTACGGCGGCGCGGTGGCCATGGCCTGGGCGCTGTCGGACCCGGCGGGGACTGCGGCGGTCGTCAGCGTCGCGGGCGCGACGATGCCGTGGCCGGGGGGCCTCGGCCCGTTCTACGGCATCACGGGGTCGGACATCGGGGCGGCGACGGTGGTGCCGCTGATCACCGCCTTCACCCCGGCCCGGCGCGCCGAGGCGGCGATCGCGGGCATCTTCGCGCCCGACCCGGTGCCCGAGGGCTATCCCGCCTACATCGGCGCGGGGCTGACGCTGCGGCGCGGGGCGCTGGTGGTCAACTCGCGCCAGGTCTCCGCGCTGAAGCCCTATGTCACGGCGATGGCCGCGGCCTATCCGCGCCTCGCCCTGCCGGTCGAGGCGGTGCACGGCACCGCCGACACCATCGTTCCGCTGGCGATCCATTCCGAACCGATGGTGCGGCTCCTGCCCGATGCGCGGCTGACGCGGCTTGAGGGCGCGGGGCACATGCCCCACCACAGCCGGCAGGCCGAGGTGATCGCCGCGATCGACCGCGCAGCCGCGCGCGGGCGGTTGCGGTAAGGCGCGCGGCCGCGCGATAGTCCGCCCGCAACCGCGCCCTTTCGGCCCGAGGACCGGCCATGAGCCCCTTCCCCCTGCCCTTCGACGGCGCCATCAGCCGCTACCACGCCGAAGCCGCGCCCGAGGCCATCCGGGCGCAGATCGCCGGCGCGGGCAAGGACGACATGCTGTCGCCCGCCTTCCCCTACCGGCGCGAGATGAAGAAAGGCGATTACGAGGCGCAGATGGCGCGGCTCCAGGTCGAGCTGGCCAAGCTGCAGGCCGACGTCAAGGCGACGGGAAAGCGGCTCGCGGTAGTGTTCGAGGGGCGCGACGCCGCCGGCAAGGGCGGCGCGATCAAGCGGCTGACCGAGAACCTCAACCCCCGCGTCTGCACCACCGTCGCGCTGCCCAAGCCGACCGAGCGGGAGGCGGGCCAGTGGTACTTCCAGCGCTATGTCGAGCGGTTGCCCGCGGCGGGCGAAATTGCGGTGTTCGACCGCAGCTGGTACAATCGCGGTATCGTGGAACGGGTGTTCGACTTCTCGACCCCCGCGCAGCGCGAGCACTTCTTCGCCCAGTTGCCGGCCTTCGAAGACATGCTGACCGGCGACGGGATCCGGCTGGTCAAGATCTGGCTGGACGTCGGCCGGGCGGAACAGCTGCGCCGGTTTCTCGACCGCGAGCGGGATCCCGTGAAGCAGTGGAAGCTGTCCTGGATCGACGTCGAGGGGCTGAGCCGGTGGGACGCCTACACGGCAGCAGTGCGCGACACCATCGCCCGCAGCCACACCGATGCCGCGCCCTGGACCGTGATCGCGGCCGACGACAAGCTGCGTGCGCGGATCGAGGCGATCCGGGCGGTGCTCCTCGCGGTGGACTATGCCTGGAAGGATATGGGCGCCATCGGCCGGCCCGATCCGCTGATCGTGGGCGGGCCGGCGATGCTTGCCGACCGATGACCGAGGGCAAGCGCGGCTACCACCACGGAAACCTGCGCCAGGCACTGGTCGAGGCCTGCCTGCATCTGATCGAGCAGAAGGGGCCGCAGGGGTTCACCCTGTCCGAGGCGGCGAAGGAGGCGGGGGTGACGCCCGCCGCCGTCTATCGCCATTTCGAGGGGCGCGAGGATCTGATCGCGGAAGCCGCGCGGCAGGGCTACCTGATCTTCGGCGACCTGATGGAACACGCCTACAACGGCGGCCGCCCCTCGGCGCTCGCCGCCTTCGAGGCGACCGGGCGGGCCTACCTCGCCTTCGCCCGCAGGTTCCCCGGCCACTACCAGGCGATGTTCGAAAGCGGCGTGAACCTGACCGCCAACGCGGACCTCGCACTGGCCGCGCAGAAAGGCCGCCAGGTGCTCGAAACGGCGGCGGCGCGGCTGTCCGAGCACATCCCCCCGGACCGGCGGCCGCCGCCCGCGATGTTCTCGGCCCATGTCTGGGCGATGAGCCACGGGGTGGTCGAACTCTTCGCGCGCGGCGCGCCGGGCGCGCGCAGCCCCTTTCCGCCCGAAGAGCTGCTGGAGGCTGGGATCGGCATCTACCTGCGGGGGCTCGGCCTTCTTCCGCCCGACTGCTGACGCGCGACGGGGCCTGCGCACCCCGGCCGCAGTCCGTCGCCGGCGAACCTTCCCGCGCCGCGCGGTCAGCGGAACAGGACCAGCGCCCCCGGGTTCCAGGCCACGCGCGCCCGGGTGCCGCGGTCCAGCACCGGCCGGCCGGGCAGGTTGCGCATCGACAGGCGCACCGGCGCGTCCACGCCGTCGAGCTTGACGTCGTAATAGGTCATGTCGCCGTAATAGACGACCTCTTCGATCGCGCCTTCCGCGACCCGGTCCTGCGTGGTCTGGCCCTCGTAGAGGATCGTCAGCGTCTCGGGCCGGAAGCCGACCGTCGCCGGCCCGCCGGCGGGGCGCCCGGGAGCCTGGGCCGCATCGATCGCACAGGCGCCGAGGCCGGGCACCTCGACCTCGATCCGCCCGTCCGCCTCGCCGGCGACGCGGGCGGGCAGGAAGTTCATCGTGCCGATGAAGTCGGCCACGGCGCGGCTGTTCGGGCGACGGTAGAGCGTCTCGGGGTCGGCCAGCTGCGCGATCTGCCCTTCGAACATGACCGCGATGCGGTCGGACATGACCAGCGCCTCTTCCTGATCGTGGGTGACGAGGATGAAGGTGATCCCGACCTGCCGCTGCAGCTTGATCAGCTCGACCTGCATCTGTTCGCGCAGCTTCTTGTCCAGCGCCGACAGCGGTTCATCCAGCAGCAAAACCCGCGGCTTCAGGATCAGCGCGCGCGCCAGCGCCACGCGCTGCCGCTGGCCACCCGACAGGGCATGGGCGGCACGTTTGCCGAAGCCCTTGAGACCCACCATCTCGAGGTGCTCGGCCACCAGGCGGGCCTTCTGCTCGGGTGCGATCTTCTCGCGCCGAAGGCCGAAGCCCACATTCTGTTCCACCGTCAGGTGCGGAAAGATCGCGTAGGACTGGAACACCATGTTGGTGGGGCGAACGTTGGCCGGCACACCGTTCATGTCCCGGCCGTCGATCTTCAGGGTGCCCGACGACACGTCCTCGAACCCCGCGATGGTGCGCAGGAGCGTGGTCTTTCCGCAGCCCGAGGGGCCGAGCAGCGAGAAGAACTCGCCCTCGCCGATCGTCGCAGTGATGCCGCGCAAGGCGTGATAGTCGCCATAATGCTTGTTGACGTCAGTCAGTTCGATCAGCGGGCGCTTCACAGGAAGCCTCCTTGCTTGGCGCCCGTGCGGGCGGCGCCGCGGCGGCGGAAGTATTCGGCGACGGCCAGCAGCGCGATCGACAGGACGACCAGGATCGTGCCGAGCGCCATGATGACCGGAACCGCCTGCGGGAAACGGAACTGGCTGAAGATGTAGACGGGCAGCGTCGGCTGCGTGCCGGCCAGGAAGAAGGCGATCATGAACTCGTCGAGGCTGACGGTGAACGAGATCAAGAGCGATGACACGATGCCGGGCGCCACCAGCGGCAGGATGATCAGCCGGAAGGTCGAGACCGGGGTTTCGCCGAGGTCGATCGCCGCCTCTTCCAGGTTCCGGTCGAGGCTGGCGAAGGCCGAGTTGAGGATCGCGATGCAGAACGGCGTGCAGATCAGGACATGCCCGAGGATCACCGTCAGCAGCGAGAGCTTCACCCCGAGGCCCAGAAGCACGATCAGCAGCGACACCGCCACGATGATCTCGGGCAGCACCAACGGCAGCATGATGAACCCGACGATTCCGCCCTTGAACGGGAAGCGGTAGCGGGTCGCCGCCCGCGCCGCGAAGATGCCGAGCGCGGTCGAGATCACCGCCGCCGACACCGCGATGACGAGGCTGTTCTGGACCGCCCGGTGCAGCGTAACGTTCCCGGCCAGTTCGCCGAACCATCTGGTGGTGAACCCCGACAGCGGGAAGGCGATGATCGTGGCGTCGTTGAACGCGAAGAGCGGCAGCAGGATGATCGGCGCGAACAGGAACACGAGGTAGAAGAGCGCATAGCCGCGCAGCAGAAGTCGCCCCGTCATGTCTGCCTCCGCGCGACGGTCAGGGCCACCTTCACCGCCCCCGTCGCCAGCAGCGCGACCGCGAACCCCGCGAGCGTGGAGTCGGTGGCCACGATGGCCAGCCGCCCGACCAGCAGGATGGCACCGGCCGCCGCGGCGAAGGCCAGCGCCGCCGTCGCTGCCGCGGCGGCAAGCGGAAGCCGCGGCTCGGCCCAGGCGCTGGCGCGCCCCCAGACGCCGGCCAGCGCCCAGACCGCGAAGATGACCCCGAGCACGAGCGCGATCGCCGACAGCGCAAGCGCGCTGCCAAGCGGGAAGTTGTCAAGCCGCAGGTATTGAAGCTGGATCAGATTCGCCACCATCCGCCCCTCGGGTCCGCCCACCAGCTGCGGGGTCACATAGTCGCCGATGGTCGGGATGAACACGATCACGATGGCCCCGACCACGCCAGGCATCGCCAGCGGCAGCGTGATGCGCCAGAAGGTGGCAAGGCGGCTTTCGCCGAGATCCTGCCCAGCTTCCAGCAGCGACCGGTCGATCTTCTCCAGCGCCACGAAGATCGGCAGGATCGCAAACGGCGCGTAGGCATGCGCCAGCGTGATCACCACCGAATTGACGTTGTAAAGGATGAAGGTCAGGGGCTCGTCGATCAGGCCGAGGCCCATGAGGCCCGAGTTCACCACGCCGTTGAACCCCAGAATCACCTTCCACAGGAACACCCGGATCAGGTAGCTGGTCCAGAACGGGATGGTGATGAGGAACAGCCACAGCGACTTGCGGCCGGGAGCGACGTGGAACGACACATAGTAGGCGACCGGGAACGCCAGGATCACCGTGACCGCCGTGACCGCCATTGCCACGCCGAGCGAGCGCAGCATCACGGCGCGGTAGAGCGGGTCGGACCACGCCTCGGCATAGTTCGACAGCGTGAAGTCCCAGATGACGGTCAGGTAGCCGTCGGTCAGGAAGCTGTAGGTGACCAGCAACCCAAGGGGTGCCGCCAGCATCACGAGGGCGTAGAGCGCGGGCGGACTGACCAGCAGAAGGCCGCTAGCAGCCTCTGACCGGGACAGCCGGTGCAGCAATCCGCCTGATGCCATCGCGCCGCGCCCCCGCCCGCCGTTTCCTTGTTGTAAGCACAGGGCCAAGGGCTTGAAAAGGGCCGGCTGCGGTTCAGCGCGCGACAGCCTCGATCGCGATGGCGCGCTTCTTAAGTTCAGCATAGAGCGCCGGCACCACCCGCCGCTGGCCGACAGCCGCGCGCAGCGCGTCGCCGACCGCCTCGGGCGAGGTGCCGGCGGCGACACGCCAGATCATCCGCAACGCGGCGCCGTCGTCGTAGACGATTTCGGTATCGCCGCGCCGCGACTGGCGCAGGCCGAGGAAGTCAAGGGCGCCGGGGGCGCCATGGAAGGCCAGGGTGCGGGCCATCTGCGGGCTCCTGCTGTGCTGCTCGCCGTTCTGGTTCGGCAGATCTTTTCGTTCCGTCAACGCGCGCCGCGCGGCCTGCCGCGCTTCGGCCGGCACCACGGGCGCTGCCGTTGCGAAAAAGCCACAGGACGTGTTCCGAAAACACGGCCCTGCCGCCGGAACGCGCCGCGATCCGCGACGTCGCCGACCCGTTCCGTCATCGCGCGTGTCCGGCGAGGCGCGGGCTTTCCCGTGCCTCGGTCGATCGTCGGGGGATGCGATCTTCGCCGCGACGGTCGATCCCGCGGCGCGCGGCAAGGCCGACGACCGGCCGGACGCGCCGTCGCCGGTCCGGAACGCGACAGACAGAACGGGCGCCGCGGGCCAGGGGGCCCCGGCCGCGGGATGACACCCCATCGGGCGACCGCAACCGCAATAAAAGGGGCGCCGCGCCAGCAGCGCGACGCCCCTGCCCATGACCGGCCCAATCAGCGCTTCGAGAACTGGAAGCTCCGACGCGCCTTGCGCTTGCCGTATTTCTTCCGCTCGACAACGCGGCTGTCGCGGGTGAGGAACCCGGCCGCCTTCAGCGGCGCGCGCAGCGAGGGTTCGTAGAGTTGCAGCGCCTTCGAGATGCCGTGCTTCACCGCGCCCGCCTGGCCCGACAGGCCGCCGCCGGCGACCGTCGCCATGACGTCGAACTGACCTTCGACGCGGGCGATCTGGAACGGCTGCTTCAGGATCATCTGCAGCACGGGCCGGGCGAAGTAGGCGGACATGTCCTTGCCGTTGACGGTCACGCGGCCCGAGCCGGGCTTGACCCAGACGCGGGCGACCGCGTCCTTGCGCTTGCCGGTGGCATAGGCGCGACCGAGGCTGTCGCGAACGGGTTCGCGCGGCGCGGCCTCGGGTTCGGGCATCGCGGGGGCTGCCGCTGCGGCCGAGACGGCGGCCTTCAGGCCTTCAAGCGAACGGATGTCGGCCATGATCAGTGGCTCCGGGTGTTCTTGGGGTTCATGGCGCGGACGTCCAGCGTCTCGGGCTTCTGCGCCGCGTGGGGATGCTCGGCACCGGCGTAGACGCGGAGGTTGCGCATCTGGACCCGGCCGAGGCGGTTGCGGCTGATCATGCGCTCGACCGCCTTTTGCACCACGCGCTCGGGGTGGGCGCCCTCGAGGATCTGGCGGGCCGTCCGGCTCTTGATGCCGCCGGGATAGCCGGTGTGCCAGTAATAGCGTTTGTCCTCGCGCTTGTTGCCGGTCATCTGCACCTTGCCGGCGTTGATGACGATGACGTTGTCGCCCATGTCCATGTGCGGGGTGAACGTCGGCTTGTGCTTGCCGCGCAGGTGGTTGGCGACGATCGTGGCGAGGCGGCCCAGCACGACGCCCTCGGCGTCGATGAGGATCCACTTCTTCTCGATGTCCGCCGGCGTTGCGGTGAAGGTCTTCATGGGTCGCCCTGTGATGGTCCGGGGGCGCAGGGCCACCGGGGAATCGCGGATGGCGGCTTATGGCGCAGCCTCGCGCGGCGGTCAAGCCGCGCGCGAGCCGATTTCTGCAATACAGGCAGGGCCTTGGATGCGCGGTAACAAGATACCCCAATCAAAGGATCAGGTCCGCCTCCCGGAACTGCGCCAGCGTGGCCCCGTCAGGGTGACGCGCCCGCCCTCGAACGACAGGCGCAGGCCCGCCGCCGTGTCGGCCGCACGCAGGGTGGTGACGAAGGTCAGGCCGAAGCCCGTGCAATCCAGCCGGTCCACCCCCGCCGCGAAGTCCGCGATGCGGTCGGCGCCGATCGGGCCTTTGGCGTTGAAGGCGGTGATGGGGAACGTGTCGCGCCCCGCGCCGCCCCACAGCGTGTCGTTCCCGCTGGCGGCCACCAGCACGTCGTCGCCCGCCCCGCCGTAGCGCCGGTCGCGCCCTGCCCGCCCGACACGAGCGGATTGCGGACGCCGCAGGCGAAGAACCCGCCGTAGGGGATGCCGGTGATCTGCGCCACCTCCTCGGTCGCGCCGGTCGCGGGGGCGACGAGCCCCACGGTGACGACGCTGCTGCCTTCCGCGACCTGGGCGATGCGGCCCCGGGTCAGGGCGGCGAAGCCGGCGGTGCCGACATCGCCGACGGCGGGCAAGAGGTATTCTGAAAGGCGAAGTCCGATCATGTGGATGCTCCGTCGGCAATGCCGCCCGGCTGGGCAGCAGTGCAGAAGCATGTCAACCAACGGCCGGCATGCGCGCCGCAGCCGCGTCAGCGCAGCCGCGGCGGGGCGTCGATGCCGGGCGGACGGGGGGCCGGGGGCGGTTCCGGTTCGGGCGGCGCGGGCAGCGGCAGTCGCAGGCCCGCCCGCATCAGCGCTGCCGCCGCAGGGTCGGCGGGCGCGAGGAAGGCAACGTCCATGTCGCCCGCGTCGAGGCCGGAGAATGCCAGCGCCTCGCCGGCCGCGGCGGCCAGCGCATCCTCGGCCCCGGACGCCGCACCGATGAATGCGAGGAGGTGCCCGCGCCGGCCGTCGTCCCATTCCGCCTCCGCCACGACGGCCGCGGCGGCAAGGCCGCCGCCGCGCGCCAACCCGTCCGCCAGCGCCGCAGCCAGCGCGGGCGGCAGCGCGCGCGGGGGATGCACGGCGCGCGGGCGCCCGGCGGCCACCTGCGGCCGCCGGGCCAGCAGGTCGGCCAGCGATGCTGCCGCCTCGGCCGGCAGCAGCATGGCGCTGACGGCGCCGAGGTTCACACCGAGGCCAATCCCCCGCCCGGCCAGCCGGGCGGCCACCACCCGTCCCGGCAGGGCGGCGTAGGGCGCGGGGCCTGCGGCAAAATCAGCCAGCCGTTCCTCGCTGTCGAAGGCCAGCACAACCGGCCCGTCGTCCAGCTGAAAGACGCGCGGCGACACCTGACCGCCCTGCGCCTCGCGGTCGAGGAGCAGGAACAGCTCGGCATCGGCCAGCCGTGCGTAATAGCGCAGCCGCGCCGCGTCGTCGTCAGGGGACGCGATCATGGCGGCATGGGCAGCGTCGAGGGCGGTCATGGCACGCAGCTAGCGGCCCGCGCGCCGGGCGGCAAGGGCGGCCCGCCGTCCCGGTCCGCCAGCGCCGCCGCCACCGCAGCGCGCAGCGCGGGCAGCGCGCAGCCGGCGAACCACGGGTTCGCCCGCTGCCATCCGATGGTGCGCCATGAGGGATGCGGCAGCGGAAAGACGCCGCAGTCCAGCGCCGCGCGCCACGCCCCGACCGCCGCCGTGACCGAGCGCGCCCCGAGGTGCCAGCGGATCGCCGCCCCGCCCACGGCCAGCGTCAGCCGCAGCCCCGGCAGCATCGCCAGCGCCCCCGCCCGCCAAGTGCGCGCGCAGACGGGCGGGGGCGGCAGGTCGGCCCCCCTCGCGTCGTAGCCCGGAAAGCAGAAGGCCATCGGCACGATGGCGACGCGATCGCGGTCGTAGAAGGTGCCCTCGTCCAGCCCGGTCCAGGCGCGCAGCACCTCGCCCGACCGGTCGCGGAAGGGCTGGCCCGACAGGTGGACGCGCAGGCCGGGCGCCTGTCCGGCGATCAACAGGCGCGCGCCAGGGCGGAACCAGACGACAGGACGCGGCGCATGCGCCGTTGCGGTGCCGGCAAAGCGCGGCGCGCAGAGGCGGCAGGCCGCGATCGCTGCGCGCAGGTCGCCGCCCGCACCCCCGTCGCCCGGACCCGCGCCCTCTGTCATCCCGACGATTCCCGTTGTCCTGCCGCCCCGCCTTTCGACATAATGCTGCCGGAAAGAACGCCTAAACCCTTTCTTGACCGGGACCCGCGACAAGACGGGCATGGCCGTCGGGTGCCGCACGGTCGGGGCGTGCGGGCGGCAGGCAGGCAGGCAATGGGCGGATGATCGAGTTCCAGGAAGTCAGCAAGTCGTTCTGGACCGGCCGGTCGCGCAAGGTGATCCTCGACCGTGCGTCGTTCCGGGTGGAACTCGGCCGCTCGCTCGGCATCCTCGCGCCGAACGGCACCGGCAAGACCACGATCATCAACATGATGGCTGGCCTCGAGAAACCGGACGAAGGGCGGGTGATCCGCACCAGCCGGATCTCGTTTCCCCTCGGCTTCATGGGCGGGGTGGTGACGAAGCACACCGGGACCGAGAATGCGCGCTACATCGCGCGCCTTTACGGCCTCGACCCCGACTATGTCGAAAGCTTCTGCCGCTGGCTGACGGGGATCGGCGAATACTTCGACATGGCCGTGGGCACCTACAGCCAGGGGATGCGCGCGCGGTTCAGCTTTTCGCTCATGCTGGCGATGGACTTCGACATCTACCTGATCGACGAGGGGATGCCCTCGACCACGGACGTCGCGTTCAACCGCCGCGCCGGCGCAATCCTGCGCGACCGGCTGCAATCGCGCACCGTCGTGATCGTCAGCCACGACCCCAAGACGATCGAGAAGTTCGCGCGGCAAGCGGCGGTGCTGCGCAACGGGCAACTCTACATGTTCGACACGCTCGAGGAAGCGAAGGCGCTCTATGACTACCAAGCCCACGGCTAGACGGTTCCGCATCCGTCGGTCCGGCCCGCTGGTCGAGGGGCTGGCGGAACCGGTCGCGCCCGAACCGACGCTGACCCCGCGCCCGGTGCCCGCCAGCAGCGCACCGCCGCCTGCCGATGCGCCTGCGCCCGCCGTTGCGGGCACGCCCGCCCCCCCGGCCGCGACCGACATCGACGCGATCCGGGCCGAAGGGCTTACCGGCCGGCAGCTGCGCCTCGCGCGCCGGGTGGCGCAGAAGCACAATCTGCCCGCGACCTCGGATTACGACGCGGTGCGCCTTCTGCGCGCCGCCGGGATCGATCCGTTCCAGCGCGCGAACCTGCTGGAGCTTGTGACCGCCGCGGGATCGGACGGCGGCGGCGCGCAGCCCCCCGACGGGTCGCGCGCCTTGGCCACCATGCCCGATGCGCCGCGGCTGCCGAAGGTTGCGCGCCCCGGGCCCCTCGCCGCGCCGGACCAGCGGGCCGAGGAAAGCCACGCCGCGGACATCCTGCGTATCCAGCGCGACATTGCCCGCCGCCGCCGCCGGCGCGCGGCGCTTCTTGCGGTGCGGCTGTCGTTCTTCGTGCTGCTGCCGACGCTGGCCGCGTTCTATTACTTCGCCTTCGTCGCCACGCCGCTCTATGCCACGCGATCCGAATTCGTGATCCAACAGTCGGAAAACCAGGCCGCCGGGGGCCTCGGCAGCCTGTTCTCGGGCACGCAGTTCGCCACCAGCCAGGATTCCATCGCCGTGCAAGGCTATCTGCAGTCGCGCGAGGCGATGCTGCGGCTCGACCGCGACGTGGGGTTCCGCCGGCACTTCTCCGGGCCCGGCGTCGATCCGATCCAGCGCCTGCCCGACGACGCCTCGGCCGAGGACGTCTATGCCGCCTACCGGCGCGCGGTGAAGATCGCCTACGACCCGACCGAGGGCATCATCAAGATGGAGGTCAGCGCCCCCGCGCCCGACTTGTCCGAGGCCTGGAGCCGCGCCCTGATCGGCTACGCCGAGGAACAGGTCGATCACCTGACACAGCGCCTGCGCACCGACCAGATGAGCGGGGCCATGCGCAGCTACGAGGCGGCCGAGGCGAACCTGCGCGCCGCGCAGGAACGGGTGGTGGAGCTGCAGGAACGCTTCCGCGTCCTGTCCTCGGAAGTCGAGGTCCAGCTGCTGACGACGCAGATCGGCAATCTCGAGCAGCAGCTGCTGCAGGACCGGCTGGCGCTGATCCAGATGCAGTCGAACCCGACGCCGAACCGCGCCCGGATGGAGCCGGTGGAACGTCGCATCGCCACCCTCGAAGCCGAGATCGCGGCCCTGCGCGCCCGGCTGACCGAGAACGGCGCCTCCGGCCTGTCTCTGGCGCGGGTGCAGTCGGAACTGCTCGTGGCGCAGGCCGACGTGGAAACGCGGCAGCTTCTGCTGGCGCAGTCGCTCCAGCAGCTTGAAACCGCGCGGATCGAGGCGAACCGGCAGGTGCGCTACCTGTCCGTCTCGGTCAGCCCGACCGCGCCGGACACGGCCACCTATCCGCGAACCTTCGAGAACACGATGGTGGTGCTGCTGATCTTCACCGGCATCTATCTGATGGTGGCGATGACGGCCTCGATCCTGCGCGAACAGATCGCCGCATAGCGCCGACCGCCGGCCCTTGACCGGACCGCGTCCGCCGGCACCGCCCCCGGCGTGGCCAGGCGGCCGCGGATGACCCGTGCGCGCCCCTTCCCCCGCGCGCCTGCCCGGCACGATCGGCCGGACCGCCGCGAGCGCCACGGCGACGGCGCCCGGCGCCTCTCGCGCGCAGAGGGCTGGTCGAGGGGATCGGCGCCATGCGGCCACCGCGGTGACGCCGCCGCGGCGATCAGGCGTCGCAGCGAAGGCCGCAGGCCCGGCGGCCGCCGACCGGAAGCCGGCGGGCGCCGCTTAGGCCGCCCGGCCCGCGACCCAGCCCGAGGCCCAGGCCCACTGGAAGTTGTAGCCGCCCAGCCATCCGGTGACGTCCACGACCTCGCCTGCGAAATGCAGCCCCGGCACCCCCCGCGCCTGCATCGTGCGCGCGTCGAGGTCGCGGGTATCGACGCCGCCGACCGTCACCTCGGCGGTGCGGTAACCTTCGGAACCGGTCGGGCGCAGCGTCCAGCCGCCCAGCACCTCGGCCAGCCGGGCGATGCCGGCCGCATCGAGGTCTGCCAGCCGACCCGCCGCCCCGGCCCAGGCCGCGATCGCGCGGGCCAGCCTTTCCGGCAAGAGGCCGGTCAGCGCGGCGCCGGCCGTGCGCCCGCCCCCCGCCGCCCGCAGCGCCGCCAGCGTCCGGGCGGCATCGCGGCCGGGCAGGAAATCGACCGCGATGGTCCCGCCGGGCTGCCAATAGCTCGACACCTGCAGGATCGACGGGCCCGACAGGCCCCGGTGCGTGAACAGAAGACCGTCCTCGAACCCCGCCCGCCCGGCGGCGACGCGGGCAGACACCGCCAGCCCCGCCAGCGCCGCCATGCCCTCGCGCAGGGCGTCGCCGAAGGTCAGCGGCACGAGGCCCGGGCGCGTCGGCACGATCCTAAGCCCGAACTGCCGCGCGAGCGTGTAGCCAAGGCCGGTCGCGCCCATCTTCGGGATCGACAGCCCCCCGGTGGCCACGATCACGCTGTCGGCCGCCAGCGGCCCCTGCGCGGTCTTAACGACGAACCGCGCCGGCCCCCCGGCCGATACCCCGGTGATGGCGCAGCCCGTGCGCAGCCCGCCGCCCGCCTGCGCCAGATCGCGGCAGAGCGCCGACACGACCTGCGTCGCCGACCCGTCGCAAAACAGCTGCCCCGGCGTCTTTTCGTGCCAGGCGATCCCCCAGCCGTCGATCCGCGCCACGAAATCGGCCGGGGTGTAGCGGGCGAGCGGCGAAGCGGCGAACCGCGGGTTGCCGGACAGGAAGCGGTCGGGCGCGGTGGCGAGGTTGGTGAAGTTGCACCGCCCGCCGCCCGAGATGCGGATCTTCTCGCCCGGCCGCGCTGCATGATCGATCACCACGGTGCGCCGACCCCGGCGCGCCGCCTCGATCCCGGCGAACAACCCCGCCGCCCCGGCCCCGAGGACCGCCACATCGACCCGTTCCATGCCCCGCCCCTAGCGCGCGACGCAGGGCCGCGCCACACCGATTTTGCCCCTTGAAGGCCCGGCCCCGCGCCGCTAGAAGCGCGCCCGAGTTGGGGCGTCGCCAAGCGGTAAGGCAGCGGTTTTTGGTACCGCCATACCTAGGTTCGAATCCTAGCGCCCCAGCCATCCCCCCCTTGCCTTCGGCGGCATCCGCCCGCATGGATGCGGCTCATCTACCCGCAGGCGAAGGGGGCCTCGATGCGGACGGCGGCAGAGATCCTTGCGGCGAACGGGCTTTCGGGCCTGACGGGCGACTGGCCGGTGCGGTCGCCCCTCGACGGCGCCGAGATCGCGCGCGTGCCGCTGACCCCGCCCGAGGCAGTGCCTGCCGCTGTCGCCCGCGCGCAGGCCGCCTTCGCCGCATGGCGCGCGGTGCCTGCGCCGCGGCGCGGGGAACTCGTGCGCCTGCTGGGCGAGGAGCTGCGGGCCGCCAAGGCCGAACTCGGCGCGCTGGTGACGCTCGAGGCCGGCAAGATCGTGTCCGAAGGCCTCGGCGAGGTGCAGGAGATGATCGACATCTGCGACTTCGCCGTGGGCCTCTCGCGGCAGCTCTACGGGCTGACCATCGCCAGCGAACGCACCGGCCACGCGATGCGCGAGACCTGGCATCCGATGGGCCCCTGCGCGGTCGTGACCGCCTTCAACTTCCCGGTCGCGGTCTGGTCCTGGAACGCGGCGCTGGCGCTGGTCTGCGGCGATCCGGTGATCTGGAAGCCGTCGGACAAGACGCCGCTGACGGCGCTGGCGACGATGCGGATCCTCGAGCGCGCGCTGGCCCGTTTCGGCGACGCGCCCGAAGGGCTGGCGCAGTGCCTGATCGGCGGCGCCGGCATCGGTGCGGCGCTGGCCGCCGATCCGGGCGTGGCGATCGTGTCGGCAACCGGCTCCACCCGGATGGGGCGGGCGGTGGCGCCGGTGGTGGCGGCGCGGTTCGGGCGCGCGATCCTCGAGCTCGGCGGGAACAACGCGATGATCGTGGCACCCTCGGCCGACCTCGACATGGCGGTGCGGGCGATCGTGTTCGCCGCCGTCGGCACGGCGGGGCAGCGATGCACATCGCTGCGCCGGCTGATCGTGCACGACAGCATCCGGGCGGAACTGGTCTCGCGCCTGAAGGCGGCCTACGCCAGCCTGCCCGTGGGCGACCCCCGCGCGCCCGGCACGCTGGTCGGTCCGCTGATCGACGCCGCCGCCCGCGACCGGATGCTGGCCGCGTTGGCCCAGGCGCGGGCCGAGGGTGGCATCGTCCACGGCGGCGAGCCCGTGGCGGGCCTGCCCGGCGCCTACGTCACCCCCGCCATCGTCGAGATGCCCGCGCAGACCGCCATCGTGCGCGAGGAAACCTTCGCGCCGATCCTCTATGTCATGGGCTACACGGACTTCGCCGAGGCCGTGGCGATGCAGAACGCCGTGCCGCAGGGCCTGTCGTCCTGCATCTTCACGCTGAACCTGCGCGAGGCCGAGGCCTTCCTCGGGCCCGAGGGTTCGGACTGCGGCATCGCCAACGTGAACATCGGCCCCTCGGGCGCCGAGATCGGGGGCGCCTTCGGCGGCGAGAAGGAGACGGGCGGCGGCCGCGAATCCGGCTCGGACGCCTGGAAGGCCTACATGCGGCGGCAGACGGCAACGGTGAACTACTCGGCCGCGCTGCCGCTGGCACAAGGGGTGCGGTTCGACTTCTGACCCGGCGCATGTTCTGACCCCGCGCATGCCGCCCGATGAAGCGGCCGTGATCGGCGGGGGCTTCCCGCGGGCCGGCACCGTGCTATCCCTCTTGCCGGCGGCAGGGAGAGTGGCATGGCGATCGTGCTGAGCGTCAACGGGGCAGACCGGGCGATCGAGGCCGACGCCGAGATGCCGCTCCTCTGGGCCTTGCGTGACATCCTCGGGCTTACCGGCACCAAGTTCGGCTGCGGCGCGGGCATTTGCGGGGCCTGCACGGTGCACCTCGACGGGCGGGCGGCGCGGGCGTGCCAGGTGCCGATCGGCGATCTCGCAGGCGTGGCGGTGACGACCATCGAGGGTCTGGGAACGGCGGAGGCACCCCATCCCGTGCAGCGGGCCTGGATCGAGGAGCAGGTTGCGCAATGCGGCTACTGCCAGCCGGGGCAGATCATGGCTGCGGCGGCGCTTCTCGCGAACAATCCCGCGCCGAGCGACGACGACATCGTGGCGGCGATGGACGGGCATATCTGCCGCTGCGCCACTTATCCTCGGATCCGGTCGGCCGTGCGCGCCGCCGCCGCGGCGATGCGGGGGGCGTGAGATGGGCCGGACCGGACGGATCCTGCGGCGCACGTTCCTGATCGGCACCGCCGCCGTCGCGGGCGGCGTCGCCTTCGGCGTCTGGGCCGTGCGTCGCGACCCTGCGAACCCGCTGCTGCCCGGGCTGCCGGTGGGCGCCGCCGCGATCACACCCTTCGTGCGGATCGATGCCGCCGGCGTCACGCTGATCGCGCCGCGGGCCGAGGTCGGGCAGGGAATCGCCCATGCCCAGGCGATGATGATCGCCGAAGAGCTCGACATCGGCCTCGACCAGGTGGCAATCGACCCCGGCCCCCCCGCGCCCGCCTACTGGAACGGCCGCGTGGCGGCCGAAGGGCTGCCCTTCGCCGCCATCGACGACGGGATGATGGCGCGGGGGGCGCGGGCTGCGGGCGATGCGGTGTCGAAGCTGCTCGGCATCCAGATCACCGGCGGGTCAACCTCGGTCCCCGACATGTTCGACCGGCTGCGCGCGGCCGGTGCCGTCGCGCGCGAGACGCTGAAGGCGGCCGCCTCGCGCGAGACCGGCGTGCCGGTGGCGCAGCTCGGCACCGCGGGGGGCGCGGTGATCCTGCCCGACGGGCGCGCCCTGCCCTACACCGCCCTGGCAGCCGCCGCCGCGGCGACGCCGCCCGCAGGCCCCGTGCCGCTGCGCCCGCCCGAGGCCTGGCGGCTGATCGGCCGGTCGATCCCGCGCGCCGACATCGCGCGGAAATCCCTCGGCACCGAGATCTACGGGATCGACCTGCGCCTGCCCGGCATGGTCTTCGCCACCGCCCGCACCAACCCGAGGCTGGGGGGACCCGTGAACGGCATGGACGCCGCGGCGGCCGAAGCGATGCCCGGCGTCCTGCGCGTGGTGCCGCTGCCCGGCGGCGCGGCCGTGATCGCGCGCGACACCTGGACCGCCTTTCGCGCGGCCGGGGCCATCGCCTTCGACTGGGGCGCAGCACCGTTCCCCGCGACCCAGGCGGGCCTCTGGCGGACCATTGCCGACAGCTTCACCGACGAGCGGCGCGACAGCCGTCTGCGCGACGACGGCGATGCGGCGGCAGCAGCAACGGCGGCGGCGGCCGGCGCCGTGACCGCGGAATACCGCGCACCCTACCTCGCCCATGCGCCGCTCGAGCCGATGAACGCCACCGCGCTCTGGCGGGACGGGTGGCTCGACATCTGGACGGGCACACAGATCCCCCGCTTCGTCCAGTCGAATGTCGAGCGCGTCCACGGCATCCCGTCCGAGCGGGTCCGGGTGCACCAGATGCCCTCGGGCGGCAGCTTCGGCCGGCGGCTGGAAGACGACTATGTGCAGCAGGCCGTCGCAGTGGCCCGCGCGATGGAGGGCACGCCGGTCAAGCTCACCTGGACGCGGGAAGAGGATTTCGCCCATGACTTTCCCCGGCCCGCTGCCATCGCGCGGGGGCGAGGGGCGGTGGCCGACGGGCGCGTGACGGCGCTCGAGCTTGCGATCGCCGCGCCATCGGTCGCGGAGAGCCAGATCGCGCGGCTGGGTTTGCCGGCGGCAGGGCCGGACATCGCCATCGTGGCCGGCGCCTGGGACCAGCCCTATGCGATCCCGCATTACCGCGTCACCGGCCACCGCGCGCCGGCCGCCGTCCCGGTCAGTTCCTGGCGGTCGGTCGGGGCGTCGCACAACGGGTTCTTCCACGAGAGCTTCCTCGACGAGCTGATCCATGCCGCCGGGGCCGACCCGCTGGCCGAGCGCATCCGGCTGTGCAGCCACGCGCCCTCGCGCCGCGTGCTGGAGGCGGCGGGTGCGATGGCGGGGTGGGCCGGGCCGCGCCCGGCGCCGGGCGTCGGGCGGGGGGTGGCGTTCACGCTGTCCTTCGGGGTGCCGGTGGCCGAGATCGTCGAGGTGGCCGACACTCCCGGCGGGCTCCGTCTGACCGGCGTTTGGGTGGCGGCCGAGGTGGGCCGCGTGATCGACCCCGCCGGGGCCGAGGCGCAGGCGACCGGCGGCGTCCTGTGGGGCCTCGGCCACGCGATGCACGCCGAGATCACCTATGAGGGCGGCGCGGCCGAGCAGACGAACTTCCACGCCTTCGGCGGGCTGCGGCTGTCCGAGGTGCCGCCGGTGCAGGTGCGGCTTCTCGAGACGGACGCGCTGCGCGGCCTCGGCGAGCCCACCGTGCCGCCTGCAGCGGCGGCGCTGGCGAATGCGATCTTCGCCGCGACCGGACAGAGGATCCGCGAGATGCCGCTGGTGCGGCACGTCCGCTTCGCCTGAGCAGCCTCGGCGCGACCGGACGGTGCCGATCAGCGCCGAACCGGCCGCGGCGATGCCCGCCGCCGCCTGCGCCATATGCGCGCGCCGATCACGTCCGATCCGCCCGCGCGCTGGACGTCGAGGTTCCGCTCGCGCCGCTGGATCGGCTTGACCGGCCGCAGGGCGGCCGGTGCCGGCTCGGCCTTGCGCGCGCCCCAGCAGACGCCGTCGGGCAGTTCGAGGTTCCCGGGGCCGACCTCGACCAGCAGCCGCGCGTCGATCTGCCGGATGTCGGGGCGGGTCTGCATGAAGCTGCAGACGCCCGCCACCGGCACCGCGGTGACCGGAAGCATGACAAGCCAGCGGCGCAGGATTGCCGCTGCAAAGTCCGCGATCAGTTCGGCGTGGTCCGGCGATGCGTCGCCGGGTAGCAGCGTGCCGGACGGGTCGCGGGGGCCGGATGCCATGCAACGCTCCCTCAGCTCGGCAGACGCGACCGACCGGGCCGCAAGCTGACCGACACGACGGCGCCACCACCCCAGCGCCAGCCGCAGGCGGCCGAGAAATCAGGCGCCGCGGCGGCGCGGCACCCGGCGGGCGAGGGTTGCTCCGCGCGAAAGGCGGCGTTTATGCTGCGTGTCGCGGGGCTGCCGGCGTGGCGGCGCGGGGTGGCAGGATGCGTGTGCTGGTGCTGGGCGGGACGGGGATGCTCGGCCATGTGCTGGTCCGCACGCTGGCCGATCTCGGGCACGACGTCGCCGCGACGGTCCGCGGGGATCCGGCCGACCCTGCGCTCGACCCCTGGGTCCCGCCCGCATCGCGCATCGCCGTGGCCGACCTTGCCGAACCGGGCGAACTTGCGCGCGCCGTCGCCGCAGCGAGGCCGTCGGTCGTGGTCAACGCCGCCGGCATGATCAAGCAGAAGTCCACCGATCCGGTGGCGCTGATCCGGCTGAACGCGCTGCTGCCGCACCTTGCCGCGGCCGAGGCCGCGCGGCACGGCGCGCGGCTGATCCATGTGTCCACCGATTGCGTGTTTGCGGGCACGAAGGGCCTTTATGCCGAGACCGACCCGCCCGATGCGGGCGACGATTACGGCCAATCCAAGCGCCTCGGCGAAGTGGCCGCGCCGCACCTGACGCTGCGCACCTCGCTGGTCGGCTGGCAACTGCGCGGGGCGGAAAGCCTGCTCGCGTGGTTTCTGGCGCAGCGCGGGGGCCGGGCGCGGGGGTTCACCCGGGCCTATTTCTCGGGCCTCTCCACCCCCGCCTTCGCCCGGATCCTCGCGGCGGTGATCGCGGAACATCCGGGGCTTTCGGGCCTGTGGCACGTCGCGGCACCGCGCATCTCGAAATACGACCTGCTCGCAGGCCTGAACGCGCGGCTGGGCCGGCCTGTGGACCTTGTGCCCGACGACGGGCCTGCGATCGACCGCAGCCTCGACGGCCGGCGCTTTGCCGAAGCCACCGCCATCAAACCGCCCGAATGGCCGGAAATGCTGGACGAACTGGCAGCAGGCAGGGTGAGGGCGAATGGCGATTGACATGTCGCGGGCGGTGGAGGGCAAGCGCGTCCTCGTCACCGGGGGCACGGGCAGTCTTGGCAAGGTGCTGGTGCGGGCGCTGCTGTCCGGCCAGTACGGCCGGCCGGCGCGCGTGACGGTCCTCAGCCGCGACGAGGGCAAGCACTTCGCCATGCGGCTGGCGCTGAAGCACATCTCGGCCGCGTCCGAAGACATCATCTATCGGGACTATGCCTCGATCCTGAACTTCCGCGTGGGCGACGTCCGGAACTACCACAGCGTCGTCGCGGCCCTGCGCGACGTGGACATCGTGTTCAACGCCGCCGCGCTGAAACAGGTGCCGTCCTGCGAATACTTTCCCTCGGAGGCGGTCGAGACCAACATCCTCGGCCCCCGCAACATCGTGCGCGCGATCGCCGACCACGCCCTGCCGGTCGAGGTCGTGATGGGCGTCTCGACCGACAAGGCGTGCCACCCGGTCAACGTCATGGGCATGACCAAGGCCCTGCAGGAACGGATCTTCGTGGCCGGCAACCTCGATGCGCCGCAGACCCGCTTCACCTGCGCGCGATACGGCAACGTGCTGGCCTCGCGCGGGTCGGTGATCCCGCTGTTCCATGCCCAGATCGCGGCGGGCGGGCCCGTGACGCTGACCGACGCGGAGATGACCCGCTATTTCCTGACGCTGGACGACGCGGTGCGCACCATCGTCGCGGCGCTCGTCGCCGGTCAGCGCGGGGAGATCTTCATCCCCAAGGCCCCCGCCGCGCGGATCGAGACGCTGGCCCGTGTCCTGATCGGCGACCGGCCGATCAGGGTCGAGACCATCGGGATCCGCCCCGGCGAGAAGCTGCACGAAACGCTGGTGGCCGACGACGAGGCCTACCGCACCATCGAGCGGGACGGATACTACGTCATCCGCCCCGCACTGCCCGAGCTGGGCGGCGCCCCGTCGAAGCCGGCGCTGCGGCGCGCCTATACCTCGGACCAGCGGCTGATGGATGCGGCGCAGCTGGCCGACCTCTTGGCGCGCAACGGGCTTCGGGTCGAGGACAGACCGGATTTCGACGCGATCTATTGAGGGGCCGATGCCGACGCGCATGGTGGGGATTATCGGGGGCTCGGGCCTCTACCGGATCGACGGGTTCGAGGACGCGCGATGGCGATCGGTGGCCTCGCCCTGGGGCGCACCGTCGGACGAGATCCTGACCGGCAGCATCGGCGGCGTGCCGGCGGCGTTCCTGCCCCGCCACGGCCGCGGGCACGTCCATGCGCCGACGTCGATCAACTACCGCGCCAACATCGACGCGATGAAACGGCTCGGCGTGACCGACATCATCTCGGTCTCGGCCGTGGGGTCCTTCCATGAACACCTGGCGCCCGGCGATTTCGTGCTGGTGGACCAATTCATCGACCGCACCGTGAACCGCGAGAAGTCCTTCTTCGGCTCGGGCCTCGTCGCGCATGTGGCGTTCGGCGACCCGACCTGCCCGCGGCTGCGCGGGCACCTTGCGGCGGCCGCCGCCGACCTCGGGATCCGCGCGCACGACGGCGGCACCTACCTGTGCATGGAAGGCCCGCAGTTCTCGACCCGTGCCGAAAGCGTCATGTATCGCACCGCCTGGGGCGCGCATGTCATCGGGATGACCAACATGCCCGAGGCGAAGCTCGCCCGCGAGGCGGAAATCTGCTACGCCACCGTGGCGATGGTGACCGATTACGACAGCTGGCACCCTCACCACGACCAGGTGGACATCCCCGCCATCCTTGCCACCATGCACGCCAACGCCGAGAGGGCGCGCGCGCTGGTCGCGGCGGTGGTGCCGCGGCTCGGCGGGGCGTTCGATTGCCCGGCGGGCTGCAACCGCGCGTTGGATACCGCGATCCTGACCGCGCCCGAGGCGCGCGATCCCGCCCTCGTCGCGCGGCTGGATGCCGTCGCGGGCCGCGTCCTGGCGCCGCGATGACCCGCATCCTCGTGACCGGGGTGGACAGCCTGTAGCGCGGGCGGCGCGCATGGCTGGAGGCGGCGGGCCTCGACTGCGACCGCGACCTCGTGGTGGCCGGCCTGTCGAAGCCCGGCGTCCTCGATCCGCTCCTGCCGGGGCACGACCTCGTCCATCACCTGGCCGACGTGGTGGCGGGCATCGGCGATGCGTTCGCGCACCCGGAATTCATCCTGTGGCAGAACCTGCTGATCTACACCCGGTTGTTCGCCACCGTCGCGCCGGCGAAGGGGGTGACAGGCTGCATCCACGTCGGCACTGCCTGTTCGTTTCCCCGGGGGGCTTCAGACCGGCCCCGAGGCACCGCCGGCGCACGAACCCGACCTGTTCCCCGCCGCCCCCGAAAGCGCCTACGGCCGTTCCAAGATGATCGGCCGGATCGTGGCCGCGCTGATGCAGAAGGAGAAGGGGCATCCCCGTTGTCCTGCCATCCTGCACAACGGCTGTGGCGCGCCCTGCGTTTCCGGCGCGGATCGCGCGCAGGTGATCCTCGCTCCGGTGCGCCGCGCCATCGAATGCCCGCAGGGCGAGGCGCTGACGGTCCGGGGCGACGGGCGGCAGGGCCGCGCCTTCGTGCATGCGGACGGCGTGGTGGAGGGGCTCGTCGCCGCCATGACGCACGGCCGAGGGCAGGGACCGATCCAGATCGGCCCCGACCGCTGCACGACGATCCGCGAGGTGGCCGAGACGGTGGTGAAGGTCTCGGGCCGCGACATCCCCGCCCGCTTCGACACCACGAAACCCGTGCACGACCTCGGCCGCGACGCCGACCGCGCGAAGGCGCGCGACCTTCCGGGATGGGAACCGCGCGTGGCCCTGCGCGAGGGCATCGCCGATCTCCATGCCCGGGTCGAACGCCGGATGCGCCGGTGATGGGCCATCGGAAACCGTGTCCCCGGACGGCGGCCGCCGGGGCGGCCAGCCGGTCAGACCCAGCCGCGCCGTGCGGCGTGATCGCAGGCGGTGCGCGCCAGCACCCGGATCCGCGGATCGTCGAGGTCGACCTCGTGGGTGAACACGGTGACGAAGCCGTGGCGGTCCAACGCCGCCTCCATCCGGTCGCGGAAGCGCGCGGGATCGGCGGTGTCGGCGGCGAAATGTTCGAGGCGCAGGTGGCTGGCGACGAACCCGATGCCTCCGTGTTCGGTCCGGCCGGTGGCGGCCAGCGCGGCCCTCGGGCCTTCCGGCAGCCGCCAGGCAACGGCCGGGCGGTCGGTCGTCATCAGCGCCGAAATCCCCTGCGCCCGCCACAGCGGCGCGAGTTCCCACAGCTCGGAGAAGTAGTGCAGCCGGACCCAGTCCGCCCGCCGGTTGGGCGGGGCGATTCGGGCGATGTCGGCAGCCAGCGCGACGAAGGTCGCCTCGGCCTCGGGCAGCGTCTGGGCATGAGGGGCAGTGGTATAGTCGCGCGCGTGCGGACCCCAGCGGAACGCCGCCGCGCCGGCCAGCACGGCGGCCGCGCGCGCCGTCACCTCGGCCAGCCGCCGCACCCTGCCGTCGGGCAGCGTCGCCCGGGAAAACACGTAAAGATCGCAGGTCGCCCCGGTATCCCGGGCCAGCGCATCGAGAAACCCCAGCATCGGCTGATCCCGGATGCACAGATCCCAGTCCGACAGCTGCATGACCGCGCCGAACACATCATCGACCGAGAAATGGAACCGCCGCATCACCGACCCTGCCCTGCCCGGGCCCAAGGCTAGCACGCCCGCCCGCCCGGTGCGACTGCTGCGGGTCAGCCGCACTTCGGCCATGAGGTGCGCGCAGCCGATCCTTCTGTCGCTGACCCGCCACCTGCCCGCTCGCGGGTTCGAGATGCCGTCGTGGCGGCCGACGCGACCTTCGCCGCCGCGACGCCGGCCGCTGGCGCGCGGCTGACCGCGCCCCTGCGCCGGACCGGCTGGCACGGCATGGGCGCAACCCGCGCGGCCCTCGCGGGCATCGTCGCGGCCGAGGCGCCGGACATCCTGCCCACCCATGACAACGTGCCGAATACCATCGTCGGCCTCGCCCGCCGCAGATTCCCCCTGCCGCACGCCGCCGCCGCCTCCGGCCGGTGGGAGCTGGCGGCAAAGCTGCGCCTGCTCTGCGCCCTTAAGCGGCGCGTCGCGCAGCCGCGGGCGTTCCCGGCTCATGTCCACCGCGATCACCGGCCGGGTCTCTTGTGTCTGCCGGTGCAGCGCCGCGGGGGCGCGCAGCACGCCGTCGAGAGGCTTGCGCTTCTCGAACCGCGCGGCGCGCAGAACCCATAAGGGCGGGCGCAGGGCGTGACGGGCCAGCACCGGTGCGGCCTTTTCCGGCCGCACGCGGAGGAAATGCGCGCCAACGCCGTCGTGGACTACCGTGGTCCGGCCCGGATCGACCCCGTAGTGCGCCAACGCGCGGTCC
>CALIZF010000043.1 GCA_938028765.1 uncultured Paracoccaceae bacterium
AAGATTTCGGCCCCCTCGATCTCGATGTGCAGCTCGTCCCAGTCGGACGCCTGGAACACCTCGATCAGGGCCTCGATGTCGCTCATCTTGACGGTGGCGGGCATGGTGCGGCCTCAGGCTTGGGGTTTCGCGCGGATCGCGGCGAGCAGCGCAGGCAGGACGGGGGTGCAATAGACCGTGCGCACGCCCTGCGCGACGGCGGCCGCGATCCCGGCATCCGATCCGATCGCGCCGCCGCGCACGGCGGACGCGCCGCCGATCGCGGTTGCGATGCGGTCGGGATCCTCGCCGCCCTCGACATGCGACAGGTCGCGGGTGCCGGGCGGGGCGTCGGCGGCGGGCCGCACGTCCAGCGGCGCCAGCGGGCGGGCCCAGTCGATCAGGCGCGCCAGCCGCGGATCGCCCGCCTCGTCGGGCGTCACGACGTCGAGCGCGCCATCCCAGATGCGGCCCCGGCCGCCGTCCACCGTCACCGTGCGGCCCGCCAGCGCCATCAGCCCCGCCCCGCAGCCGACCACCGCCGGCACGCCAAGCGCGCGGCCGACCACGGCCGCGTGGCTGGTCGCGCCGCCCGTCTCGGTGATGATGGCGCGCGCCACGATCATGCCGTGCACGTCCTCGGGGCTGGTGGTCGGGCGCGCGAGCACCACCGCTTCGCCCAGGGCGGCGCGGCGTTCGGCCTCGTCCGCGTCGGTCACGACGACGCCGCGCCCCACGCCGGGCGATGCGCCTTCGCCCGTTGCCAGAACCGCGATGTCGGACCCCGGCTCGGCCGCCAGCCGCGGGGCCAGCAGAAGGCGCACCTGTTCGGGCGCCACCCTTGACAGCGCGACGGCCGGGCTGATCAGCCCCTCGTCCACCATGTCCACGGCGATCGCCACCGCGGCATCTGGCGCGCGCTTCCCTGCACGAGATTGCAGAAGGTAAAGTTTGCCCTGCTGGACGGTAAATTCCACGTCCTGCATGTCGGCATTTTCATGCTCGAGAATCTCGCCCGCCCGGATCAGCTCGGCGTGCGCCTCGGGCACGATCGCCGCCATCTCGGCCAGCGGCCGCGGCGTGAAGCGGCCCGACACCACGTCCTCGCCCTGCGCGCGGGGAAGATACTCGCCGTAAGGCACGCGCGCGCCTGTCAGCGGGTTGCGCGTGAAGAGCACCCCCGTGCCGCTGCGGTCGTCGAGGTTGCCGAACACCATCGCCTGGATCGTGACGGCCGTGCCCATCGTGTCGTCCAGCCCGTGGTGCTGGCGGTAGCGGCGCGCCCGGCGGCCGTTCCAGCTTTCGAACACCGCCCGCACCGCGGCAATCAGCCGGCCTTCCAGCGTCTCCGGCACCCCTTCCCCGCAGGCCGCGCGGATGGCGGCGTTCCAGTCGGCGGGGCCGCCGGCAGGGTCGCAGTCCACCCCTGCCTTCAGCACGATATGACCGAACATGTCGAAGAAGCGCCGGTGCGTGTCGCGCGCGAAGGCCGCGCTGCCGCAGAGGCGGGCCAGCGCAGGCTCGGTCGCCTCGTCGATCCCGAGGTTCAGGACCGTGTCCATCATCCCGGGCATCGACACCGGCGCACCGGACCGCACCGACACCAGAAGCGGCCGGTCAGTGCCGCCGAAGGCATGGCCCGTGCGCACCTCGAGGTCGGCAATGCCGGCCCGGATCTCGTCGATCAGGCCCGGCGGCAGGTCGCCCGACGCCTGAAAGGCCCGGCAGGCCCCGGTCGTGATGACGAAGGCCGGCGGGACGGGCAGGCCGAGCGCCATCATCCGCGCGACCGACCAGGCCTTGCCGCCGATCACTGTCGCAGGGGGCGGCGCAGCGCCATCGAGCCGGACGGTCCACCGCGGCATGGTCGCCGGCCTATTCATCGCGCACCCGGCCGAGCACGCGCAGCAGATCCTCGTGCATCTCGAACCAGACGGTGTGATAGCTGGGCAACTTCGCGTCCGAAACCCATTCGTGGGCCCCGTCCTCGGCCTTCTCCAGCGCCTCGGTCAGCAACCGGGCATAGGTCTGCAGGCGCGGCAGATGTGCGGCCATCCGCGCGATCACCCGTTCGGCGGTGTCGTGCAGCGTCCCTAGGCGGTCGATGATCCGCGCATCATACGCCTTGTCGGCATGGGTATTGGGCACCCGGCTGCCGGCAACCTCGACGGTCTGCCAGTCGGTGATCAGCGCCTTCAGGTCAGCGTTCACCTTCTCGAACGTATCATAGGCCGCAGTCATCTCGGCGTTGCCGCGCAAGGCGCCGTAAAGCTTGCCGTATTCGCCCCTGAGCGCGATCTGCGCGGGCGCGGTCAGCATGTATTTCGCACCCGCCCTGGCCGCCCGGCCCTTCGCCGCCGCCTCTTCGAGGAGCGCCGCCACCCGATGCTCGGGCAGACCGACAAGGGCCGCCACCTCGGCGGCGCTGCCATGCTTCTTGATCGCCAGCCCGTGCAGGGCAAGGTGCATGTCGGTCATGCCTTCACTCCTTCCGCGACCAGCCGGTCGCGCACCGCGCGCCGCAGGATCTTGTTGGCGCTCGATTTCGGCAGGTCGGGCCAGACGTGGACAGCCTTCGGGGCCTTGTAGCCTGCAAGGTTTGCCTTCGCATGGGCCAGCACCGCCCCGGCATCGAGCCCCGCGCGCCCCGCCACCACGGCAACCACGCGGTCGCCGAAGGTTTCGTCGGGCAGGCCCACCACCGCTGCCTCGACCACGCCGGGGAAGGCCAGCAGCACGTCCTCGACCTCGCGCGGATAAACATTGTAGCCGCCCGAGATCAGCATGTCGTTCTTGCGGTCGAGGATGTAGAAGAACCCGTCGGCGTCCATCGTCCCGATGTCGCCGGTGTGCAGCCAGCCGCCCCGGAAGGCCGCTTCGGTCGCCTCGGGCCGGTTCCAGTAACAGGCCATCGTCTGCGGACCGCGGCAGACGATCTCGCCCTTCTCGCCGGGCGGCAGGGGCCTGTCGTTGTCGTCGAAGATCGCCGCTTCCACGATCGTGAAGGGCCGCCCGCAGGAGCCGACCCGGTCGTGCTCTTCGGGCTTGAGACAGCAGATCACCATCGGGCTTTCCGCCTGACCGTAGGTCTGCGCAAAGACGCGGCCGAAGCGCGCCTCGGCCCTCGCGTAAAGCGCCGGTGCGATCGGCGAGGCGCCATAGGCGATGCGGCGGAAGTTCAGCCGGGCGGTGTCGATCCCCGGTGCCTCGAGGATCATGGCAATCATGGTCGGCACAAGGAACGTCAGCGATGCCTGCGTCTCTTCGGCGAGCCGCAGGAAGCCCGCGGCGTCGAACTTCGGCATGATCAGGCTGTGCGCGCCGCGTGCGATGGCCGGCAGGAAGAACGCGCCCGAGGCATGGGCGATCGGGGCTGCGTGCAGGAAGGTGTCGCCGGGGCGGATGTCCGGCATCAGGTCGGTGAGGAAGGCCGACAGCTCGGCCAGTTCGCCGCGGGTCGTCAGCGTGACGCCCTTCGGCCGGCCGGTGGTGCCGCCGGTGTAGCCCAGCCGATAGGGCGCATCGTAGGACCGGTCCACCGCACAGGGCGCTGGATCGCCACTTTCGATCATAAGGCCAAGCTGTTGCGGACCGATATTCAGATTGCACTGCAATCCGTCGATCCCCGCGTGGATGACGGCGGCCGACCCGGAGTCGGCCAGCTTATAGGTGTGGTCCGCCAGCGTCTCGCGCGTGTTGAGGCTGACCCGGACAAGCCCCGCCTTGGCCAGCGCGTAGTAGGCGATCAGGCATTCGATCGAGTTCGGCAAGAGCACCCCGACCCGGTCGCCCGGCTTCAGCCCGGCCGCCAGCAGGGCATTGCCCAGACGGTCGGTGGCCGCGTCGAAGTCGCGGTAGGACAGCGTCCGGTCGCCTTCGGTCAGACAGGGCGCATCGCGGTAATGCACCGCCGACCGCCGGATGAGGGATCCGATCTGCATGGGTCCGTCCTGGAATGGGGCGCCGGTCGCCCGGCGCCCGCGCCGCTCAGCCCTCGCCGCGCAGCGCGGCGATGTCGGCCCGCTTGAGGCCCGATCCCTTGCCCTTCAGCCGCCGCGACCGCGCCTGTTCGAGGTGGTAGAGCTCGTCGGCCAGCGGCGTGCCGGCGTGATACTTCACCCAGGTGTCGCAGAGGTGGCGATACTTCGGGTGCAGGACAGCCGGCGTGAACTCCTGGCTCAACCGGTTGTATTCGGCCAGCGTCATGCGCCCGCGCGTGGTGGTGTAGGCGTCCTTCTTCGCGGGCAGGTAGGTGACGCCGGGATAGACCGGCCCAGAGGACGCGGTATAGGGCTCGCCTGCCAACACCGAATAGGGGATGTTGGAATACATCCGCACCGGCGCGTTCGAGTGCTGGGCCATCGTGTATTCCATCACCTTCTGGCTGGGATGGCTGACATAGCCCACAAGCTCGCCGAGCGCATCGCGGCTGAACTCGTCGTTCAGGAGCGGACGGAAACGTTCGGCGCGCTCGTCGATCTTCATCCAGTCGTCCACCTCGTAGACGCCGGCGATGTGCGCCAGGTCCTTGATGATGGCGAAGTAGGTGATCGCACCCGCGTCGATCATCTGGTCGCGCGACCATCCGGCGATCCGCCGCCACAGCTTGGTCGTCGCCTCGCGCACCTTCGCGTCGAGTTCCCGGAACTTGGCGATCAGCGCCTCGCGGCTGTCCATCCCGAGGGGGATGTAGCCTTCCGACAGGTTGTCCGAGGTGTATAGGCCGACGCCGATCAACTTGTCGGACTTGAACTCGGGCCGCGCCTCGAACGACCCCCAGTCGTCGACGAGGTAAAAGTGGCAGTCCTTCACCGCCATCGTGACGGTGATGTTGTTGTAGGGCACATCGGCCGCCACGTCGTCGAGCCAGGGGAAGTCGGATTCCGACAAATCCATGAAATCCCGCACCATCATCTCGACGTTGTCGCCGAGCTTGTAGGGACCGGTGTTGCACAGGCTGATGCGGCTTTCGCAGGAGATGAGGAAGCCGTATTGCGACGCCGAGGCCATGAAGGATTGCGCCGCCTCGTGCAGCTCGTCGCCTTCGACGCAGTCATACATGTCGGCGTGGAACACCTGGATGCGCGCCTCGGGCAGGATCTGCGCGCGGTGGCCGAATTCCTTGTTGGTGATGTGCCCGTCGTTGCGATGCCACGAAAGCTGGAACCGCTTCCAGAAATCCATGACATAGACGACGTCCTCGATGGCGTCCGTGGGCTTCAGCAGGCCCATGTTGATCAGCCACTCGCGCCCGAGCAGGTAGAACCCCGGCAGCGCCCAGCCCATGGCGGGGTTGGCGCACTTCATCCCCATGTTGCGCATCCGGTCGCCGATCTCTTCGGCGGACATGCGGCCCTCGATCTTCCGCAGAAGCGGGGGATAGCGATAGAACGCCATCAGATACGACAGCATCATGTAGGCGGGCACGGGGAACAGCTTCGATTCCTGCACCGTGCGCGTGACGCAGAGCCAGTAGGTCTCGTCCGAGCAGGTCTGCATCAGGTTGTTGGTTTCCAGAAGCTGGGCGTAGGTGATCCGGTTCGACAGCATCGTTCTACCCCCTCACGCGCGCTTCAGCCGCCAGACGTTGGCGGTCATCTCGATGCCCTGCTGATAGGCCTCGGCGGTCTTGGCCTTGGCCGTCACCTCGATCTCGACCGTGTCGCCCTGGCGGATGCCGCTGATCCTGGCGTTCATCAGGCAGGGGACGCCGTATTCACGTGTCAGGATCCCGAGGTGGCTGCGCGTGGACCCGCCCGCGCAGATCACGCCCTTGAACTGTTCAAGGATCGGCGCGGTCAGGGTGCCGCCGGAATCGTCAATGATGGCGATGGTGTCGGGGGGCACACCTTCCTCCAGATACTTGAGCACCAGCGCCGGCGAGCGGATGTAGCGCGCGATGCCGATGCAGTTCTCGGGATACTGCGCGACGTTGTCGCCGATCCCGCGCAGTTCGCGGCCCTGTGCGTCGGGCTCGGCCGTCTTCGCCTCGGGGTGCTCGAAGCTGAAGGTGGCGATGTCGTCCTCGCTCACGCCCTGGGCGGGCTTGTAGGCTGCGGGCCGCTCACGCGGGCTGATGGCGGCCGACCAGTCGAACCGGTGGCCGGCGTCCAGAAGCATCGTCTCGACCGCGCGCATGTCGTCGGCGGTGATCAGATCGTAGGACCTGTCGAAGACGAAGGCGCCCCAGTCGCCGCCCGAGGCGGCCAGACGCTGGCGCACGATGTCCTTGATGGCCGAGTGGAACGCCTCGACGGTGGCCGACAGGGCCTGGTCGCCGTATTTGTCGCGGTCCACGTAGAGCTGTGCCATGGTCTCCTCCCCCATTGCGCGGCTTGTGTGCGGGCCGGTCTCCCCCCCTGCCCTTGCACGGCAGACTGACGGCCGGCGTGCCGTCTGTCAACATGCTCCTACAAGATTGTCGAACAATCCTCGGGGCGGATCTGCGCGCGCAGGTCGCGCTTCAGCACCTTGCCGGCGGCATTGCGCGGCAGGGCGGGCAGGAAGGCATAGCGCCTCGGCCGCTTCCAGCGCGCGAGCCGCGCGAGGCACAGCGCATCGAGCGCGGCGGGCGCGGGCGCCTCGGGCCCGGGAACGATGCAGGCCACCGCCTGTTCGCCCCATTCGGGGTCCGGCAGGCCGATCACCGCCACTTCGGCGACGCCGGGGTGGGCGGCCAGCACATCCTCGACCTCGCGGGCGTAGATGTTGAGGCCGCCCGAGATGATCAGGTCCTTCTTGCGGTCGAGCAGCGTCAGGAACCCGCGGTCGTCCATGCGGCCGAGGTCGCCGGTCATCAGCCAGCCACCGCGCAGCGCCTCGGCCGTCGCCTCGGGCCGGTTCCAGTAGCCGGCCATCACGGTCTCGCCGCGCACCGCAACCTCGCCCGTCGCGCCGACCGGCACGGGGCGGCCCGCGTCGTCCACCAGCCGCACCGCGATGCCGGTGCGCGGGATGCCGACCGAGGCCAGCCGCGCCTCGTCCCCCGCGGCATGAGCGGCGGCGATCTGCGCCTTCGACAGGGCGGTGATCGTGCAGGGCGATTCGCCCTGACCGTATCCATTCCACAGGACCGGCCCGAAGGCGCCGATGCCCGCCGCGATGTCCGCCGGATAGACCGGCGCCGCGCCGCACAGGATGGTGCGGATCGCGCCCGGCGGCAGGCCCTGCAGGCGCGGTTCGGCCGCCATTCGGCGCAGGAGGGTCGGCGGAACGAAGAACGACACGTCCCGCACCGCCGCAAGCAGAGCCGCCATCTCGGCCGCGTCGTAGCCGCCCGATTCGGGCAGGATGTTGTTGGCCCCCTTCGCCACGAAGGACAGCCCGAAGAGGCCCGAGGCATGGCTGGTGGCAGCAAGGTGCAGAAGCGCGTCCTGCTCGGTCAGCTGGTCCACGTCGGCAAGGTAGCCGACGGTCATCGCGAGAAGGTTCCGGTGGCTCAGCATCGCGCCCTTCGGCCGGCCGGTGGTGCCCGAGGTGTAGAAGAGCCACGCGAGATCGCCCCCCTGCCCGTCGTGCATCGGCGCAGGGTCGCAGGCCAGAAGCCGGCAATAGCTGGACGCCGGCACGACCGGGATCGTGGGGACCAGCGGGGCCAGCGCATCGGCCGCGTCGTCGTCCGCGAGGATGAGCCGCGCGCCGCAGTCCTCGGCCATGAACGAAAGTTCCTGCGCGTGCAGCCGCGCGTTCATCGGCGACGCGGCGAAGCCGCCCCACCAGCAGCCGAACAGGATTTCGAGGTATTCCGGGCAGTTCCTGCGCGCGATCGCCACCCGGTCGCCGGGGCGCAGGCCGCGTGCAGCCAGCCCCGCGGCCAGCCGCGCCGCGCGCAGGCCGAGGTCCGCATAGGTGCGGACACAGCGCGCCCCGACCGACACCGCCGGCCGGTCCGCGAAGGCCCGCGCGGCGTTTGCAAGAAGGACCGCCAGCGTCATGCGGCTTCGAGGATGGTGACGCTGACCGCCGCCTCCTCGACCCCCATCAGGCCGCCGCCGTTCTCGGCCAGCGCGATGCGCGCGCCCGCGACCTGCCGCGCCCCCGCCGCGCCGCGCAGCTGTGTCACCAGCTCGAAGATCTGGCCGAGGCCGGTCGCGCCGATGGGGTGGCCCTTGGATTCCAGCCCGCCCGAGGGGTTGAACGGGATCCGCCCGCCGAGGGTCGTGTCGCCGCGTTCCGCCGCCGGGCCGCCGTCGCCGAAGGCGAAGAACCCGAGGTTTTCCGACTGCTGGACCTCGCCGAAGGCGGTGGCGTCGTGGCATTCCACCACGTCCACGTCGGGGGGCCCAAGGCCCGCCGCCTCGTAGGCCGCAAGCGCCGCGCGGCGCGAGATGTGGGCCTCCACCGCATCGGGCGCGCGCCGTCCGCCAGTCATCAGCGCCTGCGCGCGGATCCGCACCGCCCGGCCCATCCCCAGCCGCCGCGCCGCCGCCTCGGAGACCACCACCGCCGCCGCGGCGCCGTCGCTGATGGGCGAGCACATCGGCAGCGTCAGCGGCCAGGCGATGGTGCGGGCGGCCAGAACCTCGGCGACCGTGAAGGGGCGACGATACTGCGCGCGGTCGTTGTGCACCGAATGTCGGTGGTTCTTCGCCGCCACCGCCGCAAGCTGAGCCTGCGTCGTGCCGAAACGGGCCATGTGATACTTGGCGAAGGCCGCATAGACATCCATGAAGACGGTCCGCGGGCTTTCCACGACCCCCGGCGGGATCGGCGTTCCTTCCCCCAGCCGCACCAGACGGTCGATCGCCGCCGCGCGGTCTGCCCGCTCCCACGATCCCTCGAAGGCCGCGACGGGCACCGCGGGGTCGGGGTGCGTCATCTTCTCGGACCCGACCGCCAGCGCGATCTCGGCCGCGCCCGACCGCACCTGCATCAGCGCGACGTTCAGCGCGGTCGCGGCGCTGGCGCAGGCGTTTTCCACGTTCACGATCGGCACCGCGTCGAAATCCATGTCGCGCAGCGCGATCTGGCCGCGGATGCCGAACTGGCCCTCGATGGCGTCCTGCACGGCATTGGCGAAGGCCACCGCTTGCACGTCGCGCGTGGTGATGCCGGCGTCGGCCAGCGCGTCGCGCACCGCCATCTCGGCGAGGCTGCGCACCGTGGCGTCGGGCCAGCGGCGGAACGGGGTCATCCCGACCCCGAGGATATAGGCCGCGCGCATGTCATCCTCCCTCGACAGCCGCAAAGTTGTAGGACAGGATTGTCATAAGATCATCGTCATGGCGAGGGCAATCTTCGCCCGCCCCGGAGGAGGGGGGCGCAGATGGGCCAGCACCGCATCCTGATCGTCAACGACGACGGCATCCATGCCCACGGGATCCAGCTGCTGGAGAGGATCGCGCGGCGCTATTCCGATGATGTCTGGGTGGTGGCCCCGGACGAGGAGAAGTCGGGCGCCTCGCATTCGATCTCGATGCACGTTCCGGTTCGGGTGCGGCGCGTGGACGACCGGCATTTCGCCGTGAAAGGCACACCGACGGACTGTGCGCTTCTGGCGATCCACGAGATCATGCCGGCGCCGCCCACGATCCTTCTGTCCGGGATCAACCGCGGCGCGAACCTGGCCGAGGACGTGACCTATTCCGGCACCGCCGCCGCGGCGATGGAGGGGGCGCTGCTCGGCGTGCCCGCGGTCGCGCTCAGCACGGTGTTCACCCCGAAGGGCCCGGTACACTGGGACACGGCCGAGGCCTTTGCCGGCCCCGTCCTTGACGTGCTGTTTGCCGCCGAATGGCAGCCGCTGTCGTTCGTGAACGTCAACTTTCCCGACTGCACGCCCGAGGCCTGCACCGGGATCCGCGTCGTCACGCAGGGCCAGCGCCCGCCGGGATCATTCCTGCCGGACCGGCGCGTGGACGGGCGCGATGTGCCCTACTACTGGATCAAGCTCGCCTACAAGGACGGCAACATCCACCCCGGCACGGATCTGGAGGCGATCCGCGACAACGCTGTGGCGGTCTGCCCGATCCAGCTCAACATGACCGACCACGGTTTCCGCAAGCGGCTGGAGCTGCGATTTGCGCCGCCCCGCGGATAGACGTCAGGCGTGCGCCGATGCGTCGGCCTGGGCGGGTCGGCGGGCCGCGGCCATCGCGGCGCCGACGAGCGCGGCGGCCACGCAGGCCATCGCGCCGAGGTAGACCGTCAGCGCCAGCATCCAGCCGCCGCCGAAGAGGACGATCCCCGCGACCGTCAGCGTAGTGGCGGCCCCCGTCAGGACCAGTGCGGCAGCGATCATGTCGGCACCCTCCGTCGCGTTTTCCCGATTGCGCCACCAAATCGTGCAGAAAGTGTGGCGAACGCGGGACGCACTCGGGAAAGAACGCAAGATGCGCCGCGCCGGTCGGACCCGCCGGATCGCCGGGCCGGGCGCGCCGGGCGTGCCTCCCGGCCCGCAAACCCGGCAGGCCGCGCATCGCCGTTCGTGATGGCCGCAAGGCCGTCCCCGGGGGGCAGGATCGTCTCGGGATCGTCGAACCGCGGCATCCCGCAGCCGCAACCCGCCCGCGCGTCGAGGCGCGCGGCGGCCGCGGTCACAGATCGGGAAGCGCCGGACGACACGCGATGACTCCGCCATCGTGCGGATGTCGGACCCGCGCCGCGTGAAGCCGGCGAGGATCGGTGGGATCACGCGCGGCCATCGCCGCGCGGCTTCGGTCCTCGCGCCCCGGACAACCGCACGATTTCACCACAATAAACCCCGTTGACCGGCGTTCCGCAACAACGCCCCCCGCGCAGTTCGCCGCCAGGATGCGCGCGCAGGTCGCGGCGCCGGCCGTGCGGATGACCGCCGGGGCCGACCCGCAGGACCGCGACGGCCCCTTTTCTCGCCCGGCCCTGCGGCCTATAGACTGGCGCTCGACAAGCCGCAGGCGCCCCGCCCCGCCGGCGGACGAAATCTCTTCGAGGACGGCATGACCAAGACGCCCACCGACCGGCATTCCGATGACGTCGCCTTCATCGAGGCGCTGGCGGGCATCCTTGCCCGAAACGACCTGACCGAACTCGCGGTCAGACGGACGTGGGGCGAGGATGACAGCCTCGATGTGCGCGTGGCGCGGCACACGACGGTCGCGCCGGCAGCGCCGGTGGTCCAGGCGGTCGCCGCAGCACCCGCGACCGCCGCGGCGTCGGCAGGCCCGGTCGCGGCGCCGGCGGTCGAGGATCCCGCCCAGCACCCCGGCGCGGTCACCTCGCCCATGGTCGGCACGGCCTACCTCGCCCCGGAACCGGGTGCCACGCCCTTCGTCTCCGTCGGCGCGACAGTGGCCGAAGGGCAGACCCTGCTGATCATCGAGGCGATGAAGACGATGAACCAGATCCCCAGCCCGCGCGCCGGGGTCGTCCGCCGGATCCTGATCGAGGACGGAACCCCCGTTGAATATGGCGCCCCCCTGATGATCGTGGAGTAGGCGCCTTGTTCGACAAGATCCTGATCGCCAACCGGGGCGAGATCGCGCTGCGGGTGATCCGCGCCTGCCGCGAGATGGGGATCCGCTCGGTCGCCGTCCACTCGACCGCCGACGCCGACGCGATGCATGTGCGGATGGCCGACGAAAGCGTGTGCATCGGCCCTGCGCCCGCATCCGAAAGCTATCTGTCGATGGCGCGGATCATCTCGGCCTGCGAGATCACCGGGGCGCAGGCGGTGCATCCGGGATATGGCTTCCTGTCCGAGAATGCGGCCTTCGTGCAGGCGCTGGAGGATCACGGGATCACCTTCATCGGCCCGACGTCGGACCACATCCGCATCATGGGCGACAAGATCACCGCGAAGGACACGATGAAGGCCCTCGGCGTGCCTTGCGTGCCCGGATCGGACGGCGGCGTGCCCGACATGGCGACGGCGCTGCGGGTCGCAGAGGCGATCGGCTATCCCGTCATTGTCAAGGCGACGGCCGGCGGCGGCGGCCGCGGCATGAAGGCGGCGCACGGCGCCTCCGAGCTCGAGGTCGCCTTCCGCACCGCCCGGGCCGAGGCGAAGGCCGCCTTCGGCAACGACGAAGTCTATCTCGAAAAGTACCTCGAGCGCCCCCGCCACATCGAGATCCAGATCTTCGGCGACGGCAAGGGCAACGCGGTGCACCTCGGGGAACGCGACTGTTCCTTGCAGCGCCGCCACCAGAAGGTGCTCGAAGAGGCGCCGGGACCGGTCATCACGCCCAAGATGCGGGCCGAGATCGGCGCGACCTGCGCCGCGGCGGTGGCGCGGATCGGCTACGCCGGCGCCGGCACCATCGAGTTCCTCTACGAGGACGGGCGGTTCTACTTCATCGAGATGAACACCCGCCTGCAGGTGGAACACCCGGTGACCGAGGCGATCTTCGGCGTCGATCTGGTGCGCGAGCAGATCCGCGTGGCCGCGGGCATGCCGATGTCGTTCACGCAGGACGAACTGGAAATCAACGGCCACGCCATCGAGGTGCGCATCAACGCCGAGAAGGTGCCGGGCTTTTCCCCTTCGCCCGGCCGGGTGCGGATGTATCACGCGCCGGGGGGCCTCGGCGTGCGGATGGATTCCGCGCTCTATGCCGGCTATGCCATCCCGCCCTACTACGACAGCCTGATCGGCAAGCTGATCGTGCATGGCCGCGACCGGCCCGAGGCGCTGGCTCGCCTGCGCCGGGCGCTCGGCGAGCTCGTGGTGGACGGGGTGGACACCACGATGCCGATGTTCCGCGCCCTGTTGCAGGAACCCGACATCCAGAACGGCGAGTATTCGATCCACTGGCTGGAACGGTGGCTCGCCAGCCAGTTCGGATGACATGGCCGGACGGCCCCTGCCGCCGCTGACGCCGGAACACCTGCTGCGCGCCTATGCCGCCGGGATCTTTCCGATGGCCGAGCGGCGCGACGATCCGGCGATCCACTGGGTCGATCCGCGTCGGCGGGGGGTGTTCCCGCTGGACGGCTTCCGCATCTCGCGGTCGCTTGCGCGCGCGATCCGGCGGAACGACTACGCCATCACCGCCGACACCGACTTTGCCGCCGTCGTCGCCGCCTGCGCCGCGCGGCCCGAAACCTGGATCAACGCGCCGATCGCAGAGCTTTATGCCGGGCTGCACCGCGCCGGACACGCCCATTCCGTCGAGCTGCGCGGCCTCGACGGCGCGCTGCTCGGCGGGGTCTACGGCGTGACGCTCGGGGCGGCGTTCTTCGGTGAATCGATGTTCTCGCGCCGGCGCGACGCCTCCAAGGTCGCGCTCGCCTGGCTGGTGCACCGCCTGCGCGCCGGCGGCTTCACGCTGTTCGACACGCAGTTCCTGACGCCGCACCTCGCCTCGCTCGGCGCGATCGAGATCGGGCGGGCCGAATACCACCGGCGGCTGGCCGAGGCGGTGTCACGCTCTGCCCGGTGGGATCCGCCCGGTTACGCGCCCGACCGGCAGGCGGTCGCGGCCGGGCTCGATGCGGCCCCTGCGGCCTAATCCACCGCGCACCGCAGCACCCAGACGTCGAAGCGGGGGTGGTCGAGGGCCGACAGGGCGGGTGACGAGGCGATCATCCAGCCCGAGAACACCGGCGCGGCGGCCAGGCTGTCGCGCACCGTGACATGCGCCCAGGCATCGCCCGCAGGATTGTCGGCACGGTAGCGGCAATCGTCCAGCAGGATCGACAGCCGCCCGCGGGTGACGACCTGCCCGCGCGCGATCTCGATATCGGCAGCCTGCCCGGACATCTTGTCGAGGTATCGCAGCACAGCACCGGGGGCCGAGCGCACCTCCTGCGCCGCCGCCGGCGCGGCTGCCGCCAGAAGTGCCAGCACAAGGGCCCGGGTCATTCCGTCGCGGGCGCGCCGTCGCCGCCGGCCTTGTCGATGCTGCTGCCGTCGCCGCCAACGAAGCGCATCAGCAGCGTCGTCAGGCTGACCGAACCCTGCGTATCCTCGATCTCGGCGCCGGCTTCGAGATTGAAGGGCGACCCGCCCGGCAGGATCTCGACGAAATGCCCGCCCAGAAGCCCTTCCGACGAGATCACGATGGCGCTGTCCTCGGGCAGGTCGATGCCGCGGCGGATTGCTACCACCGTATCGGCATAGAACGTCTGCGGGTTCAGCGTCAGCGACGCCACCGTGCCGATCTTCACACCTGCCAGCCGAACGTCGCTGCCGACCCGGATCCCCTCGACCGAGCGGAACGAGGCGCGCAGGGGATAGGTGTCGGTCTCGCGCAAGAACCCGGCCCCCTGCGCGGCATAGACCAGAAATCCGATCGCAACCGCCATCACCGCCGCGCCGACCGCGACCTCGAGCCTGTTCTCCGCCATCGCTCGCTCCTGCGCCTATTCGGGCGACCACGCCTCGTAATCGCGCCGCGGCGCGGGTTCGGCCCGGCGGATCGACCCTGGCGGCGCATAGGCCGCGGTGGTGCCGGTCAGATTTTCCTGATGCGGTTTTTCCCAGGGCTTGCGCTTCAGCGGCGCCTCGGTCGGCGGCGCGTCCCAGGTGTGGTGCAGCCAGCCGTGCCAGTCCGGGCTGATCCGGCTTGCCTCGGCCTCGCCGTTGTAGATCACCCACCGGCGCCGGCCGTCCTTCGAGCGGTAGAACACGTTGCCCTGCGCGTCCTGCCCCACCTTCACGCCGTTGCGCGCCGTGAAGAGCGCGGTGTTGAGCGTGGCACCGTTCCACCAGGTGACCGCGCGCAGCAGCGTGTTGAGGATACCCATGACCGCCTCCTTCGCTGGCCCCGATATGGCCGATGCAGGGGCCGAGGTCCAGTGCCTGCCGGCGGCGCGGCGATCGGGCGCGGCCGCGGGCGCGCGGACGCAGACCGGACGGTGATGTCGGGGGCTCGACAGTCCCCGCCGGCGCGGCGCCTTCCCGGCGCGGGGCATTCCGGGCCGTGTCGATCAGCCCGGGCGCGTCAGCGCACGGAACCGCGGCGACGGCCCGATCCGCCTCGCTCCGCTGCCCTGCGGCAATTGCGGGACCGTTCGCGACCGGGGTCCGCCGGTCCCCCGCCGGCCTGTCAGCGGCCGCCGCACCGCCGGGGGCGTCTGCCTGCGCGGGAAGGCCGAAAGGTCAGCGCGGTCTGCCATGATGCGGCCGGCTGCAGGACGCCGGCGGCACCATGCGCCCGAAGGCCCGGCCCGGCATCGTGCGCCGCCCCGGACCGCCGCCCTGCCCCGGGTGGACCTAGATCCGCGGCAGCCGTGCCGTCGCCTCGATCTCGATCCGCATGGCGGGCTCCTGCAACCCCGCCACGATCATCGTGGCGGCAGGGCGCGCGCGGGCGAAGGCGGCGGCAGTGATCGGCCAGCAGTCAGGCCAGTCCGCGGCGTCCGGCAGGATGTAGCGCACGCGCACCACGTCATCGAGCGACGCGCCCGCCTCGGCCAGCGCAGCCGCAATTGTCGCAAGCGCATTGCGGCACTGGTCGGCAACCGCCGGCGGCATCGTCATCGAGGCATAGTCGTAGCCGGTGGTCCCCGCGACGAACACCCAGCCGTCGCAGACGACCGCCCGCGAATAGCCGATGGCGGCCTCGAACGGCGATCCGGTAGAGATGAGGCGGCGGCTCATGCGCGGAACCGCCCGGCCCGCGGCCGGTCCGCCGCGCAGGCAGGCCGGGCGCGCACGGGGATCAACCAGCGACTTCCTTCTTCTTCCGCTGCGGCTCGGCGTAGATCAGGAGGGGCTTGGCCCCGCCGTTCACCACTTCCTCGTTCACCACCACCTCTTCCACGCCGCGCAGACCGGGAAGCTCGAACATGGTGTCGAGCAGGATGTCCTCCATGATCGACCGCAGGCCGCGCGCGCCCGTCTTGCGCCGGATCGCCCGCTTGGCGATCGCGGTCAGCGCATCGGCCGTGAAGGTCAGCTTGACGCCCTCGAGGTCGAACAGTTTCTGATACTGCTTGACGAGGGCGTTTTTCGGCTCGGTCAGGATGGTGACAAGCGCCGCCTCGTCGAGGTCGGTCAGCGTGGCGATCACCGGCAGGCGGCCGACAAATTCCGGGATCAGCCCGAACTTCAGCAGATCCTCGGGTTCCAGCTCCCGGAACAGCTCGCCCGCGCCGCGCGCGTCCGGGTCCTTCACCTCGGCCCCGAAGCCCATGGCGCTGCCCTTGTTGCGCTGCGCGATGATCCGCTCGAGCCCCGCGAAGGCGCCGCCGCAGATGAAGAGGATGTTGGTCGTGTCCACCTGCAGGAATTCCTGCTGGGGATGTTTACGCCCGCCCTGCGGCGGCACCGAGGCGATCGTGCCCTCCATGATCTTCAGCAGCGCCTGCTGCACCCCTTCGCCCGACACGTCGCGGGTGATCGAGGGGTTGTCGGACTTGCGCGTGATCTTGTCCACCTCGTCGATGTAGACGATCCCGCGCTGCGCCTTCTCGACGTTGTATTCGGCCGCCTGCAAAAGCTTGAGGATAATGTTCTCGACATCCTCGCCGACATAGCCTGCCTCGGTCAGCGTCGTGGCATCGGCCATGGTGAAGGGCACATCGAGGATGCGCGCAAGGGTCTGCGCCAGCAGCGTCTTGCCGCAGCCGGTGGGCCCGATCAGCAGGATGTTCGACTTCGACAGTTCGACGTCGCCCGCCTTGCCGGAATGGTTCAGCCGCTTGTAGTGGTTGTGCACGGCAACCGACAGCACGCGCTTGGCATGCTCTTGGCCGATGACATAGTCGTCCAGCACCTTGCAGATGTCGCGCGGCGTCGGCACACCGTCGGCCGATTTCAGGCCGGTTGCCTTCGTCTCCTCGCGGATGATGTCCATGCAGAGTTCGACGCATTCGTCGCAGATGAACACCGTGGGCCCGGCGATCAGCTTGCGCACCTCGTGCTGGCTCTTTCCGCAGAAGGAGCAGTAGAGGGTGTTCTTGCTGTCGCCGCCCGGATTGCTTGCCATCGTCCCGTCCTTGCCCCTGCCCGCCCCTCGGCGCGCAGCATTGCGGCCGCTTCCGGCGGCCTTGCCCGCATTTCGACCATCGGGGATGCTACGCCCCTCCGGCCCCCTGCACAACGCCTTTTCCCGCCGGACGGCGGGGCGCGTCAGGCCTTCGCCGTTTCGGTCTTGCCGCGGCTTTCCACGATCTCGTCGATGAGGCCCCAGGCCTTGGCATCCTCGGGCGCCATGAAGTTGTCGCGTTCCAGCGCCGCCTCGACAGTGTCGAGGTCCTGGCCCGTGTGCTTGACATAGATCTCGTTCAGCCGCCGCTTCAGCTTCAGCGTTTCCTGCGCGTGGATCCAGATGTCGGTCGCCTGGCCCTGGTAGCCGCCCGACGGCTGGTGGACCATGATCCGGCTGTTGGGCAGGCTGAACCGCATCCCGGGTTCGCCCGCGGCCAGCAGAAGGCTGCCCATGCTGGCGGCCTGACCGACGACAAGGGTGGAAACCTTCGGCCGGATGTACTGCATCGTGTCGTAGATCGACAGGCCCGAGGTCACGACGCCGCCGGGGCTGTTGATGTACATCGCGATTTCCTTCGACGGATTCTCCGCCTCGAGGAAGAGCAGCTGCGCCACCATCAGCGTCGCCATCCCGTCGTGCACCGGGCCGGACAGGAAGATGATCCGTTCCTTCAAGAGGCGCGAGTAGATGTCGTAGGCGCGTTCGCCGCGGCTCGTCTGTTCGACGACCATGGGGACGAGCACGTTCATGTAGGTGTCGATGGGATCGCGCATGTCCGCCTGCCTCTGTCGGGAAACTGCCTCGGAAACCGTTGCGACTGTCTTAGTGTCGCGGCCGGGGGGCTGCAAGGGCGGGCCCCCGCACGCTCCCGCGACTGCGGCGGGCGGCGCGGCGCGTCAGTCGAGCCCTTCGACCACCACGAGGTCGCGGACGGCGGCCCCCTTCGCGTGCGCAAGGCCCTGCTGGTAGAGATCCGAGCGGTAACAGGCCACGGCGGCCTCGAGGCTGGGGAAACGCGCCACCACGTTGCGCGCGCGCTCGGTCCCTTCGAGCTGCACGTAGCGGCCCGACCGCGCCAGGAACTCGCCGCCATGCGCCGCGATCGCCTCGGTGGCGATCGCGGCGTAGCGGCCGTAGGCCTCGGGGTCGGTCACGGTCACATGGGCGATCCAGTAGGCTTTCGGCATCGTCACCCCTCCAGCACGGCCTCGGCGGCCCGGATTGCGGCGTCGGCGCGCGCCGCATCGGCGCCGCCCGCCTGCGCAAGGTCGGGCCGGCCGCCGCCGCCCTTGCCGCCCATGGCCTCAGCCGCCGCGCGCACCAGATCGACCGCCGAGACGCGCGCCGTCAGGTCGGCCGTCACGCCGGCCGCCACCGCTGCCTTGCCGCCGGCCTCCGCGATCAGAAGGACCGCCCCCGACCCGATCCGCGCCTTCGCCGCGTCGATCAGCGCCGGCAGATCTTTGCCGGTCACGCCCGTCAGCACCTGCGCGAGGAACGGCACCCCGCCAACCTCGCGCGCCGCCGGCGCCCCGCCGCCGCCCGCGCCCATGGCGATCTCGCGCCGAAGCTGCGCCACCTCGGCCGCCAGCGCCCGGCGTTCCTCGGCCAGCGCACGCACCCGGTCCACTGCATCGCCGACCGGTGCCTTCAGGATCGCCGCGATCTCGGCCAGCCGCGCCTCCTGCGCGCGCAGATGGTCGAGAGCCGCCTGCCCCGTCAGCGCCTCGATCCGGCGGACGCCGGCCGAGGATGCGCTGTCCGAAAGGATGACGCAGACCCCGATCTCGCCCGTTCGGGCGACGTGGGTGCCCCCGCACAGCTCGAGGCTGTAGGTCGCGCCGTCCGTCCCCTTGCCCGAGCCGGTCAGGCGGCCCATCGACACCACCCGGACCTCGTCGCCGTATTTCTCGCCGAAGAGCGCCTGCGCCCCGATCGCGCGGGCGGCGTCGGGCGTCATCAGACGGGTTTCCACCGCGCTGTCCTGGCGGATCATCGCGTTCACCTCGGCCTCGACCGCGGCCAGCTCGGCAGCCGACAGCGCCCGGGTGTGGCTGAAGTCGAAGCGCAGCCGGTCGGGCGCGTTCAGGCTGCCCTTCTGCGCCACATGGTCGCCGAGGTGGCGGCGCAGCGCCTCGTGCAGCAGGTGCGTGGCCGAATGGTTGCCGCGGATCGCCGCGCGGCGGGCATGATCCACTTCCAGCCGAGCCGGCTGGCCGCGCAGCAGGCTGCCTTCGATCACGGTCGCGTGGTGCACGATCACGCCGGCAGCTTTCTTCGTGTCGGTCACGCGGGCAAGGCCGGTGTCGGTGCGGACGTAACCCTGGTCGCCCACCTGCCCGCCCGCCTCGGCATAGAAGGGCGTCTGGTTCACCACCACCTGCACCGCCTGCCCCGCTTCGGCAGCGCCGGTCGCAACGCCGCCCGAGATGAGCGCGAGGATCTGGCCTTCCGCCGTCTCGGTGTCGTAGCCGAGGAACTCGGTCGCCCCCTGCGCCTCGGCAAGCTCGAACCACAGCCGCTGGTCGGCCGCCTCGCCGGTGCCGGCCCAGGCCGCCCGCGCCTTCGCGCGCTGTTCGGCCATCGCGGCCTCGAACCCCGCCACGTCCACCCCCCTGCCCTTCTCGCGCAGCGCGTCCTGCGTCAGGTCCAGCGGGAAGCCGTAGGTGTCGTAGAGCCGGAAGGCCGCAGCACCGGGCAGATCCGCCCCTTCAGGCAGCCGCTGCACCTCTTCGTCGAGAAGCCGCAGCCCGCGCTCCAGCGTCTCGCGGAACCGCGTTTCCTCTAGCCGCAACGTCTCGGCGATCAGAGCCTGGGCGCGCGGCAGCTCCGGATAGGCCGCCCCCATCTGCCGCACCAGCGCCGGCACCAGCCGATGCATCACCGGATCCCTTGCGCCCAGCATGTGCGCATGGCGCATTGCACGGCGCATGATACGGCGCAGCACATAGCCTCGCCCCTCGTTCGACGGCATCACACCGTCGGCGATCAGGAAGCTGGTGGACCGCAGATGGTCCGCGATGACCCGGTGATGGATCTTGCCCGGCCCGTCTGGGTCCGACGAGGTGGCATGGGCCGACGCTTCGATCAGCGCGCGCATCAGGTCGGTGTCGTAGTTGTCGTGCTTGCCCTGCAGCAGGGCCCCGATCCGCTCCAGCCCCATGCCGGTGTCGATCGACTGCATGTCGAGCACGCGCAGCGTGCCGTCCGGCATCTGCTCGTTCTGCATGAACACGAGGTTCCAGATTTCGATGAACCGGTCCCCGTCCGCCTCGGCGCTGCCCGGCGGGCCGCCCCAGATGTGGGGGCCGTGGTCGAAGAAGATCTCGGTGCAGGGGCCGCAGGGGCCGGTCGGGCCCATGCGCCAGAAGTTGTCGTCGGTCGGAATGCGGATGATCCGGTCTTCCGGCAGGCCGGCCACCTTGCGCCAGATCGCCGCCGCCTCGTCGTCGGTGTGATAGACGGTCACCAGCAGGCGGTCCTTCGGGATGCCGAAGTCCTTCGTCAGCAGCTCCCACGCGAAGGGGATCGCGGCCTCCTTGAAGTAGTCGCCGAAGCTGAAGTTGCCCAGCATCTCGAAGAAGGTGTGGTGCCGCGCGGTGTAGCCCACGTTGTCGAGATCATTGTGCTTGCCGCCCGCGCGGACGCATTTCTGCGCCGTGGTCGCGCGCACGTAGTCGCGCCGTTCGACCCCGGTGAAGAGGTTCTTGAACTGCACCATCCCCGAATTGGCGAACATCAGCGTCGGGTCGTTGCGCGGGACGAGCGGGCTCGACGGGACGACCGTGTGCCCGTTGCGGGCGAAGAAATCGAGAAAGGTCGATCGGATGTCGGCGAGGCTGGTCATCGGACGGTCCATGCGCGGGGCGAACAGGGCCTAGGGGATAGCGATGCCCGGCCGGGCGGTAAATCCCCCTTGCCCGCAATGCCGCGCCGCGCGGCCCGGGCGCATGGGCGGCAGCGCCGCCCGACCGGCGCCGGCCGGACGCCAACGTGCGGTCTTGCAGGACGTCGGGTAAGGCACGACGCAGGATGCCGCCGCCGCACCGACGCCCGGGGGCGAAGACCGCAGACCAGCCTGCCCCGGCGCCGCGGGCACCCTGTGCGGTGCGCGCGCCGCTGCCGCAACGTGACGGTTGGTCGCGGAACTGCCTGCCGCGACCCGCGCGGTTGCCGGCGGTCAGCCCTCCATCACGTCGTCGTCCGCCCCCGGCGCGAACGACAGGTCGAGCCCGTGCGACGCGCGGATGCGGCCCTCGATCTCGGCGGCTACGGCGGGGTTGGCCTTGAGGAAGTTCTTGGCGTTCTCGCGCCCCTGGCCGATCCGCTCGTCGCCCCATGAATACCAGGAACCCGACTTCTCGATCACGCCGGCCTTCACGCCTAGGTCGATCAGCTCGCCGGTCTTGGAGATGCCTTCGCCATACATGATGTCGAATTCCACCTCCTTGAACGGCGGGGCGACCTTGTTCTTCACGACCTTGACCCGCGTGGTGTTCCCCACCACTTCGTCGCGGTCCTTGACCGCGCCGATCCGGCGGATGTCGAGGCGGACCGAGGCATAGAACTTCAGCGCGTTGCCGCCCGTCGTCGTCTCGGGGCTGCCGAACATCACGCCGATCTTCATGCGGATCTGGTTGATGAAGATGACCATGCAGTTCGACCGGCTGATGCTCGCGGTCAGCTTGCGCATGGCCTGGCTCATCAGGCGGGCCTGCGCGCCGACCTGCGCATCGCCCATGTCGCCCTCGATCTCGCTCTTGGGCGTCAGGGCGGCGACCGAATCGACCACGATCAGGCTGACAGCGCCGGACCGCACCAGGGTATCCACGATCTCCAGCGCCTGTTCACCGGTGTCAGGCTGGCTGATCAGCAGCTCGTCGAGGTTCACGCCGAGTTTACGCGCATACTGCGGGTCGAGCGCGTGTTCGGCATCGACGAAGGCGCAGACGCCGCCCTTCTTCTGTTCCTCGGCCACCACATGCAGGGTCAGCGTCGTCTTGCCCGAGCTTTCGGGGCCGTAGATCTCGATGATCCGCCCCTTCGGCAGGCCGCCGATGCCGAGCGCAATGTCGAGGCCGAGCGAACCCGTCGAGGTCGCCTCGATCTCCATCACGGCGTTGTTGGCGCCGAGCCGCATAATCGAGCCCTTGCCGAACTGCCGCTCGATCTGCGCCAGCGCGGACTCGAGGGCCTTCTTCTTGTCCATGTCGCGCCGTCCGTTCAGTTCCAGAAGGTTCGCCGTGCTCATCGCCTGTCCCCTTATCCCATGCCCGCCACGCCGCGGCAACGCCGCCCCGTTCGGCACCGGCCCCTTCCGTGTTCGCCGAACGTTCCATGCCCTTATGGATACGAAACGCGAACGTTTCAACCGGATTCGATGCAAATTCAGCTTTTCGCCGGAAGGGTTAAAGGTTAGTTATCGCCCGCGGTGCGGCAGAGCGGCGGAGGGTCCGGGTGCTTGTGTTCTGGGACCAGCGTCTGGTGTTCCTGGCCACGCCCAAAGCGGGCTCCACGGCGGTCGCGGCGGCGCTCGAGCCGCTGGCAGCGCTGTCGGTCCAGCGGCCGCCGCTGCTCAAGCATACGAACGCGCGTCGCTACCACCGCTTCATCGGGCCGTATCTGAAGGCCGCGTCGGGCGACGTCTTCACCACGGTGGCGCTGATGCGGCACCCGATCGACTGGCTGGGCAGCTGGTATCGCTATCGCCTGCGCGAGGATGTGCTGGACGAACGGATGCGCACCGCGGGCATGACCTTCGACGACTTCGCCCGCGCCTACTGCCGCAGCCCGCAGCCGGGCTTCGCCGCGGTCGGGTCGCAGGCACGGTTCCTCGCGCCCGACGGCCGCCCAGCGGTGGACCACATCTTCCGCTACGAGGACATCGGCCGCTTCGTGACCTTCCTCGAAGACCGGCTCGACTGCGCGATCGAACTGCCGGTGGTGAACGTCTCGCCGCTTGCGGACCTTGCCCTGAGCGCCGAGACAGAGACGGCGTTGCGCGCGGCGATGGCGGCCGATTTCGCGCTCTACGATTCGCTTACCTGACGGGCGGTCGCCGCGCTGGCCGCCGCCAGAACCGCGCGGCGGGCGCAGGACGGCGACATGGGCGCGCCGACAGCGGCAGCGGCGCGGGATCGGGCTGCCGGAGCCCGGGCTTCCTGCGAGCGTCCGCGCCTCGGAGCGGCACTTGTCCGTGTCATCCGCCGCGCCGAAGGTCGGGTGATCTGGTTCGTCGCGATCGTGCCGCCGATCGTCCCGGCCAGCCCGTCGGGGATCCGTTGATCCCGACGGCCCCGTGTGACAGCGACGGCGATCTGGTCGTTCGGGATGGTCCGTTCGGCACCACGACCCTCAGGAGCCGGGATCCCGTCCCACGGCGTGGTTCAGGTTCTGGGTGCGGTGGTCAGCGGTGATGTTCGGTCAGGGTCTGGTTGCTGACACCAATCCCGGATCGAGAGGACCGCCGACATGATGAGCCTGCGCGACTTTGTCGAGAGGACCCCCGATGCCGATTTGCTGCGCGAGATGATCGGCGTGGCCCCCGCGCGGCTGATGGCCCTGGAAACCGGCGCCCGGCGGCGATGTCGGGCAGTCCATGGTCCCGCCGTTTGCCGATGCCGCACCCGCCGGCTCTGAGGATGCACGAAGCCTCGGAGTCGACCGGCCCGGCGGCCTGCGCGCGACGGGTGCCGCAGGACACGCGGCCGCTGATGGGCAAGACCGGCGTCCAAACCGGTGCCGCCGCCCCCCGGTGCCGGTGGCCTCGCGCGGCGCTGCAAGAGAGGCAGCGAAATCGGCCCGCATCGTCCGGAGGTTGCGGCGCGGGCCGGCCAGCACGCCCGACGCCTCCGCCGGCGGCGTAAGCTGCAAGGTCCCGAAAGGGCGGATGGCGGTGACGGGCCGGTCCATGGACCTGTCCCGGGATGTGACCGGATCGGGCGTGCCTGGGGTCCGGCGAGGGCCCGACCGCCGAAGCGGCACCTTCCGGGAATGCGCGCAGGTCGGGGACCGGCCGCGCCGGCGTGCTGCCCTGGTTCTGCTGCCAGCCGGCGATCGGGTTGCCGTCGGCCACGGCATCGTGGGCCTGCTTGCCGCGCTCGGCGTCTTCCGCCCTGCGCCCGCGCGTGGCCGCGGCGACGCACGGAACCTGCGCCGGCAGCCCGGGACCTTGAAGCACAGGCCAGGCCCCTTGGCCGCATCGCTGTGCCGGGTGCGAACACTGGCGCGCGATGCGTCGGACGGGCACTGCGCGCCACGATCGGGGCGCCGACCCGATCGCGCGGCGGGCCCTGACGCTGCTGCCTGTGTGCCGGGCCTCCGACGCAACCGGAAGGCACTGGCCGTGGCCAGCGACCCCGGACTGACCCGGTCGGCGATCGGCCGGTCGCGAAAACGCCTGCGCCACTCCGTCCGGGACGCGCTGTTCCTGCACGGCCCGCACGGGCCGGCGCGGCCGATCATGTGCGCGTCCCGCCGGCGGCGACCGGCGCGCCGCGGTCCGAGCCCGCCGCAGTTCCGGCAGGCCGCCGGAGAGGTCTGCGACCCGGACCGTTTTTCCTGCGGCGGAACCGGCAGAGTGCGGCTTTCGGCGTTTCGGCGCGGAAGGCGGGTGCGCCGCGCGCCGCCGCCCTGCATCGTCCGGCTGGCAGCCGCACACTTGGCGAAGGCGTCGGCGGTCATCGTGACGATGCCGCGCGCAGGAAGCGCCGAGCGCGTCCGTTCGGCGCCGCAGCGGCGACAGCGTTCCGACGAAACGACACCCGATCTGCCTTGGCGAATGGATTTTCCGCGAGGCACCCCCGTGCCCGAGGCCCGGCGCCTCGGGGCAGGCTACCTTCGCGGTGCGCGCCGCCAAAAGGACTGCCCGCGCCGCCGCCGGCAGTCGCGATCCGGCACCCACAGCCCTTTCCACCGGCGTCCCGATCCGGCATGGATCGTCGCGCGTCAACCCGAGGCACCGCCATGTTCCAAACGACCGCCCTCGACGGGGTGATGATCGTGACGCCCCGCCGGTTCTGCGACGAGCGGGGGTGGTTCTGCGAGACCTACAGCCGCCGGGCCTTCGACGCCGCCGGGATCGACGCCGACTTCGTTCAGGACAACCAGTCGTTCTCGCGCCCCGCGGGCACGGTCCGGGGCCTGCATTTCCAGCGGCCGCCCCAGGCTCAGGCAAAGCTCGTCCGCGTTCTGCGGGGAGCGATCCGCGACGTGGCGGTGGACATCCGGCGCGGCTCGCCCACCTACGGGCGGTGGGTGGCGGTGGAGCTTGGCGCCGCGGACGGGCGGCAGCTGTTCATTCCTGCGGGGTTCCTGCACGGCTTCGTCACTCTCGAACCCGAGACCGAGGTGGCCTACAAGTGCGATGCCTTCTATGCCCCCGACTGCGAGGGGGCGGTGCACTGGAACGACCCCGACCTTGCCATCGACTGGGGCATCGACCCCGCAGCGGCCGTCCTGTCGCCCAAGGACGCGGCCGCGCCCGCCTTCCGCGACCTCGACAGCCCGTTCCGCATGGAGGACGCATGAAAATCCTCGTCACCGGCGGTGCAGGCTTCATCGGGTCGGCCGTGGTGCGACAGGCGGTGGCCGCAGGGCACGACGTGGTCAACCTCGACGCGCTGACCTATGCCGCGAACCCCGCGAACGTGGCGGCCGTGGCGGACAGCCCCCGCTATGCCTTCGAACACGCCGATATCCGCGACCGCGCCGCGCTGGACCGGATCCTTGCCCGTCACGCGCCCGACGCGGTGATGCATCTTGCCGCCGAAAGCCATGTAGACCGGTCCATCGACGGGCCGGGCGACTTCATCTCCACGAACGTCACCGGCACCTTCAACCTGCTCGAGGCCGCCCGCGCCTACTGGACCCGCGCCGGACGGCCCGCCGGCTTCCGCTTCCACCACATCTCGACCGACGAGGTGTTCGGTTCGCTCGGACCGACGGGGCGCTTCACCGAGACGACGCCCTACGACCCGCGCAGCCCCTATTCCGCCTCGAAGGCCGCGAGCGACCATCTGGTGCGCGCCTGGCACGAAACCTATGGCCTGCCGGTGGTGCTGACGAACTGCTCGAACAACTACGGCCCCTTCCACTTCCCCGAGAAGCTGATCCCGGTGGTGATCCTCAACGCCCTTCACGGCCGGCCGATCCCGGTCTACGGGCAGGGGCTGAACGTGCGCGACTGGCTCTATGTCGAGGATCACGCGGCGGCACTCCTGCTGGTGCTGGACCGCGGGCGGGTCGGGCGCAGCTACAACATCGGCGGCGA
>CALIZF010000044.1 GCA_938028765.1 uncultured Paracoccaceae bacterium
CCGCCGCCGACGCTCCGGCGAGGCCCGGCCGCCAGTGCGCGATGAAGAAGGGCAGCGGCGCGCGGCAGCGGGCGAGGCAGCCCGCCTTGACCGCACCGAACTGGTAGAGCCCGGCGGCGGCGAACAGGGCTGCAGTGAAGAGGGGCGACAGGCTCGCCCCGTCCGGGCCGACGAGGCCCGCGCGCGCCAGCGCCGCCTGCGCGGCCGCGAACGCCGCGGCGGCCGTCAGCCAGACGGCAAGATACCCCGCGGCCAGCGCCGCCGTGCCCGCCGCCCCGAGCGAGGCCGCAGGCGGCAGCCGCGACCAGGTGGCAAAGGCGGGGGCGGCGGTCGGCATCATCATGCCGGCGGCCATTGCGGCCCACATCGCGGCGAGCGTGCCGATCTCTGCCCCGCCCGCGCCGAGCGCGCAGAGGTCGGCCAGCATCGCAAGGCCGAACGGCCCGCCCCACACCGCGCGGTCCTGCGCCATCAGCCACAGGATGGCCCAGGCGCCGAGGATCAGCGCGAAGAAGGCCGCCCAGAGCACGGCCTCGCCCCACGCGCCGGTCCGGCGTTCACGCGCTGCCGCAAATCCCGGCATCTCCATCCCCTGCCCCGCGCCGATCCCCTTCCGGCATCCAAGATTGCGCGCATACCCCTTGAGTGCGCAAGGCCGGACGGCTAGGCACAAACCATCTGCCCACCTTCGCCGAGGTCATCGTATGAAGCGCGCACCCGCCCTGATCGCCACCGCTGTCGCCCTGACCCTCGCGCTGCCGGCAACGGCTGCCGATCCCCAGCTGATCGTGTTCGACTGGGCGGGATTCGAGGAACCCTCGCTGATCCAGGACTATGTTGCCAAGCATGGGCAGATGCCGACCTACAGCTTCTTCGGCGACGACGACGAGGCATTCCAGAAGGTCGCCGCAGGCTTCCGCCCCGACGTGGCGCATCCGTGTTCTGCAAAAGTCCCGTCCTGGCGCGCCGCCGGGCTGATCGAGCCCTGGGATGTCAGCCGCATCCCCGAGTTTGCCAACATCGCGCCGCGGTTCCTTGCGTCGGACGTGTTCGTGGACAACGGCACGGTGTGGTATATCCCGACTGACTACGCCTATACCGCGATCGCCTACAACGCCGACCAGGTCCCGGCCGAGGATGTGGCCTCGCTGCAGGTGTTCCACAATCCGAAGTATGCGGGCCGGATCTCGCTGCCCGACAATACCGACGACATCTGGGCGCTGGCGCTGCTGGCGACCGGCGTGACCGACTGGACCGACATCACCGACGCCCAGTTCGACGCCGCAGCGGCCTGGCTGCGCACCGCGCACGAGAACGTCCGCGCCTACTGGGCCGACCCGTCGGAACTGTCGCAACTGATGGCCTCGGGCGAAATCCTCGTCGCATGGTCGTGGAACGACGGCGTCGCGCTGATGCGGCAGGAAGGGTTCCCCGTCGGCTTCAACCGCACGCCGGCGGAAGGCGCCTCGAGCTGGTTCTGCGGTTATGTCAACATCAAGGACGGTCCGGGGTCCGAGGACAAGGCCTACGACTTCATCAATGCCTGGCTGTCGCACGGATCGGCGGCGGGTCTTTTGGCCAACTTCGGCTATGCCCACGCCAACGATGCGGCGATGGCCACGATCTCGATGGACGAGCTGAAGGCGGCCGACGTGGATCCGGTGGACGGCATCCTGTTGTCGCAGACCCCGATGAGCGCCGCGCAGCGCGAGCGGATGGTTGCCGAGTTCGAGAAGATCAAGGCCGGGTTCTGACCGATCAGGCCAGACCTTCGGACGGGGACGCGGGCAGCCGCGTCCCCGTTTGCGTCTGAGGAGGATGGGTGCTTGTGCGCCCCCGTGGCCGCCCCTATATTCCCATTGTTCGGGTCGAACCGGACTATGGCGATAAACGCGCACGGAATAAGCGGATCGGACCCGGGGGCGGTACCCGGCGGCTCCACCATGACCCGGCGTTGCGGGGACGAGGGGCCGAAACAGGATCGACGAACGTCTAAAGGTGTGGCTTTCGCCCGGTGAGGTACCACCGTTATCGGTCCGAATGCATAGTTGCCAACGACAACCGTGCTCCGGTGGCTCTGGCTGCGTAAGCAGCTCGGGTGACCGAAACCAAAGCCCGGGGGCTTAGCCGCTTCCGGCGGGGCTCGCAGGTGCCTGGCAACAGAAACCTGCACCCTCCCCCTCCGGTCTCGTGAACAACGGACCCGAGAACAACGACAGTCCCGAGAACCGGGCTGCGGCCGTCCGCACCGGTCGCGCGCATGCGCGGTCGCCGCAGGCCGCCAGTGCGCGCTAAGCTTGCCTTCGGTTGCCCGGACGCGCACCTTCGGACGATGCGCCTTGCCCTGTCCGCCTGCCTTGCCCTGACGCTGGCCAGACCTGCCGCGGCCTGCGCGGCGGCGCTCATGCTGGCCGTGGACGTGTCGGGATCGGTCGATGCGGGCGGATACCTGTTGCAGACCGAGGGGCTGGCGGCCGCGCTGGCCGATCCGGCGGTCCTCGACACGCTGGTTGCGGGATCGGTGGCGCTGGCGGTGGTGCAGTGGTCGGGCCTCGGGCGGCAGCAGCTGTCGATCCCGTGGACCACGGTCGCCGAAACCGCGGACGCCGCCCGGCTTGCCGCACACGTCCGCGCGATGCCGCGCGCCTTCAGCGCCTCGAACACCGCCGTCGGCGAGGGGCTGGACTTCGCCATCGCCCGGTTCGACACGGCGCCCGCCTGTCGGCGGCGGATCGTGGATGTGTCGGGCGACGGGGCCAAGAACGCGGGGTTTACGGTTTCGCGCGCCCGGCGGCGGGGGATCGCGGCGGGGATCGAGGTAAACGGGCTGGCCATCGAATCGATGGGCCTGTCGATCACGCAGTTTTACCGGTCGTGGGTGATCACCCCCGGCGGCTTCGTCGAGACGGCGCGAGGGCACCTCGACTTCGCCCGGGCGATGCGGACCAAGCTTCTGCGGGAACTGGCGCGCCCGGTCGGTTGACGGCAGCGCGGGATCCGTTACCAGCGGACGGGGGCTGCGACCGCCCCGTCAGGCTTCGGCCCAAGGCTCGCGTCCCGTTCCGCTGCAACAGGATGCGCCCCACTCCGATGCCCGGCACCCCGCCGCCACCCCCTGCCCCGGCCGGTCCCGGCCTGTCCGACCTTGCGCGTGTCTTCCTGCGCGTCGGCCTTCTGTCATTCGGCGGACCGGCGGCCCAGATCGCGCTGATGCACCGGATGATTGTGGACGACCGCCGCTGGATCGGCCCGCGCGACTATCTGGCGGCGCTGTCGTTCTGCACGCTGCTGCCGGGACCCGAGGCGATGCAGCTGGCAACCTGGATCGGCTGGCGGCTGCACGGGGTGCCGGGCGGGCTGATCGCGGGCGGGCTGTTCGTCCTGCCCGGCGCGCTGGTGGTACTGGCCCTGTCGGTACTTTACGCAACGTTCGGCACGGTGCCACCGGTGCAGGCGGCCTTCGCCGGCGTGCAGGCGACGGTCGTTGTGATCGTGATCGAGGCGCTTCTGCGCGTCGCCCGGCGGGCGCTGACGGGGCGCGCGCAGTGGTGGATCGCGGCGCTGGCCTTCGCCGGCCTCTTCGCTTTGAACTTGCCGTTCCCGGTGATCGTGCTAGCCGCGGGTCTCTGGGGCCTTGCCACCGCAGGGGGCGGGGCGGCCGCAAGCGGGCCGGCACCGCCCGCCGCCCTTCGCGCGACCCTGCGGACGGCAGCGGTCTGGGGCGCGCTCTGGGCGGGGCCGGTCGCTGCGCTGGTCCTCGCCGGCGCCGGGGTGCTGGCCGACCTTGCGCTGTTCTTCTCGGGCCTCGCGCTGATCACGTTCGGCGGCGCCTATGCCGTGCTCGCGTGGATTGCGCAGACGGTGGTGACCGAGTTCGGCTGGCTGACCACGCAGCAGATGATCGACGCGCTCGGGCTGGCCGAGACCACGCCGGGGCCGCTGATCCTGGTGGTGCAGTTCGTCGGCTACCTGGCCGCAGCGCCGGCCGGCGGGCCGGCCCTGGGCGTGGCAGGCGCAGCGGTGACGCTGTGGGTGACCTTCGTGCCGAGCTTCCTGTGGATCTTCGCCGGCGCGCCGTGGCTGCAGTGGATCACCGCGCAGCCGCGGCTGGGGGGCGCATTGTCAGCGATCACCGCGGCGGTGGTGGGCGTGATCCTGAACCTGTCGGTATGGTTCGCGGCGCATGTGTTCTTCGGCACGGTCGGCACGGTCGAGGCCGGACCCGTCCGGCTGATCCTGCCCGATCCCGCGACCGTGGACCTTCAGGCCGGCATCATCGCCCTTCTGGCGGCCTGGGCGATCCTGCTGCGGCACTGGCCTCTGCCCGCGGTGATTGCCGCAGCCGCCGGCGGGGGCGCAGCCGCGGCGATGCTCTGACGGGCTTCCCTTGGCAGGGGAATCCCCTATTCTGGCGCGCGAACCCGCGCGGCGGGCGGGACACCGGGGGGCGCATGGCGCAGGGCATCGACTACGGCAACCTGATGCACCGGGCCATGCGCGGCCTGATCCAGCAGGTGCTGACCCGCGTGGCGAACGATGGCTTGCCGGGCGCGCACCACTTCTTCATCACCTTCGACACGACCCACCCCGGGGTCGGCATGGCCGACTGGCTGCGCGCGCGCTATCCCGCCGAGATGACCATCGTGCTGCAGCACTGGTTCGAGAACCTGTCGGTGGACGACGAGGGCTTCGCCGTCACGCTGAACTTCGGCAACCAGCCCGAGCCGCTGCGGATCCCGTTCGACGCGCTGCGCACCTTCGTCGATCCGTCGGTTGAATTCGGCCTGCGGTTCGAGACGCACGAGGCCGCCGACGACGAGGACGAAAACGAGGACGATCCGCCGGCGTCGCCATCGCGCGGGGCCGAGGTCGTCAGCCTCGACAAGTTCCGCAAGTGATCCTGCGCAGAGGCGCGCCGTTCTTGATTCAGACTGCGCGCCTTGTCGGAAAACCGTCATCGACTTGTGTCACAGCGAGGGACCGAGGGAGCACCCAATGTCGCGCGATATCCGTCTGTTCCTCCGCGAGATGATCCGCAGGCCCGGCGAGGTCGTGGCGCTGGCCCCGTCCTCGGCCGACCTCGGCCGCGCGATGACCGAGGGGCTCGGGCCTGACACGGGGCGCGTGGCCGAACTTGGCGGCGGCACGGGGACCTTCACCCGCGCGATCCTCGCGCGCGGGGTCGCGCCGGCCGACCTTACGGTGTTCGAGCTGAACCCCGAATTCGTGACCCACCTGCGGCAGTCGTTTCCCGGCGTGACAGTGCACCGGGCGGGGGCCGAGACGATCGCATCCTTCTGCCGGCCGGGGCTGGGGGCGGTGGTGTCGGGCCTGCCGCTGCTGTCGATGCCGCGGGCCTTGCAGGCGGCCATCGTGGGCGGCGCCTTCGCCTGCCTGCGCCCCGGCGGCGCGTTCGTGCAGTTCACCTACGGGCCCCGCCCGCCGCTGGCGGAACCGCTGCGGCTCGAGCTCGGCCTGACCGTGCAGAAGGGGCGCAAGGTCTGGGGTAACCTGCCGCCCGCCCGCGTCTACATCTATCGCCGCGCCGGCCACTGACGGCGCCTGCGGCATCCCGCCGGCAGCCGGGGGTTTGCGGGCCGCCGCGTCTGGTATACGACGGCACACGGATCACGAACCCGAGGCTGCGCATGACTGACCGACCCGCCACCCGCACCGAAACCGACAGCTTCGGCCCGCTCGAGGTGCCTGCCGACAAGTACTGGGGCGCGCAGACGCAACGGTCGATCGGCAACTTCCGCATCGGCTGGGAACGCCAGCCGGTGGCGATCGTCCGCGCGCTCGGCGTCGTGAAGAAGGCCTGCGCGCTGGTCAATATCGCGCAGGGCGACATCGACCCGAAACTGGGCGAGGCGATCGCGGCTGCGGCGCAAGAGGTGATCGACGGCAAGCTCGACGACAACTTCCCCCTCGTCGTCTGGCAGACGGGATCGGGCACCCAGTCGAACATGAACGCCAACGAGGTGATCTCGAACCGGGCGATCGAGATGCTGGGGGGCGTCATGGGCTCGAAGACGCCCGTCCACCCGAACGACCATGTGAACATGGGCCAGTCGTCGAACGACACCTTTCCCACGGCGATGCATGTCGCCATCGGGATGATGGCGCGCGATGTGCTGCTGCCCGGCCTGCGCCGCCTGCACGCGGGGCTGGCGGCGAAATCCGAGGCGTTCGCCGGCATCATCAAGATTGGCCGCACCCATACCCAGGACGCCACCCCCCTGACGCTCGGGCAGGAGTTCGGGGGCTACGCCCACCAGGTCGCCATGGGTATCCGGCGCGTCGAGATGTGCCTGCCACATATCTACGAGCTTGCGCAGGGCGGCACGGCGGTCGGCACCGGCCTGAACACCCGCCGCGGCTGGGACGTGCGGGTGGCGGCCGAGATCGCGGCGATCACCGGCCTGCCGTTCGTGACCGCACCGAACAAGTTCGAGGCGCTGGCGGCGCATGATGCGATGGTGATGTTCTCGGGCGCGCTCAAGACGGTGGCGGCGAGCCTGTTCAAGATCGCCAACGACATGCGCCTGCTCGGGTCCGGCCCGCGCTCGGGCCTCGGCGAGCTGATCCTGCCGGAGAACGAGCCGGGGTCGTCGATCATGCCCGGCAAGGTGAACCCGACGCAGGCCGAGGCGCTGACCATGGTCTGCGTCCATGTGATGGGGAACGACGCCGCCGTGGGCTTCGCCGGGTCGCAGGGGCATTTCGAGCTCAACGTCTACAACCCGATGATGGCCTACAACGTGCTGCAGTCGATGCAGCTTCTGGGCGATGCGGCGGCGTCCTTCAACGACAACATGGTGGCGGGGACCGAGGCGAACGTGCCCCGGATCGAGAAGCTGATGCGGGAATCGCTGATGCTGGTGACCGCGCTTGCCCCGCACATCGGCTATGACAACGCGACCAAGGTCGCCAAGACCGCGCACCGGAACGGCACCACCTTGCGCGAAGAGGCGATCGCGCTCGGCTTCGTGGACGGCGAGACCTTCGACCGCATCGTGCGCCCCGAGGCAATGATCGGCCCGTCGGACTGAGGCCCGTCGGACTGAGGCCCGTCCGGACAGACGGCCGGACGCCGTCGGGTCCATCACGCCGCGTTCGTGACGCGGACGCGCCGCTGCGGCAGCCTCGCGGGGCGGTCATAACCCCTCGCCCTGCGCGAACGGGCGACGGGGCGCCGCCAACCCGGGACGAACCCGCGCGCGCAGCCCGGTTTTCGCGCCGCAGCCGCGCGCCTATCCTGCGCGCGATTCGCGCACCGGAAGGAACCCCGATGGTCGAGGTCGTGAACCTGCGCGCCGCCCGCAAGGCGAAGGCGCGCGCTGCCGCAAAGGCAAAGGCAGATACCAATGCGGCGCTGCACGGGCGCACGAAGGCCCAGAAGGCGGCAGAGGCGAAGGCCGCCCGCGACGCGGCCCGGCGGGTGGACGGGCACCGGCGCGACGGCGATGGTCCTGGCGCGGGATGACCGCGCCCGGCCCGGCCAAGCGGTCGCTCACGCTGCGCGGGCACCGCACCAGCGTGTCGCTGGAACCCGCGTTCTGGGACGCGTTCCGCGCGATTGCGGCGGCCCGGGGGCAGGCCGTGAACGCGCTGGCCGCCGACATCGACGCCGCGCGCCCGCCGGGAACCGGTCTTGCCTCGGCGATCCGCGTCTTCGTGCTGGACCATTATCGCGCTGCCGCAGGCGGTTAGCCGGCACAGGATGCTGCGCAAGGCGGCCGTGCCGGCCCCCATTGCTGGTGCCGGCCCGTCCTGTTGCCGGTTATCCACATAAACAGCCCCGCACAATCCCATGATTCTTGCAAAGATTCCGCTTCTCTGTCACCGTGCGCGGGAAGGTCGGGCGGAACAGCGGGGGCGAGGGGGCGACAGAACCTCCGGCCCGGGTGATCGGAGAGGCGGGTCACATGCGGATGTCGAGTCTTTGTCGCGCGGGCGCGATCGCCCTTGCGGCAGCCGCCGCCGCGCCGGCGCCAGCGCCGGCACAAACCCTGCGCGTCATGACCGGCGAGGCCAGCGCGGCGCTGAACGTTCCGATGAACCGCGCGGTGGTCGTCGAAAGCGAGACGCCCTTTGCGGAGCTGTCCATCGCCAACCCCGGCATCGCCGACATCTCGACGCTGTCGGACCGGTCGATCTATGTGCTCGGCAAGACGCCGGGCCGCACCACGCTGACGCTCTTGACCGCGGACGGGCGGCTGATCACGAACGTGGATGTCCATGTCACCCCCGACATCGCCGAGTTCAAGGAACGCCTGCGCCAGATCCTGCCGGGCGAGCCGATCGAGGTGCGCACGGCGAACGACGGGATCGTGCTGTCGGGCACCGTGTCGTCCTCGGCCAAGCTCGACCGCGCGCTGGACCTTGCCAACCGCTACGCGCCCGAGCGGGTGTCGAACCTGATGACCGTGGGCGGCACGCAGCAGGTGATGCTGAAGGTCCGCTTCGCCGAGATGCAGCGGTCGGTGTCGAAGAATCTTTCGGCCTCGCTCGGGATGCGCAACACCGGCGGCGGGATGGGCGTCGTCGCGGGGACCGGCAACTTCACCGGAACGGGGGCGATCAACAACGCCTTCGACAGCGGCGTGCTGCCGATCAACCCCCAGACGCGCGGGGCGCTCGGCCTCGGCTTCACCGCGGGCAGCCTGCAGTTCGCCGTGCTGCTCGAGGCGCTCGAGTCGAAGGGGGCGGTGCGCACGCTGGCCGAACCCAACCTGACCGCCCTGTCGGGGCAGGAGGCGAGGTTCCTCGCGGGCGGCGAATACCCGATCCCGGTCGCCGCGGGCGACAACCGCATCGCCATCGAATACAAGCCCTTCGGGGTCGAACTCACGTTCGTGCCCGTGGTCGTGGACGGCAACCTGATCAACCTGACGCTGAACGCCGCGGTATCGTCGATCGACTCGACCGTCACGCTGCAGACCAACGGGTTCCAGATCAACGCCTTCAAGCGGCGCGAAACCTCGACGACGGTCGAGATGCGCGACGGCGAGAGCTTCGCCATCGCGGGCCTTCTGCAGGACGACTTCCGCAACCTGAACAACCAGGTGCCGTGGCTGGGCGACGTGCCGATCCTCGGCGCGCTGTTCCGGTCGGCAGACTACCAGCGGGCGCAGTCCGAACTGGTCATCATCGTGACCCCGCACCTCGTGTCCCCGACGCGGGGCGAGGCGCTGGCGCTGCCGACCGACCGCGTCCGGCTGCCGTCGGAACGCGACTTCTTCCTCTTCGGCCGGGTCACCGGGCAGCGCGGGGCCGCGGGCGAGGTGGCGCGGCAGGATTTCTCGGGCCCCTACGGCTACGTGATGGAGTGACGCGCGTGCGCCTTCGCCTGCCCCTCGCCATCGTCGCGGCCCTGGCGCTGGCGGCCTGCGAATCCGAGATCGGCGCCTCGATCGACGAGGGCGGCTTCGGCAACCCCACGATGAACAACCACCTCTTCATGACGGGGCAGCAAAGCTACGTCCAGGCGCTTGGCGAACGCTTTGCGCGCGAGGTGCCCGATACCGTCAACTTCGACTTCGACCGCGCCGTGCTGGATGCCGAGGCGCAGGCGATCCTGCGGCGGCAGGCGCACTGGATCAGGCAGTTCCCCGAGGTGCGCTTCCGTGTCTATGGCCACACGGACCTCGTCGGCACGGATGCCTACAACCGCGCCCTCGGCCTGCGCCGGGCCCAGGCGGTGGTCGCGTTCCTCGTGTCGCAGGGCATAAGCCGGTCGCGGCTAGAGGCGGTGGCATCCTTCGGCAAGACCCGGCCGCTCATTCGGACCGCCGATCCCGAGCGGCAGAACCGCCGGACGGTGACCGAGGTGACCGGCTTCGTCCAGCGGCACCCGTCGGTGCTGAACGGCAAGTATGCCGAGGTGGTGTTCCGCGAGTATGTTGCCGGCGAGGCGGGCGCGACCTTCCGCCATCCCAAGCCGCCGAAAAGCGACAGCGACCGCACCGGCGCCAACTGACGGCGGGCGACGGCGCGGTGCGCGCGCCCCGGAATGCCGAAGATTGACGTTATTTCAGTCCCATTCCTGCCAACATCGTCCACGACCGTGCAGGTAATGAGAGCAGTCGCGCGACCAAGCGAATCGCGCGGGGGCGTCAGGTCCGACCGGGGTGGGCACGATGGCACAAGGCAAGTCACCGCACGGCATCCCCGCCGGTCCGCGTCCCTCGGATAAGGGAAACGAGACGATGAGCGCAGTGGCAGCCCTGCAACCCGAACCGGCCCCGATCATCGCCTGCACCATCAGCCGGGACGTGCAGAACTTCGACCTTCTGATCGAGGACATGGAGGAGGAGCTTGGCGAAACCTGGGGGGATCTCGCCTTCGACGATGCCCTGCGGTTCTTCGACCAGCCCGACGCACGCACGCTTGAATTCGTCGCCGTCGCGGTCGACGCGCAAGACGAGGCGGACCTCGCGCGGATCGCCGCCATCGTGACGGCGGCGCGCGAACGCGGGATCAAGGTGATCCTGATCGCCGACCGGATCACGCCGGCCGCGCTGCACCAGCTGCTGAAGCTCGGCGCAGAGGATTTCGTGCCCTATCCCCTGCCCGAAGGGGCGCTGCACGACGCCATCGCGCGGCTGCGCAAGCCCGCGCCGCCCCCGCCCGCCGCGGTGCCGCATGACCCGCCCGAGGTCCCCCGCCCCACCTTCAAGGCCAAGGGCGACCGCGACGGCGTGGTCCTGCCGGTCCATGGCCTGGGCGGCGGCACGGGCGCGACAACCTTCGCCGTCAACCTCGCCTGGGAACTGGCGACGATCCAGAAGCAGGACGCTCCGCGCGTCTGCCTGATCGACCTCGACCTGCAGTTCGGGTCGGTCGCCACCTATCTCGACTTGCCGCGGCGCGAGACGATCTTCGAGGTGCTGTCGGATACCGCAGGTCTCGACAGCGACGCCTTCGTGCAGGCGATGGTGACCTTCAACGACAAGCTGCACGTCTTTACCGCGCCGTCCGACATGCTGCCGCTCGACTTCGTGACGGCCGAGGACATCGGACGGATCGTCTCGATGGCGCAGGCGAACTTCGACTATGTCGTGATCGACATGCCCAAGACGATCGTGTCCTGGACCGAGACGGTGCTGTCGGCCGCGCATGTCTATTTCGCGATGCTCGAACTCGACATGCGCTGCGCGCAGAACACGCTGCGCCTTGTCCGGGCGCTGAAGGCCGAGGATCTGCCGCACGAGAAGCTGCGCTTTGCGCTGAACCGCGCCCCGTCCTTCACCGATCTGTCGGGCAAGGCACGGGCCAAGCGGCTGGCCGAGTCGCTGTCGATCGACCTTGAACTATTCCTGCCCGACGGGTCGCGGCAGGTGACGCAGGCCAACGACCACGGCCTGCCGCTGGCCGAAAGCGCCGCGAAGAACCCCCTGCGCCGCGAGATCCAGAAGCTTGCCAAATCGGTCCACGATCTCAACAAGGCCGTGGAAGCGGGCCGGAAGTAGGGGGGTCTGCCGATGTTCAGCCGCTTCAAGAAATCGAACGGCGAACCCGCGAAGGCGATGATCGCCACCGCGCCGGTTGCGCAGACCGCGCCGAAGGGCACCGAACCGTCGGTGCGCGTCCCGCTTGCCGCGCCGCGCCAGCCCGTCGCAGCGCAGCGCCCCGCCGCGCAGGCCGCCGTGCAGGACAAGGAAAAGAAGCGCAAGGACAGGCTGATGGAGCTGAAGGTCGAGCTGCACAAGCGGCTGCTCGACAACCTGAACCTCGCCGCGCTGGAACACGCGACCGAGGGCGACCTGCGCGCCGAGATCGCCGACATCTCCACCGAGGCGCTGGCCGAGATGAACGTCGTCCTCAACAAGGAGGACCGGTCGGCCCTGTTCCAGGAGCTTTATGACGAGGTGATGGGCCTCGGCCCGATCGAGCCGCTGCTGAAGGACGACAGCGTCAACGACATCCTGATCAACGGGCCGAAGCAGATCTTCGTCGAACGCGCGGGCAAGCTCGTGCTCAGCGACATCACGTTCAAGGACGAACGGCACCTTCTGCGGATCATCGACAAGATCGTGTCCGCAGTCGGCCGGCGGGTGGACGAATCCAACCCCTATGTGGACGCCCGGCTGGCTGACGGCAGCCGCTTCAACGCGATGGTGCCGCCGGTTGCGGTTGACGGATCGCTGGTGTCGATCCGGAAGTTCAAGAAGGACAAGCTGAAGATCGCCGACCTGATCCGCTTCGGCGCCTTCACCGAGGAGATGGCGGCATACCTGCAGGCCGCCGTCGCCACTCGGCTGAATGTGATCGTGTCGGGCGGAACGGGGTCGGGCAAGACCACGACGCTCAACGCGCTGTCGTCCTTCATCGACGACAACGAGCGGATCCTCACGATCGAGGACACGGCGGAACTGCAGCTGCAACAGACCCATGTCGGCCGGATGGAAAGCCGCCCCCCCAACGTCGAGGGCAAGGGCGCGGTGACGCAGCGCGACTGCCTGCGCAACGCCCTGCGGATGCGCCCCGACCGCATCATCGTCGGCGAGACCCGCGGCGAGGAGGTGATCGACATGCTGCAGGCCATGAACACCGGCCACGACGGATCGATGACCACGATCCACGCCAACAGCGCCCGCGATGCCGTGTCGCGCCTCGAAAACATGATCGCGATGGCGGGGATCGAGATGCCGCTGAAGGCGGTGCGTGCGCAGATCGCCAGCGCGGTCAACCTGATCGTGCAGGCCAGCCGCCTGCAGGACGGCAGCCGCCGCATGACCTCGATCACCGAGATCACCGGGATGGAGGGCGAGGTGATCTCGATGCAGGAGATTTTCCGCTACGAACGGCTCGGGGTCGCGCCGGACGGCAAGATCATCGGCCGCTTCAACGCCACCGGCGTGCGGTCGCACTACACCGAACGGTTCCGCGCCTGGGGGTACGACCTGCCGCCCTCGATCTACGAACCGCTGCCGTAAGGAGACCGCCCCGTGGAGTTCAGCGCAACGCCCATCATCTACGGCGCGATTTTCATCGCCGTCCTTCTGCTGGTCGAGGGCGTCTATCTGGTCGCCTTCGGCAAGTCGATCAGCCTCAACGCCCGCGTCAACCGGCGGTTGGCGCTGCTTGAGAAGGGCGCAAGCCGCGAACAGGTGCTCGAACAGCTCCGCAAGGAGATGACGCAGCACATGAACGCGAAGTCGATTCCTCTTTACGCCATCTTGGCCGACAAGGCGCAGAAGGCCAACATCGCGTTCTCGCCGCGCCAGCTGATCATGATCATGCTGGCGCTCTCGGCGTTGGCCTATGTCGGCCTGTCGGTCGGGACCGAGGCCGAAACAGGCGTGCGCGCGCTGGTCGCCGTCGCCATGGGCTTCGGCGGCGTCTACATGTGGATCAACAGCAAAGCGAAGAAGCGCCTGTCGCTGATCGAGGAACAGCTGCCCGACGCGGTCGAGCTGATGGTGCGCAGCCTGCGGGTTGGCCATCCCTTCTCGTCCGCGATCGGGATCGTGGCGAAGGAGGTGCCCGACCCCCTCGGCACCGAGTTCGGCATCATCGCCGACGAGGCCGCCTACGGCCGCGACATCGCGGAGTCGCTCAAGGCGCTGGCGGAACGGATGGACATGCAGGATCTGCGCTTCCTTGCCGTCGCGGTCTCGATCCAGAGCCAGTCGGGCGGCAACCTCGCCGAGGTGCTGGAAGGGCTGGCGAAGGTGATCCGGTCGCGGTTCAAGCTCTTCCGGCGGGTCAAGGCGATCACCGCGGAGGCGAAATGGTCTGGCATGTTCCTGTCGGCCTTCCCGATCGTGGCGCTGGTCCTGATCCAGATCCTGAAGCCCGACTACTACGACGAGGTCAAGGAAACTTCGGTCTTCATTCCCGCCGCCCTCGCGGTCGGGACGTTCCTCGTCATCAACGTGATCTACATGAAGATCATGGTGAACATTAAGGTCTGACCATGCCCCTTCTCGATGCTGCGAATGCCGCGCTGATCAACGCGCTGGGGCCGCTCGGGCCGCTGATGGCGGTCGGCGCGCTCGGCCTGATCTTGGTGCTGATCGCACTGCCCGCCTTCCTGACGCGCCGGCCCGACCCGATCGAGAAGCTGCGCGAAGCCGCCAGGGCCAAGTCGGTGCAGCCAGGGGCCGCGCAGCGCCTGCGTGTGGCGGACCGCAGCGACAAGCTGCAGAAGTTCGCGTCCTTTCTCGAGCCGAAGGACGAGAAGGAGATGTCGAGCGCGCGCATGAAAATGCTTCGGGCGGGCTACCGGTCGAAGAACGCGGTGCGGATGTTTCACGCCGCGCAGTTCGCCCTCGGCCTCGGGGCGCTTCTGATCGGGGTGATCTACACGATGGCGACGAACGACCCTGACGCGCCGCGCAGCGCCACGATGCTGCTGACGTCCACGTTGCTGCCCGGCGCGGTCGGCTATTACGCCCCGATCTACTGGGTGCAGCGCCGGATCCAGGAACGCCAGCAGCAGATGATCGAGGGCTTCCCCGATGCGCTCGACATGATGCTGGTCTGCGTCGAGGCGGGCCAGTCGCTCGACCAGTCGATCATCCGGGTGTCGAAGGAGATCAAGCTGGGCTACCCCGCGCTCGGCGAGGAATTCGAGCTCGTCTCGCACGAGGTGAAGGCGGGAAAGGAACGGGTCGCGGTGCTGAAGGACTTCGCCGAGCGCGCGGGCGTGCCCGACATCTCGTCCTTCGTCACCACGATGGTGCAGTCCGCAACCTTCGGCACCTCGATCGCCGAGGCGCTGCGCGTCTATGCGTCCGAGATGCGCGACAAGCGCGTGATGCGCGCCGAAGAGAAGGCGAACGTCTTGCCGACGAAGCTGACCCTTGGCACGATGCTGTTCACCGTGCCGCCACTGATGATCATCCTCATCGGTCCGTCGCTGCACGGCATCGCCAAGACGCTGGGGGGCGTGTTCTAGGGTGACGGTCCGGGTCCGCGCGGTGGCAGCCATCCTGCTGGCGGCCGCTGCGGCAGGATGCGGCGGGGGAACCCTCGGGGACGGCGCCTTGCCCGGCATCGCGCGCGGCGAACGGGCGGTGGACGGGCTGACGGTCGGGCACCGGCTTATGGCGGCGGGCGAGCACGAGCTGGCCCTGCGGGCCTATCTGCGCGCGGCAGCGGAAGAAGGGGCCAATGCAGACGTCCTGTCGGCGATCGGATCGGCGAACCTGGCGCTCGGTCGGCTGGGGCAGGCCGAACGGATCCTGCGCCGGGCGCTGGAGCTCGACCCCGACTTCGTGCCGGCGCTGAACAACCTCGGCGTTGTCCTGATGGAAAAGGGCGAGACCGGCGAGGCGCGGCGCGTGTTCCAGCAGGCCTTCGCGCTCGACAGTGGCAAGTCGGACGCGATCCGCGAAAACCTGCGCCTGGCCATCGCGCGCAGCGAAGATCGTGTCTATACTGCCGACAACAATCAGAACTTCAGGTTGGTGCGGCGGGGTCGCGGGGAATACCTCCTCCTGTCCACCTTCTGAGGCAGAGCAGTAGAGAAGGACGCGACATGCGCCGGACCGACCCCCGGGGTGCCGCCCGCGGCACCCTCTGGGCGCTGTGCCTTGCCGGCACCGCGCTTGCCGCCTGCAACCGGCCCGGCGGGGCCGATGTCGGGCGCGCCATCGACAGCGTGAACGTCATCGACGAAAGCAACCTCAGCGAGATCATGCTGACCGTCGCCGACCCGAACGAGGCGGTCGGCTACTTCGCCCGCGCCTCGGGCGAGAACCCCGGCCGGATCGACCTCCGGCGCGGTCTGGCGAAAAGCCTCGTCCGTGCGGGCAAGTCCGCCGAGGGCGCGCGCGTCTGGGCCGAGGTGGTAGCGATGCCCGGCGCCACCGACGACGACCGCGTGGACCGCGCCGACGCGCTGATCCGCGCAGGCGACTGGGACGGGGCCAAGGCGGTCCTGGCCGCCATCCCGCCCACGCACGAGACGTTCCACCGCTACCGGCTGGAAGCGATGGTGGCCGACAGCGCCAAGGACTGGAAGCGCGCCGACAGCTTCTACGAAACGGCGGCGGGCCTCACCAACCGGCCGGCGGGCGTCCTGAACAACTGGGGCTTCTCGAAGCTGAGCCGGAACGACTTCGCCGGGGCCGAAAAGCTGTTCATCGAGGCCCTGACCTACGATCCGACGCTGTTCACCGCCAAGAACAACCTCGTCATGGCGCGGGGCGCACAGGGCAAGTACGACCTGCCGGTGGTCGAGATGACGCAGACCGAACGGGCGCAGCTGCTGCACACCGCCGCCCTCGCCGCGATCAAGAAGGGCAATGTGGCGACGGGAAAGGCCCTGCTGGCCGAGGCGATCGAGACGCACCCGCAGCATTTCGACGCCGCTGTCCGCGCGCTGCGCGCGCTCGAAGGGGGCTGACGATGATGGGCACGCCGCCCCTGGCGGCGGCGGTCCTGCTGCTGCCCGCCCTGCCCGTCGCGATCTGGGTCGCCTGGTCCGACATGAAGTTCATGCGGATCCCGAACGTCGCGGTCGTCGCGCTGGCGGCGGGCTTCCTGATCGTCGGTCCCGTCGCCCTGCCGCTGGCTGACTGGGGCTGGCGGTGGGTCAATCTTGCGGTCGTGCTCGCGGTCGGGTTCGGGCTGTCCTCCGCGGGACTTCTCGGGGCGGGCGACGCCAAGTTCGCGGCCGCGATGGCGCCCTACCTCGCCGCGGGCGACGCGCGTTTCGTCCTGGCCCTCTTCGCGGCGGTGCTGCTTGCATCCTTCGTGGCGCACCGGGCGATGCGCGCCCTGCCCGCCTTCCGGTCCGCAACCGCCGACTGGGCATCGTGGACGCATGCGAAGTTTCCGATGGGACTTTCGCTGTCGGGAACCCTGATCCTCTACCTGGCGGCGGCGGCGATCGGATGAGGATGCCGCATTTCCGCCACGCCGCCGCACGCGGCCTGCCCATTTCGCCGGGCAGCCATGCAGCGGATCCGCACCGGAGGTCGTGATGAACGTTCAGGTCCAGACGGGCGTCCAGCCGCCGCCCACCCCCCGCAGCCTGGCCGAGACCGGGCTGACGATGGTCATGCTGCGCGACATCCTGCTCAAGACGATGTTCCGCATGAACCTCGACACCGTGTCCGCGATCAGCCGGGTCATCGCGCTGCCGGTCCCGGTGGCGCAGGAACTGGTGGACATCGCGCGGTCGCAGCGCCTTCTGGAGGCGACCGGGACGCTGCACGCCACCAGCGGCAACGAGATGGGCTATCAGCTGACCGACGCAGGCAAGGCCCGCGCGCTCGATGCGCTGGCGCAGTCGGAATATTTCGGCGCCATGCCGGTCCCGCTGGAGAGTTACAAGGAACAGGTCAAGCGCCAGTCGGTGCGCGACATCCGCCTGACGCGCCAGCAGCTGATCGGCGCGATGGGGCACCTGATCCTGCCCGACCAGCTTCTGGATCACCTCGGGCCCGCCGTCACCTCGGGCCGCTCGATCTTGATGTACGGGCCGCCGGGCAACGGGAAATCCTCGATCTCGAACGGGATCCGCGACGCCCTGGGCGATCGCATCTACATCCCGCGGGCGATCGAGTATCAGGGCCAGGTCATCACCGTCTACGACCCGATCGTGCATTCCAAGGCCGAGGCGGCGATCGACGATCCCACCTCGCTGCGCCGCACCGGCAACCGGTTCGACAACCGCTATGTCCTGTGCGAGCGCCCGACGGTCATCACCGGGGGCGAGCTCAACCTGTCGATGCTCGATCTGACCTACAACCCCACGGCGCGCACCTACCAGGCCAGCCTGCAGCTGAAGGCGACGGGGGGCATCTTCATCATCGACGACCTTGGCCGTCAGGCCGAACCGCCGCAGGCCATCGTGAACCGCTGGATCGTGCCGCTCGAGATGGGCTACGACATCCTCGCGCTTCAGTCCGGCGAGAAGTTCGTCGTGCCCTTCGACACGCTGGTGATCTTTTCCACCAACTTCCACCCCAACGAGATCTTCGACGGCGCGGCGCTCAGGCGGATCTTCTTCAAGATCAAGGTGGACGGGCCGACGCAGGAGATGTTCCTGAAGATCTTCGCGATGGTCGCGCGCAAGAAGAAGATGCCGCTGAACGAGGACGCGCTGGTCCACCTGATCCGGACCAAGTATCCGACCATCAACAACGTCTACGCCAACTACCAGCCGACCTTCCTGATCGACCAGATGATCGCCATCTGCGAGTTCGAGGGCATCCCCTACCAGATGACGCCCGAGCTGATCGACCGCGCCTGGGCGAACATGTTCGTCCGGGACGAGAAGATCGCGAAATGACGCTTTCCGCCCGCAGGCCGGCGGGCTAACCTGCGACCGGCGCGGCGGGTGCGGGGTGTGGTCATGGGTCTGCGGTCGGCCGGCGGCGCGCTGGCGCTGGCCGCGGCACTCGGCGGTGCGGCGGCCGGGCAGACCCTGCCGCTTTCGCCCGCACGGCCCGGGCGGCTGCCGTCAATCGGGCTCGATACCGATCTGTCCGGCTACACGGACGAAGAGTTGCGGCGGGCGCTGGCCGCGCTGCGGCAACAGCGGCCGGCGGGCCGCGTCGGGATCATCGGGATCGCCTCGGGCTTCGGCCTCGCGCGGGGCGCGGCGGTTCTGGGCGCCGCGCTGACCGACCGGCGCGACCGGCGGCGGCGCGGCGACTGGGACGGGTCGGTTGCGCTGGCCTGGGGCATCGGGCGCGCGGGCGGCATCGGCGCGACCGCCCTCGTCACAGTCACGAGTGTGACGCCGTCGAAGTTCGGCGCCTCGGGAACCGGGGCCGTGATCCTCGACGCCGCCCTGCCCGCTTGGCCGGGCGCGCAGGCGGGCGCGTCGCTGACCTTCGGCAACCTCGTCCGCTGGGGCGATTCCGCGGGCCTCGCCCCGGTCGTGAACGGCGCGGTGTCGGCGGTGGCGCCGGTGACGCTGGCGGACCGGGACATGACGCTGATGGCCACGGCGGGCTGGGGCACAGGCGTTTCCGACCTCGGCCGGGCGCCGGGGGGCTTCGCCGGGATCGGCCTTGGCCTGACACCGCGGCTTGCCGTCAGCGCGGCCTGGGCGGGGGACGAGGCGGTGCTGGGCGTCATCGGCTGGCTGGGCCCGGACGGCGCGGCGCAGGTCGCCCTCGGCCTTGCCGATGCGACACATGCGCGGAACGGGCAAAGGTTCCTGTTTTCGTTCGGCTGGCGGTTCGATACACTCGGTCTGTCAGGATAACCGCGGGGTTGATGCCATGACAGTCCTTCGCCTTGCCGCCGCCTGCGCCGTTGCGGCCGCCACGGCGGCCCATGCGGGCGATGTGCCGGTGCTGCCGGTGCCGGTCACCACCGTGGACGTCTCGGGGCCCCGGACCGGCCCGGTCGATGCGCCGCGCGGCGCGGTCGCCGACTTCAACGGCAGCCAGCCGCGCACGGACACCCCGGTGCCCGATACCCGCGGCAGCACCGGCGTCGCGGTCGCCGCAGCACCGGTTGTCGCAGGCCTGACCGCGGCCGAGCGCGCGCGCCTCGCCGCCCGGATCGAGGCGGAACTCGCGAGCAGGACGCGCTGACCGCGCCCGACACCGGCCACACGCGGGCGCTGCCGGCGCCGCTCGCACGCTGGATCGCAGCGCGCGGCTGGACCCTGCATCCGCACCAGACCGACATGCTGGCCCGCGCCGCCGATCCGGCGACGCTGCTGGTCGCGCCGACCGGCGGCGGCAAGACTCTCGCGGGCTTCCTGCCGACGCTTGCCGAACTTTCCGAACGGCCGGGCCCGGGGCTGCACACGCTCTACCTCTCGCCGCTCAAAGCGCTGACGGCCGACATCGCGCGCAACCTCCGCGCCCCGGTCGAGGGTGCGGGCCTGGCCATCCGGATCGAGGACCGCACCGGCGACACCGGCCAGACGCAGCGCAAGCGCCAGCGCGCCGACCCGCCCCACATCCTGCTGACGACGCCCGAGTCCCTGGCGCTGATGCTGTCCTACGAGGACGCGGGGCGAACCTTCGCGGGCCTGCGGCGGGTCGTGGTGGACGAAATCCACGCGCTGGCAGACTCGAAGCGGGGCGATCTTCTGACCCTCGGCCTCGCGCGGCTTCAGCGCCTTGCGCCCGGCCTGCGCCGGGTGGGCCTGTCGGCGACCGTCGAGGACCCGCCCGCGCTCGCGCGCTTCCTCGCCCGCCATCCCCACCCCTGCCAGATCCTTTTCGCCGACCCCGGCCCGCCGCCCGACATCGCCATGCTGGACGCGGGCGACCCGCCGCCGTGGGCGGGCGGCGGCGGACGCTATGCCGTGCGCGCGGTGCTGGATGCGGTGCGCCGACATCGCACGACGCTCATCTTCCACAACACCCGCGCCCAGGCCGAACTCTTCTTCCAGGCGCTGTGGATGGCCAACGACGAGGGCCTGCCGATCGGCATCCATCACGGCAGCCTTGCGCGCGACCAGCGCGCCCGGGTCGAGGCGGCGCTGGCGGCGGGGCAGTTGCGCGCGGTGGTCTGCACCGGGACGCTCGACCTCGGGATCGACTGGGGGGATGTGGACCTCGTGATTCAGGTCGGCGCGCCGAAGAACGTCAAGCGGCTTGTCCAGCGGATCGGGCGGGCGAACCACCGCTACAACGCGCCGTCCAAGGCGCTGCTGGTGCCCGCGAACCGGTTCGAGGTGGTGGAATGCGCGGCAGCCCTGGACGCGGTGCGCGAGGGCACGCTCGACGGCGAGCCGCGCGGCCCGGGCCCGCGCGACGTGCTGTGCCAGCACATCCTGGCCACCGCCGCCGCCGGCCCCTTCGCCGCCGACGACCTCTATGCCGAGGTGACCACCGCCGGCCCCTATGCGGCGCTGTCCCGCGCGGCCTTCGACGCCTGCCTCGACTTCGCGGCGACAGGGGGCTATGCGCTGCGCGCCTACGACCGATGGCAGCGGCTGGTGTGCAGGGGCGGCCTCTGGGGCCTTCGCGATCCGCGCTCGGCCGCGCGGATCCGGCAGAACCTGGGCACCATCGTGGGCACCGAAACCGTGGCCGTCCGCCTGCGCGGCCGCGGCGCCCCCCTCGGCGAGGTGGAAGAGGATTTCGCCGCAACCCTCACCCCAGGCGACACCTTCCTGATCGGGGGAGAGGTCGTGCGCTACGAGGGCCTGCGCGAGCTGACGGTCGAGGTCACCCGCGCACCGGGGCGCGACCCGAAGGTGGCGGTGTTCAACGGCACGAAGTTCTCGACATCCACCCTGTTGACGGACCGGATTCTCGGGCTCTTCGCCGCGGGCGCGTGGCCTGGCCTGCCTGCGCATACGGCCGACTGGCTGGCGCTGCAGGCGCGCGTCAGCCGCCTGCCCGAGCCGGGGCGGCTTCTGGTCGAAAGCTTTCCCCACGACGGCCGCGAACAGACCGTGATCTACGGCTTCGCGGGGCGCAACGCGATGCAGACGCTCGGGCTCCTCCTGACGAAGGAGATGGAGGCCGAGGGCCTGGCCCCGCTCGGTTTCGTCGCGACCGACTATGCCACCCTCGTCTGGGGGCTGGAGGCGGTGCCGGACATCGTCCCGCTGCTTGACCCGGACCGGCTGCGCGCCGGCCTCGAAGGCTGGCTTGCCGGTAACGCGGTGATGAAGCGCACCTTCCGCAACGCGGCCATCGTTGCGGGCCTGATCGAGCGGCAGAACCAGGGCACCCGCAAGACGGGGCGGCAGGCCACGTTCTCGGCCGATATCCTCTACGACGCGCTGCGCCGGCACGATCCGGGGCACCTGCTGCTGGAGGTGACCCGGGAAGAGGCGATGCGCGGCCTCGTGGACTTCGGGCGGATCGAGGCGATGCTTGCGCGCGTGGGCGGGCGGATCGACCATCTGCGGCTTCGGCGCGTGACGCCGCTGGCCGCCCCCCTGCTTTTGGAGCCGGGCCGGGTGCCGGTCGAGGGGAAGGGCCGCGAACGGCTGGCCGATGCGGCGGCGGCGCGGCTCCTGGCCGAGGCGGGGCTGGCCTGACAGTTGGGCCGCGACCGGCACAGGGCTTGCGCAAACGCGAACATCCTGGCAACACCGCCGCCATGCCGCCCGCCGCCGCACCGCTGTCCGGCCTCCCGCCCGGGGCCCATTCCTTCGCCCTCGCGGGCGAGGCGCTGGCCGCGCTGCCTTCGGGCGCGCTCTGGTGGCCGGCCGGGGCGCTCCTGTGCGTGTCGGACCTGCATTTCGGCACCGCGGCGCGGCAGGCGCGCTTCGGCGCGGCCCCCCTGCCCCCTTACGAGGTGCGCGAGACGCTGGCGCAGCTGGACGCCGACCTTGCCGCGACGGCGGCGCGGCGGGTGGTCTGCCTCGGCGACAGCTTCGACGACGCGGGCGCGTCGGCGCGGCTCGACGCGGACGACCGGCTGTGGCTCTTGCGTCTGATGGCGGGGCGGGACTGGACCTGGATCGCCGGAAACCACGATCCCGCCCCGCTCGACCTGCCGGGCGCGCACCGCGCCGCCCTGGTCGCGGGTGCCCTGACCTTCCGCCACATCGCACAGGCCGACGCGGGCCCGGGCGAGGTCAGCGGCCACTATCACCCCAAGGCGCGCCTGCCCGGCGCGCCCGGATTCCGGCGGCCCTGCTTCCTGATCGACGGCGCGCGCGCCATCCTGCCCGCCTACGGGCGGTTCACCGGCGGGCTGGACTGCACCGCCCCCGCGCTGTGCGACCTGATGGGGCCGGGCGCGCTCGCCGTGCTGACCGGCGCCCGGGCCCGCGCCATTCCGATGCCGCGCGCGGCACCGGCAGCGCCGCGGCCGCGACGCTCCTCCGGCGTGTGACCGGCGCACCAAGGGGCGCTGCTGCGTTCCGCGCCCGGCCTGCCGGGCGGGCGCCCGTCAGGCAGGGCCGATCGAGGCCGCTGCCGCGCCGCGTCATCGTTCCCGAAATACGCCGGCAGGTCCCCGCCGCGGCGGCGAGGGGGGGGGCAGCGCCCCCTTGCGGCGGCGGGGCGGCTGTGGCTTCTGGAGGCCGAGGGAGGATCGCCGATGCCCACCGACTTCGGCGCCACGCGCGCGATGTTCTATATCCCCGAGGGCGTGGTCTACCTCGACGGCAATTCGCTGGGGCCGATGCCGCTGGCGGCGGCCGCGCGGGTTGCGCGCACCGTTACAGACGAATGGGGCGGCCTGCTGATCCGCGGCTGGAACGAGGCCGGCTGGATGGACCTGCCCGCGCGGGTTGGCGACCGGATCGGGCGGCTGATCGGCGCGCCCGCGGGCACCGTCGTCACCGGCGACACGCTGTCGATTAAGGTCTATCAGGCGCTGGCCTCAGCCGCCGCGCTGCGGCCGGACCGGCGGGTGATCCTGTCGGACACCGGCAACTTCCCCTCGGACCTCTACATGGCCGACGGCCTCTGCCGAACGCTCGGCGACGGCTGGCGCCTCGTCACGGTTGCGCCCGAAGATGTGGCGGACGCGATCGATGCCAGCGTGGCCGTCCTCATGCTGACGGAGGTGGATTATCGCACCGGCAGGCTGCACGACATGGCCGCGCTGACCGCGCGCGCCCATACGGCGGGGGCGCTGACGGTCTGGGATCTCGCGCATTCCGCCGGCGCGCTGCCGGTGGACGTGACCGCGGCCGGGGCCGACTTCGCCGTCGGCTGCACCTACAAGTATCTGAATTCCGGCCCCGGCGGCCCGGCCTTCATCCATGTCGCCCCGCGTCTGGCCGAGGCGGCGCGCCCTGCCCTCTCGGGATGGCTGGGCCACGAGGCGCCCTTCGCATTCGATCTCGACTATCGCCCCGGCCGGGGGATCGAGCGGATGCGGGTCGGCACGCCGCCGATCCTGCAGCTGGCCGCCCTCGATGCCGCGATGGACGTGTGGGAGGGGGTGTCGATGGCCGATGTGCGCGCAAGGTCCATCGCGCTGTCGCAGGCCTTCATCGCGGGGGTCGAGGCGGCCTGCCCAGCCCTGACGCTTGCCAGCCCGCGCGATCCCGCCGCGCGCGGCAGCCAGGTGAGTTTCCGCCACCCCGAGGGCTATGCGATCATGCAGGCGCTGATCGCGCGTGGCGTGATCGGCGACTTCCGCGCGCCCGACATCCTGCGCTTCGGCTTCACGCCGCTCTACATCGGCGAGGCCGAGGTGGCGCGCGCGGTCGCGGTGCTGGCCGAGGTGATGGCGACCGGGGCCTGGGACCGCCCCGACTACCGCCGCCGCGCGAAGGTGACGTGATGGCGGTACAGGTGCCGCTGTGCCGCCCGGCGGGCTGGGTCGCGCACTGGCGGCGTATGGCGCAGCTGGCGGCCTCCGACGCCGGGCTGGTGGCGCGCTGACACGCCGCCCGCGCCCCCCGCACCCCGGAGACAGCCATGACCGCCGACCCCTACGATCCCGCCGCCGAAGGCGCGCAGATGCGCTTCGACGGGCGGATGTCCTACACCGATTACCTCGGGCTCGATGCGATCCTGACGGCGCAGCACCCGCGGTCCGATGCGCATGACGAGATGCTGTTCATCATCCAGCACCAGACGTCCGAGCTGTGGATGCGCCTTGCGCTGCACGAGATGCACGCGGCGCGGGGCTCGATCCTCGCAGGCGACCTGCGCCCCGCATTCAAGATGCTGACCCGGGTTGCGCGGATCTTCGAACAGCTGAACGGCGCCTGGGACGTGCTGCGCACAATGACGCCGTCGGAATACACCCGCTTCCGCGACCGGCTGGGGCAGTCGTCGGGGTTCCAGTCCTGGCAGTACCGGCTGATCGAATACGTGGCGGGCAACCGGAACCTCGCCATGCTGCGCCCGCATGCGCACCGCGCGGACCTGACCGCAGCGCTGGAGGCGGAACTCGCGCGCCCCACGCTTTACGATGCGGCGATCGGGCGGCTGGCGGCGGCCGGCCTGCCGGTGCCGGCCGACATCCTGGCCCGCGACCTGCGCGCGCCCTGGCGCGCCGACGAACGGCTGCAGGCGGCCTGGGCCGAGGTCTACCGCGCGCCTCGCCGCTACTGGGAACTCTACGAACTGGCCGAGAAGCTGGTGGATTTCGAGGACTATTTCCGCCGGTGGCGGTTCAACCACGTCACCACCGTCGAACGGGTGATCGGCTTCAAGCGCGGCACCGGCGGCACGGGCGGCGTCAGCTACCTCAAGCGGATGCTGGAGGTGGAGCTGTTCCCCGAACTCTGGCATCTGCGCACCACGCTCTAGGCGCGCACGGTTGCGCGCAGCGCGGGGGCGGGTTAGGCCCGTCGCGCGTCAGGGGGCGCAGGAGGGCGGCCGCGCGGTCCGGCCGGATCAGGCGATGCGCGCCGTCGTTCACGAGTTGCCGGGCATCCTGCGCCTTGCGGTGCCGATCGTCATCGGCCTGTCGGCCTCGACACTTCTGGGCGTGACCGACGCCGTCATGCTCGCCCCGCTCGGCCCGGTGCCGCTGGCGGCGGTCGGGCTGACGACCGGCGTGGCGCTGGTCGTCTATTCGGCGGTGTTCGGCTTTCTCTCCGCGCTCGGCGTGCGGATCGGCGCGGCCTGGGGCGCGGGCCGGGGACGGCAGATCCCGCTGATCCTGCGCAACGGGCTGATGCTGGGCCTGATCGCGGGCGGGGGCGGCGCGGCGGCGATGGCGGCAGCCTGGATCGCCTTCCCGCATCTCGGCCAGCCGGCCGAGGTGCTGGCGGCGATGCCGGCCTATTACGCGCTGATCGCCGCGGTGATGGTGCCCTTCGCGCTGCTGCTGGTGTTCAAGACCGCGTTCGAGGCGGTGGACCGGCCCTGGGCGGGCGTCGCCTTCGCCTTCGTCGGCACGGTCGCCAACATTCCGCTGACCTACGCGCTGATCTGGGGGATCGGTCCGTTCCCCGCGCTCGGCCTGACCGGGGCTGGCGTCGCCTCGCTGGCGGCCGAGACACTGGCGCTGGCGGCGGCCTGGGGCTGGTGGCGGTTCGCGCGAGCAACCCGGCGGCTGCGGCTGCGCCGCGGGCTCGACTGGGGCGAGATCCGCGCGGCCGGGGCCGAGGGCGCGCCGCTCGGCGCGCTTTACGTCGCCGAGACGGCGGCGATCGGGGCCGCGACGGCGATGGTCGGCACCTTCGGCACGGTGGCGCTGGCGGCGAACCAGGTGGTGTCGTCGGTGGCGAACCTCTTCTACATGCTGCCGCTCGGCGTGGCCGGGGCTGTGGCCTTGCGGGTAGCGCAGGAGCGCGGCGCGGGCAATGCGGGCGCCTTGCGCCCGATCGCCTTCGCCGCCCTCGGCCTTGCCACGCTGTGGCTGTCGGCCGCGGGGCTGATGCTCGGCTTCGGCGGCCGGATGATCGCGGCGGCGATCACTGGCGACCCGGCAGTGGTCGCGCTGGCCGCGCAGATGTTCGCGGTGCTGGCGTTGATGCAAGTGATGGACGGGGTGCAATCGACGATGCTGGGCGCGCTGCGCGGCCTGTCCGACACCGCCTGGCCCGCCGGCGTGTCGCTGGTGGCCTACTGGGCCGTAGCGCTGCCGCTTGGCTATCTCCTCGCACATGCGGCGGGGTTCGGGCCGGTCGGGGTCTGGGCCGGCTTCGTGGCAGGTCTCGCGCTGGCCGGCGCGGCGCTGACCCTCCGCTTCGCGCGACGCACGCGGTGACGGTCCCGGCGCGCCGTCCGGGCCGCCGCGGTGCGTCACAAGACGATCACCTTCGCGCCGATCGGCACACGGTCGAACAGGTCGATCACGTCCTGGTTGACCATGCGGATGCAGCCCAAGGATGCGGCCGAGCCGATGGTCCACCATTCCGGCGTGCCGTGGATGCGATAGCCGGTATCGCGGCCCTTGTCGTCGGCGAGATAGATCGCCCGCGCCCCCAGCGGGTTCTGCGGCCCCGGCGGCTGCCCGCCGTCAGCCCAGCGCGCCAGATGGGGCTGCCGCTCGATCATTTCCTTCGGCGGGTGCCACTTCGGCCAGTGCTGCTTGCGGTCGACATGGGCGGTGCCGGTCCACTCGAACCCCTCGCGCCCGACGCTGATCCCGTAGCGCAGCGCCGTCCCGTCGCCCTGCACGAGGTAGAGATAGCGCGCCTTGGTGTCGATCACGATGGTGCCCGGCGCCTCCTTCGTCTGATAGCGGACAAGGGCGCGCTGCCAGGCGGCGGGGAACTTCTCGGGCGGGATGGCCGCCAGCTTGTGGCCGCCGTCCTGCCTCGCGACGTAGGGCACCGGCGCCGGCTGATCCTGCGCCGCGATCCGCACCACGTCCTCGACGCAGGCGGCAAGGACGAGGAAAGCGGCAAGGGCAAGGGCGATGCGAAGGTCAGGCATGGGGTGCACCGGGTATCGATGCGCGCGAGGCTAACCCACGGATGCGCTTCTGCACAGCCCCGCCCGCGCGATACTGGTCCGGCGGCGGTGGTGCCCCCGGATCGGCCGCCGGCGGCGCCGCGCGGTCAGGCCGTTCGGCGCGCCGGCCGGCGCAGGCCCTGGGCCCAGGCGGCTACGGCGGCCCCGAATGCCTCGAACAGCGGCCGCGAGACGGGATCCTCGCCCGCCTTCCATTCCGGGTGCCATTGCACCGACAGGGTGAAGCCCGGCGCATCCCTGACATAGATCGCCTCGGGCGTTCCGTCGGGGGCGAGGCCGTCGATCACGATGCGCGGACCGGGGCGCGCGATCCCCTGGCCGTGCAGGGTGTTCGTCATCACCTCTTCCGCGCCCATCAGCCGGGCGAAAACGCCGCCGGGGGTGAACCGCACCGGATGGCGCAGGGCGAACTTTTCCTCGAGCGTGCCGTCGGGCGGCATCCGGTGGTTCATCCGCCCCGGCAGCTCGCGGATTTCGGGGTGCAGCGTGCCGCCCATGGCCACGTTCACCTCCTGGAACCCGCGGCAGATGCCGAGGAAGGGCTGTCCCCGGTCCACGCAGGCGCGGATCAGCGGCAGCGTGATCGCATCGCGGCAGCGGTCGAAACAGCCGTGCGCGGGCGTTTCCGCCTCGCCGTATTCGCTGGGGTGCACATTCGGGCGGCCGCCGGTCAGCAGGAAACCGTCGCAGGTCTCGAGGAGCTCATCCACCGCGACCAGCCGCGGGTCGGACGGGATCACGACCGGCAGACAGCCCGACACCCGGGCCACCGCTTCCGAGTTCATCAGGCCGGTGCCGTGGACCGGATAGGCATTGTCGATCAGCGACAGGTTGCCGATGATTCCCACAACCGGCCGTCGCCGTCCGCCGCGCGCCATGTGGTTCCCTTCCCGTTTTCCGCAACATAGGAAAACCGCCACGTCCGGGGAAGGCCCGGCCGTGCACAGCGCAGCCTCCGGATCGGCAGATGACCGCCGATCATGCATCACGTCGGACGCAGGGAACGCAAGCGCGGCGCGCGGTCAGGCGCCGCGCGCGGATGTCGCGCCGGCCGCCTTCGCCAGGGCCCGGTGCGCGTGCAGGATGGGTTCGGTATAGCCCGAGGGCTGGTTGCGCCCCTCGAACACCAGCGCCATGGCGGCGCGAAACGCCGGCCCGTCGAACCCCGGCGCCATCGGCCGATAGGCCGGGTCGCCCGCGTTCTGCCGGTCCACCACCGCCGCCATGCGGCGCATCGCGTCCTCGACCGCCTCGCGCCCGACGACGCCGTGGTGCAGCCAATTCGCCAGCGCCTGTGACGAGATGCGGCAGGTCGCGCGATCCTCCATCAGGCCCACGTCGTGAATGTCCGGCACCTTGGAACAGCCGATCCCCTGATCGACCCAGCGGACGACATACCCGAGGATGCCCTGGCAGTTGTTCTCGACCTCGGCCATCACCTGCGCGGGGGTCCACTTGCGGTAGGCGGCCAGCGGGATTTCCAGCAGCGCCTCGAGATGCGCGCGCCGCCCGCCCGCCTTCAGCCGCCGCTGCACCGCGAACACATCGACCCGGTGGTAATGCAGCGCATGCAGCGTCGCCGCCGTCGGGCTGGGCACCCAGGCGGTGTTGGCGCCGGCGCGCGGATGCTCGATCTTCTGGTCGAGCATCGCCGCCATCAGATCGGGGGCCGCCCACATGCCCTTGCCGATCTGCGCCCGCCCGGACAGCCCGCATTCGAGGCCGATGTCCACGTTGCGGTCCTCGTAGGCGCGGAACCAGGGCTTGCGCTTGATGAACTCCTTGCGGCTGAAAGGCCCCGCCTCCATCGAGGTGTGGATTTCGTCCCCCGTCCGGTCGAGGAAACCGGTATTGATGAAGGCGATCCGCGCCCTGGCCGCGCGAATGCACTGCTTGAGGTTGGCCGATGTGCGCCGTTCCTCGTCCATGACGCCTAGCTTGACCGTGTTGCGCGGCAGGGCCAGCACGTCCTCGACCCGGTCGAAGGTCTCGACCGCGAAGGCGACCTCGTCGGGCCCGTGCATCTTCGGCTTCACGACATACACCGATCCGGTGGCGGAGTTGCGCGGCCCCTCGGGCTTCTTGAGGTCGTGCAGCGCGATCAGCACGGTCAGCATAGCGTCCATCAGCCCCTCGGGGGCCTCGGTCCCGTCGCGGAGGCGGATCGCGGGCGTGGTCATCAGGTGGCCGACGTTGCGCACCCACATCAGCGCCCGCCCCCGCACCGTTCTGGGGCTGCCGTCGGGCGCGGTGAATACCCTGTCTTCCGCCATGCGCCGCAGGATGCTGCGCCCGCCCTTCTCGAACGTCGCCGTCAGGTCGCCCCGCATCAGGCCCAGCCAGTTGCGATAGGCCCCCACCTTGTCCTCGGCATCGACGCAAGCGACCGAATCCTCGCAATCCATGATCGCGGTCAGCGCGCTTTCCAGCCGCACGTCGGCGAGCAGCGCCTGGTCGCGCGCGCCGATCGGGTGGGCACGGTCGAACACCAGTTCGACGTGCAGGCCGTTGTTCACCAGCAGGACCGAGTCGGGCGCCCTGGGGTTCCCGATCCAGCCCGCGAACTTGCCCGGCTGTTCGAGCGGGTGGTCGTCCACCAGGAGCTGCCCGCCCTGGACATGATAGCGCCGCGCGTCGGCGTGGCTGGTGCCGCGGACCGGAAAGGCCTCGTCGAGAAAGACCCGGGCGCGCGCCACCACCCGCGCGCCCCGGCCGCGGTCGTAGCCGCCGGGCGGCGGGGGCGACCCCATCGCATCGGTGCCGTAGAGCGCATCATAGAGGCTGCCCCAGCGGGCGTTCGCCGCATTCAGCGCATAACGGGCGTTGGTGATCGGCACCACCAGCTGCGGCCCGGCGACGGTCGCGATCTCGGGATCGACGTTCGCGGTCTCGATCGTGAAGTCGTCGCCCTCGGGAAGAAGATAGCCGATCTCTTCCAGGAAGGCGCGGTAGGCGGCCGGATCGTGGGTCTGGTTGCGCCGGGCGCGGTGCCAGGCGTCGATCTGCGCCTGCAGCGCGTCCCGCCGGTCCAGAAGGGCGCGGTTCTTCGGGGCGAGGTCGTGCAGCAGGGCCGAGAACCCGGCCCAGAACGCGCCGGGCGCAAGGCCCGTGCCCGGAAGCGCCTCGCCCTCCACGAAATCGGCCAGCACAGGATCCACGGCAAGCCCGGCCCGATCCATCCGTTCCCGCATGACATGACTCACTTTCCGAAGCGGCGCGGCACGGATTAGGGAACGAGTTTCCGATATGCAACACGCGTCCCGATCAGGGCACGGTGCCGGACTTATGCCGCCGCCCGTCGGCGCGGCAACGGTCGGAACAGTAGCGCACCTCGTTCCAGACCTTCGCCCACTTCTTCCGCCAGGCGAAGGGCCGGCCGCAGGCGGCGCAGGTCCGGGTGGGCAGGTCCGCCTTCCGGCGCATCTTCGGCATGGCGTCACAGGTCCAGCATCAGCTGCGCCGCGGGCGCGCGCCGGGCGCGCGGGCGGCGGCGGGGCATGCGGTCGTTCACGAAACGGCCCTGCGGATCCTTGCGGCTGGCGTGGCGGTCGGCCACGGCAGCCGCGGCCTCGCGGAAGCCCGCGCGGGCGCGCAGCGCAAAGACCGCCGCCTTCGCCGCGCGGGCCGCAGCGGCGAGGTCCACCACCGGCTCGGGGTAGGCGCGGCCGAGGAAGCCGGGCGCGCCCGGCCACAGCCAGGGCTGGTGCAGGAAGGCGTCGGGCACCGGGGCAAGCTCGGGCACCCACCGGCGGGTGAAGGCGCCCGCGGGATCGTGCTCCATCCCCTGCTTCACCGGATTGTAGAGGCGGATCGTGTTGATCCCTGTGGTGCCCGACTGCATCTGCACTTGCGGCCAATGGATGCCGGGTTCGTAGTCGGTGAACCGCCGCGCCAGCACCGGCCCGGTCGCCCGCCAGTCGAGCCAGAGGTGGTAGGACGCGAACGACACCAGCATCGCCCGCATGCGGAAGTTGAGCCACCCCGTTGCATCCAGATAGCGCATGCAGGCATCGACGAAAGGCACACCGGTCTCGCCTTGCGCCCAGGCGGCCAGCCGCGCCGCGTCCGGCTCGCGCGGGCGCAGCGCCTCGGTCGCGGGGTGCAGGCAGCGCGTCTCGATCGCAGGCTCGTCCTCCAGCTTCTGCATGAAGTGGTCGCGCCAGGCGAGGCGCGCCGCGAAGCTTTTCAGCGCGCCGGACCACAGACCACCCGGCCGCGCCGCCGCCCGCGCCGCTGCCGCCTGCGCCGCCTCGCGCGCCGACAGCGTGCCGAGCGCGAGGTGCGGCGACAGGCGCGAACAGGCGCGTTCGCCCGTGACGGGCGAGGCCATGCCGGCGCGATACCCCTCGCCCCGCTGCGCAAGGAAGCTGTCCAGCAGCAGAAGCCCCTGCCCCCGTCCGCCCGGCTGCCGGTGCGGGCAGCGGTCGTCGGCCAGCCGCAGGGCGCGGGCGGTCGGGATCGGCCCGGGCTCGACCCCCGGCACGGGGTCCAGCGCGGCAGGCGCCGGGACTGGCGGGGCCGCCATGAAGGCGTCGCGCCGGGCCGCCCAGCCGTCGCGCCCCTTCAGCCTGCGCACCACGCCCGCCTGCGGCAGTTCCTCCCAGGGCACGCCGGACGCCCGCGCCCAGGCGGCCACGCGGCGGTCGCGGGCGTAGGTCCAGAGGTTGCCGGTCTCTTCGTGGCTGACGATGCGGCCGATCCGGTGCGCCCGCGCCAGCCGCGCGATGACCTCGACCGCATCGCCCGTCCGCACCACCAGGGGTGCGCCGAGCCGGTCGAGATCGGCGCGAAGGTCGGCAAGGCATTCGGCGGTAAAGGCCCATTGCCGCGCGGCCGTGTCGGGCAGGCGCCAATAGTCCGGCTCGACGATGTAGAGCGGCAGGACGCGCCCGAGGGCCGCCGCGCGGGTCAGGGCGGGGTGATCGGCCACCCGAAGGTCGCGCTTGAACCAGACAAGAACATTCATGGAACAATATCTAGCACAGCCGCGCGCGGTGGAAAGCCGGACGATGGCACGGCGCCGGGCCCGGGCGGAGGGTTGCGTGGGTATTCGGGGCAAGATGACGCAGCGATCGCAGGGGCGGGGCGGGCGGTGGTGCGCCGCGGACGAGGCCGCGCCGATGCCCGGTTGCGCGCGCTCGGGGGCGTCGGCAAGGCGGACAGGGTTCGCGATGCGTCGCCCGCGGATGCGGGAGGTTCCCGCGTCGCGCCCGCCGCGCCCCGAAGCGCGGGGGTTGCAGCCGCCGCGCACGGCCTTACACCTGGGCGTGCAGGAGGTTCCCATGCACGACGGCAGCCCGCAGCCCATCTTTCTGGCCGATTACCGACCCTTTCCCTTCGCCGTCACGGGCGTCGCGCTGACGTTCCGACTGGACCCCGACCGCACGCGCGTGACCGCCCGGGTCGGCTTCGCCCCGCGCGGTCCGCGCACCGACCTCCGGCTGGACGGCGAGGGACCGCGGCTGCTCCGTGCCGCGATCGACCGGCGCGTGCTGGACCTGACGCCCGACGAAACCGGCCTGACCGTGCCCGCGGCCCTGCTGCCCGACGGCCCCTTCACGCTCGAAACCGAGGTCGAGATCGCGCCGGCGGCGAATACCGCGCTCGAGGGCCTCTACATCTCGCGCGGGCTCTACTGCACGCAGTGCGAGGCGGAGGGGTTCCGCAGGATCACCTTCTACCCCGACCGGCCCGACGTGATGGCGCCCTTCCGGGTGCGGATCGAGGCGGACCTGCCCGTCCTGCTGTCGAACGGCAACCCGGTCGCGTCCGGCCCCGGCTGGGCAGAGTGGCAAGATCCCTGGCCCAAACCCGCCTATCTCTTCGCCCTTGTCGCGGGCGATCTTGCCGCGGTGCGCGACCGCTTCGTCACCCGGTCGGGCCGAGCGGTGGATCTTGCCATCTGGGTCCGGCCGGGCGACGAGGGACGCTGCGGCTGGGCGATGGACAGCCTGAAGCGGTCGATGCGATGGGACGAGGAGGTCTACGGGCGCGAATACGACCTCGACGTGTTCAACATCGTCGCGGTGGACGACTTCAACATGGGCGCGATGGAGAACAAGGGGCTGAACATCTTCAACGCCCGCTATGTCCTTGCCAGCCCCGCGACCGCGACCGACGACGACTTCGCGCGGATCGAGGCGATCGTGGCGCACGAATACTTCCACAACTGGACCGGCAACCGGATCACCTGCCGCGACTGGTTCCAGCTGTGCCTGAAGGAAGGGCTGACCGTCTTCCGCGACCAGCAGTTCACCGGCGACACCCGCAGCCACGCGGTGAAGCGGATCGAGGACGTGCTGGCCCTGCGCGCGCGTCAGTTCCGCGAGGACGCAGGGCCCCTGTCGCATCCCGTGCGACCCGAGAGCTTTGTCGAGATCAACAACTTCTACACCGCCACCGTCTACGAGAAGGGGGCCGAGCTGATCGGAATGCTGCGTCGCCTGGTGGGGGCGGAGGGCTACGACCGCGCGGTGGCGCTCTACTTCGACCGGCACGACGGGCAGGCCTGCACGATCGAGGACTGGCTGCGCGCGTTCGAGGACGCGACGGGCCGCGATCTGTCGCAGTTCCGCCTGTGGTATTCCCAGGCCGGCACCCCCCGCGTCCGCGTCACCGAGGACTGGTCGCCCGGACGCTACGCACTGACGCTCGAACAGCACACGCCCCCGACACCCGGCCAGCCGCAGAAGGCGCCGCTGCACATTCCCGTTGCCGTCGGCCTTCTCAACCCCAACGGCGACGAGGTCGTGCCGACGACCATCCTCGAGCTGCGGCAGACGCGGCAGACCTTCGTGTGGAAAGGGCTGGCGGCCCGGCCCGTGCCCTCGATCCTGCGGGGCTTCTCGGCGCCTGTGATCCTCGAGCACGACCGGACGGATGCCGAACGCGCCTTCCTGCTCGCGCACGACACCGACACCTTCAACCGTTGGGAGGCCGGCCGGGCGCTGGCGAAGGCGGTGCTGGCGCGGATGATCACCGACAACGCAGCACCGGGGCCGGACTGGCTGGCGGCGCTCGAACGCCTGTTGCGGGACGAGACGCTCGATCCTGCGTTCCGCGCCCTCTGCCTGCGCCTGCCCGGCGAGGACGACATGGCCCAGACCCTGCACGACGCGGGCCTGGTGCCGGACCCCGCGCGCATCCATGCCGCCCGGCGGCGGCTCGCCGATGCGCTGGCCCGCCATCTCGGCCCGCATCTGCCCGCGACCTACGACGCGCTGGCGGTGCCCGGCCCCTACAGCCCCGAACCGCGCGCGGCAGGCGCCCGGGCGCTGCGGCTCGCGGTGCTCGGGCTGATGACGCGGCTCGACGGCGGGGCGCGGGCCGCGCGCGCCTTCGCCGCGGCCGACAACATGACCGACCAGACCGGCGCGCTCGCCTGCCTGATCGAGGCGGGCGCGGCGCACGACGCAGTCGAGGCGTTCGAGCGGCAATGGCGGCACGACCGACTGGTGATGGACAAATGGTTCGCCCTCCAGATCGCCCACGCCGATCCCGACCGCGCCGTGCCGGTGGCCGAACGGCTGACGCGCCACCCCGATTTCGACTGGAAGAACCCCAACCGCTTCCGCGCCGTGATCGGCGCGCTGGCCGGCAACCACGCCGGGTTCCACCACGCGAGCGGGGCGGGCTACCGCTTCGTCGCCGACTGGCTGATCCGGCTCGATCCGTTGAACCCGCAGACGGCCGCGCGGATGTCCACGGCCTTCGAGACCTGGGCGCGCTACGACGCCGACCGCCAGGCGCTGATCCGGGGCGAGCTTGTTCGGATCGCCGCCGCCCCGGGCCTGTCGCGCGATCTGGGCGAGATGGTCGGACGGATGCTAAGCTAGTGGCAGTGCACAAGCCCGGTGCTGTTGTCCATGTGACAGCACTGGCCGGGCGGCGAGGATTTCCGGCAGCCGCCCCCGTGCGCCGCAAGCGGCGCCGGCAGGGCGAGCAGGGAGACGACACCCAAAACGAACAGTGCACGCAAGGCCAGACTTCCCGGTTCCATTTCGTCACCCTCGCGACCTAGGGCATTGGCGGGAACTTGCAACGACCGGGTGGCCAATCAGGACCGTCCGCGAACCGTCACCCGACTGTCACTGCGCCCTGTGAAGATGTGGGGATGCGCGAGCGACTCGACCCGCTGATCGCCGAACGGGCGCCCTGGCTGTTCACGGGCCGGCCGCTCCATCGGCTGGCCCTGCGCGTGCTGATGCGCATGCTCGGCTATGCGCGGACGGTGGCGGTGGCCGAAACCCTCCGGGACCTGCCCGCGCCCGCGATCATGGATGCGGTGGCCGGTCTGATTGCGCGCGACGTGGCGGTCGAGGGGCTGGAGCATCTGCCGTGCACCGGCCCCGGCCTGATCGTCTGCAACCACCCGACGGGGATCGCGGACGGGCTGGTGCTGTGGCACCTGATCGCGCCGCTGCGCCCCGACCTCTGGGTCTATGCCAATCGCGACATCCTTCGCGTTCTGCCGCAGATGGCCGACATCGTCGTGCCGGTTGAATGGCGGCCCGAGAAGCGGACGCTGGCCAAGACGCGCGAGACGATGGCGATCACCCGCGCGGCGATCGAGGCGGGCCGGATGGGCGTGATCTTCCCGTCGGGCCGGCTGGCGCAGCGGCGGGGTCTGAAGCTGCACGAGCGGCCCTGGATGGCCTCGGCCGCGATGCTGGCGCGGAAATACGACCTTCCTGTGATCCCGCTGCACATCCGGGCACGGAACTCGGCGCTGTTCTACCTGTTCGACCTGATCCACCCCACGTTGCGGGACATCACCCTGTTCCACGAGACGCTGAACAAGGACCGCCAGCCCTTCCGCGTGACGGTCGGCCGTCCGGTCGCGGGCGCACGGCTGCCGGCGCGGTCGGAAGACGGGATCGCGGTCCTGCGCGATGCGGTGCTGTCGCTCGGCGGGCGCGGGGCGCCGGCGGTCAGTCTGCTTGCCGCAACGCGAACACCGACATGGTGGCGACCGAAAGCGCGGCCTGTCTAGGCGCGCAGTACGCCTGCGCGCGCGTCCATGCCGCCATCTCGGCCCTTTTCGCAGCCGAGCGGAACGGCGCCCAATCCCGCCCCAGGCCCTCGCGCCCATTCCCGGCCACCATGTTGTCCTTCGGGACCTGAACCGAGGCGATCTTCAGCGCGCAGGACAGGTTCGCTGCTCCGTCCTGCAGTTCGGACACCGAATCGGCCTCGCAGCCGAACCAGCGCGCCGACCGCGGGCTGATCTGGGTCAGACCGATCCACAGGCCGCCTCCGCCCGCGGCGCGCGGGTTCCATGTGCTTTCGTGCTTGGCCAGGGCCGAGAGGATCCCCACCCAGAAGGCGCGCCGGTCGGCCATGCTCGCGTTGCGATAGCCGGGGCACCAGATGTCGATGTCGTGCGGCACAAGGCTCGCAAGCTGCGTGTCGTATTCCTCGGCCTCCTGCAAGGCGCGCGCGGTCCAGATCTGCGCTTCGGGGTGGTGATCCCACCGCATCACGGGCACAGCCGCCCGGTTCGCCGGCACCGTCATGCAGGCGGCGGGCAGCAGCCCGAGCATCGCCGCAACCAGCGTTCGCGCAATCCGTCTCATGTCCGTCCATCTGGCAGCCCCGGCCCCCCGGCCGGCGCCGGACCGTCGCGCAAAGAAACCGCGTTAAGCAACCTGACGCAGTCGTGATCGGCAGGCCTCCGCGCGTGATTCGCCCCCATATCGGCGGATTTCCGCACGCCTGCCGCGCCGCAGCGACGATCTGCGCTCGCCGGCACAGATCGGCCGGTGCGGGGGGGGGAAGGGGGGCCTGCCGCGCCGGCGGCTTGCGGGCCGGCGCGCCCTCGCCTAGAGCACGGGGCTGAAGAAAGGCGGCCCCGCATGACGCAGCACTTCCGCACCCCCGAACCCCGGATCATCGCCGGCGCCCGGTCGGACTGGGAAATCGTGATCGGGATGGAGGTGCACGCCCAGGTGTCGAGCGAGGCCAAGCTGTTTTCCGGCGCCTCGACCGCCGTCGGCGCCGAGCCGAACGCGAACGTCAGCTTCGTCGATGCCGCGATGCCGGGAATGCTGCCGGTCATCAACGCGTTCTGCGTGGAACAGGCGGTGCGCACCGGCCTTGGGCTGAAGGCGCGGATCAACCTCTACTCGGCCTTCGACCGCAAGAACTACTTCTATCCCGACCTGCCGCAGGGCTATCAGATCAGCCAGCTCTATCACCCCCTTGTCGGCGAGGGCGAGGTGCTGGTCGAAATGGGCCCGGGTGTGGCCCGCCGCGTGCGGATCGAGCGCATCCACCTCGAACAGGACGCGGGCAAGTCGATCCACGACCTCGACCCGAACCTGTCCTTCGTGGACCTGAACCGCACTGGTGTGGCGCTGATGGAGATCGTGAGCCGCCCCGACATCCGCGGGCCCGAGGAAGCGGCGGCCTATCTTGCCAAGCTGCGCCAGATCCTGCGCTACCTTGGAACCTGCGACGGCAACATGCAGAACGGCAACCTGCGGGCGGACGTGAACGTCTCGGTCTGCCGGCCGGGCGCCTACGAGGCGTGGCTGGCCGGCGACAAGGGCGCGCTCGGGACGCGCTGCGAGATCAAGAACATGAACTCGATGCGCTTCATCCAAGCCGCGATCGAGTATGAGGCGCGCCGGCAGATCGCCGTCCTCGAGGACGGCGGGACGGTCGAGCAGGAAACCCGCCTCTACGATCCCGACAAGGGCGAGACGCGGTCGATGCGGTCGAAGGAAGAGGCGCACGACTACCGCTACTTTCCCGACCCCGACCTTCTGCCGCTGGAACTCGATCAGGCCTGGGTCGATGCCATCGCGGCCGCGATGCCGGAACTGCCCGACGCCCGCAAGGCGCGCTACATGGCCGATTACGGCCTGTCCGACTACGACGCCGGCGTGCTGACCGCCGAGAAGGAGAACGCGGTCTATTTCGAGGCGGTGGCGCAGGGCCGCGACGGCAAGCAGGCCGCGAACTGGGTCATCAACGACCTGTTCGGGCGGCTGAAGAAGGACGGACGCGACATCGCCGACTGCCCGGTTTCGCCCGCACAGCTGGGCGCGATCCTCGACCTGATCTCTGCCGGAACGATTTCCGGCAAGATCGCCAAAGACCTGTTCGAGATCGTCTATACCGAGGGCGGCGACCCGGCCGCGATCGTGAAGGCGCGCGGGATGGAGCAGGTGACCGACACCGGCGCGATCGAGGCGGCGGTGGATGCGGTGATCGCCGCGAACCCTGCCCAGGCCGAAAAGGCGCGCGCGAACGCGAAGCTGGCGGGATGGTTCGTCGGCCAGGTGATGAAGGCCACCGGCGGCAAGGCAAACCCGGCGGCCGTCAACGACCTGGTGCTGCGCAAGCTGGGCCTGTGACGAACCCGCGGCGTCGGCGCGCCGTCGGGGTAGGCTGCGGGAAGCCGCTCCTGCACTGCGGGTCCGCGGCGGATGCCGCGCCCGGCGCCCGGCTGCCCTGCGGTCGTCCCGCCCGTGCCCTGCCGATGCCGAGATTCCTTTGCAAAGGCAGGGCGATCGCGCATAGTTGCGCAGTCAAACCGCCGAGGCCGGGATGGAACGCTACGAATACAAGGTGGTGCCCGCGCCTGCGCGCGGCGAGAAGGCGAAGGGCGCAAGGACCACGGCCGACCGCTTTGCCCTGGCGTTGACGCAGCTGATGAATCGGCTGGGCGGCGAAGGGTGGGAATACCTGCGCGCCGACAGCCTGCCCTGCGAGGAGCGCGTGGGCCTGACCGGCCGGCAGACGACGTTCCAGCACATGCTGGTCTTCCGCCGCGCCGTGGCGGCGGCAGCCTCGCCGCCCGTGGTTGGCCCGGTCGCTGCGCCGGCGGACGAGCCGGCCCCGGCACACGCCCCGGGCGCGTCCCCCGCGGCCGCGCCGGCGGCGGCCGAACCTGTCACGCTGCCCGGCCCCGATCCGATGGACGACGCCGCCCGCCGCGCCGGCATGATCGCCCCTGTGGCGCGGCCGGTGTTCGGCCCTGCGCCGCGGCTTGTGGCAACACCCGAGGCCGGCCTCGGGCTGCGCCGGCCCGGCGCCTTCGCGGCGATCCGCGCCCCCCGAGACCGGGACGGCGACGGGGCGGCCTGATCAGGAGGCCGGTTCCGCGGTCAGCCATACGCCGCCTTCGGGACGCAGGGTCAGGATCATCACCGGCCGGGGCGCGCGCCCCGGCACCGCCGCCAGGCGCACCCGCTGCAGGATCGTGGCCAGGATGATCAGCGCCTCCTGCACCGCGAAGGCCGCGCCGATGCAGATGCGGGGTCCGTCGCCGAAGGGCAGATAGGCGAACCGGTCGGGCGGCGGGCCGAGGAACCGTTCGGGCTTGAAGGCATCGGGGGCGTCCCACAGCCGGCGGTGGCGGTGCAGCGCATAGACCGGCAGCATGACCGTGTCGCCCGCCAGCACGCGCGCGCCGGCCAGCTCGTCGGCGGCGCGCGCGGTGCGCGCGAGGAACCCCGCCGGCGGGTAGAGGCGCAGCGCCTCGTCGATCACCGCGCGCAGGAAGGGCATCGCCGCCGCCCGCTCCGCCCCCACGGGACCGTCGCCCGCAACCGCCCGAACCTCGGCCCGGGCGCGGTCCTGCGCATCCGGGTGCGTCGCCAGCAGCCACAGCGCCCAGGCGAGCGTCAGCGCCGTCGTCTCGTGCCCCGCGACGATGAAGGTCAGGATGTTGTCGCGCAGTTCCGCAGGCGACATCCTGCGGCCGGTCTGCGGATCGCGCGCCGCCGCCATCAGGTCGAGAAGGTCGGGCACCGGGCGCGGACCGGCCGCGAGGCGCGCCGCGATGGCCGCATCCGCGCCCGCCTTCATCGCCCGCACGGTCCGCGCGGCGAAGGCGCGTTCGGGCCGCGGCACCCAGGGCGGAAACCCGAGGATATCGAGCAGCGACACCCGTGCCACCTCGTCGATGTAGCGCTCGATCGCGCGGTGCGTTGCGTCGCGGTCGAACCCCGCCCCCGACACGGTGACATCCGCGATCACCTCGAAGGTCGCCGTCACCATCTCGGCGAAGGCGTCGAAGGCGCGCCGGCCCGCGACCGCCGCGATTCGGTCGGCGGCACGTCCGGCCGCGGCCGACATCACCGGGGCCAGTGCCGCGATGTTGCGGGCCGCGAACGCGGGGGCGGCGGCGCGGCGCTGCCACAGCCAGTCCGCACCCTCGGCGACGAAGAGCCCGTTCCCGACGCCGGGCTGCAGGACCAGCTTGGTCACGACGGATTTCGGATAGTCCTCCACCCGTTCACGCAGCACGCGGCGCAGCGCAGCCGGATCGGTCAGCATGTGCCAGCGGCGCGGGAAGCTGCCCGAGACCACGGGCCGGTGCAACGACGCCTCGGGCACCATCGACAAAACGTTGCGCCGGGCCGCGGCGAAGGTCGCCAGCACCCCCATCGGCCCCGGGGCCAGCGTCGCGCGCGGCGGCAGCGGTTCGGTGTCGAGCGGCATCAGACGCCTCACGTTTTGATGGCAGATAGGCGGGCCCCCGCGGGCCGCAAGCGTGCGGCGTTGCGGCAGGCCGCCCCATCCGATAAGGGGACAGGGCCCCGACGGAGCCCTGCCGATGCGCCTTGCCGCCGCCCTGATCGCCCTGGCCCTCGCCGCCGGCTGCGCCCCGCCGCGCCAGCCGATCGGCGAGTTTCCCGCCCGCCTCGGCGCGATGCAGCTTGGCCATGTGGTGGTCGTCGCCGACAAGCCCACCGTCTCGCCCATCTCGCGCGAGGCGACCGCCGAGGAATGGACGGCAGCGCTCAAGAAGGCCTTCGAGGACCGCTTCGGCCGCAACGAAGGGACGAAGTGGTACCACTTCGGCCTGCATGTGGACGGCTATGCGCTTGCCCCGCCCGGCGTGCCGCTGGTCGCCACGCCGCGGTCGGTGCTGATCCTGTCGGCCACGCTCTGGGACGACGAGAAGGGCGGCAAGGTCAACGACACGCCAAAGCAGTTGACCGTGTTCGAAAGCCTGTCGGGGGAAACCGCACTCGGATCGGGCCTCTTCAAGACGCGCGAGCAGCAGATCGAGGCGCTGGCGTTCAACGCCGCCCTCGAGGTCGAGAAATGGCTGCTCGAGAACCCCCAGTGGTTCCCCGAACCGCCGCCGCCCGACGCCGCTTCCGATGCGATGACGGCCGCGCCGCTGCCGCCGGCGGCCACATCGCCCGCGACCCTCCGCCCCCTGCGGCGGCCCGGTGCCTGACCCGCGGACAGCCGCCCCGGCCGCTTGATTTCCGCCAATCGCGCCGATACATGCCGCGCGGTGCTGAATCGGGCCTGCGCGGATCGCGGCCCCCCAACCGCAGGATGCCGCCATGGCGAAGGCAAAGTTCGAACGGACGAAACCGCATGTGAACATCGGGACGATCGGGCACGTCGATCACGGCAAGACGACGCTGACGGCGGCGATCACGAAGTATTTCGGCGAGTTCAAGGCCTACGACCAGATC
>CALIZF010000045.1 GCA_938028765.1 uncultured Paracoccaceae bacterium
GGACCTCCGTGCGGCAGATGAACCAGTAGATGGGGGTGGAGTAGCTGCCGCCGAAGATGACGCCGTTCTTGCGCCAGTCGTCGTAGCCGACCTTTTCGTTCATCATGAAGTCGCCGAAGGCGAAGGACATCACGAATGCATTGCGTCGGCGACCACGCGCGGAACGCCTGACAGGCCCATGAACGAGGTGAACATCGACGCGCCCATGGCGACGACGAAGATCACGCTGGTCCCCGCCGCCGCGTCCTTCAGCGATGCGCGGACCATGCCGAGGCTCAGCCGCCCGCGCGCCCCGGCGATGGCAAAGGCGATTGCGGCGCCGACCGCGCCGGCCTCGGTCGGGGTCATGATCCCGGCGAAGATGCCGCCCAGAACGCCGAGGACCAGAACCGGCAGCGGCCAGATCTCGCGCATGGCCGCCACAAGCTCGCCCGATGCGGGGGCCTCGCGCGCGGGCGGGGCGAGCGAAGGGGTCAGCCGCGCGCGCAGCATGATCATGGCCATGTAGATGAGCGCGGACACGACGCCGGGGATGAACCCCGCGAGGAACAGCGCGCCGACCGAGGTCTGGGTGAATACCCCGTAAAGGACCATGAGGATGGACGGCGGGATCAGCGAGCCGAGCGTGCCCGAGGCCGCGACCGATCCGGTCGCCAGCGCCTTGTCATAGCCGGCCTTCAGCATCTCGGGCACAGCGATGCGCGACACCGCGGCGGCGGTGGCGACCGACGACCCCGAGGATGCGGCGAACAGGGCCGAGGCGCCGACGGTCGCGCAGGCAAGGCCGCCCGGCACCCGGCGCAGCAAGATGCGCATGGCGGCGAACATGCCGTCGGTAAGGCCCGCGTGGCTCGCGTTGAAGCCCATCAGGAGGAACATCGGCACCGCGCTGAAAGACCAGCTGGCAATGAACTGGAACGGGATCGCGCGGACGATGCCCCAGGCGGCGTTGAAGTTGACCGTAGCCCAGACGCCCGCGAAGGACACGATGACGAGGACCAGCCCGATCGGAACGCGCAGCGCGATCAGCGCGAGGACGCCGGCGATGCCGGCGAAACCGATTTCCAGCCGGTCCATCAGACGGTCCCCCCGTCGGCCTGGCCCGCCAGCAGCGCCGCGCGCGCCCGGCGGCTGACGACCAGCCCCACCGCGTGGACAGCGCAAACGAAGGCGCCAAGCGCGAAGCTGCCCGGCAGCACGAAGCGCGACGGCCAGATGACGACGCTGATCGGGCCCATCACGACCTCGCCCCGCGCATAGCCGCGCAGCGCGTCGCCCCAGGTGATCTTGGCGACCAGTCCGTAGGCGACCGCACAGACCACGAGGACGAGGAACATGCACGCCACCTGCGCCGGGCGTGGCATCATGTTGAAGAAGAGATCGACCGACACCGCGCCGCGGGTCAGCTCGACGAAGGCCACGGGCAGGAACACCGCGCCGACCATGTAGTAGTAGGACACGATCTCCAGCGTGCCCTGGATCGGCTGCCGGAAGAAGTTTTTCATCCCGACGTCGGCACAGACGTGGACCATCATCACCAGCAGCAGCGCCCCGGCGATTTCCAGCAGAAGGTTCGACAGCCGGGCGAGCGGGGCCATCGTCACGCCATCCGGTAGCCGCCGTTGACGTCGAGGACGCCCCCGGTCAGGTAGGCCGCATCTGGGCCGACAAGAAAGGACACCGCGCCGGCCACGTCGACCGGCGTTCCGATGCGGCCGAGCGGGATGGCCCCGGAAACCTCGCCTTCCTCTCCGTCAGCCATCGACAGGCGCAGCATGGCGGTGTCGATCAGGCCGGGGGCGACCGCGTTCGCGGTGACGCCAAGCGGGGCGGCCTCGCGCGCCGCGGCCTTGGTCAGCGCCATGACCGACCCCTTGGATCCGATGTAGGCGGACGAGGCCCGGTAGCCGCCGAGCTGTGCGGCCACCGACCCGAAGGTGACGATGCGTCCTGCCAAGGGCCGCGCGCCGCCCTGCCACTGCCGAAGGTAGGCGCGGATGCACAGGAACGTGCCGCGCGCGTTCACCGCATGGTGTTCCTCCCAGTCGGCAAGGGTGGTTTCGGCAAGAGGCGGGCGGGTGCCGTCGGCTCGCAGGCGCAGCAGCCCTGCGGCAGTTACCAGAACGTCGATTCCGCCAGCCGTTCCCGTGGCCTGCGCAAAGGCGGCGGTGACCGAGCCTTCGTCGGCGACGTTGCAGGCAAGCCCCGCGTGGCCTGCCCCGGGCAGCGTTGCGGCAAGTGCGGCGGCGGCATCGCCGTCGAGGTCGGCTGCCACAACCGCCAGTCCGTCGGCTGCCAGCCGCCACGCGACGGCAGTGCCGATGCCGCCGCAGGCGCCCGTGACCAGCGCCCGCCGCGCTGCCGATGCGCCGCCCATGGCGCCCCTTCCACGATCAATTTTGTATCCAATGTCTGGAATCACGCGGCCTTGTCAAACATTATTCGCGCCTGTAACTTGGTTTTGCATCCAATCCTGCGGAGGCGACACGAAACGCATGTCCGAACTCCCGCCCGGAACCGGCGGTCACGGCACCTCGACCCAGGCGGTCGCGGATGCGCTGCGCGAGCGCATCCTAGAAGGCACCTTTCCGCCTGGTGCGGTGCTGCGGCAGGATGCGCTGGCGCAGGCGCTCGGGGTGTCGCGCACACCGTTGCGCACCGCGCTGGCGGAACTGGCGCGCGACGGCTTGGTGACCTACGAGGTCAACCGGGGCTATGCGGTGCGCGCCTTCGATCTCGACGACGTGCGCGCCGCTTTCGAGGTGCGCGCCACGCTGGAGGCTTTGGCCTGTCGCCGCGCTGCCGAACGGGGCCTGCCGCCGGCGGCGCTGGCTCGGCTTGCCGCCTGCGTGACGCGGGGCGAGGCGATCCTCGGCAAGGGTCGGCTGGACCCGTCGGATCTGCCGGACTACCGGCGGATGAACGTCGAGTTCCACGAAGCCATCATAGCCGCCGGCGGCAACCCCTGGGTGGCCGAGTTCGTGGGTCGCACCCGCAACGTGCCGCTGGCATCGGACCGGGTGATCCTGTGGGAGGACCACGGGATCATCCTGCGGTCGCACGACGACCACCGCCGCATCCTGCGCGCCCTGGCCGATCGGGACGGGCACCGGGCCGCCGGGCTGATGTGGGAACACGTCACGCGCGCCGGCGAAATCCTCGTCGCCCACATCGCGGCGCGGGGGCAGGATGTGGTCCCCCGCCGGGTCGGCGCGGACGCCACCAAGGGAGATGCCGCATGAAGCTTTATCATTCCGCCGCCTCGCCCTATGTGCGCAAGGTGACCGCCAGCGCCTGCCACCTCGGCGTTTCGGGCCGGATCACACTCCTGCCCAGCGCGGCAAGTCCGGTCGCGCGCGACCTGACAATCGGGGCGTCGAACCCGCTCGGGAAGGTGCCAACGGCGATCCTCGACGACGGCACCGTGCTGGCCGACAGCCGGACGATCTGCGAATGGCTGGCGGCCGAGGCGGGCGATGCCGAGTTCCTGCCGTCTCCCGGCCCTGCCCGCTGGCGGGTTCTTCGGCTGCACGCGATCGCCGACGGGCTGCTCGATGCCGCGTTGCTCGCGCGCTATGAAACGGCCATCCGGCCCGAGCGCCTGCGGTGGGATGCCTGGCTTGTCGGGCAGATGGGCAAGATCGACGCCGCGGTCGCGGCGCTGGAGGCGGCCGCGGACGAGCTCGCAGGGCCGGTGACGCTGGGCACCATCACCGCGGGCTGCGCGCTCGGTTACCTCGACTTCCGCTTCGCCGCGCACGACTGGCGTGCCGCCGCGCCGCGGCTGGCGGCCTGGTGGGCCGACTTCGCGCGGACCCCCCCGATGGCGACCACCGCTCCGGGCTGAGGCCCGGCGGCGCCTTCGGGCGGTCCGGTCAGGCGGCCTGGCGGTGCGGTTTCGTTGCCTGCGGGGCAGCAAGGCTTGCCGCGGCTACTGCGGTCTTGCGCGCGGGCCGGCCGCGGCTGCGTTGCCCTGCTCGGCGGTGCAGGGTGCCGATCACGAGGGATCGGGCCGGGCCGACCAGGCGCGGCGCCGCCCGCTACCGCGCATCGCGGGTCGTGACCCCGGTCGAGGATGGCGCACCCGAAGAGATTCGAACTCCTGACCCCCAGATTCGTAGTCTGGTGCTCTATCCAGCTGAGCTACGGGTGCGTCGGCAGGGCTTCTAGCGGCGGCGGCGGGGCAATGCAAGGGCGCATCAGGGGTCGGCCGGGGCGTCCTTCGGCAGGCGTATTAGGAATTCGGTCCCGTCCTCGTCCGACCGGAGGAGCTCCAGCGTGCCGCCGTGGCCGCGCACCAGTTCGGCCGAGATCGCAAGGCCGAGGCCTGCGCCGCCCTTCCGCGCCCCGCCCTGGAAGGCGGCGAAGAGGTTCTCGCGCGCCTTGGGCGGCAAGCCCGGCCCGGTGTCGCCGACGCGGATCCACCAGGCCGCGTCGTCTTCGCCGGCGCCGATCTCGATCGTGCCGGGGCGGCCGGTGGCCTCGATTGCCTGGCGGGCGTTGCGCACGAGGTTCGACAGCACGCGGTAAAGCTGTTCGCCGTCCGCGCGGATCGTCAGGCCGGCGGGCACGTCCGGGATGGCGGCGATGGCCCCGGCGGGTTCGCCCAGCCCCTCGCCCTCCAGCACCTCGTCCACCAGCCGGCGCAGGGCAAGGCGCTGCAGCCGCGGCGGCGGTTCCTCGGCGCGGCCGAAGGCCAGCGTCGATTCGCACAGCGCGATGGCCCGCGCGATCGAGCCGATCAGCTTCGGCGCCGCTCGGGCCACCGCCGGGTCGCCCGACGCGCCGATGCGGTCGGCGAACAGCTGCGCCGATGTCAGGATGTTGCGCAGGTCGTGGCTGATCTTGGCGACCGCCGATCCCAACATCGCCAGCCGTTCGCGCTGCCGCAGGGCCCCGGTCAGCTGCGTCTGCAGCTCGCGCAGCGCCTCTTCCGCGGCGCGCAGCTCGCGCACGCTGGCCGAGGGCACGATGACGCGCCGCGCGTCCTCGGGCGCGGCCGCATAGGCGGTCATGTGCCGCACGACGCGCGCGATCGGCTGCACGATCATCTGTTGCACGGCGAGGAACAGCAGCATCGCGGTGGCGGCCGAGATCAGCGCCGACAGGACCAGGATGCGCAGGCCGTAATCCAGAAGGTCGCGCCGCAGCGGGGCGCTTTCGGTCGTGATCTCGATCAGCTCGCCCGCGCCGCGCACCGGCTGGCCGATGACCCGGATCACATGGTTGCCCCGTTCCGTCATCGCCAGCAGCGCGTCGCGCACCAGCACCCAGGGGCTGGCCTCGCGCAGGTCATAGGTGACCGCGACCGGACCCGGCAGCGGCGAGGACAGCACCAGCTGCCGCACCGCATCGCGCCGCAGCACCACGTTGAATACCCCTGCATTCGCCAGAAGTTCGCGCTCGAGCGCCGCATCGATCGGCGCGTCGCTGGCCAGAAGCGACAGGGATGCGATCTGCGCCTTCTCCAGCCGCAAGAGCAGCCAGTCCTCGCGATAGCGCGCGACCGAGGGCAGGAAGATCAAGATCTCGGCCAGAAGCACGAACAGGACGGTCAGCAGCAGGAACCGGCCGGACAGGGTATTCAGCGCACTCTCCCTCGCAGGCGGGTCTCGCGGACCGCCCTTGCGTTCTGCTACCAAAAGCAGGCGTCAGGATACAGGGCGCGGCCGTCCGGTCGGCGGAATTTCCGCAATCCGCGGGCCGGTCGGGCACCAGCCGCCGGTTGACTTGGGCGCGGTGCGCGCCTAATCCACGGGCTTCGAAGCGGCCGGACCCGAATCCGGGCCGCACCGCCGTGTTGTTCGGAGAGCCGCGATGAAGCGCACGTACCAGCCCTCGAAACTCGTCCGCAAGCGGCGGCACGGCTTCCGCGCGCGCATGGCCACCAAGGGCGGCCGGCTGGTGCTGGCGGCGCGCCGGGCCAAGGGCCGCAAGCGCCTGTCGGCCTGAACGGCCGGGGCACCCCGTGCCCCCCGTCCCCGCCACCATCGCGCGCCGGGCGGATTTCCTGCGCGCCGCCGCAGCCGCACGCGCGCCGATGCCAGGCTTTCTGCTGCAGGCACGCGACCGCGGCGATGGCGATCCGGCGATGCGCGTCGGCTTCACCTGTTCGAAGAAGGTCGGCAACGCCGTGACGCGCAATCGCGCCAAGCGGCGCCTGCGTGCTGTTGCGCGCGCAGGGCTGCCGCTGCACGGTCGGCCGGGCTGGGATTATGTGCTGGTCGGCCGCCCCGCCGCGACGGTGGCGCGGCCCTTCGCCGATCTTCTGGCAGACCTGCGCGCCGCGCTGGATCGGGTGCATCGCGCCCGTCCGGCAGCCCCAGTTCCGTCCGCTCCCGTTCGGGTCCTCGGATGAGCCCCCTCGCGCACCTCGTGGCGTTGCCGGTGCGGGCGTATCGCCTGCTGCTCAGTCCCTGGGTCGGCCACGGGTGCCGGTATCAGCCCACCTGTTCGGCCTACGCGCTGGAGGCGTTGGAACGCCACGGCGCACTGCGGGGCACCGCCCTGACGCTGGCCCGGATCGCGCGCTGCCACCCCTGGGGCGGGTCGGGCTATGATCCCGTGCCGGGGGCCGACCCCGCCCATGACGCCGCGCAGCGGCGGGGCGGCGACCCCGAGGGCTGAACCCGGCGGATCCGCATCGGCCGAGCGCCGCCGCCGTGGCCCTGCCGTGGCCCCGCAGTCGCAAGGGTGGCGACGCGGTCCGCCGCCTGTTCGGCGACCCGCGCAAGCGTCAGCGCGCGGCTGTCGCGGTGCCTCGGCATCACGCGGGACAACCTATGCAACGTCGGCCGGCGGCATATGGCGGCCATTCGCCCTGCGATCCCGACGATGACGGGCCGGGGGTGACGCGCCCGACGGCGAAGGCCGCGATGATCGCGCGCGCTGCCGACGACGACGCCGGAACCGGCTAAGGCCGTCAGACCCCGGACGCGATCCCGATGCCGGGGAAACGGGCAGACCGGTGCAGCGACCCCGGTCTGCGCGTCACCTCGTCCGGCGGCCCAGCCCCGTCTGCGTGATCCCGCCGCCCGAACGGCCTGGCTTGACGACGCCGCGCCCCCGATCCTAAGGCGAGGGCCTACCCCGGGGGGCGCGCATGGCCGCCGACGACGCCGACGAGGACATCCATCCCCTGTTCCACGGGGCACCGAAGACGCTGGAGTTCCGCAAGCTGCGCAAGCGCCTCGTGCGCGAGGTGCGCGCCGCGATCGAGACCTACGGCATGGCTGAACCCGGCGGGCGCTGGCTTGTGTGTCTGTCGGGCGGCAAGGACAGCTACACCCTGCTCGCCGTCCTGCACGAGCTGAAATGGCGCGGGCTTCTGCCGGTCGATCTGCTGGCCTGCAACCTCGACCAGGGACAGCCCGGGTTTCCCGCGGGCGTCCTGCCCGCGTTCCTTTCCAGGATGGGCGTGCCGCATCGGATCGAGTATGCCGACACCTATTCCATCGTGAAGGACAAGGTTCCGGCCGGGCGGACCTACTGCGCCCTGTGTTCCCGCCTGCGGCGCGGCAATCTTTACCGCATCGCGCGCGAGGAAGGTTGCACCTCGGTCGTCCTCGGGCATCACCGCGACGACATCCTCGAGACCTTCTTCATGAACCTGTTCCACGGCGGGCGGCTGGCCGCGATGCCGCCGCGGCTTCTGAACGAGGACGGGGATCTCTACGTCTGTCGCCCGCTGTGCTTCGTGGCCGAGGCCGATTGCGAAGCCTTCGCCCGGGCGATGGCCTATCCGATCATCCCCTGCGACCTCTGCGGCTCGCAGGAGGGGTTACAGCGGATGCAGGTCAAGGCCTTGCTGGACGACTGGGAAAGGCGCAGCCCCGGCCGGCGGGGGGTGATGTTCCGTGCGCTGATGAACGCGCGCCCCTCGCATCTCGCCGACCCGGCGCTGTTCGACTTCGCGGGCCTCGTCCGCGCCGCAGGCTGCGGGGCGGATCGGGACAAATCGCTGCAACTCGAAGGCGAGCCTTAACCTTCCGGTTAGCGCGGCGGCCTACCCCTGCCCCTGACGGCAGGGAGGCAGGGATGCAGCGTGTCCTCGCAGAGAAGCTCGGCGACGCGGTCCGCACGGTGGCGCGCTGGCTGCGCCGGCCGCAGCTGATGGTGTTCCTGCCGGCCGCAACGCTGGCCGCCTACTGGCTGGGCGGCGACCGCGCGCTCTTGCTGACCGCGCTCGGCCTGCCGCTCGTCTTCGCGCTGGCGGGCGCCTTCCGCTTCGACGGTGACCGCGACCCTGTCGCGGGCGAATCGGTGGCGCTGCGCCGGCACGTCCTGGCCGCGCTCGACCAGGCGCTGCGCGAGGCGCCGGTTTCGGGGCGGACGACCGCCTGCATCGTGCTGCAGTTCGACGACGCCGATGTGTTGCTCGACCGGCACGGGCGGGCGGCGCAGGCGGCGGTCATCCAGCGGACCGCCGACCGCCTCGTGTCCGTCCTGCGGCCGGGCGATACGGTGGCGCGGCTGGAAGGCGGGGGGTTCGCGGTCGCGCTGGCACCCGTCCGGCGGCTGGATCTCGAGGCGGCGATCCAGATCTGCGCCCGCCTTCAGGCGGCGGTGGCCGAGCCCGTGTCCGTCGATGCCGTGCGGCTCTACGTCACCTGTTCGGCGGGCTTCTGCCTGCCGGCGCCATCCGCGCCTTCCAGCCCGACATGGCCCGGCACCGCGCCGACCGGGACGCGCTGCGCGAAACGCTGGAAACGGCGCTGGACGAAGGCCAGATCCGGCCGCACTTCCAGCCCCAGATCAGCGCGGACACCGGCGCCGTGACCGGGTTCGAGGCGCTGGCGCGCTGGCACCACCCCGAACGCGGCCTGCTCGGTCCGGCCGAGTTCCTGCCCGCCATTGCCGACTGCGGCCTGTCGGAACGTCTGTCCGAGGTGATGCTGTTCCACGCGATGGTGGCGCTCAACCGGTGGGACCGGGCGGGGCTGGCCGTGCCGGTGGTGGGCGTCAACTTCTCGGCCGACGAGCTGCGCAATCCCCGCCTGCCCGACAAGCTGCGTTGGGAACTCGACCGGTTCGACCTGACGCCGGACCGGCTGGTGGTCGAGATCCTCGAAACCGTGGCAGCGCAGACCGACAACGACGTGATCGTGCGCAACGTAGCGGCGCTCGCGGGGATGGGCTGCGGGATCGACCTCGACGACTTCGGCACCGGCCACACCTCGATCGCCAACCTCCGCCGGTTCGCGGTGCGGCGGCTCAAGATCGACCGCTCCTTCGTCGCCCGCGTGGACGAGGACCGCGACCAGCAGCGCATGGTCGCCGCCGTCCTGTCGCTGGCGGAGCGGCTGGGCCTCGACACGCTGGCCGAGGGGGTTGAGACGGCGGGCGAGCGCGCGATGCTGGCGCAACTGGGCTGCGGGCACCTGCAGGGCTTCGGCATCGCCCGTCCCATGCCTTTCGACGAGACCGTCGACTGGATGCGCCGTCACGCCGCATGGCTGGCTGCGACCCCGCGCATCCAGTCGGGCCGCACGGGATGACGGCGGCAGGGCGGTGCCGGTGCGTCGCGTCGGCTTAGCCGCCCCAGCCCGCGCCCTGCATCTCGACAAGACGCGAGGCGGTCCGCGCGAACTCGAACGCCCCCGTGCCCTCGAGATACAGCCGGTCGGGCGCATCCGCCGCGCTGGCCACCAGCCGCACCCGCGCCTCGTACAGCGCATCGACCATGGTCACGAACCGCCGCGCCTCGTTGTAGTTCGCCGCCGACAGGCGGGGGATGTCGTCGATCATCAGCACCCGCACTGCGGCCGCCAGCGCCAGATAGTCGGCCGGCCCCAGCGGCCGCCCGCACAGGTCCCAAAACGACGCCCGCGCCACCCCGCCGGCGTAGCGCGGCAGGTCCACCGCCCGGCCGTTCACCGTCAGCACCAGCGGCCCGCCCGCGTCACCGCCCGTCAGATCGGCCCAGAGCGCATCCATCGCCGCCCGCGACGCCGCCCCCGGCGGCACGAACCAGACTGGCGCGCCCTCCGGCCGGTGGCGGCGCCAGTCGGTGGGGCTTGCCAGTTCCACCACGTCGAGGCGCGTGGAGATCAGGTCGATGAAGGGCAGGAACAGCGTCCGGTTCAGCCCGTCCTTGTAGAGGTCGGCCGGCGGCCGGTTCGATGTGGTCACGATCAGCACGCCCGCATCGAACAGGAAACCGAAGAGACGGCCGAGGATCATCGCGTCCGCGATGTCGGTCACTTGCATCTCGTCGAGGCACAGGAGGTGCAGATCGCGGGCGATGCCGGCCGCGACCGGGGCCAGCGCATCCTGCGCCCCCCGCGCGCGGGCCGCGTGCAGGCCCTTCTGCACCTCCTGCATGAAGGTATGGAAGTGCACCCGCCGCTTGCCCGCTATGGCGCATTCGCCGAAGAACAGGTCCATCAGCATGGACTTGCCCCGCCCCACGCCGCCCCAGAGGTAGAGGCCTTTCGGCGCCTCGGGCGGCTTGCGCAGGAAGCCGGGCAGAAGCGCCCGCCGCCGCGCGCCCGCCTGCGCTTCAAGCCAGACGCGCAAAGCCTCGAGCCGCGGCAGGATGGCCGCCTGCGCGGGGTCGGCGCGCAGGCTGCCGGCCGCCACGCGCCCGTCCCAGATCGCCGTCAGCGTCGCCATGCGCGCCCCTTGCCGCAGGCGCAGCCGCCGCTCAACCCCCTTCGCGCAGGCGGAAGCGCTGGATCTTGCCCGTCGCCGTCTTGGGCAGCGCGCCGCAGAACACGATCCGGCGCGGATACTTGTAGGGCGCGATGGTGGCCTTCACATGCTCCTGCAGGCGCCGCGCGGTCGCCTCGTCCTCGGCGACACCGGGCGCGACCACGACATGGGCGACCACGATCTGCCCGCGGGCCTCGTCGGGCTCGCCGACCACGGCGCATTCCGCGACATCGGGGTGCTTCAGCAGCGCCGCCTCGACCTCGGGCCCGGCGATGTTGTAGCCCGACGACACGATCATGTCGTCGTTGCGCGCGGCGAAGCGGAAATACCCCTCGTCGTCCTGCACGAAGGCGTCGCCGGTGATGTTCCAGCCGTTCTCGACATATTTCTTCTGCCGCGGGTCGTCCATGTAGCGGCATCCCGTGGGCCCGCGCACGGCGAGCCGCCCCACCGTGCCCCGCGGCACCTCGCGCCCCGCGTCGTCCACGACCTTCGCCTCATAGCCCGTGACGGGGCGCCCGGTGCAGCCGGGGCGGTGATCGTCGAAGCGGTTCGAGATGAAGATATGCAGCATCTCGGTCGCGCCGATCCCGTCCAGCATCGGCTTGCCGGTGCGCGCGATCCATTCCTCGTAGACCGGCGCGGGCAGCGTCTCGCCCGCGCTGACGGCGGCGCGCAGGCTCGACAGGTCAGCCCCCTCGCTCATCGCCTTCAGCATCACGCGGTAGGCGGTCGGCGCGGTGAAGCAGACGGTGGCCCGGTGCGCCTGGATGATCTCGATCAGGTTCGGGGGCGAGGCATTTTCCAGCAGGCAGGCCGCCGCCCCGAACCGCAGCGGAAAGACCGCAAGTCCCCCGAGGCCGAAGGTGAACGCGAGGGGCGGCGAGCCCACGAAGACGTCGTCCGGCCGCACGCCCAGCACCTCGCGGGCATAGCCGTCGGCGATGATCAGGATGTCGCGGTGGAAATGCATGGTCGCCTTGGGCTGCCCGGTGGTGCCCGAGGTGAAGCCCAGAAGCGCCACGTCGTCGCGCCCGGTGGGCACGGCGCGGAACTTCACGGGCTTGGTCAGCGCCACCCGGTCAAGCTCGGCGTCATGGTTCGCGGTGCCGTCGAAGCCGACGACCTGCCGCAGGAATCGGCTCGACTTCGCGCAGGCCACCATCTCGTCCATCAGCCGCGTATCGCAGAGCGCAAGGCCGACCTCGGCCTTGTCCACGATCTGCGCCAGTTCGCCCGCGCGCAGCATGGGCATCGTGTTGACGACGACCGCGCCCGCCTTGGTCGCCCCCAGCCAGCACGCGACCATCGCGGGGTTGTTGGCCGACCGGATCAGCACCCGGTTGCCGGGCTTGATGCCATAGGTCTCGACCAGCGCATGGGCGATGCGATTGGACCAGTCCGTCAGCTCCTTGTAGGTCCGCTGCCGGCCGTTGCCGATCAGCGCCACATTGTCGGCAAAGCCGCGTTCCACCATCCGGTCGGTCAGCTCGGCCGCGCAGTTCAGCCATTCGGGGTAGCCGAACTGGCCCCACAGCAGGTCCGGCCACTGGTCGGGCGGCGGCAGGCGGTCGCGGGTGAAGGTGTCCACATGCCCCGAGGGGCCGAGCGCCGCGCCGATCCTCATGCCGCAACTCCTTCGCTTCCGGGCCCCTCGCCGTCCGGGATCACTGCCGTCGCCTCGATCTCGACCTTCGCGCGGTCCTCGACCAGCGCCACCACCTGCACCAGCGCCATGGCCGGGAAGTGCCGGCCGATGATCTCGCGGTAGGCCCGGCCGACCTCGCGCAAGGATTCGAGGTATTCGCGCTTGTCCGTGACATACCACGTCATCCGGACGATGTGCCGCGGCTCTGCCCCCGCGCAGGCGAGGACCGCCACGATGTTGCGCAGAGCCTGCGCCACCTGGCCCGCGAAATCGTCGGTTTCGAACTGCTGGTCGGCGTTCCAGCCGATCAGGCCGCCGCAATAGACCGTCCGCCCCCGGGCGGCCACGCCGTTGGCATAGCCCACGGCGGGCTTCCACCCTGCCGGGTGCAGGAATTCGTGCGGGCTGTCGCTCATGCCGCGTCCTCCGCCAGATGGTCCTTCAGCCGCGCCCGGATTTCCTCGGGCCAGGGGGCGGCGCGCCCGTCCTTCTCCACCCAGACCAGCGTGAACCGGCCGGTCAGGCGCACCCCGTCGTCGCCCCGCCCGGTGATGCGGAACGTGACCGACCGCGACGAGAGCGCCGCCACGTCCAGCGCGAATTCCACCCGGTCGCCGAGGCGCGAGGGCGCGCGGAAGTCGATCTCGATCCGCACCGTAGGCACCCCGCGCCCCTCCTCCAGGCTGATCCGGCGGAAGGAATAGCCCACCACCTCGGCGAAGAAGTTCTCGACGACCGAATTGGTCATTTCGAAATACCGCGGATAGAAGACGATCCCTGCGGGGTCGCAGTGGTTGAACTCGACGGGGATGACGCGGCGGTAGGTCATGCCTCCAGCGCCGCCCGCGCGATCACCACCTTCTGCACGTCGGTGGCGCCCTCGTAGATCCGCAGCGCCCGGATCTCGCGGTAGAGGCTTTCGACGACGAACCCCTTGCGCACTCCGTCGCCGCCGTGCAGCTGCACCGCGGCGTCGATCACCCGTTGCGCGGCCTCGGTTGCGTGCAGCTTGGCCATCGCCGCCTCGCGCGTGACGCGGGCCGCCCCCATGTCCTTGGTCCAGGCGGCGCGGTAGACGAGAAGGGCGGCCGCATCGACATCCACCGCCATGTCGGCGATGTGGCCCTGCACCATCTGTAAATCCGCCAGCGGCGCGCCGAAGAGGTGCCTCGCCTTGACCCGCGCCAGCGCTTCGTCCAGCGCCCGCCGCGCAAAGCCCAGTGCCGCGGCCCCGACCGTGGACCGGAACACGTCGAGCACCGCCATCGCCACCTTGAACCCCGCGCCCGCCTGCCCGATCAGCGCGTCGGCGGGAAGTCGGACACCCTCCATCCGCAGGTGCGCCAGCGGATGCGGTGCGACGACCTCGATCCGCTCCACCACTGACAGGCCGGGTCTGTCGGCCGGCATCAGGAAGGCCGACAGCCCGCGTGCCCCCGGGCCCTCGCCGGTGCGGGCGAAGACGACATAGACATCCGCGATCCCGCCGTTCGAGATATAGGTCTTCTCCCCGTCCAGCACCCAGGCGTCGCCGTCGCGCAGGGCCGTCGTCGCCGTGCGCGCCACGTCAGACCCCGATCCCGGCTCGGTCAGCGCGAAGGCCGATATCGCGCGCCCCGCCCGCGTGCGGTCCAGCCAGGCCCGCTGCCCCGCGCTGCCGAACAGGCTGACCGCCCCCATCCCGAGGCCCTGCATCGCGAAGGCGAAGTCGGCAAGGCCGTCGTGCCGCGCCAGGGTCTCGCGGATCAGGCACAGGGTGCGCACGTCCAGCCGCTCGCCCGCGCCCGCGCCGGAATGGACGAGCCACCCGGCCTCGCCCAGCATCCGCACCAGCGACCGGCAGGCGCCGTCCACGTCGGCGTGGTCCACCGGCAGGTTCGCCGCGCACCAGTCGTCCAGCGCTGCCGCGAGGGCGCGGTGCCGGTCCTCGAAGAACGGCCAGGTCAGGAAGCTGCGATCCGCCACGTCACTCATCTCCGAATCCGCCGCAGCCCGGGGCGGCGCCCCGGTCCGCGCTCAATCGCCGGCGAACACCGGCGTCTCTTTCGCCACGAAGGCCCGGTAGGCGCGTTCGAAATCCTTCGTCTGCATGCAGATCGCCTGGGCCTGCGCCTCGGCCTCGATCGCCTGGTCGAGGCCCATGTTCCATTCCTGGTTGAGCTGCGTCTTGGTGATCCCATGCGCGAAGGTCGGCCCGGCGGCGATCGCGCGGGCCAGCTCCATCGCCGCGCCCTCCAGCGCCTCGGGCGCGTGCAGCGCGTTCCAGAAGCCCCAGCGTTCGCCCTCGTCGGCCCGCATCACGCGCCCGGTGTAGAGAAGTTCCGCCGCCCGGCCCTGGCCGATGATGCGCGGCAGCATCGCGCAGGCACCCATATCGCAGCCGGCAAGCCCCACGCGCGTGAAGAGGAAGGCGCATTTCGCCCCCGGGGTCGCCAACCGCAGGTCCGACGCCATCGCGATGATCGCCCCCGCGCCCACGCAGACGCCGTCGACCGCCGCGATCACCGGCTTGGTGCAGTGGATCATCGCCTTCACGAGGTCGCCCGTCATCCGGGTGAACGCCAGAAGGCCCTTCATGTCCATCCGCGTCAGGGGCCCGATGATCTCGTGCACGTCGCCGCCGGAGCTGAAGTTGCCCCCGTTCGAGGCGAACACCACCACGTCCACATCGGTGGCGTAGGGAAGCCGCCGGAAGGTATCGCGCAGTTCGGCGTAGCTGTCGAAGGTCAGCGGGTTCTTCCGTTCGGGCCGGTTCAGCCGCACGGTGGCGATGCGGTCCCTCACCTCCCACAGGAAATGGTCGGGCCGGAAGGCGGCAAGCTCGGTCATTCCTTTTCCTTCCCCATCCGCTTCAGGATGTCGGTCAGCGTTTCAAGCTCCGCCTCGGTCAGCCCGCCGAACAGCCGACCGATCTCGGCCTCGTGGCCGGCGGCGAGGCGCTCGAACTGGCGCAGGCCCTCGTCGGTCAGGGCGACGTGCACCGTCCGCCGGTCGGTTGCGCGCTGCGTGCGACGCACCAGCCCGTCGGCCTCGAGCCGGTCCACCACGGTCGTTGCGTTGCCGTTCGATACCAGCAGCATCCGGCTGAGCTCCGACATCGTCGTGCCTTCGCGCCGCCGCCACAGCGCGGCCATCACGTCGAACCGGGGCAGCGTGGTGTTGTGTTCGGTGCGCAGGTATTCGCGCAGGTGGTTCTCGGCCGTGCGGGTCACGCCCAGAAGGCGGATCCACATCTTCAGGCGCCGCTTCGACAGCGGATCGGGCTGGAGCGGGGGGGCGCCGTCCTGCATCACACCTCGCCCCCGGCGATGACGATGGCCTGGCCTGTCACCCCTTCCGACCCCGGCCCGCAGAGCCACAGCGCGGCCGCCGTGACCTCGGCCGGGGCGATCAGCCGTCCTTGCGGGTTGGTCCCGGCCAGTGCGGCGCGCGCCTCGGCCTCGGTCCGGCCGGTCCTGGCCACGATGGTGGCCACCGACCGGTCGGTCATCCCGGTATCGAGAAAACCGGGGCAGAGGGCGTTGACCGTGACCGGCCGCTTCGCCACCTCCAGCGCCAGGGACCGGCAGAGGCCCACCACGCCGTGCTTGGCGGCAGCGTAGGGGGCCACATAGGCATAACCCTTCAGCCCCGCGGTCGAGGCCACGGCGATCAGCCGTCCCCACCCCGTCATCCGCGCCAGCCCCGCGCGGAAGGTCAGGAACACGCCGGTCAGGTTCACGGCCAGCATGGCGTTCCATTGCGCGATGGTCGTGCGTCCGAACGGCGCGCTGTCGGCCGCCCCCGCGTTGGCGATGACGATGTCGCAGGGGCCGGCCGCGTCGAACAGGGCGGCGACGCTCGCCTCGTCGGTCACGTCGGCGGCCAGCGCGCGGATGCCTGGGGTTGCGGCGGCCAGCGCCTGAAGCGGCTCGGGCCGCCGACCCGCGACGACGACCTCCGCCCCTGCCGCGGCCAGACCGCGGGCAAGGTCGGCCCCCGCCCCGGTGCCGCCCCCCGTGACCAGCGCGCGCCGCCCCGCCAGCATCATGCCCGCAGGCTCTCGGGCTGGGCCTGCGCAGCCGCCTGGGCGCGCAGGCGCCGCGCCTGGTCGCGCCCCGCAAGGTAAGGCAGCGGCCAGTCGGTGGCCTCGTCGCCAAGCGCGGTGGCGGCGTGCAGGGTCCAGTAGGGATCGTTGAGGTGCGGCCGCGCCAGGCACACGAGATCCGCCCGGCCCGACAGCAGGATCGAGTTCACATGGTCGGGTTCGTAGATGTTCCCTACGGCCATCGTGGCGATCTTGGCCTCGTTGCGGATGCGGTCGCTGAAGGGCGTCTGGAACATCCGGCCGTAGACCGGCCTTGCCTTCGTCGAGGTCTGCCCTGCCGAGACGTCGATGATGTCGGCGCCCGCGTCGGTGAACATCCGCGCGATCCGCACCGCCTCGGCTGGCGTCACGCCATCATCGCCGGCCCAGTCGGTCGCGGAAATGCGCACCGACATCGGCTTCGTCTCCGGCCAGGCGGCGCGCATGGCCGCGAACACCTCCAGCGGATAGCGCATCCGGTTCTCGAGCGACCCGCCGTAGTCGTCCGTCCGCACGTTCGACAAGGGCGAGATGAAGGACGAGATCAGATAGCCGTGCGCCGCGTGCAGCTCGATCATGTCGAAGCCGGCGCGATCAGCCATCTCGACCGCCGCCACGAACTGTGCCTTGACCCTGTCCATGTCGGCCCGGTCCATCGCCTTCGGCACCTGATTTCGCGGCGACCACGGGATCGCCGAGGCGCTGAGCAGCGGCCAGTTGCCGTCCCGCAGGGGGGCGTCCATCTCTTCCCATCCGAGCTGGGTCGAGCCCTTCCGGCCTGCGTGGCCGATCTGCATGCAGATCTTCGCGGTCGTCTCGGCATGGACGAAATCGACCAGCCGCTTCCACGCCGCCTCGTGTTCCGGGGCATAGAGGCCCGGGCAGCCGGGGGTGATGCGTCCCTCGGGGCTGACACAGGTCATCTCGGTGTAGACGAGGCCAGCCCCCCCCTTGGCCCGCTCGGCGTAATGGACAAAGTGCCAGTCGGTCGGGCAGCCGTCCACCGCCTTGTATTGCGCCATCGGCGACACCACGATGCGGTTCGTCAGATACATGTCGCGCAGGCGGAAGGGGGCAAACATCGGCGCGCGTCCCGCATTGCCGCCCGCCTGCGCCTGGAACCAGTCCTCGGCGGCACGCAACCACTTGGGGTCGCGCATCCTGAGGTTCTCGTGGCTGATCCGCTGGCTGCGCGTCAAGAGCGAATAGGCGAACTGCGCCGGCGGCATGTCGAGATAGCGCTCGACCTCTTCGAACCACTCGAGACTGTTGCGCGCCGCCGACTGCATCCGCAGCACCTCGATCCGGCGTTCCTCCTGATAGCGCTCGAAGGCCCGTTCCATCGTCGGCTCGGAATGCAGGTATTCCGCCAGCGCGATCGCGCTGTCAAAGGCCAGCCGCGACCCCGACCCGATGGAAAAGTGCGCCGTCGCCGCCGCGTCGCCCATCAGCACGACATTCTCGTGATACCACCGCTGGCAGATCACGCGCGGAAAGTTCATCCAGACCGCCGACCCGCGCAGGTGCGCAGCATTCGACATCAGCGCATGGCCGCCGAGATGCGCGGCGAAAATCCGCTCGCAGGTGGCGATCGTCTCTTCCTTCGACATGTGCTCGAAACCCCAGCGGGCCCAGGTTTCGGGCATGCACTCGACGATGAAGGTCGCGGTGTTGCTGTCGAACTGGTAGACGTGCGCCCAGACCCAGCCGTGTTCCGTCTTCTCGAAGATGAAGGTGAAGGCGTCGTCGAACTTCTGATGCGTGCCCAGCCAGACGAACTTGCATTTGCGCAGGTCGATCTCGGGTTTGAAGACATGCGCATACTCGCGCCGCACGGTCGAGTTGAGCCCGTCCGAGGCCACCACGAGGTCGTAATCCTTCCGGTATTCCTCGGCCGACCTGAATTCGGTCTGGAACTGCATCTTCACGCCCAGTTCGCGGGCGCGGTCCTGCAGGAGGATGAGCATCTGCCTGCGGCCGATGCCGGCGAACCCGTGCCCACCCGATACGGTGCGCACCCCGTTGTGCACCACGGCGATGTCGTCCCAGTAGGCGAAGTGCTCACGGATCGCGTTCGTCGATTTCGGATCGTTCTTCTGCATCCGCCCCAGGGCGTCGTCCGACAGCACCACGCCCCAGCCGAAGGTGTCGTTCGCCCGGTTGCGCTCCAGCACCGTCACGTCATGCGCAGGATCGCGCAACTTCATCGAGATCGCGAAGTAAAGCCCCGCCGGACCGCCGCCCAGACACAGAATCTTCATCGCCCTTGCCCTCCGCCCTTCATGGACACAGTCTGCCACCGGCCGGCAGATATTTCAAGCTTGAAGTTTTTGGCTTGAAGCATTTCCGGCGACAGGTAGGATGGCGCAGCGATGGCAGGAGGCAAGGGAATGACGGAAGTCTATCTGGTCGCGGCGCGGCGCACGCCCATCGGGCGCTACGGCGGGGCGCTGGCGGGGGTGCGCCCCGACGACATGGCCGCCCACGCCCTCGACGCGCTGCTGGAGGCGACCGGCAACCCCGAGGTGGACGAGGTGGTGTTCGGCTGCGCCAACCAGGCCGGCGAGGACAACCGCAACGTCGCGCGCATGGCCGTCCTGCTGTCGCGGCTGCCCGAAACGGTGCCGGCGCTGACGGTCAACCGGCTTTGCGCCTCGGGTCTCGATGCGGTGATCGCGGGCGCGCGGATCATCCGCGACGGTGCGGCCGATGTCGTGATCGCCGGCGGCGTCGAATCGATGTCGCGCGCGCCCTTCGTGATGCCGAAGGCCGAGACCGCCTTCGCCCGCACGGTCGAAATCCACGACACGACCATCGGCTGGCGCTTCGTCAACAGGGCGATCGAGCGACAGTACGGAATCGAGTCGATGCCCGAGACGGCCGAAAACCTCGCAGCCGAGACGGGCATCTCGCGCGCCGACCAGGACGCCTTCGCCCTGCGGTCGCAGACGCGCTATGACGCCGCCTGGCACGCTGCGGACATCGCGCCGGTCACCATCCGCGGGCGCAACGGGAACACCGTCGTGTCCGCCGACGAACACCCCCGCGCCACCACGCTCGACCGGCTTGCTGCCCTGCCGGCGCCGTTCCGGGCCGGGGGAACGGTGACGGCGGGCAATGCCTCGGGCGTCAACGACGGGGCGGCGGCCGTCCTGCTGGCCTCGGCCCGTGCGGTCGAGCGCAACGGCTGGCAGCCGCTCGCGCGTCTCGGGGCGGCCGCGAGCGCGGGCGTGCCGCCGCGCGTCATGGGGATCGGCCCGGTCGCGGCCTGCGACCGGCTGGCCGCGCGCACCGGCCTGCGCCCCGCCGACATGGACGAGATCGAGCTGAACGAGGCCTTTGCGGCGCAGGCGCTGGCCTGCACCCGCGCCTGGGGCCTTGCCGATGACGACCCGCGGGTAAACGCGAAGGGGGGTGCGATCGCCTTGGGCCATCCGCTGGGCATGTCGGGCGCGCGGATCGCCGCCGCGGCGGCGCGGCGTCTGGCCGAGGGGGGCGGCCTGCGCGCGCTGGCCACGCTGTGCGTCGGCGTGGGGCAGGGGGTGGCACTCCTGCTGCTGCGGCCATGAGCATGCTGGCCTTGCGCCCCGCAGGCGGGCTCGGCGTCGGGGCCGTCCGTCGCAGCCGGCCGTCGCACCGCGCGGCGCGCCGCGGGACGGCAGCGGAGTGACCGCTGCGCCCGATGCGCTGGTGATCGGTGCCGGTCCCGCCGGGCTGATGGCGGCCGAGGCGATGGCCGCGGCCGGTCTGCGCGTCTGGGTGGCCGAGGCGATGCCGACGCCGGGACGGAAGGTCCTGATGGCGGGCCGGTCGGGGCTGAACCTGACGAAGGACGAACCGCCCGGCGCCTTCGCCGCCGCCTACGGCGAGGCGGCCGGCTGGCTGGGCCCTGCGCTGGCCGCCTTCGGTCCGGCCGAGGTCATGGCCTGGGCCCGCGGCCTCGGGCAGGATGTCTTCATCGGATCGACCGGGCGCGTCTTTCCGGTCGCGATGAAGGCCTCGCCCCTGATGCGGGCCTGGCTGGCCCGGCTGGCCGGCCGCGGCGTGGCGCTGCGCACCCGCTGGCGCTGGACCGGCTTTGCGGAAGAAGCGCTGGCGTTCGCGACGCCGGACGGGCCGGTGCGGCTGGCCCCGCGGCGCACCATCCTCGCGCTCGGCGGTGCATCCTGGGCGCGGCTGGGGTCGGACGGCGCCTGGGCGCCGTGGCTGGCCGCGCGCGGGGTGCCGCTCGCCCCCTTCGCCCCTGCGAACGCGGCGCTGGCCGTTGCATGGTCTGCGCACATGGCGCCGCTGCTGGGCGCGCCGCTGAAGGGCGTGCGCCTGACCGCTGGCGACCTTGCCAGCCGGGGCGAGGCCGCGATCACCGCCAAGGGGCTGGAGGGCGGGGGGCTTTATCCCCTGACACCCGCCCTGCGGGCCGGTGCGCGGCTGACGGTGGACCTTGCGCCCGATCTCGACGCGCCGGCGCTGGCCGCGCGCCTCGGGGCTGCGCGCGTGAGCCTGCCGAACCGCCTGCGCCGCGCCTTGCGCGATCCCGCGCGGGTGGCGCTGGCGCTGGAATGGGGCCGGCCCCTGCCGGCCGATCCGCTGGCGCTGGCGCATCGGCTGAAAGCGCTGGCCGCGCCCGCGGCGGGCCTGCGGCCGATGGACGAGGCGATCTCGACGGCCGGGGGCATCCGGGCCGGGGCGCTCGATGCAGGCTTCGGGTTGCGCGGATTGCCGGGCGTGTGGGCGGCGGGCGAGATGCTGGACTGGGAAGCGCCGACCGGCGGCTATCTGCTGACGGCCTGCCTCGCCACCGGCCTGCACGCCGGTCGCGCAGCAGCGGCGGCCTGACCGGCCGCGCCGGCGGCGAGGGCAGGCGGCCGCCGCCCCCTCTGGCCGGGTCAGATCTCCGATACGATGGAGGGTTCCCGCCGCGCCGCGCAGCCTGGGCGCGGGCAGACCCGGCAGGACGGCCCGACCGGTTGCACCGGACCCTCTCCTCCCGGCGCGGGCCGGATCAGCATGGCCGACCGCAGCACCGGCGGTGCGTCGAACCCGCCGGGCGTCGTCGCGGCGCAGAGCGCCTGGGCGAGGAACTGCCCGCCCGTCGGCCCCGGCATGGCCAGCCGCGCCACCACCGGCAGGCCGGGCCGCGACAGCGCGCCGTAGAGCGGCCACAGCGGGCAGGCCGCCCCGAACCTCGGCATCGTGAACCCCGGCAGCGGCTTGCGGAACAGGACCGCCCCCGCCCCGTCGCAGAGGATCAGCCCGAACGGACCAAGGCCCGGCGGCAGCACCGACGCGGGCACCACCGCAAGCCGCCGCATCGCGCGCAGGGGTTCCACCCCCAGCAGCCGCGCCATCCGGCCCGGATCGCCGCCCGACGCCGCCAGCGCTGCGGCAACCGCCGGCAGCGGCATCGCGGCGGCATCGTCCCGGGCGGTGGCGATCCACTCGGCCGCCAGCGCCCGCGCCGCGGCGCTGGCAAGGTCGGGCGGTGCCGCCGCATCGCCCCCGCCTTCCAGTTCGGGCAGGTGCCAGCCGCGCCCGGCCAGCCATTCCTCCACCTCCTTCTGCGGCGATGCGAGGCCCGCCTCGCGCTCGGCCCCGGCATCGAGATAGGCCACCAGCGCCTCGGCCCCGAGCGCGAGGCGTTCGGAATCGGCCGCAAGGTTCGCCTCGAAACGGCCCCGCCAGACGGGGTCGAGGTCGGGCGTCCCGGTCAGGATCGTGGCCGTGGACCGCACGGCGGCCGCAACCGACAGCACCTCGTGCAGGGCGGCCGACAGGTGGGGGTCGTGGCTCATCCGGTCGGCCAGCGTTTCCACCGCGCGGTCAAGCGCCGCGATGCGGCGGTGCTGCGCCGCGACCAGCGCTGCCCAGCCCGGGAAGCGGCCGGCGAACTCCTCGGCGCGGTCCGCCTCGGGCTGTGCGGCCCCGTCGGCGGCGGCCGCCGCCTCGCGCAGGTCGTCGATCAGCGCCGCCTCGCCGCCGCCCGTCAGCGCCTCGGGCGCGACGCCAAGCGCGGCGGCGATCCGCGCCACCACATCTGGCGCGGCCCGGCGGCGGTTGTGCTCGATCAGGTTGAGGTAGGACGGCGAGATGCCGGCGGCGCGCGCCAGATCCGCCTGGCGCAGGCCGACCGTGGCGCGGCGTTCGCGGATGCGGGTGCCGGTCAGGGCGGAAAGCGGCATCGTCAACCCCCCATGCGCAAGGCTAGCCCAGGGCGCCCGGCCCCGCCAGCGCCCTTTCCCGTAGCGGCGGTTGGGGTTAGGGAAGGCGCGCAAGGCAGGGGACAGGGCGATGCGACAGGCCACCATCACGCGGCGCACGGCCGAGACGACGATCGCGGCGACCGTCGCGCTGGACGGCGCCGGGCGGTCGGCGGCGGCGACGGGCGTGGGGTTCTTCGACCACATGCTGGACCAGCTTGCCCGCCACGCGCTGATCGACATCGACCTCAAGGCGACCGGCGACCTGCACATCGACGACCACCACACGGTCGAGGATTGCGGGATCGTGCTAGGCCAGGCGCTGGCCGCCGCGCTTGGCGACAAGCGGGGGATCCGCCGCTACGGGTCCTGCCACCTGCCGATGGACGACGCGCTGGTGCGCGCGGCGCTGGACCTGTCGGGCCGGCCGTTCCTCGCCTGGGACGTGGCTTTCCCCACGGCGAAGATCGGCAGGTTCGACACCGAGCTGGTGCGCGAGTTCTTCCAGGCCTTCGCGGTGCATGGCGGGATCACGCTGCATGTGGACCTCCTGCGCGGGGTCAACGCCCACCACATCGCGGAAGCGACGTTCAAGGCGGTGGCGCAGGCCCTGCGCTCGGCGCTGGAACCCGACCCCCGTCGGGGCGATGCCGTGCCCTCGACAAAGGGTGCGCTGTGACCCTGACGGTGATCGTCGATTACGGGGCGGGCAACCTGCACTCGGCCGTCAAGGCGTTTCAGCGGATGGCGGTGGAAACCGGCGGCGGGCGCATCCGCGTCTCGGCCGATCCCGCCGACGTGGCGGCGGCCGACCGGCTGGTGGTGCCGGGCGACGGCGCGTTTCCGGCCTGCGCGGATGCGCTGCGGGCGGTGCCGGGACTGGTCGCCGCGCTGGCCGAGGCGGTGCACGGGCGCGGCGTGCCCTTCCTTGGAATCTGCGTCGGGATGCAGCTGCTGGCGACCTGGGGCCGGGAATACCGCGCTACACCCGGCCTCGGCTGGGTTCCGGGCGAAGTGGTGCGGATCGAGCCCGCCGATCCCGCGCTGAAGGTGCCGCACATGGGCTGGAACGACCTCGTCATCGACCGGCCGCATCCGCTTCTCGCCGGCATCGCGACGGGGGACCATGCCTATTTCGTCCACTCCTACCGGTTCGAGCCCGACGACCCGGATGACCTGCTGGCGCATGTCGATCACGGCGGGCCGGTGGCGGCGGTGGTCGGGCGCGGCAACGTCGCGGGCGTGCAGTTCCACCCCGAGAAAAGCCAGGCGGCCGGGTTGCGGCTGATCGGCAACTTCCTGCGCTGGCGGCCGTGAGGCCGCCGCCCTCAGACCCGGTGGAAATAGAGGTCGTAGTCCACGTCCGGGATGGTGCGGGCGACGCGGGCGTGTTCGGCGGCCTTGATGGCGGTGAAGGTGCGGTGCATTTCGGGCCCGAGCGCATCCCGCAGGAAGGCCGAGCCGCTGGCGGCCGCGATCGCGGCGCCCCAGTCGCGCGGCAACGCCGCAGGCGCTGCGGCGGCATAGGCGTTGCCCTGCGTCTCGGGGCCGGGGTCGATGGCATGGGCAAGGCCGTGACGCATCCCGGCGATCACCGCGGCCGCGACCAGGTAGGGGTTGGCGTCCACGCCGGGCACCCGGTGCTCGATCCGCCGCGCCGCCGGGCTGCCCTCGGGGATGCGCAGCGCGACGGACCGGTTGTTGGTGCCCCAGGTGGGCGCAGTCGGGGCATAGCTCTGCGCTGCGAAGCGGCGCCAGGAATTGGCGTGCGGGGCGAAGACCAGCATCGAATCGGCCAGCGTCGCCAGAAGCCCCCCGAGCGCATGGCGCAGGGGCGGCGGCCACGCGCCCGGCGCGGTCTCGCGGAAGAGGTTGCCCGGCGGCCCGTGCAGCGCCATGTGGACGTGCATCCCCGACCCCGCGAACCGTTCGACCGGCTTGGCCATGAAGCAGGCGGCGATCCCGCGCGCCCGCGCCTGCGCCCGCACGATGCGCTTCAGCCGTACGAGGTCGTCGGCCGCGCGCAGGGGATCGTCGCGCCAGTGCAAGGTCAGTTCGTACTGGCCGGGCGCGTATTCCGAAATCACCGTCTCGGCCGTGATCCCGGCCGCCGCTGCCCCGGCGTGGATCGCATCGAAGAGCGGCAGATGGCCGTGCAGGTCATCGACCGCATAGACTTCGGTCGCCGCCGACCGCCGGCCGTCGAGCGCGGCGGGCGCGGGCCGCGGACGGCCGTCGGGGCCCATCTGCGCGTCGAAGAGGAAGAATTCGAGCTCGAAGGCCGCGGTCGCGCGCAGGCCCGCCCCGGCCAGAGCCCGCGCCTGCGCGGCCAGCGCGTGGCGCGGATCGGCCAGCATCGGCGCCCCGTCGAGGTGGTGCATCGCCAAGAGGACCTCGGCCCGGGTCGTGCCGTGCAGCGGAACCAGCGTGCCGGGGATCGGCCAGGCGCGCAGGTCGCCGTCGCCTTTGTCCCAGATCAGGCCGGTCTCGTGCACGTCCTCGCCCAGGATGTCGAGGCCGAGGATCGACACCGGCAGGTGCCGCCCGCCTTCGTAGAGGGGGGCCAGCTCGTGCCGCCGGATGATCTTGCCGCGCGCGATGCCGTTCGCGTCCGTCAGCACAAGGTCGATCGCCGTCACCTCCGGGTGGGCGTCGAGAAAGGCGCGCGCCTCGTCCGGCGTGGCGCCGGTCGGGGCGGGGGTCATGCGAACAGCTCCGCGAGGATCTCGGCGAAGGCGCCCGACAGCCGGTCGATCTGGCGCTTCCGCGTGACGGGCGAGACCAGCATCATGTTGTGGAAGGGCGCGATCAGGCAGCCGCGGTTGACCAGCATCAGATGCACCACCCGTTCCACCTCGGGGTGATGGGCTGCGGCCGCCTCGGCCCCGTCGCGCAGGGGGCCGGGGGCGCAGATGAACTCGACCCGCGCGCCGACCCGCACGACGTGCCAGGGCGCGCCCGCCTGCGCGATGGCGTCGGCAAGGCCGGATTCGAGGCGCGATGCCCCCGCCTCCATCGCCGCATAGGCCGCGGGCGTGGCCACCTCGGCCAGCGTTGCGCGCAGGGCGGCGAACTGCACCGGATTGGCCGACAGCGTGGTGCCCATGCCGGAATGCCCGGCGGGGCGCGCCGCGTCGTAGGCGGCGAAGCGGTCCGCCACCGCATCGGTCAGGCCCCAGACGGCGCAAGGCACGCCGCCCGCGACGGCCTTGCCGGCCACCAGGATGTCGGGGGAAAGGCCGTGGACGCGGGCATAGCCGCCATGCCCTGTGGACAGGGTATGCGTCTCGTCCAGGATCAGCAGGGCGCCGGCGCGCCGCGTGGCCTCGCGCAGCGCGGCGTGGAAGCCGGGTTCGGGCAGGACCATGCACGAGTTCGTCATCACCGGTTCGGTCAGCACGGCGGCGACCTGCCCGGTCGCCAGCGCCGCCTCGACCGCGGCGATGTCGTTGAAGGGCACGGAGATGCCGGTCGCCGTCAGGTCTGCCGCCTGTCCGACGAGGCCCGGGCGGGGCACGGTGCGGCCCTGCGCATCCAGCGCGATCATCGCCTCGTCCACCGTGCCGTGATAGCAGCCGTCGAAGACCAGGACCTTTGGCCGGCCGGTGACGGCGCGGGCGACGCGCAGCGCGTAACGGTTGGCGTCGGTCGCGGTGGCGGCGATCTGCCAGCGATAGGGGCCGAAGGTCGCGCAGAGGAGCCGCCCCGCCTCCAGCGCGTCCGGGGTCGGCAGCATGAAGGTCAGGCCCCGCCGCGCCTGTGCACGGACGGCGCGGGCGACCGGCTTAGGCGAATGGCCGAACATGCTGCCGGTGTCGCCAAGGCAGAAATCGTCGATCCCGAACCCGTCGAGGTCGGTCAGCCGCGCCCCCTTCGCTTCGGTCACGACCATTGGGAACGGCATCGGCCAGTCGCGCATCCAGTGCATCGGCACGCGGTTGAGCCAGGCCTGCGCGCCCTCCTCCAGCGCCGCGCGGGTGCGCGGGCGGCCGGCGGCAAAGCGCGCGGCCTCGCGGTCGGCAAGACGGGCAAGGCGGTCGCGGGGAACGCCCGCGACATGGGTGGCATCGAGCATGGGGGGCCTCCGATTGCGTTCCGCTTAGCGCGTTGCACGCCGGGCGTCCACAGCCGCGCTGCCGCCCCGTGTGCCCTGCGCCCTGCGCCCGGTGCCCGAAGTCCCGTGTGCCTTGCGTGCGGCGCCCGGCCGCCGGGGCGCTGGCTGCCGGGGCGGTGCCGAGACGCCGCGGGGCTCGGGTCGGATGCCGCGCGCCGGCGCGCACGCCGCCCGAGGGCGGAGAGCGCGGCACGGCCCGGTCAGGTCCAGTCCAGCACGATCTTGCCCGAGCGGCCGCCCGCCATGATCTCGAACGCTTCGGCAAAGCGGGCGGCGGGCAGCCGGTGGGTGATGACGGGCCGGATGTCGAGGCCGTTTTCCAGCATCGCGATCATCTTGTACCAGGTCTCGAAGATCTCGCGGCCGTAGACGCCCTTGATGGTGATGGCCTTGAAGACGATCCGGCTCCAGTCCACCGGGGACTTGCCGGGCGGGATGCCCAGAAGGGCGATGCGCCCGCCCATGACGAGGTTTTCCACCATCTGGTCGAGCGCCGCCTGCGACCCCGACATCTCGAGGCCCACGTCGAAGCCCTGCGTCATCCGCAGGCGTGCGACGACGGCGCGCAGATCCTCGTCCCCGACGTTGACCGGCACCACGTCGGCCACGCGCGCGGCCAGCGCGAGGCGATCGGGGTTGATGTCGGTGATGACGACGTGCCGCGCGCCGACGTGGCGGGCGACCGCGGCGGCCATGATGCCGATCGGGCCCGCGCCGGTCACCAGCACGTCCTCGCCCACGAGGTCGAAGGACAGGGCGGTGTGCACGGCATTGCCGAGCGGGTCGAGGATCGCCCCGATCTCGTCGTCGATGGCGTCGGGCAGCGGCACGACGTTGAAGGCGGGCAGGCGCAGGTATTCGGCGAAGGCGCCGGCTTCGTTCACGCCGATGCCGCGGGTGTCGGGATCGAGGTGGAAGCGGCCCGACCGGCTCTGCCGCGAGGTGCGGCCGATCAGGTGCCCTTCGCCCGAACAGCGCTGGCCGACCGCAAGGCCGGTCACGTTGCGGCCGAGCTCCACGATCTCGCCGGCGAACTCGTGCCCCGTGACGAGGGGAACGGGCACCGTGCGCGCCGCCCATTCGTCCCATTTCCAGATATGGACGTCGGTGCCGCAGATGCCGGTCCTGCGCACGCGGATCAGCACGTCGTCCGGCCCGATCTCGGGCACCGGGCGGTCCTCCATCCAGATGCCCGGCTCTGCCTTCGCCTTCACCAGCGCCTTCATGGACGATCCTCCCAGAGGTCGGTTGATAGGTATTTCAGCCCGCTGTCGCAGACGACGACGGCCACGGTGCCGCCGCGTTCGGGTCCCTCGAGCAGCCGGACCGCAGCGGCAAGGTTCGCGCCGGCGGAATAGCCGCCGAAGATCCCCTCGGTCCGGGCCAGCAGGCGGGCGTAATCGCGCGCATCCGCGCCGGTGACGGCGAGGTGGCCGGCGAGGGGCGCGCCCGCGAGGTGCGCGAGCGCGGCCATCGCGTAGCCGCCGCCCTGGATCGGGTGATCGGTCTGCGTGGCCGGCCGCCCGGCCAGCACCGCGGCGCCCTCGGGCTCGACCGCGTAGCAGCGCACGCCCCGCGGCGACAGCGCGCGGGCGACGCCGGCCAGCGTGCCCCCCGACCCCGCGAAGTCGCAAAAGGCGGTGATGCTGCCGCCCGACTGGGACCATAGCTCGGCCGCCGTCCCCGTCTCGTGCGCCGCGGGGTTGCCCGGGTGGCGGAACTGGTCGGCGCGGAAGGCGCCGCGCGCGGCGGTGATCGCCGCGGCCGCCGCCTCGACCGCCGCAAGGTCGGCGCCCGTGACGCGCCCCGGCGCGCCGTCGGCCTGCGGCACCAGCACCACCTCGGCCCCGAGCGCGCGCATCATCGCGGCGCGCTCGGGCGAATTGCCTGCGCTCATCACCGCGACGAAGGGATGGCCGAGGACGGCGCAGCAGATCGCCAGACCCGTGCCCATGTTGCCCGAGGTGAGTTCGACCACCGTCTGGCCGGGCGCCAGCGTGCCGTCCGCCCGCGCGGCCCTGAGGATGGCGCGGGCAGCGCGGTCCTTCTTGGAATGACCGGGGTTCAGGTGGTCGAGCTTGGCGAGGATGCGCCCCGCAAGCCCCAGCCGCGCCGTCAGCCGGTCGAGCGCCACCAGCGGCGTGGCGCCGATCGCGTCGATCACCGACGGCAGGATCACGCCAGCACCCCTGCCGACCGACCGGCCGAGCGGAAGGCGTCGAGCGCGAAATCTAGGTCGGCGCGCGTCAGGCGGGCGTTCATCTGCGTGCGGATGCGCGCGCGGCCCATCGGCACGACGGGGTAGAAGAACCCCGCCACATAGACCCCGCGGGCGTCGAGTTCGGCGGCCATCACCTGCGCCGCCCGCGCCTCGCCCGTCATCACGGGCACGATGGGGTGGTCGCCGGGCAGCAGGGTGAAGCCCGCATCCGCCAGCCCCGCGCGCCAGTAGGCGGCGTTCGCGGCCAGTTGCGCGCGCAGGTCGTCGGCCGCCTCCACGATGTCGATGGCGGCCAGCGCCGCCCCCACCACCGCCGGCGGCAGCGCGTTCGAGAACAGATAGGGCCGTGCGCGCTGGCGCAGCAGATCGATCACCGGCTGCGGCCCGGCGACGTAGCCGCCGAGCGCCCCGCCCAGGGCCTTGCCGAGCGTGCCGGTCAGGATGTCCACCGCCACGCCGAAATGGGCGGGCGTCCCCCGGCCCTGCGGCCCGACGAAGCCGGTCGCGTGGCAGTCGTCCACCATCGTCAGCGCGCCGAACTCGGCCGCCAGCGCGGCGATCCGCGGCAGCGGCGCGAAATGTCCGTCCATCGAGAACACCCCGTCGGTGGCGATCAGGATGTGGCGGGCCCCGTCTGCGCGCGCCTGTTGCAGCTGCGCGGCCAGATCGTCCGTGTCGCCGCTCGCATAGCGGTAGCGGCGCGCCTTGCCGAGGCGGATGCCGTCGATGATGCTGGCATGGTTCAGCGCGTCCGATACCACCGCATCCTCGGGGCCGAGCAGCGGCTCGAACAGCCCGCCGTTGGCGTCGAAGCAGGCGGCGAACAGGATCGCGTCGTCCATCCGCAGGAAGGCCGCAAGCCGGTGCTCCAGCGCGCGGTGGATGTCTTGCGTCCCGCAGATGAACCGGACCGAGGCCATGCCGAACCCGTGCGCGTCCATCGCCGACTTCGCCGCCGCGATCAGCCGCGGGTCGTCGGCAAGCCCGAGGTAGTTGTTGGCGCAGAGGTTCAGCATGTCGCGTCCCCCGACCCTGATCCGCGTGCCCTGCGGGGACTGGATCGCGCGCTCGCGCTTCGTCAGGCCCTGCGCCTCGATGCCGGCCAGCGTGTCGGTCAGATGGGCGAGGAAGGCGGCGCGGGTCATCGGTCCTCTCAGGTCCTCTTGCGTCTGGTGCCGCCAGGGCGGATGGTCCCGCGCATGATCGCGCGCGAGGCCCGGCGGGGCGATACCGTCTCTGTCGCATGGTATTCCGAATGCGGGCGCTACCGCTACCGCCTGACGCAGGCCTGGGGGGCGGGGCCGCTCCTTGCGGCGGTGCTGCTGAACCCCTCGACCGCGACCGAGGAGGCGGGCGATGCGACGCTGACGCGGCTGGCCGCGCGGGCGCGGGGGGCGGGGTTCGCCGGGCTCGACCTGCGCAACCTCTTCGCCCTGCGCAGCCGCGATCCCGGCGACCTTCGGCGCGCGGCCGATCCCGAAGGGCCGGCGAACGCGCAGACCCTGGCCGCGCTGGCCGGGCCGATCCTGTGCGGCTGGGGCAACGCGGGGCTTGCGGCGGGGCGGGCCTTCGCCCGCGGGGCGCGGGCGGCGGGGCTGCGGCTGATGCACCTCGGCCTGACGGGGTCGGGTGCGCCGCGTCACCCCCTTTACGTCGCGGCGTCGCGGCCGATGGAGGACTGGGATGGCTGAGATCGACGGATTCGCCCGGCGCAGGATCGGCACCGGCGCGGTGACGCTGTCGGTGCAGGAGGCGGGCGAAGGCCCGCCGCTGATCCTCCTGCACGGGTTTCCGCAGAACGGAATGTGCTGGGGCCGGGTCGCGCCGGTGCTGGCGCGGCGGCACCGTGTGATCGTGCCCGACCTGCGCGGCTATGGCGAAAGCGACGCGCTGCCCGACGATGCGGGGCACACCGTCTATTCCAAGCGGCAGATGGCGGCCGACATCACCGGGCTGATGGATGCGCTGGGAATCGCCCGGGCGGACGTGCTGGGCCACGACCGCGGCGCGCGGGTCGCCTACCGGCTGGCGCTGGACGCGCCGGCGCGGGTCCGCCGCCTCGGCATCGTCGAGATCGTGCCGACGGCGGCGTTCTGGGATGCGTGGGATGCGCAGCTCGCGATGGCCGCCTGGCACTGGACCTTCCTCGCCCAGCCCGCGCCGCTACCCGAAACGATGATCGGGGCCGATCCGGTGGGGGTGATCGACCACCTGCTTCGCAGCTGGACGCGGGCGAAGTCGCTCGAGTTGTTCGATCCGGCGGCGCTCGACAGCTACCGGACGCAGGCGCGCGATCCCGCCCGCATCCACGCGATGTGCGCCGACTACCGCGCCGGGGCCACCACCGACCGGCGGCTGGACGAGGCCGACCGCGCGGCAGGCCGTCGCATCGCGGCGCCTGTCATGTTCCTGTGGGCCGAAGGCGGGTTTCCCGCCCGCACCGGCCGGCCCGCGGACCTTTGGCGCACCTGGGCCGAGGATGTGCGCGACGCCTCCTGTGTCAGCGGCCATTTCGCGATGGAAGAGGCGCCGCAGGCGGTGCTGGACGCCTTCGGGCCGTTCTTCGCCTGACCCCCGCGGGGGCGGGCGGCTTGCGCCGATCCGCGCGCGGTGCCACCTTCGCGCGGGAACGGAGGACCGGCCATGATTGAGAAACGCGACTTCTACATCGGCGGCCGCTGGGTGGCCCCGCGGCAGGGCGCCGACTACCACGTGATCGACCCGTCGACCGAGGAACCCTGCGCCGTCATCAGCCTCGGGGGACAGGCCGATACCGACGCCGCGGTGGCTGCGGCGAAGGAGGCCGGTCGGATGTGGGCCGAGACCGACCCGAACGACCGGCTTGCGGCGGTGGAGCGGCTTCTTGCGATCTACAAGGCGCGCAGCGAAGAGATGGCGCAGGCGATCAGCCTCGAGATGGGGGCACCCATCGACTTTGCCCGCAAGGAACAGGCCCCGTGCGGCGATTATCACATCGAGGTCTTCATCGAGGCCTTCAGGCGGATGGAGCTGATCCGGCCCCTCGGCGACGGCACGCCGGGGGCGATGATCGCGCTGGAGCCGATCGGCGTGGTCGGGCTGATCACGCCCTGGAACTGGCCGATGAACCAGGTGGCGCTGAAGGTGCCGGCCGCACTGCTTGCCGGCTGCACGATGGTGCTGAAGCCGAGCGAGGAGGCGCCGCTGTCCTCGCTTCTGTTCGCGCAGATGGTGCACGACGCAGGGGTCCCGCCGGGCGTCTTCAACCTCGTGAACGGCGACGGGGCGGGCGTGGGCACACAGCTGTCGCGGCACCCGGACGTGCAGATGATCAGCTTCACCGGCTCGACCCGCGCGGGGCGCGAGATCAGCCGCAACGCCGCCGAGACGCTGAAGCGCGTGACGCTGGAACTCGGCGGCAAGGGCGCGAACCTGATCTTCGCCGATGCCGACGACAGGGCGGTGAAGCGCGGCGTGCGCCACATGTTCGAGAACACCGGGCAGTCGTGCAATGCGCCCTCGCGAATGTTGGTGGAGCGATCGGTCTACGACCGGGCGGTGGAGGTCGCCCGCGAGGTGGCCGAGGCGACGCGCGTCGGCCCCGCCTCCGAGCCGGGGCGGCACCTCGGCCCGGTGGTGAACCGCCGCCAGTGGGAGCAGATCCAGCGCTACATCGAGACCGGCATCGCCGAGGGCGCGCGGCTGGTCGCCGGTGGGCCGGGCCGGCCCGAACACCTCAACCGCGGCTTCTTCGTCAAGCCGACGGTATTCGCGGACGTGAAGCCCGGGATGACCATCGAGCGGGAAGAGATCTTCGGGCCGGTGCTGTCGATGATCCCCTTCGACACCGAGGACGAGGCGCTGGCGATCGCCAACGACACGCCCTACGGCCTGACCAACTATGTCCAGACCGCCGACCCCGCCCGGCGCAACCGCCTTGCCCGCCGCCTGCGGTCGGGGATGGTCGAGATGAACGGCCAGAGCCGCGGCCGCGGCGCGCCCTTCGGCGGCGTCGGCCTGTCGGGCCGCGCGCGCGAGGGCGGCCACTGGGGCATCGAGGAATTCATGGAGGTGAAGTCGATCTCGGGCTGGGCCATGGCCGAGGCGGCGGAATAGGCCGCCGCGACGCCACGGGGCGCCCCGCCCCCTTCGCGCCCAGGGCTCTGCCTCCCCCCGCCCTCCCCTTACGAGGATTTCGGACAAGATGCGGCCGCCGGTCTGCAGGAACACGCGCAACCGCCGGCGGCGGCCCTTTCCGGGTGGTGCCGTCCGCGCGGGTGCGACCGGGCGCGCGGGGGGGCGGGCATGAACATCGCGATGTGGTCCGGGCCGCGGAATCTGTCCACCGCGATGATGTACAGCTTCGCCGCCCGCGGCGACTGCGCGGTGGCCGACGAACCCTTCTATGCTGCCTACCTTGTCGCAACGGGCCTCGATCATCCGATGCGGGATGCGGTGCTGGCAGCCCAGCCGACCGATCCCGCCGCCGTGGCCGCGCAATGTGCAGGGCCGCCGCCGGAGGGGCGGCCGCATGTCTACCAGAAGCACATGGTGCACCACATCCTGCCCGGCTTTCCGCGCGGCTGGATGCGCGCCTGCCGGCACGCCTTCCTGATCCGCCATCCCGCGCGCGTGATTGCCAGTTATGCCGTAAAGCGGGAACGGCCGACGCTGGAGGACCTGGGGTTTCCGCAACAGACGGCGATGTTCGAGGCGGTCTGCGACGCCACGGGCAGCGCGCCCCCGGTGGTCGATTCCGCCGACATCCGCGCCGACCCCGCCGTCGCGCTGTCCGCGCTGTGCGCGGCCCTCGGCATTCCCTTCGTCCCGGCGATGCTGTCCTGGCCCGCAGGGCCCAAGCCCTTCGACGGCGTCTGGGCGCCGCACTGGTACGGGGCGGTGCACCGGTCCACCGGGTTCGATGCGGCCGAGGGTCCCCTGCCGGTGCTGGACGGCGACATGGCGCGGCTCGAGGCTGCAGCGCTGCCGCATTATCTCAAATTGTGGGCAGTAAGGCTCGGCAACCGCTAGCCGAGGGGTTGACCCCTTAACTATGTTTGGTCACCCTACGCACACCACTACCTATGGTTGACGCATGGCGATTGCAGATATCGGACGCGCCCGCACCATCGCATCGATCGGTCCGGTTCCCGCGGGCGAGGCGGCGTCGGTCGCGGCCCTTCCCGGCGGGCGCTATGTCGTCGCCTGGCAAGAGGTGCTGGGGCGGCCGGTGGACGGGTTTGCCGACACCGACGGCGCGGTCTTCGCGCGCATCTATACCGCGGCCGGGCGGCCGGTCGGCAATCCCATCCTCGTCAACACCTTCCTGCCCGGCGTGCAGGGTGCCCCGGTTGTGGCACCGGCGGCCGACGGCGGGTTCTTCGTCAGTTTCCGCTCGGCGCTGGAATGGAGCCCGGGCAACGTCGATGACGACAGTTTCCTCGTCCGGTTCCGCCGCAACGGCGACCGGGCGACGGTCGCCCTGCCCGACGGCGATCCGGCTCCGCTGCGCGACCTCGTACCCGACGATCCGGGGGCCGAGGCCGGATCCGGGCGGATCGTCGAACTGGGCGCGGGGCTGACCGCGATCGTCACGCAGAACCGGACCGCCGAGTCCTCGACCGTCACCTTGATCGACGGGACCGGCGCGGCGCTGAGCATCGTGCAGACCATCGACGGGAGGGTGAGCAACCTCGCACGGCTGAACGGCGGCGACCTGGCGGTGGCGCTGATGCCCGGCGGCTCGGTCGCGCCGCAGCCGGGGTTCGTGCGCCTGTCGGACGCGACGCTGCAAGGGCCGCCCGTGGGGATCCCGGGCCTGACCGGGCCGGTCGTCGTGCCGATACTGCACGACGTGCGGCTGGCAGACCTGCGCATCGCGCCGCTGTGGCCCGGCCGCTTCGCGCCCGCGGACGCCGCCCCGCCCGGCGGCTTCGTCGTCGTGGGGGCCGAGCCCCTGGGCTTCCTGGGCTCGCGGCTCGTCATCCAGACCTTCGCCAGCTGGGGCGCCCTGCTGGGGACGGCCCGCATCGCCATCCCCATCTCGGTCAACGACCGCCGGCCCGAGTTCGATATCGCCACGCTCGACGACGGCACCTTCGTCGTGGCCTGGACCACCGCGGGCGCCAACGGCTTCGACGTGCTGGTGCGCCATTACGATTCGAACGCCCGTCCGATCGGCGACGCACGGGTCGTGTCGGGCGGGCGCGCGGCGGGCGACCAGTTCGCGCCGAAGCTGGCGGTCCTGGCGCCCGGTCAGGTCCTGGTCGTGTTCACCGATCTTGGCAACGCGGGGCCGGACGGGATCGTGCAGCCGATCCGGTCGGTTACGCTGTCGCTGACGTCCGACAGCGGCAGATTTCCCGCAACCTTCGGCGCCGACCGCATCGGCGGCACCGGCGCCGGCGATTTCATCAACGCCCTGGGCGGTAACGACACGGTCGAGGGGCGCGGCGGCAACGACCGGATCCTGGGCGGGCCGGGGCGCGACGTGATCTTCGGCGGCGCGGGCAACGACCAGATCGGCGGCGGCCCCGACGACGACCGGCTGTTCGGCGGCGCGGGCCGCGACGGGATCGACGGCGGCGCGGGCAACGACACGATCGACGGCGGCGCGGGCGACGATGCGCTGGCCGGCGGCGCGGGGAACGATTCGCTCGACGGCGGCGCGGGGCGCGACCGGCTGCGCGGTGGCGCCGGGAATGACACGTTGCGCGGCGGCGACGACGACGACACGCTGCGCGGCGGTGCCGGCAACGACCTGCTGGACGGCGGTGCCGGCAACGACGTGGCCGGGGGCGGCGGCGGCGACGACACGATCGCGGGCGGCGAAGGCGACGACGCCCTGTGGGGCGACGCGGGGAACGATTCGCTGATCGGCGGTGCCGGGGCCGACACGCTGCGCGGCGGCGCGGGCGACGACACGCTGGAGGGCGGCGCGGGCGACGACGTGATGGCGGGCGGCGCGGGATCCGACACCTTCGTGATGCGCGCCGGCGGCGGGGCCGATGTCGTGCGCGATTTCGGCCCCGAGGATACGCTGGTCCTGGACCCCGCCCTCTGGGCCGCCGCGGGCACGCTGACGCGGGCGCAGGTGATCGACCGGTTCGCCACCATGCGCTTCGATGGGGCCGAATTCACGTTCGCCGGCGGCGAGACGATCCGGCTGATCTTCACCGAACGCTTCACCCTGACGACGGACGAGATCGCCTTTCTCTGAGCGCGGCCCGGCGCCGCCCGGACCCCCGGGGGTTGCGCGCAGGAGGTGCCGGACGGCCGCCGCGACCGCCCGCGGGCAGCCCCGGCGGTCAGGCTGGCGCCGCCTGTCGCTTCCTGACGCGGATCGGCCAGCCCGCCGGTTCCGCGATGCGGCCAGCCGCTGGCGCGCCGATCCGTGCGGCCGTCGTCAGCCGCGGCCCTGAACCCGCCGGTTCCGCGCCGCGAGCAGCTTCAGCCGCAGGGCGTTCAGACGGATGAAGCCGGCCGCGTCCTTCTGGTCGTAGGCGCCGGCGTCGGCCTCGAAGGTGACGTGTTTCTCGCTGTAGAGCGTATGATCCGACCAGCGCGCGACGGTGCGGGCAGACCCCTTGTAAAGCTTCAGCCGCACGGTGCCTGTCACATGGTCCTGGCTCTTGTCGATCAGCGCCTGCAGCATCTCGCGTTCCGGGCTGAACCAGAAGCCGTTGTAGATCAGTTCGGCATAGCGCGGCATCAGGCTGTCCTTGAGGTGCCCGGCGCCCGAGTCGAGCGTGATCTGCTCGATCCCGCGGTGCGCCTCCAGCAGGATCGTGCCGCCAGGGGTTTCGTAGAGGCCGCGCGACTTCATGCCGACGAACCGGTTTTCCACAAGGTCGAGAAGACCGATCCCGTGTTTCGAGCCGAGCTCGTTCAGCCGCGTCAGCAGCGCCGCCGGCGACAGGCCCTCGCCGTTCACCGCCACCGCGTCGCCCCGCTCGAAGGTGACCTCGACCATCTCGGGGGTGTCGGGCGCGTTCTCGACCGCAACGATCCGCTGCGCCACATAGTCGGGCGGCTCGACCCCCGGATCCTCCAGCACCTTCCCCTCGGACGAGGTGTGCAGGAGGTTCGCGTCCACGCTGAAGGGCGCCTCGCCGCGCTTGTCCTTGGCGATCGGGATCTGATGCGCCTCGGCGAAGGCCAGAAGCTCGGTCCGGCTGGACAGCCGCCATTCCCGCCACGGCGCAATCACCCGCAGCGCAGGGTCGAGCGCGGCGGCCGTCAGCTCGAACCGGACCTGGTCGTTCCCCTTGCCGGTCGCGCCGTGGGCCACCGCATCGGCGCCGGTTTCGTGCGCGATCTCGACCAGCCGCCGCGCGATCAGCGGGCGGGCGATCGCGGTGCCGAGCAGATACTGCCCTTCATAGACCGCGTTCGCCCGGAACATCGGGAACACGAAATCGCGCACGAATTCCTCGCGCAGATCCTCGATGTAGATGTTGTCGGGCCGGATCCCCAGCCGGATCGCCTTCGCGCGCGCCGGTTCCAGTTCCTCGCCCTGCCCGAGGTCGGCGGTGAAGGTCACCACCTCGCAGCCGTATTCGGTCTGCAGCCACTTGAGGATGATCGAGGTGTCGAGGCCGCCGGAATAGGCGAGCACGACTTTCCGGGGCTTTTCCATGCGCGGTCTCCGGCGGGTTTCGGGGCAGGCGTTGCGGGGCCGGGGTGTAGCGGCCTTCCCGCGGGCCGGCAAGCGCGGCTTGGCAGGCGGCGGGGCCTGCGCTAAGGCCTGCGGATGGACAGCTTCGCCGCCCGTGCCCGCGCCGCCGAATCCGCGCTGCGCGCCCTGTTCCCGCCGACGCCGCTGATGCGCAACGACCACCTGTCGGCGCGTCACGGTGCGGAAATCTGGCTGAAGCGCGAGGACCTCAGCCCGGTGCGCAGCTACAAGCTGCGGGGCGCGTTCAACGCGATGCGCAAGCGCGTGCCGGGGGCGGCGCACTTCGTCTGCGCCAGCGCGGGGAACCACGCCCAGGGGGTGGCCTATGCCTGCCGCCATTTCGGCGTGCGGGGCACCGTGTTCATGCCGGTGACGACCCCGCAGCAGAAGATCGACAAGACGCGGATGTTCGGCAACGGCACGGTCGAGATCGTCCTGACGGGCGACTACTTCGACCAGACGCTGGCCGCAGCGCGGGCCTACTGCGCCGAGCGCGGCGCCCATTTCCTCGCCCCCTTCGACGATCCCGATGTGATCGAGGGGCAGGCATCCGTCGCGGTCGAACTGATGGAGCAGCTGGGCCGCGCGCCCGATCTGGTGGTGCTGCCGGTCGGCGGCGGCGGCCTGTCGGCGGGTGTCACGGCGTATCTTGCCGAGGCGGCACCCGCGACCCGGTTCGTCTTCGTCGAGCCCGCGGGCGGGGCCAGCCTGACGGCCGCTCTGGCCGCCGGCGCGCCGGTGACGCTGCCGCGGGTGAACAGTTTCGTGGACGGCGCGGCGGTGGCGCGGGTGGGCGACCTGACCTTCGCCGCGCTGCGCGGGATCGACCCCGCCGACGTGCTGACCGCACCCGAGGACCGTATCTGCGTCACCATGCTCGAGATGCTGAACGTCGAGGGGATCGTGCTGGAACCGGCAGGGGCGCTGGCGGTGGACGTTCTGCCCGCGATCGCCGACCGGATCGCAGGGCGGACGGTCGTCTGCGTCACCTCGGGGGGCAACTTCGATTTCGAGCGGCTGCCCGAGGTCAAGGAACGGGCGATGCGGCACGCGGGGCTGAAGAAGTATTTCATCCTCAGGATGCCGCAGCGCCCCGGCGCGCTGCGCGAGTTCCTGACGATGCTGGGCCCCGACGACGACATCGCGCGGTTCGAATACCTCAAGAAATCCGCGCGCAACTTCGGGTCCGTGCTGATCGGGATCGAGGCAAAGTCCGCCGACAGCTTTCCGGCGCTGACGGCGCGTCTGGATGCGGCCGCGTTTTCCTACCGCGACATCACGGGGGACGAGACGCTGGCCGAATTCCTCATCTGACCCCGGTATCCGACCCGCGGTCAGACGGCGGCGCGCCGTTCGTCCCGGTCGGCGATCCCGCACAGGAAGGCCGCGCGGCTCTGCTGATAGACACTGGCGACAAGGCCGAGGTCGATCCGCTCCGCCTCGCCGGCCGCTGCCGCGCGTTCGCCCTCGTGGCAGAGGCGCGCGAGCATCTCGAACCCGAGGTTCAGCGCGCTGCCCTTCAGGAAATGCAGGTCCGCCTCGATTCCCGGCCCGGGCCGGGCGGCGGTGATGCGCGCCACCGCCTCGTCCGCCTCGTCAAGGAAGAGGTCCACGACCTCGAAGAATCCGTCCGGCCCGATTTCATCGCGCAGCGCCGCGGCGCGCGTCCAGTCGATCATTCCACACCTCCGCACCCGGCGGGTGCCCGCTACCCGGCTGCGACCGTGACGCCGCCGCCTTAACGGACGGTAACCCGAAGCCCCGGCTGCGCGGGCAATTTTAGGTTTCACCAGCCCTTAAGGACCACTGCGGATCCTGCCGGGGAAAACGCGCGGGGGCAAGCGTGAAGGCTGCGGTGAAGGGCGAGGATCCGGGTTCGGCGCGGCCGTGGCGCGTGCTGGTGGTGGACGACAGCCGGGCGCAGCGCCTGATCCTGCGCACCTCGCTGACCCGCTGGGGCTATGCCGTGACCGAGGCCGCGAGCGGGGAAGAGGCGCTGGCGCTGGCGCGCAAGACCCGGTTCGACATCGTGTTGAGCGACTGGGTCATGCCCGGCATGTCGGGCCTCGACCTGTGCCGGGCGTTCCGCGCGCTGCCGCACGATGCCTATGGCTATTTCATCCTGCTCACCTCGAAGTCCGAGACGGAAGAGGTCGCCCGCGGGCTGGACGTCGGGGCGGACGATTTCCTGGCCAAGCCGGTCAGCGCGGACGAACTGCGCGCGCGGCTGAAGGCGGGCGAGCGGATCCTCGGGATGCAGCGCGAGCTGTCGGACAAGAACCGCCTGCTCGGCGCGGCGCTGGCCGAGTTGCAGGAGATCTACGATTCGCTCGACCGCGACCTGATCGAGGCGCGCAAGCTGCAGCAGGCGCTGGTGCGCGACCGTCACCGCGATTTCGGCAGCGCGGCGATCACGCTGCTGCTGCGTCCGTCGGGCCATGTCGGCGGCGACCTTGTGGGCTACATCCCCATCGGGGACGACCGGCTGGCCTTCTTTGCGGTGGACGTGTCGGGGCACGGTGTGGCCTCGGCCATGCTGGCGGCGCGCCTTGCCGGGATGCTGTCGGTCGCCTCGGCCGACGGGACGCTCGCGGTCAGCCTCGGCGATGGCGCCGCCATGACCCCTCGCCCGCCCGAGGCGGTGGTGGCGCGGCTGAACCGTTTCCTGCACGAACAGATGCAGGTCGATCAGTATCTGACCTGCGTCTATGCCGAGGCCGACCTGCGCAGCGGCCGCGTGGCGCTGGTGCAGGCGGGCCATCCCCATCCGCTGCTCCTTGCGGCCGACGGCAGCGTGACGCGCATCGGCGACGGCGGGCTGCCCGTCGGGCTGGTCGCTGAGGCCGGATGGCAGACCATCGTCCTGCACCTCGCGCAAGGCGACCGGCTGATCCTGATGTCGGACGGGTTCACCGAATGCACCGATGCCGGGGGCGGCGAACTGGGCGAAGGCAGGATCGCCGATCTCCTGCGCGGCACCCGCGGCCTGCCGGGGCCCGACCAGCTCGACGCACTGCTGTGGGAGGTGGAACGCTTCGCCGGCCGGTCCGAGCTTGGCGACGACATGTCTGCGGTGCTTTACGAGTTCCGCGGCGCCTGACGCAGCGCGGCGAGGAAATGCCGGTCGCCGGCGTTGGCGACCAGCCCGATGGCGGTGTCGAGCGGCGCCCAGACGGCGGTGTGCCCGGCCTCGGTCGGCGGACCGAGGGGGCGGACGGGCCGGGCGAGGTAGATCACGCACAGCTTTTCCGCCCAGAGGTCGTATTCCGGCATGTAGGTGAACCGCCGGAACGCGCCGAGCCGCCGTTCGACCGCGATCGTCCAGCCGGTTTCCTCGCGCACCTCGCGGTGCAGCGCAGGGATGGTCTGTTCGCCCCGGTCGATCCCGCCCCCCGGCAGCTGGAACTCGGGCCAGGGTTCGGCCTGGTGCGTCAGGAGGATGTCGCCGCCGCGCCGCAGCACCGCATAGACGCCCGGCCGTCTGCGATAGCGCACGCCGGTGCGGGGGCTGAGATCGAAGCGGCGGATCACGGGCGGCCCTCTTGGTCCTGCGGTTGCGGTGACTATATGCGCGCGGTATGCCGCACCCGGGCGCCCGCGGAAACCCCCGGAGAACTCCATGACCATCGGATCTCAGGTCGCCTGGGACGACACCGTGCTTCCTTTCCAGCTCGACCGGCCCGACATCCGCGGACGGGTGGCCCGGCTTGACGGCGTGCTGGACCGGATCCTCGCCCAGCACGACTACCCCGCCCCGATCGAGGCGCTGGTGGCCGAGGCGGCGCTGCTGACCGCGCTGATCGGGCAGGCGATCAAACTGCGCTGGAAGCTGAGCCTGCAGATCCGCGGCAACGGCCCCGCGCGGCTGATCGCGACCGATTATTTCGGCCCCGGCGAAGACGGGCAGCCGGCGCGGATCCGCGCCTATGCAAGCTTCGACCGCGCGCGGCTGGACCCGGACGCGGACGGGTTCGCCCAGATTGGGCAGGGGTTCTTCGCCATCCTGATCGATCAGGGGCGCGGCACGCTGCCTTATCAGGGCATCACGCCCATTGCCGGCGGGTCGTTGTCGGCCTGCGCCGAGACCTATTTCGCCCAGTCCGAACAGCTGCCCACGCGCTTTGCGCTGTCCTTCGGCCGGTCCCTCGCGCCGCGCGGCGCGGCGGTCTGGCGGGGCGGCGGGGTGATGGTGCAGTCGATGCCCAAGGCCTCGCCGCTGGCCGCGGGTGCGGGCGGATCGGGTGACGGCGGGCTGCTGGCTGCGGCCGACATCCTGTCGGGCGACGAGGGCGAGGACTGGACCCGCATCAATCTTCTGCTCGACACCGTCGAGGCGCTGGAACTGGTGGGGCCGGCCGTCCAGCCGACCGATCTTCTGGTCAGGCTATTCCACGAGGAAGGCCCCCGCGTCTTCGCCGCGCAGCCGGTCCGCTTCGGCTGCACCTGTTCCGAGGCGAAGGTCCGCGACTCGCTGTCGATCTATTCGGCGAAGGACATCGCCCGCATGACGACGCCCGAGGGGATCGTGACCGCCGACTGCCAGTTCTGCGGCGCGCATTACGAACTCGACCCCGCCACGCTCGGGTTCGAGGCGACGGGAGGGGGGCCGGGTGGGCGCTGACCCGTTCGATGCGGTGCGTGCCGCGCTGGCAAGGCCCGCGCGCCCGTCCTCGGATTACGACCTGAACCCCGGCCACAGGGCCGTGCCGCATGGCCTGCGGGCGGCGGCGGTGCTGGTGCCGCTGGCGGCGGGGCCCCGCGGCGTCGAGGTAGTGCTGACCAAGCGCGCCTCGGGCCTGCGCAGTCACCCCGGCCAGATCGCGTTTCCAGGCGGCCAGATCGACGCGGGCGACGCGAGCGAAGAGGCCGCCGCCCTGCGCGAGGCCGAGGAAGAGATCGGCCTGCCGCCGGCGCTGGTCGAGACGATGGGCCGCCTGCCGGTGCACGAGACGGTGACAGGCTTCACCATGACGCCGATCATGGCCCGCATCACCGCGCCGTTCGACCCCCGCCCTGCACCCGGCGAGGTCGAGGAGGTGTTCCGTGTTCCGCTTGCCCATGTGGCTGATCCTGCGCGCTATCGCGTCGAGCGGCGGATGTGGCGGGGGGTCTGGCGCAATTATTACGCCGTGCCCTGGGGCCCCTACTACATCTGGGGGGCGACGGCCCGTATCCTGCGCGGCTTCGCCGACCGGATGGCAGGCGGATGAGGGTTGCAGCGCCTGCGATGGCCGCGCCCGGCCCGCAGGCCGTCTGCGCGATGCTGGAGGCGGGCGGGCACCGGGCGCTGTTCGTCGGCGGCTGCGTGCGCGATGCGATCCTCGGCCGGCCCGTCGGCGACATCGACATCGCCACCGACGCCGTGCCCGACCGGGTGGCGGCGCTGGCCGCCGCCGCCGGTCTGCGCGCCGTCCCGACCGGGGCCGCGCACGGCACGGTCACGGTGATCGCGGACGGCCGCCCGCACGAGGTGACGACCTTCCGCGAGGACGTGGAAACCTTCGGCCGCCATGCCCGGGTCGCCTTCACCGACCGGATCGAGGCCGACGCGGCCCGGCGCGACTTTACGATGAACGCGCTCTATGCCGACCGGGGGGGCGAGGTGCTCGACCCGCTCGGCGGCCTGCCCGACGTCCTCGCGGGGCGGGTCCGCTTCGTCGGCGATCCGGCCGCGCGCATCGCCGAGGACCGGCTGCGCGTCCTGCGGTTCTTCCGCTTCACCGCCTGGTTCGGCCGCGACGGGATCGACCCCGCGGGCCTTGCCGCCTGCGCCGCCGCCGCGGGCGACCTCCCCCTCCTGTCGCGCGAGCGGATCGGGGCCGAGATGCGCAAGATGCTGGCCGCGCCCGACCCTGCGCCTGCGGCGGCGGCGATGGCGGCGGCCGGGGTTCTGGCGGCCGTGCTGCCGGGGGCCGACGCCGGCCCGCTCGCCCCGCTGGTGCACTTCGAGGGCGATCTGCCGCCGCGCTGGCTGCGGCGCCTCGCGGTCCTTGGCGGCGACGATCCGGCGGACCGCTTGCGGCTGTCGCGGGCCGAATGGGCCGCGCTGGCGCGGATCGGGGATGCCGCGCGGCGGGGGATGCCCGCGCACGAGGCCGGGTATCGGCTGGGCAGGGACGACGGGCGCGATGCGGTCCTGGCCGCGGCGGCGCTGGCCGGTGCGCCGCCGCCCGCGGGCTGGGCCGAGGCGGTCGCGCGCGGGGCGGCAGCCGTGTTCCCGCTGCGCGCGGCCGACCTCGCGCCGCTGTCGGGCGCGGCACTCGGCGCCGCGCTGCGGGCGGCCGAGACGGCCTGGATCGCCTCGGGTTTCGCACTGCCGCAGGCGGAGTTGCGTGCGCTGGCAGTTTCCCTTCCGCGCTGACGGGCCTATATGCCGCAGGCAACGGCGGCGAAGGCGTTCCCCCATGTTCCGGTTCTTCGAGGCGCTGGTCGATCCCTATCAGGCCTATCCCGCCGCCGACACGCCGCCCCGCCGCCTCTGGCCCTTCCTGCGCGACTATGTGGTGCCCTTCCGCCGCGTGTTCGCCGTGACGGGCACGCTGTCGGTGCTCGTCGCTGCGGGCGACGTCGCCATGATCTGGTATGTGGGCCGGGTGGTCGATCTTCTCGCGGCCGCGGGCCCGGCCGAGGTCTGGGCCGCCCACGGGGCCGAGATCGTGCTGGTCGCGCTGGCGATCCTTGTCCTGCGCCCGCTGGTCTCGGCCGCGAACACGGCGCTTCTGCACAACACGATCCTGACGAACTTCGGCACAATGATCCGCTGGCGCGCGCACCGGCACGTCCTGCGCCAGCCCGTTGGATGGTTCGAGGGCGATTTCGCCGGCCGGATCGCCAACCGGGTGATGCAGACGCCGCCCGCGGCGGGCGATGCGGTGTTCCAGACCTTCGATGCGATGGCCTTCGCCGCCGTCACGCTGGCGGGGGCCTTCGTCATGCTGGCCGAGGCCGACCCGCGGCTGGCGGTGCCGCTCGTGCTGTGGTTCGCCGCCTATGTCGCGCTGGTGCGCTGGACGGTGCGCCGCGCGGGGCCCGCGTCCAAGGCCAGCGCCGATGCCCGCTCGGCCGTCACGGCGCGGGTGGTCGATGCCTATACCAATATCCACGCCGTCAAGCTCTTTGCCCACCACGACCGGGAAGAGGCCTACGCGAAGGAGGCGATCGAGGCTGCGCGCACCGCCTTCCAGCGCGAGATGCGCATCATCTCGATCATGGACGTAACGCTCACGGCGCTGAACGGGGCGCTGATCGTGGCCGTCACGGGCTGGGCGATGGCGCTGTGGTTCAGCGGCGCGGCCAGCGTCGGCACGGTGGCGGCGGCGGCGGCGCTGGTCCTGCGCCTGAACAACCTGACCTACTGGATCATGTGGTCCACGACCAGCCTTGTCCAGAACCTCGGCGTCGTGGCCGAGGGGATGGAGACGATCGCCCAGCCCGTCGCGCTGACCGACGCCCCGGGGGCGCGGCCTCTGGAACTTCATGCGGGGCGGATCGCGTTCCGCGGCGTCGGCCATCATTACGGCCGCGGGTCCGGCGGACTGCGCGGCGTGGACCTGACGATCGAGCCGGGCGAGAAGGTCGGGATCGTCGGCCGGTCGGGCGCCGGCAAGTCCACGCTGGTGAAGCTGCTCTTGCGGTTCTACGACGTCGAGGCGGGCGTCATCGAGATCGACGGGCAGGACATCCGAAGCGTCACGCAGGACAGCCTGCGCGCGCAGATCGGCATGGTCCAGCAGGACTCGAGCCTTCTGCACCGGTCGGTCCGCTACAACATCCTCTACGGCCGGCCCGGCGCGACCGAGGCCGAGGTGATCGCCGCCGCCCGCCGGGCGGAGGCGCACGACTTCATCGCGGGCCTTGTCGATCCGCAGGGCCGGCGCGGCTATGACGCCCAGGTGGGCGAGCGCGGGGTGAAGCTGTCGGGCGGCCAGCGGCAGCGCATCGCGCTGGCGCGGGTGATCCTGAAGGATGCGCCGATCCTCATCCTCGACGAGGCGACATCGGCCCTCGACAGCGAGGTGGAGGCGGCGATCCAGCGGACGCTCTACGGCCTGATGCAGGGCAAGACGGTGATCGCCATCGCGCACCGGCTGTCCACCATCGCGGCCATGGACCGCATCGTGGTGCTCGACGACGGCCGCATTGCCGAAGAGGGCACTCACGCCGCGCTGCTGGCGCAGGGGGGCCTCTACGCCCGGTTCTGGGCGCGGCAGTCGGGCGGGTTCCTGGACGCCGACCGGGCCGAGGCCGCGGCATGACCGCGCCCGACGCTGCGCGCGCACCCGCCGGCGGCGCGCCCCGCGTCGGCCCTGCGCGGAGGCAGGCCGGATGAGGCGTCTTGCAGGGCTGATCGCCGCCTTCCGGCCCGCCGAGGGGCCGCCGCCGCGCAGCCTGCTGCGGTTCTTCGGCTGGTGCCTGCGCGGGGCCCGGGCCGGCCTTCTGCTGGCCACGGTGCTGTCGGCGGCGGCGGGCGTGCTGGATGTGATCATGGCCTGGTATCTCGGCCTTGTGATCGACGCCGCCGTGGCCTCGCCGCCCGATACCGTATTCAGCGGCAACCTGTGGCTGTTCGCCAGCTTCGCCGTGTTCCTTCTGGTGCTGAAGCCGATGGTCTTCGGTGCGTCGGTCGCCGCCAACGCGGTGATCCTGCAGCCGGGCGTCATGCCGCTTGTGCTGTCGCGGCTGCACCGCTGGACGATGGGCCATGCGGTGACGTTCTTCGACAACGATTTCGCCGGCCGCATTGCGCAGAAGCAGTTGCAGGCCGCCCGCGCGGTCACCGACGTGGTGAGCGAGACGATCAACACCGTCGCCTTCGCGCTGGCCTCGCTGGTAGCCTCGGTGCTGTTTCTGGTCGCGATCGACGCCCGTATCGGCGCGGCGCTGGCGCTGTGGGTCCTCGCCTATGTCGGGCTGATCCGGTTCTTCATGCCGCGGATCCAGCGCCGGTCGGCGCGGCGGGCGGCGGCGCGGGCGATGCTGACGGGCGTGGTCGTGGACACGATCACCAACATCAAGACTGTGAAGCTCTTCGCCCATGCCGACCACGAGGACCGTGCGGCGATCCGCGCGATGGAAGGCTATCGCGACAGCGCCATCGACTTCGGCGGGCTGTCCGTGCGGTTCCGCACCGCGCTGATGGTGCTGGCGGGAATCCTGCCGCTGCTGCTGATCGGGGGGACGATCCTCCTGTGGCGGCAGGGCGGGGCGAGCCCGGGCGACATCGCGGCGGCCGGCGCCCTGGCGATCCGCATCAGCCAGATGACGGGATGGGTCAGCTTCAGCCTGATGAACATCTATTCCGCCGTCGGCGAGGTCGAGGACGGGATGCGCACGCTGACACCCCCCCATGCGCTGACCGACGCGCCGGATGCCGTGGTGCTGCCGCGGGTGCGCGGCGCGGTGGCGTTCGACGCCGTGCGCTTCGCCTACGGGCGCGGGGCGGGCGGCGTGCAAGGCGTGACGCTAACGATCCGGCCGGGCGAGAAGATCGGGATCGTCGGTGCCTCGGGCGCCGGCAAGACAACGCTGGTGGCGCTGCTGCTGCGCCTCTACGACGCCGAAGGCGGTGCGGTCAGGATCGACGGGGTGGATGTGCGGCAGGCGACGCAGGAAAGCCTGCGCCGCAACATCGCCACGGTCACGCAGGAAACCGCGATGTTCAACCGGTCCGCGCGCGACAACATCCTCTACGGCCGCCCCGACGCCACCGACGCCGAGGTGATCGCCGCGGCACGGGCCGCCGAGGCGCACGGGTTCATCCTCGGCCTGAAGGATCATGTCGGGCGCACCGGCTATGACGCGCACCTGGGCGAGCGGGGGGTGAAGCTGTCGGGCGGGCAGCGGCAGCGGATCGCGCTGGCGCGCGCCTTCCTCAAGGATGCCCCCATCCTGGTGCTGGACGAAGCGACCTCGGCGCTGGACAGCGAGGTGGAGGCGCAGGTGCAGGAGGCGCTGGCGCGGATCATGGAAGGCAAGACGGTACTCGCGATCGCACACCGCCTGTCCACCATCGCTGCGATGGACCGGATCGTGGTGATGGACGAGGGCCGCATCGCCGAGGAGGGGACCCACGCCGACCTTCTGGCGAGGGGCGGACTTTACGCCCGCTACTGGGCGCGGCAGTCGGGCGGGTTCCTCGGCACCGACGATGCGGGCGGCGGGGCGGTGCGGGCGGCGGAATGATCGGCAGGGTCGAGGCGCTGAACAAGCAGGGTTTCGGCGTCGTGGCCGGCCCCGAGGGCGAGATGTTCTTCGAGGGGCTGCTACCGGGCGAGGTGGTGCAGCTCGAGGGCGGCCGGGCGCGGATCGTCACGCCCTCGCCCGACCGCGTCCGGCCGCCATGCCCGCATGCTGCGGCCTGCGGCGGCTGTTCCCTGCAGCACGCCCGCGATTCCTTCGTCGCCGCCTGGAAGATCGCGCGGGTGCGCGGCGACCTGGCGGACAGCGGGATCCGCGACGTGCCGGTGTCGCTTGCGCATATCTCGGGCCCCAACACCCGGCGCCGCGCGGTGCTGTCGGCGCGGCGGACGAAGAAGGGCGGCGTGGTGGTCGGGTTCCACCGCCGCCAGTCGGACGAGATCGTGGCGATCCCGGGCTGCCTGCTGCTGTCGCCCGCGCTGCTTGCCGCCGTTCCCGCGGTCGAGGCGATGGCGCGCGCGGGGGTGTCGCGCGCGGGGCGGCTCGACGTGACGCTGGCCGAGACCCTGGCGGGGGTGGACGTGGCCGTGACGGGGGGCAAGCCGCTCGACGCCGGGCTGACGGCCGCGCTGGCCGAGGTGGCGGTTGCGTTCGGTCTTGCGCGGATCGCCTGGGCGGGCGACATCGCGGTGCAGCGGGCGCAGCCCGTCGTCGCCTTCGGACCCGCCCGCGTGCCGCTGCCGCCCGGCGCCTTCCTGCAGGCCACCGCCGGAGGCGAGGCGGCGCTGGTCGCGGCGGTGCTGCAGGCGACCGCCGGGGCGCGGCGGGTGGCCGACCTCTTCGCCGGCTGCGGCACCTTCGCGCTGCCCCTGGCGGCCGGGGCCGAGGTGCACGCAGCCGAGGGCGACCGAGCGATGACCGCGGCGCTGCGCGCGGGCTGGCGCGGCACGCCGGGGCTGCGGGGGGTGACGGCCGAGGTGCGCGACCTCTTCGATCGGCCGCTCATGCCGGACGAGCTGACGGGGTTCGACGCCGCGGTGATCGACCCCCCGCGGGCGGGTGCCCCGGCGCAGACGCAGGCGCTGGCCGATGCGCGCGTGCCGGTGATCGCGGCGGTGTCGTGCAACCCGCGCACCTTCCGGCACGACGCGCGGCGCCTCGTGCAGGCGGGCTATCGCCTCGACTGGGTGCGCGTGGTGGACCAGTTCCGCTGGTCCGCGCATGTGGAGCTTGCGGCGCGATTCCGCCTGCCCCATATCGCCCCGCAAACGGCCGAGGACGCGGGGCAACAGCTTGACGATGCGCGAGAAGATCGACCGCTGGCTTGAAAGCGACAGGGTCCGCACCCTTGTCATCGGGGTGATCCTGTTCAACGCCGTGATCCTGGGGCTTGAAACCTCGAAGACGGCGATGGCGGCGGCAGGGCCGCTGATCCTGGCGCTCGACCGCCTGTGCCTTGCGATCTTCACGGTCGAGATCGCGCTGAAGCTCTACGCCCGGGGCGCGCGGTTCTTCCGGTCGGGCTGGAACGTGTTCGATTTCGCCATCGTCGCGGTGTCGCTGATCCCGCAGTCGCAGGGCATGTCGGTGCTGCGGGCGTTGCGGGTGTTGCGGGTCCTGCGCGTGATCTCGGCCGCCCCGCGGCTTCGGCGGGTGGTTGAGGGGTTCATCACCGCGCTGCCCGGCATGGGGTCGGTGTTCCTCCTGATGGGCATCGTCTTCTATATCGGCGCGGTGATGGCGACGAAGCTGTTCTCGGGCACGTTCCCCGAATGGTTCGGCACCATCGGCCGCAGCGCCTATACCCTCTTCCAGATCATGACGCTGGAATCCTGGTCCATGGGCATCGTGCGGCCGGTGATGGAGGCCCATCCCTATGCCTGGGCCTTCTTCGTCCCCTTCATCATGGTAACGACCTTTGCCGTGGTGAACCTGCTGGTCGGTCTGATCGTGAATTCGATGCAGGAGGCGCACAACGCCGAGGACGTGGCCAAGACCGACGCCTACCGCGACGAGGTGCTGGCGCGTCTGGCCGCGATCGAGGCGCGGCTGGCCGAGCGGAAGGATTGAGGCGCGGGGCGGTTTCGTTTACACTTCTTAAAAAAATCCGGGCAGGCCTCATGCTGATCGCGCGCGTCATCCTTCTTCTGGCGCTGGCCGTCGGGCTGGCAGCCTGCGGCAGCAAGTTCCGCACCTACGACGGCCCCGAGGTGACCCGGATCGAGGTGTGGAAGGCGCAGCGCAGCATGACGCTTTTCCATCACGACCAGCCGCTTAAGACCTACCGGATCGCGCTCGGCTTCGCGCCCGAGGGACACAAGTTCCGGGAAGGCGACGGGCGCACGCCCGAAGGGTGGTACACGATCGATCGGCGGAACCCGAATTCGCAGTTCCATCTGTCGATCGGGATCTCCTACCCGAACGCCCGCGACATCGAGGTGGCCCGCGCTGCCGGCGTCAGCCCGGGGGGCGACATCTTCATCCACGGCCGCGCGGGGCAGCATCGCGGCCGGCCGCGCGACTGGACAGTGGGCTGCATCGCCGTGCGCGACCGCGAGATCGAAGAGATCTATGCGATGGTCCGCGACGGCACGCCGATCCTGATCCGCCCCTGAGGCGGGCGGATCAGCGGCGCATCGCGCGCTGGAAGGCCGGTCGGGCGCGCATCCGAGCAAGGTAATCGACCAGTCGGGCCTCGGCGACGGGGAACTTCGCCGCGGTGGCCCAGACGAGGCAATGGGTCAGGATGATATCGGGCACCGTCATCGCCGCCCCCATGACGAAGGGGTCGCCCATCCGCGCAACCAGCGTGCGCTGGCTGCGCTCGAATTCCCATTTCAGCGACTCCTTGATCGCCGAATGGCGCAGCGGCTCGGGCAGGATGAAGCTGTGCCGCGCGGCCATCCACAGGGCGGCGTCGAATTCGTCCAGCAGGAACTGGGTCAGCCCGTCCTGCCGGGCGCGGTCGAGCGTGCCTGCAGGATGCGTCAGCGCGCCGTGCCTGTCGGCAAGGTATTGCAGGATGGCGGTCGAATCGGTGATCGGCACGCCGTCGGCGACCAGCACCGGCACCTTTCCCGATGGGTTCAGCGCCACCACCGACTCCGACCGCGGCGGGGCGGCAACGTGATCGAACGGCAGGCCCAGTTCCTCGAGCATCCAGATGACGCGCGCCGCGCGGCTCTGGACGGTGCCGTAGACGGTGTAGGCCATTCAGCGGTCCTTTCCTGCAAGCCGCGCCACGCGGATCAGCGCGCGTTCCAGCATGGCCATGCTGGGGGCTCGCGTCGCCGAACGCAAGCCGAGGTCGGTTTCGACAAGGATCGCCAGCGCCGCCTCGATTCGCGCGAGGCCGAGGGCGCGGGCAGCGCGGGCGCGCGCCTCCTGCCGCCGCCAGGGGCCGCCGCGACCGGCGCCGGGCCGGCCCGCGGCGAGGGCGTGCAGGTCGCGGAAGTGACGGATCGCGGGGATCACGACGGACACCGCCGTCATTCCCTGCGCCTCGAGCCGCCGCAGGAGGATCGCCGCGCCGGCTTCGTCGCCTGCCGCAACCCGATCGATCAGGTCGTCCACGGCCGCCTCGACCGACACCGGCGCGACCGCCGCGATATCCTCGACCGTGAGGGGCGCGGGGTCGCCCAGCTTCCACAGCGCGAGCTTTTCCAGCGTCTGCCGGAACTCGCCGGGGTCGAGCGCGCGGGCCAGCGCCGCGATCTCGGCCGCCGCCGGGCCGGCAGGGCGGGGCAGGCCGGCCCGGGCAAGCTCGGCCGCAATCTCGTCCGGGCCGGGCGGGTCGTCCCAGATCGCCACCGCGACGCAGCGGGCGTCGGCCTCGAACAGCTTGCGCAGCTTCGACGTCGCCTTGAGGTCGCCCGCGGTTGCCACGATCACCGCATCGCCCGGCCGCCAGTCGGCCAGCGCCGCTGCCACCGCATCGGCGGCCCCGTCGCCGGCATCCTCGACGAAGGCGACGCGCGGGCCGGGGAAGAACCCCGTCGCCTTCACCGCATCGTGCAGCGCCGCGGGATCCCGGCGCAGATCGGCGCCGGTCATGCGCGACAGGCGCATCTCGGCCGCCCCCTGCGGGCCGATCAGGGCGGCCACCGCCGCCTCGCGTTTCAGCGCGACGCGCATGGCGTCGGCCCCGAAGATCAGAAGGCCCGCCCGGCCCGGATCGGGCGCGGCGAGGTACCGCGCCGCATCCGTTCCCGCGAGTTTCACCGAGGCGCCGCCGTGTAGAGGTCGGCCACCACCCGGTCGGCCAGGATCGCCATCAGCCGCCGCCGCGCGTCCGTCTCGGCCGCCTGCGCGGCGACGGTGGTCGCGGTGGCGAACCAGCCGGTCATCCCCTCGGCCCGGCCCTCGGCCAGCGCGGCCCCGCCCCCTGCGGGTTCCAGCCGCCAGTCGGCCCGGCCGGTGAGGGTATAGCGGGTGATGGTGCCCGCGGCGGTGATGCCGCCCGGGACGGCATCGGTCGCGATGGTATAGGCCAGGCGATAGCGCGCGGGATTCGCGCGCCCCAGCCGGTCCTCGATTCTGGCGACGAACTCGAATTCGTCGCGCAAGGCCGGCGCGTCGGGCAGCACCGAATTCCGCAGCTCGCGGCCCGCCGATCCCGGCCCCTCGGCCGGCGCGAAGCCGCAGGCGGCAACCGCCGGCAGGGCCGCAAGGACGCCGCGCCTAGACCACCACATTGACGATGCGGCCCGGCACGACGATCAGCTTCTTCGGCACCGCGCCGTCGAGGAAGCGCCGCACGGTTTCGTCCGCCATGACCGCCGCCTCGATCCCTGCCGCATCCATGTCCTTCGGCACCGTGACCTCGGCCCGGCGCTTGCCGTTGATCTGGATCGGCAGTGTCACCGCATCGATTGCCAGCAGCGCGGGGTCGGCCGCCGGCCAGGGCGCGGCGGCGCAGAGGCCTGCGCCCCCCAGCATTGCCCAGACCTCTTCCGCCAGGTGGGGGACGAAGGGCGCCATCAGCTGCGCCATCGTGCGCAGGGCGGCGCGGCGTTCGTCCGCGCCCGCCTGCGCGCGCTGCAGTGCGTTGGCCAGCGTGTAGAGCGCGGCGATCGCCTTGTTGAAGGCAAACCCCTCGATCCCCGCAGTCACGTCCGCGATGGCGCGGTGCACGGCGCGGCGCAGGTCGCGGTCCGCCTCGGGCGATCCGGCATCCGTCGCCCCGGCCGCGTCGGCGGCCATGCGCCAGAGCCGCGCGAGGTGGCGGTGCGCGGCCTCGGCCCCGGCGGCGGTCCATTCCACGTCGCGGTCGGGCGGGCTGTCGGACAGCACGAACCAGCGCGCGGTATCGGCTCCGAAGGTTGCGATGATCGCCGCAGGATCGACCACGTTCTTCTTCGACTTCGACATCTTGGCCGAGGGGACGACCTCGACCGGTGCGCCGGTGGCGCGCAGCCGCGCGCCGCCCTCGGTCCGCTCGACCTCTTCGGGCAGGTGGTAGACGGGCCGGCCCGCAGCATCGCGGGTCAGGTATATCTCGTGCGTCACCATGCCCTGCGTGAAGAGCGCCTCGAAAGGCTCGATCGCGCTTTCCGGCAGGTGGCCGGTGCGGGCCATCGCCCGGGCGAAGAACCGGCTGTAGAGGAGGTGGAGGATCGCGTGTTCGACGCCGCCGATGTACTGGTCAACGTTCATCCAATAGTCGGCTTCGGCCCGGTCCGTGGGCGTGGGCGCGTGGGGCGCGGTGAAGCGGGCGAAATACCAGGACGAATCGACGAAGGTATCCATCGTGTCCGTCTCGCGCCGCGCCGGTGCGCCGCAGGCCGGGCAGGCGACGTGCTTCCACGTCGGGTGGCGGTCGAGCGGGTTGCCCGGCCGGTCGAAGGTGACGTCGCGCGGCAGCAGCACCGGCAGGTCGGCCTCGGGCACCGGCACGATGCCGCAGGCGTCGCAGTGCACGACCGGGATCGGGCAGCCCCAGTAGCGCTGGCGCGACAGAAGCCAGTCGCGCAGGCGGTAGCGGGTGACGCCGGCGCCCCAGCCCTCGGCCTCGGCCTGCGCGATGGCGGCGTCGATGGCAGCCTGCGCGGTGGCGACCTCGGCCCAGCCGTAGGGTTTCAGCCAGCGCACCGGCTGGTCCTTCGGCGGCGCGAAGGCTTCGGTCCCCACCGGCGCGCCGCCGTCGAGGGCGACGAAGGTATCGATCACCGGCAGACCGTATTTCCGGGCGAAATCAAGGTCGCGCTGGTCGTGCGCGGGGCAGCCGAAGATCGCGCCCGTGCCGTAATCCATCAGCACGAAGTTTGCGATCCACACCGGCAGTTCCCACGCGGGATCGAGCGGATGGCGCACGCGGATGCCGGTATCGAGACCGCGCTTCTCGGCCGTTTCGATCGCCTCTTCGCTGGTGCCGGTGCGGCGGCATTCGGCGTTGAAGGCGGCCACGCCAGGGTCGGACTCCAGCGCGCGGGCCAGCGGATGGTCGGGGCTGATGGCCAGAAACGACGCGCCCAGCAGGGTGTCGGGGCGGGTCGTGTAGACCTCGATCCGGTCGTGGCCGTCCGGCGCATTCACCGTCGCGAAGGCAAACTGCAAGCCCCGCGAGCGGCCGATCCAGTTGGCCTGCATCAGGCGCACCTTCTCGGGCCAGCCCTTCAGCCCGTCGATGGCGTCCAGAAGCTCGCCCGCGAAGTCGCTGATGCGGAAGAACCATTGCGTCAGGTCGCGCCGCTCGACCGGCGCGCCGGACCGCCAGCCCTTGCCTTCGATCACCTGTTCGTTGGCCAGCACCGTCTGGTCCACCGGATCCCAGTTGACCTGCGCCGACCGGCGCGTGACCAGCCCCGCCTTGAGGAAGTCGAGGAACAGCCGCTGCTGCTGGTGCACATAGGCGTCATCGCAGGTGGCGAACTCGCGGCTCCAGTCCAGCGACAGGCCGAGCGTCAGCATCTGCGCCTTCATCGCGGCGATGTTGTCATAGGTCCAGTCGCGGGGATGCCCGCCCCGTTCCATTGCCGCGTTCTCGGCCGGCAGGCCGAAGGCATCCCACCCCATCGGGTGCAACACGGCAAACCCGCAGCTGGCCTTGTAGCGCGCGATCACGTCGCCCATCGTGTAATTGCGCACATGGCCCATGTGGATGCGCCCCGAGGGGTAGGGGAACATCTCGAGCACGTAATACTTGCGCCGCCCCGGATCGGATCTGGCGGCGAAAAGACCCGCCGCCGCCCATGCGGCCTGCCACTTGGGTTCGATCTCGGCGGGGGCGTAGCGCGGCATGGCGTGTTTCCGGGTCGTCTGGTGCGCCCGCGTCCTAGCCTGCGCGACGCCCGTGGTCCAGTGCGCGCCGATGCGGCGGGCGGCTTAGAACCGACCGGCCTCCACCCGCAGCTGGCGGGCGCGGGTCAGGATGGCGTCCTCGATTTGGCGCAGCACCTCGGGGCTGACCGCACCGCCGCCGCGCACCTGCATCGACAGCTTGAGCGACCGGGCGTCCAGCGCGGGATCGGTGATCAGGACGGTGGCGCGATAGGCCCGGCCGCCGCCAGGCGGCGTGCCATAGCCTGTGGCGATGACGCCGGTGAAGGGATCGACCGTCTCGGGCGGCAGGAAACCCAGAACCTCGAGCGAAGCCGTCCAGAGGTAACGGTTGACCCGCACCCCTACCTCCTGGTCGCCACGGCGGAACAGATCCCAGATCGTCTCGCGCGGGGCGCTGTCGGGCACGCCGCGGCGGCGGCGTTCGTCCAGCTCGCGCGGGTCCATCAGGGCACGGTTCTCGATCGCGCGCTGCTCGTCGGCGCTCATCGCCGGGGCATTGCGCGATCCGAAGATGTTGCCGCTGCCGATCCGGCCGCAGGCGGCGACGGATGCCAGGACAAGGCCCATGACCACCAGTCGCCCGAGGCTGTGCCGCGTCATCCGTCCGTTCCTGCCGTCGCCCAATGCGCTTTCCGGCCTGTCTAGCCGCAGCATCCGGTGCGAACAAGGCTTTTCCCCGGCGCGGCCGGACGGGCGGAAGGGGCGGGGCCAAGTCTACTGTGGCTTCGCTGCACCATGCGAGAGCCGTCGGGGCCGCCCGTCGAACGGGCAGATTGCAAATGCCGGTCTGCGGCGCGACATAGGCCTCATCCCCAATCTGGATTCCCTGGGTTGGGCGGCACCTTGATCGACAACGAGGGAAACGATGAAAAAGGTTCTCCTTGCTTCCAGCGCCCTGGCCCTTTCGGCCGGCGTGGCCGCTGCGGAAGTCAAGTTCGGCGGCGACGCCCGGATGGGTCTGCAGTACAACTCGGCGAACGCGATCACGACGACGATCGAAAAGCGCTTCACGCTGAACATCGACGGCTCGACCACGACCGACGGCGGCGTCAAGCTCGGCGCCCGCGTCCGGATCCGTTCGGATGAGAACTCCGGCTCGAACAGCAACGGCGCGCGCGTCTTCGCGTCGTACGCCGGCCTGACCGTCGCTGCCGGCAACATCCTCGGCGCGATCGAATCGATGCCGAACCTCTACGGCCCGGTGACGCCGCTGCAGATGACCGGCAACGGGTTCCACTCGATGGTCGTGAACGTCGACCGCGGTGCGCTCGGCACCGACTACTTCGCCTGGGATGCTTACTCGTCGCGCGGCAACGCCGGCACCGCGTCGGGCGACGGTATCGAACTGCTCTACTCGAACGGCCCGATCGCCCTGCACATGTCGTACTCGGCCGACTCGCTCCGCGGCGTCGGCGGCGGCGGCAACGTCCGCACCGCGATCTACGGTGCCTACACCTTCGCGGGCTGGACCTTCGCGATCGGCTACCAGGACTCGAACGTGGTCACTGTCTTCGGTCCGAACTCGGAAGACAAGCTGATCGGGACGATCTCGGGCAAAGTCGGCATGTTCGACCTCGGCCTCGGCTACGCCCAGAACGGCACCGGCGCCAACCAGATCAACAAGGTTGCGCTGAACGCGGGCGTGGATCTGGCCAACGGCCTGCGCCTGACCGCGCATGTCGCCAACCAGTCGACCTCGGGCGGCCCGGTGACCAACCCGACCACCTTCGGTATCGGCGCCCGCTATGGCCTCGGCGGCGGTGCGTTCCTGTCGGGCGGCATCCAGACGACCGAGCGCGGCGCGACCCGCGGCGACCTCGGCGTGTCGTTCAACTTCTGATCCAGACGGATCGGCAAGTCGGGCGGGGCGGGCGAAAGCCCGCCCCGTTCCGTTTCGGGGACGCACGCGATGGGACTGTCGGACATCACCGCCCGCCTGCGCGCGGCCGAGGCTGCGGCCGGCCGGCCCGCCGGGTCGGTTGCGCTGATCGCGGTGTCGAAGCTGCAGCCGCCCGACCGGGTCGAGGCGGTTCTGGCCGCCGGCCACCGCACCTTCGGCGAAAACTACGTGCAGGAGGCCGCTGGCAAATGGCCCGCGTGGCGTTCCCGTTTTCCGGGCGTCGCGCTGCACATGATCGGCCCCCTGCAGACCAACAAGGCCAAGGCCGCGCTCGACCTCTTCGACGCGATCCACACGCTCGACCGGCCCAGCCTTGCGCAGCGGCTGGCCACGCTCGCCCAGGCCCGCGGCGCCTGCCCCGCGCTCTTCGTGCAGGTCAACACCGGGGCCGAGCCGCAAAAGGCAGGCGTCCTGCCGGACGAGGCCGACGCCTTCATCGCCGCCGCGACGCGCCTCGATCTGCCGGTGACGGGCGCCATGTGCATCCCGCCCGACGGCGAAGACCCCGCGCCGCACTTCCGCCTGTTGGCCGCGATCGCCGCCCGCAACGGCCTGCCGCACCTGTCGATGGGGATGAGCGCGGATTTCGAGACCGCCGTGGCGCTTGGCGCCACGCATGTCCGCGTTGGTTCGGCGATCTTCGGCGACCGGCCGGCGCGCGCCTGACCGCCCGCGAAACCGTGCTTTGCGGCGCGGTCCGGCCTGTGGCAGCCTTCCGGCGCCCATGCAGGAGGTGCCCGATGTTCCCGCTCGACCGGATGCTGTCGCGTTTCGTGCAGACCGGGCAACTGACGGTGATCGACGCGGCTGGCCGGCGGCATGTCTTCGCCGGCACGGGCGATACGGCGCTGGACGGCGAGCGGGTGAAGCCCGTCACCATCCGCCTGCACGACGCGAAGCTCTACTGGCAGATCGTCCTGAACCCCGAGCTGCACATGGGCGAGGCCTACATGGACGGGCGCGTAACCATGGAGGACGGCAGCACGATCCGCGATTTCCTGACGCTGTTCTCGGCCAACCGCTATTCGCTGGGCAAGCTGCCGGTGCAGAAGGCCGCCTACCGGATCAAGTTCCTCATGCGGAAGTGGCAGCAATCGAACCGCCTGGGGGAGGCGCGGCGAAACGTGGCGCACCACTACGACATCGGAAATGAATTCTACAAGCTGTTTCTGGACCGCAACCTTCTGTATTCGTGCGCCTATTTTCGCGATCCCGGGGAAACGCTCGAGGACGCGCAGCGAAACAAGCTGCGCCTGCTGGCATCCAAGCTGGTGCTGCGGCCGGGCCTGCGCGTTCTGGACATCGGCTGCGGCTGGGGGGATCTGGCTCTCTACCTTGCGCAGCTCGAAGACGTTCATGTGACGGGTGTTACGCTGTCGTCCGAACAGCAGGCGCACGCGACGGCGCGGGCCGCCGCCCTCGGCCTGTCCGACCGGGTCGAGTTCCGCCTGCAAGACTACCGGAAGGTCGCCGACCGGTTCGACCGCATCGTGTCGGTCGGCATGTTCGAGCATGTGGGGGTGCACCATTACGACGAGTTCTTCAGGAAGCTCAACGCCCTGATGCCCGACGACGGAATCGCGCTGATCCATTCAATCGGCAAGATGTCGCCCCCCGGGACCGCCAGCCCGTGGTACCGGAAATACATCTTCCCCGGGGCCTATTCCCCCGCCCTGTCGAGAGTGTCCGGCCTTCTGTGTATCTGTGATCTGGTCCATGCTTCCTGAGAGGAGCAAGGACGATGACGATTTCGAACGCGTTGTTGGACGAACTGCTGAAGGGCTGCAAGCGGCCTGACGATCTGCTTGGCGAGGCCGGGCTGATGAAGGAACTGAAGGTCCGGCTGATGGAGCGGATGCTCGGGGCGGAACTGACCGCGCATCTGGGCTATGAAGCTGGCGCAGAGCCGCCAGCCGAACAGACCAACCGCCGGAACGGGGTTGCGACGAAGCGGGTGAAAGGCTCGGATGGCGTGGTGCCGTTGGCGGTGCCGCGCGACCGGGACGGCAGCTTTGAGCCTGAGCTGGTGAAGAAAGGCCAGACCCGGATCGACGGCGTCGATGACAAGATTATCGGTCTTTACGCCGCCGGTTTGTCGGTCCGCGACATCCAGGCCCATCTGGAAGAGCTTTATGGTCTGCGGGTATCTCCGGACCTGATCAGCCGCGTGACCGATGCTGTGCTCGATGAGGTCCGCGAATGGCAGCACCGGGCGCTGGATCGGATGTATCCCATTGTAATCTTTGACGGTCGCCATTGTCGCGCCATTGGTCCGAGCGACAATGGCGACGCGGGTGAAGATCCGCGACGCGGGCAGCCGGATGGTCGAGAACAAGGCGGTTTATATTGCCCTCGGCGTCACCCGAGACGGGGAGCGCGAGGTTCTGGGCCTTTGGATAGCCGACAATGAAGGGGCCAAGTTTTGGCTGTCGGTGATGAACGAGCTGCGCAACAGGGGCGTCCAGGACATCCTGATCGCGGTCGTGGACGGGCTGAGGGCTTCCCGGAGGCGATCACAGCGGCCTTCCCGGATACCATGGTCCAGACCTGCGTTCGCCAATGTCTCTCGGACCATTGGCGTTCCATTGGCTCACTCCATCTGATCCGGCATTCCATGAACTTCTGCAGCTGGAAGGACCGCAAGGCCCAATCGTCGGGAAAACAGTCCCCCGGGGGCTGTTGAAGAAGTCGTTTCAGGCCGACGCCGGATTTGGTCGGGCCGCGCGCAGTTCGATGATCGAACAGAGCAACAGCATCACAGCCGCCGCCAGCTTTTTGAGGTTCATCGCGATGGCGGTCATCAGAGCCTGGATTTTCATGTTTTCGAGCCCTCTGCGGATGGCTCTGGCAAGTCCGTGGAGCGTCTTTGCGGTACCGTGCGCGCCTTCGACCTGCCATCGGTGGCGGGTGTAGATCGCGTGGTCGTCTTCACCCCATGCCGCGCGTTTGCGCCGGGCGCGCAGGATGGCCGCGTGGTTGGTGACGATATGCACCCGGCGGGATGGCCCGCCCTGGGGCAGGCATTGCGCCTTGAGAGGGCAGCGCGCGCAGTCGCGCCGGTCAGCGCGATACCATCGGCCGGATTTCGTGCTGTTGCGGGGGGTGAGCCGCTTCTTCGCCGGACATCGGACCACATCGTGGTGGGGATCGACCTTGAACCGTTCGGTCGGAAAGCCCTGCGCCCCTTTGCGGCGGGGGGCGCGAAGGGGCGGGATGACGGCTTCGATCTGTCGGTCTTCAAGGGCGGCGTAAACCCGGCCCACACCGTAGATCGTGTCCGCCGTGATCCGGTCAGGGGTAGCCCCAAGCGTTTCTTCGATAACGCCCAGGCGCTCGGTGAACCGGCCCGTGTCATGTTCCTCGCCCGTGACGATCTCCACGTCCACCACGACGCCCGCGTCCGGCATCGGCCTCGGACCGATGGCGGCCAGATGCCGAACCGTCCACGGCCGTGTGCTGCTTGTAGGCCGGGCGCAGCGGCGCCTTGGACGATGTCGCCATGGTCGCGTCCGGGTCGGTGCGGCAGAGCTTCTTGAACTTCCCGCTGGTGCGCGCATCCCGCTCGGCGTCGTTGGCGTCCTCGACCGCATCGAGATGGCGCGCAACCAGCGCGTCCATGCTGACATTCGCCCGGATCAGACTGGCGTCGATGTGGACGGTCTCGGCAGAAACCAGTCCCGCCGCCTGGCATTGCTGCACGACACGCGTGAAGACGAGCCGGAACATGTCTTCGCCCCAGCGCTGACGTATACGCGTCAGCGAAGAATGATCCGGCAGCGCCTCGTGCAGCGCGTAGCCGATGAACCAGCGGATCGCGAGATTGACCTCTTGCGGGCATCCCCTCGAACCGGTGGCGGGGATGCCCTCACACGCAGAAGCCGCCGGTCATGCACGATGCCGAGCAGGAAGCCCGCCAGCATCAGCCGCACGGCGACCTCGGGATCGATGCCGGGGCGACCGTTGTCAGCGCTATAAAGCGCGGCCACTTCAGCGCGAAGCCACCCAAGGTCGAGAACCTGATCGATCCTCACCAGCACATGGTCGTCGGGGATCAGACCCCGCAACGACCCGGTGATGAACAATTCCAGTTGCCCGCGCTCCTTGCGACCCAGCACCGAAGCCTCCTATCCATCTATAAACAAAGTGAATCAGAGGCACAGGGCTTTTTCAACAGCCCCCCCCGGACTGTTTTCTGACCCTCCTCATACCGCCGATCTGTGCCCGATCTACCAGGCCCCGACGGCCGAAGAGGCCGCCCGTCAGCTCGACGGGTTCGAGGAGAAATGGGCTGGGAAATACCCCTCTATCGCCCCGGCCTGGCGCCGGGCGTGGGCCGAGGTGATACCGTTCTTTGCCTTCAGTGCGGCGATCCGGAAGATCATCTACACCACCAACGCCGTGGAGTCGCTCAACCGGGTGCTCAAGAAGACGCTGAAAACAAAGGGCTCCTTCCCGACCGAGGAGGCCGCGACCAAGCTGATCTACCTGGCCATCCGCAACTTCGAAAAGGGCGGCCGCGCGGTTCGCGAATGGGTTGCGGCCCGCAATCAGCTGGCCATAATGTTCACCGGGCGTTTCGACGCCTGACCGTATCTGAAAACTGCATGGGCCTCATCAGATACACAGAGTTTCAGACACTCCCGCCC
>CALIZF010000046.1 GCA_938028765.1 uncultured Paracoccaceae bacterium
TCCAGCCGCACGTTGTCCTCGAGCCCCGTGCGGGCGTGGCCGCCGGCGCCGATGGCCCATTCGTTCAGCACGATCTGGTACGGGCCGATCCCCGCCGCGCACCAGGGCGCGTCGTCGCCGAACAGCCGCTTCACCGTAGCGATGTAGAAGTCGAACACGATGCGGTCCGCCGGCATCGCGTTCTTCACGCCCATCACGAACTGGATATACGGGCGCGACGTCAGCTGCCCCCTGTCCCACATCTCCTTCGCCTTGAAGATGTGCGACAGGTCGAAGGCCTCGATTTCCGGCACCACCCCGTATTCGGCCATCCGCGCCGCCAGCCAGTCCACGAGATCGGGCGGGTTTTCATAGACCCGGGTGGGGAAGTTGTTCGACCCGACCGAGAGCGAGGCCATGTCGGGGCGCAGCGGCAGCATCCCCCCGCGCGCCTGGCCCGCCCCCGACCGGCCGCCGGTCGAAAACTGCACGATCATCCCGGGGCAGTGCGCCTCGATGCCCTCCTTCAGGCGGGCGAAGCGTTCGGGGTCCGAGCTCGGTTTGCCGTCGTCGTCGCGGACGTGGCAGTGCACCATCGCTGCGCCGGCCTCGAACGCCGCATGCGTCGATTCCACCTGTTCGGCGATGGTGATCGGCACCGCCGGATTGTCGGCCTTGGTCGGCAGCGATCCGGTGATCGCCACGCAGAGGATGCAGGGTCCGCCCGTCGCGTCGGCCATGTCAGTCGCGTCGGCCATGTCAGATATCCAGGAACACGGTTTCGCCGTCGCCCTGAAGGCGGATGTCGAAACGGTAGGCGCCCGGGCCGGTGCGCGCGGCGACCAGCGTGGCCGCGCGGTGGCGCTGCTCGATCATCGACAGCACCGGGTCGGCGGCGTGCAGGGCGGCGTCCTCGGGAAAGTAGATCCGCGTGTTCAACCCGATGTTGATGCCCCGCGCGACCAGCCAGACCGAGATGTGCGGCGCCTGCACCGCGCCCGGCCGGCCCGGCACCGGGCCGGGGCGGACGGTTTCGAAGGACCACAGGCCGGTGTCGAAATCGGTGATGATCCGCCCCCAGCCGCGGAAACCGGGATGAACTTCGGCGTGCCGCGGATCCTCGGGGTGCGGGTAGATGCCGGCAGCGTCGGCCTGCCACACCTCGAGGAGCGCATCCCTGACCGGCGCGCCGGTCCCGTCGAGCACGAGGCCTTCGACCCGGATGCGCTCGCCCGGCACTTCGGGCGCGGCGATCGTCTGCCCGAGCTCCTGCCCGAAGATCGAAAAGCCCGCGGCCCCGGGGGCAAGGCCGATATGGACATAGGGCCCGGCGGTCTGCGAGGCCGTCTCGATCAGGTAGTCGAGTCTTTGTGGCACCTCAGTTCCCCTCCAGGCGGTTCTCGAACAGGGTGGACCGCCGGCCGCGCAGCACGATGTCGAACCGGTAGGCCAGACTGTCGAGCGGGATCGACGCGTTGAGGTCGAGCGGCGCGATCAGCCGGTCGATGGCGGCCGGATCCGGGATCGTGCGCACGATCGGGCAGAGCGGGATCAGCGGATCGCCCTCGAAATACATCTGCGTGATCAGCCGCTGGCAGAACGCCCGCCCGAACACCGACAGGTGGATGTGCGCGGGCCGCCAAGAGTTGACGTGGTTCCGCCACGGATAGGGCCCGGGTTTCACCGTGCGGAAGACGTAATACCCGTTCTCGTCCGTGATCGTGCGCCCGCAGCCGCCGAAATTGGGGTCGAGCGCGCCGAAATAGGTGTCCTTGCGGTGCCGGTAGCGGCCCGAGGCGTTGGCCTGCCACACCTCGACCAGCGTCCCCGGCACCGGCCGGCCGTTCTCGTCGCGGACATGGCCGTGAACGATGATGCGCGACCCCACCGGGTCGCCCGTCGTGGCGAAGTTGCGGATCAGGTCGTGGTCGAGCGGGCCGATGTCGCCGTGCCCGAAGGCGGGGCCGGTGATCTCGCTGATCGTCTGGTCGATGGACAGCAGCGCCTGGCGCGGCGAGCGGGGGATGCTGGACTTGTAGCCCCGCGCCAAGGCCGGCGGGTGGATGTCGCGGTTGCGCTGGAAATAGGCGGCGGGTTTCACGGGGACTTGTCCTCGGCTTCGGGTGCGGCGCGCATCGCCGCGAAGGTTTCCCGGGCGATGCGGAAGGCCGCGTTGGCTCGCGGCACCCCCGCATAAATTGCGACGTGCAGCAGCGCCTCCCTCACATCGGCCTCGGTCGCGCCGGTGTTCGCCGTCGCGCGCAGGTGCAGGCGCAGCTCGTCCTCGTTGCCGAGACCGGCCAGCAGCGCGATGGTCATCATCGACCTCTCGCGCAGGGTGACGGTCGGCCGCGACCAGACGTGCCCCCAGGCAGCATCGGTGATCAGGTCGAGAAAGGGCGCGTCGAAGGCGGTCGCATTGGCCTCGGACCGGTCCACATGCGCCGCGCCCAGCACGCGGCGGCGCGTCGCCCTGCCGGTCCTGCGCAGTTCGGATGTCATACGCCCCCCGTGACGCCGCGGCAGCACCTGCCGCCGGCCCGAGGCTTGCCACAGGTATCGCCCGAGTTGAACAGGCGATCGGCCGGGGGGATCGCCTGCGGTATCGCCACAGGCGGGGGTTGCACGCCGGACGGCCTCAGGCGGTCTGGCGGATCGTGCCGACGGGCGCCGCCGGCCGCCGCCGGCATCCACCCCTGGCGGGCTGCCGATCCCGCGCCGCGGCGGCGGTGCAGACCCGGCGCAGCCCGACCGTCCCGGCCACAGCGACCCCGCGCGATCACCCCGTCGCCGTCGCGGCGGACGGGCGCGCGCGCGCCCGCGGTCCGCTGCAGCGCATCCTGATCCTCGGGACCCCGGGTGCGCGGTCCGCGGACCCCGCCCGCCCTCAGCGTTGCTGGAGCGTGCCCACATATTCGGCCAGCGCGACCAGGCGGACGGGCGTCGGCGTCATCACCCCCGGCGCGGTTTCGACCAGAACGGTGTCGCCGTCCAGAAGCGGGCCGAACTCGGGCATCGCGCCGCCGCCGCCGCCCCGCCCGGCCGAATAGCCATAGACCTTGGCCATCACGCGGACGAGCGGGAACTGCCCGCCGTTGCGCGCGGCCAGCCGCGTGAGGTCGGCGGGCCGCGCCGACAGCCCGGCGGCCGCAGGCCCGTCGCCTCGCCCGTCCGGCCCGTGACAGGCGGCGCAGTAGTCGGCGTAGAGCGCGCGCCCGCTGACCGTTGCCCCCGCCCCGCTCGTCCCCTCGCCGGGCAGGAACAGCCCGGCACAGGCCGCAAGCCCGCTCGCCGCCGCCGCCGCAATTGCCGCCCGCATCGCTGCCGCCCGCATCGAAGCCTCCTTCACCGCGGCGGATCTGCCGTCCGGCTGGGGCAAGCTTGCCCGGTCGCGCAGCGCGGCGCAACGGCGGCCGACCGGCGCATCTTTCCAGCGGGCGGCTTGGCGGCTATGATATGGACCGGGCGGCGCGAAGGACGCGCGACCCGGGGCAAGAACGGCAGCGGAGCGCGGGACAGCCGCGCCGGAAGGGTGGCATGACAGGCAAGGCGCGTGTCGGGGTCTGTCTGGCCGCGGCAGCAGTGCTGCTGGCGGCCTGCGGCGACCAGGGACCGGGGCTATCCTTCCTGCGCGCAGGCGGCAGGGCCGCCGAGGACGGTGCCGCGCCCGCCGCGGCGACCGAGACGCGGATCGTCGAGCGCGATGTCGAGGCGCCGCAAGTGTTCAGCGTCAAGGAACAGGGCCTGTGGGACGGCCGTCCCTCGCTCGGCGGCGTCTGGGTTGCGCATCCCGCGGTGCGCGATCCCGAACGGGTGATCATCCGCAACCCCGGCAACGGGCGCTTCGTGATTGGCGCACTGTTCCGGCGCGAACGCGAGAACCCGGGTCCGCGCCTGCAGGTGTCGTCGGACGCCGCCGCGGCGCTTGGGATGCTGGCCGGGCAGCCCGCCGCGCTCGAGGTCGTGGCGCTGCGGCGCGAGGAGGTGCCCGAGGCCCCGCCCGCGCCGTCGGCCCCTGTCCTAGACACCGCCGAGACGGTCGAGACCGAACAGATCGCCGCAACCGCGCCGGCGGCGCCGGCGCTGCGGCCCGGCGCGGTCACGGCCGCACCCGCCGCAGCCCCCGCGGCGCCTGCCGCGGCGCCCCCGGCGGCGCCGGCTCCGCGGCCGGCGTCACCTGCCCGCGCTGGCGGGCGCAGCCTGATCCAGATCGGCATCTTCAGCGTCGAGGCGAACGCCAACCGCGCCGCCCGGCAGGTGCGCACCACCGGCGCCCCCGTCGAAATCCGGCGCGAGGAAAGCCAGGGCAAGACCTTCTGGCGCGTGCTGGCCGGGCCTGCGGCGGACGCCGCCGCGCGGGAGGCGCTTCTCGCACGTGTGAAGGCGCTCGGCTACACCGACGCCTACCCTGTCAGCCGCTGACGACCCGCCACCCACAGGAGGGACGATGATCCGCACGCTCCTGATCGCCGCCCTCGCGGTCCTCGCCGCCCTGCCTGCGCGCGCGGCGTTCGAAACGCGCGCCACCGCTGCCTGGGTCTACGACATGACGACCGGCGCGGTCCTGCTCGAGAAGGACGCCGACCGCCCCGTGCCGCCGGCGTCGATGTCCAAGCTGATGACGCTCTACATGCTGTTCGAAGCGGTGGCCGATGGCCGGGTGACGCTGGCGACCGAGTTCACGGTGTCGTCGCGCGCCAAGGCCATGGGCGGCTCCACGATGTTCCTCAACGAACGCGACCGCCCGACGGTGGAAGAGCTGATCCGCGGCATCATCGTCAATTCCGGCAACGATGCCTGCGTGGTGGTGGCCGAAGGACTGGCCGGCAGCGAAGAGGCCTTCGCCCGCCTGATGACCGAACGCGCCCGTGCGATCGGCCTCATGCACACCACTCTGGCCAATTCGACCGGCTGGCCGCATCCCGACCACCGGATGTCGATGCGCGACCTCGGCGTGCTGACGGTGCGCATCATCGAGGACTTCCCGCAGTTCTATCCCTACTTCAACGAACGGGAATACGACTACAAGAACCGCTCTCCCGCCAACCGGTTCAATCGTAACCCATTGTTCCGGCTCGATATCGGGGCGGACGGGCTGAAGACCGGGCATACGTCCGAGGCGGGCTACGGCCTGGTCGGGTCTGCGGTGCAGGGCGACCGGCGGGTGGTGTTCGCCATCACCGGGCTGCCCGACGACAGGGCCCGCGCCGAGGAAGGGGAACGCATCGTCAACTGGGCCTTCCGGCAGTTCGTGCTACGCACGGTCGCCCCGGCGGGCCAGCGCGTGGCCGAAGCCGAGGTTTGGCTGGGCGCGGCGCCGACCGTCGGCCTCGTGCCCGAGCGCGACGTGCGGATGCTGGTGCCGGCGCTGGTGCAGGACGGGATCGCCACGCGCGTCGTCTACACCGGCCCGGTCGAGGCGCCGATTGCCGCGGGCGCGCGCCTTGGCGAACTGGTGGTCAGCGTGCCCGGCCTTCCGGACCTGCGGGTGCCGCTGGTGGCCGAAACCGCGGTCGCATCGGCCGGGATCCTGGGCCGGATGATGACCGCCGCGCGGGTTCTGGCGGCGCGGGCGGCGGCGGCGTTCTAGGGTCATGCGGCGGGGGCTGTTCCTCAGCTTCGAGGGGATCGACGGCTCGGGAAAGTCCACGCAGGCGCGGGCGCTGCACGCCCGGCTGGTCGCGTCGGGGCGCGATGCGGTGCTGACGCGCGAACCGGGCGGCAGTCCTGGGGCCGAGGAAATCCGCCGGCTGCTGCTGACCGGCGCGCCCGACCGCTGGTCGGCCGAGACGGAATGCCTGCTGTTCACCGCCGCCCGGCGCGACCATGTCGAACGCACGATCCGGCCCGCGCTGGAGGCGGGCCAAATCGTCGTCTGCGACCGCTTCGCCGATTCCACCCGCGTCTATCAGGGCGTCACCCGCGGCGACCTGCGCGCCAAGGTCGATGCGCTGCACGACCTGATGATCGGGCTGGAACCCGACCTGACGTTCCTGATCGACCTCGACCCCGAGACGGGCCTTGCGCGGGCCGAGGCGCGGGCGGGGGCGGAACTGCGGTTCGAGGCGATGGGGCTGGCCACGCAGCGGCAGATGCGGGCGGCCTTCCGCGCGCTGGCCGAGGCCGCGCCTGCGCGCTTCCGGGTGATCGACGGCAGCGGCCCCGCCGAAATGGTGGCGGCGGCGGTCGATGCCGCGCTGGCCCCGCACCTGCCCGCCCATGCCCGGCCATGACGGGCTGCGGCGCTTCGCAGGGCCGGCGGCCCGGGATATCCGCCCGGCTGCGCACCGGTGCAACCGCGACCGACGCGCCGCACCTGCCGGCGCGCGGGAACCGGCGGGGGGCCCGCCCGCAGCGCACCGGAGGCCGGCGATGCGGTGCGGACCGGGCGGTGGACCGGGCGGCGGGCATGGCGCGCGTCCGCATGCCCCGGCACCGGATCGCCCCGGTCGCCCGGCACGGGGCGGCCGGACGGCGCGCGGCGGGGCCGCGATGACCGATCCCGCCCCCGAAGCCGACCGCGCCCCCGGCGCACCGCACCCGCGCGAGACGGCCGTGCTGCATGGTCAGGGCGCGGCGGAGGCCGCCTTCCTTGCTGCCTTCGCCGCCGGCCGGCTGCACCACGCCTGGCTTCTGACCGGACCGCGCGGCGTGGGCAAGGCGACGCTGGCCTGGCGGATCGCTCGGTTCTTGCTGGCAACGCCCGAGAACGGCGGGGGAACGAGCCTTTTCGGCGACCCCGCGCCGCCGCCCGCGACGCTGGACGTGGACCCTGCTCATCCGGTCGCACGCCGCATCCGGGCCCTCGCCGAACCGAGGCTGTTCCTGCTGCGCCGCCCCTGGGACGAGGACCGCAAGCGCCACGCGGCGGCGATCCCGGTCGATGCGGTGCGGAAGATGCAAGGCTTCCTGCGGCTGTCGGCGGCCGACGGCGGCCGGCGGGCGGTGATCGTGGACGCCGCCGAGGAGATGACGGCCGAAGGCGCTAACGCGATCCTGAAGCAGCTCGAGGAACCACCGCGCGGCGTGACTTTTCTTTTGGTCAGCCACCAGCCCGCGCGGCTTCTGCCGACCGTGCGGTCGCGCTGCCGCAGACTGACGCTGGCGCCGCTGGCCCCGGCCGACCTCGCCGCCGCGCTGGCCGCCGCCGGCGCGCCCGCGGCCGATCCGGCGGCGCTTGCCGCGCTGTCGGGCGGATCGGCGGGCGAGGCGCTGCGGCTGATCGAGGGAGAGGGGCCGGCGCTCTACGCAAGGCTGGTGCGTTTCTTCGCCGGCAGCCCGCGGGCCGACCGGACCGAGGCGATCGCGCTGGCCGAAGCGGCCGCTCGGGGGGCCGAGGCATTCGACCTGACGCTGTACCTTGCCGAGCGCTTCCTTGCGCGCACTGCGCGCACCGGCGCAGGCGGCGCCCCGTTGCCCGAGGCCGCGCCGGGCGAAGCGGCGGTCATGGCGCGCCTTGCGCCCGACGCCCGGGCGGCGCAGGGCTGGGCCGGGCTGGCGCAGACGCTCGCCGCGCGCGCGCGGGCGGGCCGGGCGGTGAACCTTGACCCTGCCGCGCTGGTGCTCGATATGCTGCTCAGGATCGACGCGGCGGCCGCTGCGCCCGGCCGGAGTCTGACATCCGATGACGCCCCCCGCGCTCGTTGACAGCCATTGCCACCTCGACTTTCCCGAACTCGCCGGCGACCTGCCGGGCGTGATCGCGCGGGCGCGGGCAGCCGGCGTGACGCGGATGGTGACGATCTGCACCCGCCTGCGCAACGAACCCGCGGTGCGCGCCATCGCCGAGGCGCACGTAGGCGTTTTCTTCGCCGCCGGCACCCACCCGATGAGCGCGGCCGAGGAACCGCTGGCGACCGTCGCGGAACTCGCGGCGATCGCGCGGCATCCGAAATGCGTGGGCGTGGGGGAAACCGGGCTCGACTATCACTACACGCCCGACAGTGCGGGTGTGCAGCAGGAAAGCCTGCGGGTCCACATCGAGGCGGCGCGCGTCACCGGCCTGCCGCTGATCGTCCACGCGCGCGACGCCGACGACGATATGGCGCGGATCCTGACCGAGGAACACCGCGCGGGCGCGTTCCGGGGCGTCATGCACTGCTACACCTCGGGCGAGCGGCTTGCCGAAACCGCCCTGTCGCTCGGGTTCTACCTGTCGATGTCGGGCATCGCCGCCTTCCCGAAGAGCCATGCGCTGCGTGCGATCTTCGCCGCTGCCCCCCGCGACCGGATCCTCGTCGAGACCGATGCCCCCTACCTTGCCCCGCCGCCGCACCGCGGCCGGCGCAACGAACCCGCCTTCGTCGTGCACACGGCCGCCGCGGGCGCGGCCGCGCTCGGGATGGATCCGGCCGAGTTCGCGCGGCTGACCTCGGCCAACTTCGACCGTCTGTTCCCGAGGGCGGCCGCCGCCCCGGCGGCGGAACGCGGGGCCGCGTGACCGTGACCGACCGCTTCCGCTTCACGATCCTCGGCTGCGGCTCGTCGGGCGGCGTGCCGCGCCTCGGCGGCAACTGGGGCGAGTGCGACCCCGAGAACCCCAAGAACCGCCGCCGTCGCTGTTCCATGCTGGTCGAACGCGAAGGCGCGCACGGCGTCACGCGGGCGCTGATCGACACCACGCCCGACATGCGCGATCAGCTTCTGGACGCGGGCGTGGGAACGCTGGACGCGGTCGTCTACACCCATGCCCACGCCGACCACGTCCACGGTATCGACGACCTGCGGCAGATTGTCTACAACATGCGCCGCCGCCTGCCGGTCTGGGCCGACAGCCCGACGACCGAGGCGCTGCTGTCGCGGTTCGGCTATGCCTTCGTGCAGCCGCACGGATCGCCCTATCCGCCGATCCTCGACCTGAATGCGATCCGCGGACCGTTCGAGGTGACGGGCGCGGGCGGCGCGATCCCGTTCCTGCCGTTCGAGGTCGGGCACGGGTCGATGGACGCGCTCGGCTTCCGCATCGGAGGGCTGGCCTATCTGCCCGACGTGGTCACGATCCCCGAGGCCGTCTGGCCGGTGCTGGAGGGGCTGGACATCTGGGTGCTGGACGCGCTGCGCCGCACGCCGCACCCGACCCATGCGCATCTTGCGCTGTCGCTCGAATGGATCGCGCGGGCGCAGCCGCGCCGGGCGGTGCTGACGAACATGCATATCGACCTCGACCACGCGGCGGTCCAGGCCGAGACGCCGCCCCATGTCGATGCCGCCTACGACGGCATGGTGCTGACCCTGCCGGCGGCCTCCTAGGCCCCGTGCAGGCGCTGATCGCGGTCATCCTGCCCGTGTTCCTCGTGATCGGCGCGGGCTATGCCGCGACACGGCGCGGCCTGTTCCCCGACGGCGCGGTGGAGGGGCTGATGATCTTCACGCAGGGCTTCGCGATCCCGTGCCTGCTGTTCCGCGCCATCGCGTCGCTCGACCTCGGGCAGGAGTTCGACCTTGCCATGCTTATCGCCTTCTACGGCGGGGCGACGGTATCGTTCGCGGTGGCGACGGCGGCGGCGCGGTTGGCCTTCCGCCGGACCTGGCCCGATTCGGTGGCGATCGGGTTCGTCGGCCTCTTCTCGAACTCGGTCCTTCTGGGCCTGCCGATCACGGAACGCGCCTTCGGGCCGGGGGCGCTGGCGGGCAACTATGCGATCATCGCACTGCATGCCCCGTTCTGTTACGCCGTCGGCATCACGGCGATGGAGATCGCCCGCAGCGGCGCGGGGGGCCTGCGCGGCCTTGCGCCGCGCGTCCTGCGCGCACTGTTCCGCAACGCGCTGGTCATCGGGATCCTGCTCGGCCTTGCGGTGAACGTCTCGGGCGTGCGGGTGCCCGCCCCGGTCAACGACGCGGTGGACCTGATGGTGCGCGCCGCCCTGCCCGCGGCGCTGTTCGGCCTCGGCGGCGTCCTGACGCGGTATCGCCCCGCGGGCGACATGCGGGCGATCCTGACGGTGACGGCCTGTTCCCTGATCCTGCACCCGGCGGTGACCTGGGGCCTCGGACGGGCGCTGGCGGTCGAGGATGCGGCCTTCCGGTCGGCCGTCCTGACCGCTGCGATGGCGCCGGGCGTGAACGCCTATGTCTTTGCGAACATCTACGGAACTGCCCGGCGTGTCGCGGCCTCGGCCGTGCTGCTGGCAACCGCGCTGACCGTGCTGACCGCCTGGGGGTGGCTGTCGCTTCTGGGCTGAGGGGAAGCGATGGTGCGGTTGAGAAGACTCGAACTTCCACTCCGGTTAGGGAACAGCGACCTCAACGCTGCGCGTCTACCAATTCCGCCACAACCGCACTGTCGGGCGATTTAGCCGAGCGGGCCGGCGAAGAAAAGGGGGTATCCGCCGGTCTGCCAGGCCCGCAGGACGGCCGGCGCCGCGATCCGCGGCAGGCTGCCCCGGCGGCGAAGCCTGCCCGGACACGGCCGGGGCCCCCTGCGGCGGCGGCGTGACGACGCCGGGGCGGCATGGTAGGGCCGTTCGCGTCGCAGGGGGGCGGCACGGCGGCGATGCTGCGGGCCGATAAGGGGGGCGAATGACCGAGTGGCGCGTGATCGGGGGCCTTTCGCCCTATGCCGAGACCCTGGCCGCGATGGAGGCGCACGCGGCCGCCATCGCGGAGGGCCGTGCGCCCGAGGCCGTGTGGCTGCTCGAGCATCCGCCCCTCTACACCGCCGGCACCAGCGCGAGGCCCGCCGACCTCACCGACCCCGGCCGGTTTCCGGTGTTCGCCGCCGGGCGGGGCGGGCAATACACCTATCACGGGCCGGGACAGCGGGTCGTCTACATCATGCTTGACCTCAACCGCCGCGGCCGGGACGTGCGACGCTTCGTCTGCGCGCTGGAAGACTGGGTGATCGCCGCCCTGGCCGAGTTCAACGTCCGCGGCGAACGCCGCGCGGGCCGCGTGGGCGTCTGGGTCGCCCGCCCCGACAAGCCCCCCCTACCCGACGGCACCCCGCGCGAGGACAAGATCGCGGCCATCGGGGTGAAGCTGCGCCGGTGGGTCAGCTTCCACGGCCTTGCGGTGAACGTGGAGCCCGACCTGTCGCATTATGCGGGGATCGTGCCCTGCGGGATCACCGGCCACGGCGTGACCAGCCTTGTCGATCTCGGCCTGCCGGTCACGATGGCCGACCTCGACGCCGCGCTGATGCGGACCTTCGCGACGTCGGTGGAGAATGGCCGGCTGGCCCGCGCCTAATCCGCTGCGGCAGATTAGGCTATTGCATAACAAACTTGCGCGGCATTCTGATTCCCGAACCGCTCGGGACCGATTCATGGCCCGCGGCGCAGATCAGGGAATACGCAAGATGAAGGCACTGACCCTCGTTGCGGCGCTGGCCGCAGCAACGCTCGGCACCGCCGCCGTCGCAGGCGACGCCGCGAAGGGCGAGAAGGAATTCGGCAAGTGCAAGACCTGCCACGGAATCGTGGCAGACGACGGCACCGAGATCCAGAAGGCCAACAAGGCCGGGCCGAACCTCTACGGCGTGATCGGCCGGCAGGCGGGCACGGCCGACTTCAAGTATGGGGCAAGCCTGGTTGCGGCGGGCGAGAAGGGGCTTGTCTGGACCGAGGAGCTGATGGTCGAATACCTCAAGGACCCGACCAAGTTCCTGCGCGACTACCTGGGCGACAGCAAGGCCAAGTCGGCCATGACCTACAAACTTGCCAAGGGCGGCGAGGACGTGGCGGCCTACCTCGCCTCGGTCGCGCCGGCGACCACCAACTGACGCGACCGGGTGCCGCCCGCGGCGGCGGCACCCCACCCGCGCCCTGTCCGCCGAGGGCCGCGCGCCGCAGCCGGGGTGTCTGCAGGGCAGCGCCCCCGCAAACCGCACGGCCGACCCCGCCGGGCGCGCGCCGGCAGACGGCACCTCTTGCATCGCGTGCGCAGGCGCCCGGCTGCCGCGGCGGCGGCCGCGCTGACCACGCAGCGCCGGACGATCGCGCGGTCTACCGCGCGCCGAGGGACCCGCCGCCGACATGCGGCGCCCCGAACCGGGCGCACGCGCCGGCTGCGACGCGATGCCGCCCCGCGCAGGCACCTGAACGACCGGCAGTCGCGCCCTGCGGCAAACTCGGCGGTTGCCCGCGCGGGCCCGGACATTCTAAATCGCGAATGGGAACCGGCGGGCCGGGGACACGAATCTCCGCCGTCACAGACAGAGCACCGGGAGCAGCCAATGGCAGATGCCGCCATCCACGGTCATGGGCACGAGGACACGCGGGGCTTCTTCACCCGCTGGTTCATGTCCACGAACCACAAGGACATCGGGATCCTCTACCTCTTCACGTCCGCGATCGTGGGCTTCATCGCCGTCGCCTTCACCGTCTACATGCGGATGGAGCTGATGGAACCGGGCGTGCAGTACATGTGCATGGAGGGCGCGCGGATGACCGCCGCCGCCACGGCCGACTGCACCCCGAACGGGCACCTGTGGAACGTGCTGATCACCGGCCACGGTGTGCTCATGATGTTCTTCGTGGTCATCCCCGCGCTGTTCGGGGGCTTCGGCAACTACTTCATGCCGCTGCACATCGGCGCGCCGGACATGGCCTTCCCGCGGTTGAACAACCTCAGCTACTGGCTCTACGTCGCCGGCACCTCGCTGGCGGTGGCGTCGCTGTTCGTGCCCGGCGGCAACGGGCAGACGGGCTCCGGGGTGGGCTGGGTGCTCTACCCGCCGCTCTCGACGCGCGAGGCCGGGTTTTCGATGGACCTTGCGATCTTCGCCGTCCACGTGTCGGGCGCGTCGTCGATCCTCGGCGCGATCAACATGATCACGACTTTCCTCAACATGCGCGCGCCCGGCATGACGCTGCACAAGGTGCCGCTGTTCGCCTGGTCGATCTTCGTCACCGCCTGGCTGATCCTTCTGGCCCTGCCGGTGCTGGCGGGCGCGATCACCATGCTGCTGACCGACCGCAACTTCGGCACCACCTTCTTCGATCCCGCAGGCGGCGGCGATCCCGTCCTCTACCAGCACATCCTGTGGTTCTTCGGCCACCCCGAGGTCTACATCATCATCCTGCCGGCCTTCGGAATCATCAGCCACGTCATCGCGACCTTCAGCCGCAAGCCGGTGTTCGGCTATCTGCCGATGGTCTACGCGATGGTGGCAATCGGCGTGCTCGGCTTCGTCGTCTGGGCGCACCACATGTACACCGCGGGCATGTCGCTGACGCAGCAGAGCTATTTCATGCTGGCGACGATGGTCATCGCGGTGCCGACCGGCATCAAGGTGTTCAGCTGGATCGCCACGATGTGGCGCGGGTCGGTGTCGTTCGAGACGCCGATGCTGTGGGCCTTCGGGTTCCTCTTCCTCTTCACTGTGGGCGGCGTGACTGGCATCGTCCTGAGCCAGGCCGGCATCGACCGCGCCTATCACGACACCTACTATGTCGTGGCGCACTTCCACTACGTCATGAGCCTTGGTGCGGTGTTCGGCATCTTCGCCGGGATCTACTACTGGCTCGGCAAGATGTCGGGCCGGCAGTATCCGGAGTGGGCGGGCAAGGTGCACTTCTGGACGATGTTCGTGGGGTCGAACCTGACCTTCTTCCCGCAGCACTTCCTCGGCCGGCAGGGGATGCCGCGGCGCTATATCGACTATCCGGAAGCCTTCGCCTACTGGAATTACGTTTCGTCGATCGGCGCCTTCATCGCCTTCGCCTCGTTCCTGTTCTTCATCGGGGTGATGGTCTACACGCTGGCCTACGGCCGCCGCGTGACGGCAAACAACTACTGGAACGAGCACGCCGACACGCTGGAATGGACCCTGTCCTCGCCGCCGCCCGAGCACACCTTCGAGGTGCTGCCCAAGCGCGAGGACTGGGACAGGAGCCACGCCCACTGACGCCGCCCGCGCAGGCAGAATGCCGCACGACTGGGTAAGGCGACCCGACGGGGCCCCGGAGCGATCCGGGGCCCTGCGTCCGTCCTGGGCCGCGGGCGACGCGCCGCTTGCCGAACTGCACCTCTGGCCCTACCGGTCCCTGCCGCGGCGGGGCATGGCGGCGTTCCTCGCCGCGACCTGCGCCTTCGCGGCGGTGCCGCTGGTCGGCGCGCTCGGCACGCCGGTGCTGTGGTGGGTGCTGCCGTTCGTCGCGCTTGTCGTGGGCGGGCTGTGGCTGGCGCTCGGCCGCAGCTACCGCGACGGCGAGACCATCGAGGTTTTGCGCCTGTGGTCCGACCGGGTGGAATTGATCCGGCACGATCCGCGCCGCGCCGACCGGCACTGGACCGCCAACCCGTTCTGGATCCGCGTGGTCGATCATGCGACCGGCGGGCCTGTGCCGCATTACCTGACGCTCGCCGGGGGCCCCCGCGAGGTCGAGATCGGGGCCTTCCTGCCCGAGGACGAGCGGATCGCCCTCGCTGAAGAGTTGCGCCGCGCCTTCGCGCTGGCCCGGTGACGGGCCCCGCGGTGCGCCCGCAGCGGCCGGCGGCGGGCGGCGGCTTTCGCCCGGCGGGGCGCACCCGGCGTGCGGTCAGGCCGGGCCGATGGGGATCGCCGCCGGGCGGATCCGCGCCGTGACCGGGCCGCCCCCGGCGGCGGCGATGCGCGCGGCGGCGTCCGACAGCGCCTCGGCCTTCGTCGTCATGCCGTGCGCGGTGGCGTGCAGGATCGCGTCCGGCCCGGTCACGAGGGCGACATGGCCCGTCCAGAACACGAGATCGCCGGGCCGCAGGGACTCGCCATCCGGCACGAGCCGGCCGGCGCGCGCCTGCACGTCGCTGTCGGGCGGCATGGCAAGGCCGGCGGCGTGGTAGGCCGCCTGCACGAGGCCCGAACAGTCGATCCCTTCGCCCGTGTTCCCGCCCCAGAGGTAGGGCGTTCCAAGAAACGCCGCCGCCGCGGCGACCGGCCCGGTGGCCCAGGCCCCCCAGGGCGCGAGATGCGCGGCGGGCACGAACCCCTGCGGCGTCTCGGCCCAGTCGCCCGCGGTGCCCAGAACCGCCAGGCGCGCGCCATGCGGCAGGACGTGGCACGGCGCCGCCCGCACCTGCGGCGCGGGGTAAAGGTGGCTTGCCCGCACGGCCACGCGGTGCGTCGGCGCGTAATTCGGCCCAACCGCGGCCGCGTCCAGCCAGCCGCAATAGCCGTCCTTCGCCGCCTGCACGAAGACCTGCCCGCCGTCGCGGTCGATCACGGTCAGGGGATCGCCCCACAGCACCTGCCGGTCGCGCGGCGCGCCGGGGCGGGGGCAGAGGTCGGCGACCGGCGCGGCAACCCGCGCAGCCTCGCCCCGAACGAAGGCATCGGCCGCGACCCGCCCGCGCAGAGAGTCCAGCGCAACCCGGCCGCTGAAGGCCAGAAACCGCCGGTCGGGCCCAGTCACGGAAGGATCGCCGGCAGCGCCGCGAAGAGCGCCCGCGCCCCCTGCCCCGCGCCGCCCTTCGGCCGGCCCGGCGCATCGGCGGGCGTCCAGCCGTAGATGTCGAAGTGGACGTGGCGCGCGCCGCCCGCGAAGCGGCGCAGGAACAGCGCCGCCGTGATCGCCCCCGCCATCCCGCCCGCAGGGGCGTTGTCGAGGTCGGCGATCCCCGGCTCGATCTCCGTCTCGTAGGCCGCGTGCAGCGGCAGCCGCCAGACCGGATCGCGCACCTTCGCCGACGCGGCCGCCAGCGCGGCCGCCAGGGTGTCGTCGTCGGTGAAGAAGGGCGCGATGTCGGGACCGACCGCCACCCGCGCGGCGCCCGTGAGGGTCGCCATCGACACCAGAAGGTCGCACGGGCGCTCGGCCGCCAGCGCCAGCGCGTCGGCAAGGATCAGCCGCCCCTCGGCGTCGGTATTGTTGATCTCGACCGTCAGGCCGTTCCTCGCGCGCAGGATGTCCTTCGGGCGGACCGCATTGCCCGCCACCGCGTTCTCGACCGCGGGGACCAGCACGCGCAACCGCACCGGCAGCCGCGCGGCCATGATCATGTGCGCAAGGCCCAAGACCGTCGCCGCCCCGCCCATGTCCTTCTTCATCAGAAGCATCGAGGCCGAGGGCTTGAGGTCGAGCCCGCCGGTGTCGAAGCACACGCCCTTGCCGACCAGAACCACCGACGGCCCGCGGTCGCCCCAGGCAAGGTCGATCAGCCGCGGCGCCCGCGGGCTCGCGCGCCCCACGGCGTGGATCATCGGAAGGTTCGCGGGCAGCAGCGCATCGCCCACGGTGACGGCGCAGGCGGCACCGTGCCGGTCGGCCAGCGCCTGCGCGGCCGCAGCGAGTTCCGCCGGCCCCAGATCGGCCGCAGGGGTGTTGATCAGGTCGCGCGTGAGGAACTCGCCCTCGGCGACGGCCAGCAGGCGCGCGGCGTCGATGCCCGGCGGCGGGACCAGCCTGGCCGCCGGCACCCCGCCGGCGCGATAGCGGGTGAAGCGGTATTGCGCCAGCAGCGCGGCCAGCGCCGCCTCGGCCGCGTCGTCGGCAGCCATGTCGCCCGCGATCCGCCAGGCCCCGGCGGGCAGGCGGGCGAAGGCGCCAGCCACGGCGAAGCGTCCGCGCGCCCGCGCCTGCGCGTCGCCCAGACCGAAGGCGGCGGCGGCCACCGTCCCGTCCGGGCTGGGGATCAGCGCAAGGTCACCCGCCCTCGCCGCAAAGCCGGTTGCGGACAGCCAGGCCGCCGCCGCGGGCGGCAGGCCGGCGCGGAAGGCATCGGCCGCTTCGGCGGGCACGAGGTGCAAGGGGCGGGCGGGGTCGGCGGGGTCGGCGAAGGCGGGGGACATGGGCGGCTCCTGTGACGCGCCGACCCTAGACGTGCCGCGGCCGGACGCAAGCGGGCAGCTCAGCCCGCCGCGTCCCAGCCGCCCGCCAGCGCCTGATCGGCACTGCGCGCAAGCCGGGCCCAGGTTGCCGCCAGCGCCGTGGCATCCCCGCGGTCGAGGCAGGTGCCCACATCGCCCGCAACGGTGCCGAGCGTGGTCAGCCCCAGATGCTCGGCGATCCGCCGCATCCGCCGCAGGTTACGGGCGAACCCGTCGAAGTCGCGCGCGTCGTACTGCGCGCCGAGGTCCCGGCGGACGACGGCCATCTCCGTCATCGCCCGGTCGAGCAGCGCCCGCACCTCGGCCCCGCCCAGTTCGGCATAAAGCGCGCCGATCCGCGACGGGTCGAGCCATACCCGCTCGCGCGGGCGAAGTTGCATGACCTGCGCCATGCCACCCTCCACAGTCCCGTTCACCCGGGGGAAGGGTCGCGCTGCGTCCTGAATATTCCGTTGCGGCGGATGGTGAAAACCGCTCGAATTTTTCCGGGCGCCGGTCCAGACCGCGCCCGAACCTGCCGGAGCCCGCGATGACCCACGCCCGTCCCCTGCCCCACTACCTGATCCAGCGGTTCCAAGGCTGGCGCGCCACCCACTGGGCCGAGAACAAGGCGTGGTACCGGCGGCTGGCCAGCGACGGTCAGCATCCGCGCGCGATGGTCATCTCCTGCTGCGACAGCCGGGTGCACGTCACGTCCATCTTCGGCGCGGATGCGGGCGAATTCTTCATCCACCGCAACATTGCCAACCTGGTGCCCCCCTTCAACCCGGACGGCGAGTATCACGGCACCTCGGCGGCAGTGGAATATGCGGTGACAGCGCTGCGTGTGGCGCATGTGATCGTGCTCGGCCATGCGCAGTGCGGCGGCGTGAAGGGGTGCCACGACATGTGCCGGGGCGAGGCCCCCGCGCTCGAGGATCGGTCGAGCTTCGTCGGCCGCTGGATGGACATCCTGCGCCCCGGCTATGCCCGCGTGGCGGACGTGGCCGAGACCGGCGCGCGGCTGCGGGCGCTCGAAAAGCAGGCCGTGCTGGTATCGCTCGACAACCTGATGACCTTCCCCTTCGTGCGCGCGGCGGTCGAGGCCGAGGATCTGACGCTTCACGGCCTGTGGACCGCAACGGGCGAGGGGGTTCTGGAACAGTTCGATCCGGCGGCGGGCGGCTTCGTGCCGGTCTGACGCGCGGTGACGCTTGCGTGATCGGTGATCTTGTCACTGTCGCGTCCGGCAACTGCGGCTATGTTCCGCGTGCGTCAATCAGCCACGGAGCACGCCGCATGACACGCGCCCCCCTTCTTCTTCTCTCCGGCCTTGCGCTGGCCGCCATCGTCGGCGCGGCCGGCGCCCAGGAAGCGACCCTGCCCGAGGTGAAGGCCCGGAAGGAACAGATGCAGGCTCAGCGCATGGCGGTCGCCGTCCTCGGCGACATGGCCAGCGGCAAGACGGCCTTCGATGCCGCCGCGGCGGCCAAGGCCAAGGCCGATCTTGCCGCACTCGGGGCGCAGATCCCTGCCAGGTTCGAAGCCGAAGTGACCGAGGCCGCATCGAAGTCGAAGCCCGAAATCTGGATGATGTGGGACGATTTCGTAACGAAGGCCGAGGCGCTGACGGCCGCGGCCGAGGCGCTGGATGCCGGCTCGCTCGACGGGGTGAAGGCCGGGATGCCCGCGATCGGCGGCGCCTGCCAGGCCTGCCACCAGGCCTATCGCATGTGACGCAGCCAGCGCCGCGCCGACCCGCGCGCGGCGCTCCGCGGCAAGGACTTGCGCGGGTGGCCTGCGCAAGGGAAAAAGGACGGGGCCCGAGTGCGTTTCCTGTTCCCGCCATGCCCGATCCCGCCCGCGACACCGACATCGCCCCGCCGCCGTTCGACGTCGAAAACCCTTTCCGGGTTCCGGCCTACAAGAACGACACGGACTGGACGGAGGCGGTCGCGACCCAGTTCCGCCTGATCCGCGGCCCCATCCGCAAGCTGCGCGCGGTCGGCGTGATCCTCCTGCGGCTTCTGCCATGATCGGTCCGCTCCGCGCCGCAGAACCCGGCACGTCGGGGCCGTTCTACGACCTGTCGCTGTTCCCCTGGCTGCCGCGCATCGCCGAAAGCTGGACCGTCATCCGCGACGAGCTGGCGCGCCTGCAGGACGGCGCATTCAGCGCCTGGCCAGAACGGCACATCTACGACAAGGGCTGGAACGTCTTCGGCCTTTATGTCTTCTCGGTCCGGCTCGACCGCCACTGCGAGATGGTGCCGCGGACGGCGGAGCTGGTGGAAACGATCCCGGGCCTTGCCACCGCCGCCTTCTCGCGCCTCGCGCCGCGCGCCCACATCAAGCCGCATGCAGGCTTTGCCGAGGGCCTTCTGCGGCTGCACGTCCCGCTGATCTGCCCGCCCGGCTGCCTTCTGCGGGTCGAGGATCAGGTGCAGGACTGGCGCGAGGGCGAATGTTTCGTCTTCGACGACGCGCGCGTGCACGAGGCGTGGAACGGCTCGAGCAGGCCGCGCACCGTGTTGATCGTCGATTTCCGCGCCGACGACCTCGTACGCGCGAACCACAAGCCGCGCCGGGTGGAAAAGGCGGTGCGGCGCCTTCTCGGGATGCGGGCGGACTACACCTATCTGACCTGACGCTTTCCTGACGCCTTCGCCCCAGGCGGTGCGCAGGGTCGTGCCGCGGGGCCGTCTGGGCCGTCCGGCGCGGTCCATCGCTGCGGCACCGACCGGATCGCAACCCTCCGCAAGCGGCGCAGCCGCGCGCCGGACGGATGTCGCCTGCGGCAGCTTCCCCCACCCGTTTCCCCGGCGCGCTCGCGGGGTCCGCCCCCGCCCCCCGGCCCGGTCGCCGGTTCGGGATGACCCTGCCGGGCCCCGGCGGGGGCGGGCCTGCCCGGCCCCCGCCGCGCCGGCGCGGGGGGTTCGATACCCCCCGCGGCGGCTCATCCGCCGGGGGCCGGACCGTCGTCGCTTCCGGGCGGCGCGATGCGCAGCGCGCGCAGGGCGTTCAGGATCACCGCAACATCGATCGCCTCTTGGATCAGCGCGCCCTGCACCGGCGTCAGCTGGCCCAGGGCCGCCGCCACCATCCCGGCCAGCGACAGGCCGATCCCCGCGACGACGCTTTCGAGGGCGATCCGCCGCGCCCGCCGCGCGATCGCGATGCCCGCCACGATCCGGTCCACCCGGTCCACCAGCAGCACCGCGTCCGCCGCCTCGGCCGAGGCCGCGGCCCCCCGCGCCCCCATCGCCACGCCGATGTCCGCCGCCGCCAGCGCGGGGGCGTCGTTCACCCCGTCGCCCACCATCATCACCGGGCCTGCCGCGCGTTCCGCCTGCACCAGCGCCACCTTGGCTGCCGGCGTCAGCCCGGATGCGACGGCGTCGAGGCCCAGCCCCTCGGCCACCTGCCTCGCCACCTCCGCCCGGTCGCCGGTCGCGAGCAGGACCCGGCGCACGCCCTCGGCGCGCAAGCGGGCCAGCATCGCCGCCGCGCCGTCGCGCACCGGATCGGCCATGACCAGATAGCCCGCCGGATGCCCGTCGACCCCCACCGCCACCAGCACCGCGCCCGGCGCGCGGGACGGCCGGCCGGCGCTGTCCGCACCCGTCGCCCGCTCGACGAAGCCCGCCCCGCCCACGATCACCCGCCGCCCCGCGACCGTCGCCGTGACGCCTTCGCCCGCCACCTCGGACGGCGCCTCGGGCGGCGGCAGGTCGAGGCCCCGCGCCCGCGCCGCCGCCACGACCGCCTGCGCGACGGGGTGTTGGGATGCCTGATCGGCCGCAGCGGCAAGCCGCAGCAGCGCGTCGGGCGCGATGCCCGCCTGCGGCACCACCGCGACGATGGCCGGCCGGCCGTCGGTCAGGGTGCCGGTCTTGTCGAGGATCAGCGTGCGGGTGCGCGCCATCGCCTCGAGCGGAGCCGCACCCTTGACAAGAACCCCGAACTGGGCCGCGCGCGACATCCCCGCAACAAGCGCGACGGGCACGGCGAGGATCAGCGGGCAGGGCGTCGCCACGACCAGCACCGCGACGGCCCGGATCGGGTCGCCCGTCAGCGCCCAGGCCGCCCCCGCGATCGCCACCGTCACGGCAAGGAAGCCCAGCGACCAGCGGTCGGCCAGCCGCGACATCGGCGCCTTCGACCGCTGCGCCGCCTCGACCAGCCGGACGATCCCGGCATAGGTGCTGTCGCGGGCGATCCGGGTTGCGGTCAGGTCGAAGGCCTCGCCGGCGTTCGCCGCGCCGCTCGGCGCCTCGGCCCCGTCGGTCAGGCGCACCGGCAGCGGTTCGCCCGTCAGGGCCGACAGGTCGAGATGCGCATCGCGGCCCGCCACCCGGCCGTCCACCGGCACCACCTCGCCGCGGCGGACCATGACCCGGTCGCCGGGGACGATGTCGTCGATCGGCACCTCTTCGAGCGCGCCGTCGCGATAGCGGGTCGCGGTGCGCGGCACACGCTCCAGAAGGGCGCGCATCGCCGACCGCGCGCGCCGCTCGGCATAGCCTTCGAGGAAGGTCCCGCCCGAATACATCAGCGCGACCACAGCCGCCGCCAGCGTTTCGCCGAAGGCGAGGGCCGCGGACATCGACAGGGCCGCGACGATGTCGAGGCCCAGCTCGCCCCGGCGCAGGCTGCGCAGGATCTCGACCGCAAGGGCCGCCAGGACCGGCGCGACCCCGGCCGTCCAGGCCAAACGCGCCGCCTCTGCGCGCCCGGCGAGGTGCAGCGCAAGCCCGGCGCCCAGGCCCGCCAGCGCGAGGCCGAGGAGGATCGTCCTGAAGCGGTCGGAAGCGTCTGCGGTCATGCGGGGGCGTGCTCCTCGCGCGACCATCGCGCGCAGGCGGCGGGGCGTCGAGGGGGCGCCGCCGCCTGCCGCAGCTCAGCCTGCAGGGCGGTCGCCGGGCGACGGGTCAAGCCGCGCGGCGGCCAGCGCCGAAACGGTGACCATCGCCGCCGCGGTCGCCAGCATCAGGGGCAATCCGCCCGCCTGGTATGTCAGCCCCGACAGCAGGGTGCCGACCAGCCGCCCCCCCGCGTTGGCCATGTAGTAAAAGCCCACGTCCATCGTCACCCGGTCGGCCCGCGAGAAGGCAAGGATCAGATAAGAATGCAGGGACGAGTTCACCGCGAACACCGCCCCGAAGGCAAGAAGCCCCGCGACCAGCGCCGCGGTCAGCCAGGGTGCCGGACCGCCGGCCGCGAGCGCGGCCGCCGCCAGCGCCGCGGGCAGCGCAGCCAGGCCCCAGGCCCAGCCGCGCGCGGCCGCGACCAGCGCGGCCTGGGGCCGCGCACCGGCGCGCAGAATCCGCGGGGCGCCCGCCTGCACCGCGCCGTAGAGGATGATCCACCCCGCCATGAAGCTGCCGATCAGGAAGAAAGCCGCGCGGTTCCCCGCCGGGGTGCCGTCGGAGAGCACGGCATAGAAGTAGACCGGGATCCCGACCACGAACCACACGTCGCGCGCCCCGAACAGGAACAGGCGCGCCAGCGCCAGCCGGTTGACGTTGCGCGAGGGCGAGAAGACCGCGTCGAAGGGCGCATCCTTGCGCCCCCGCGGCAGGCCCGCCGGCATCGACAGCGCCACCGCGGCCAGGATCGCGGCCAGAACCGCCGCCATGCCCAGTACAGCCGCCTCGAACCCGGCGGTCGCCAGCAGCGCCGCCCCGAGGAGGAAGCCCACGCCCTTGACCGCATTCTTCGAGCCCGTCAGCGCCGCAACCCAGCGGAACAGGCCCGCGCCGCCATCGGGGGCAAGAAGCTTGACCGCCGATTTCGCGGCCATCTTGGCCAGATCCTTGGCCACCCCGCTCGCCCCCTGAACCGCCATCACATAGGCGACCGACAGCCAGACCGCCCAGCCGGCGTCCAGCGCCGCCAGCGCCAAGAGCGCCGCCACCTGGATGGCAAGCCCGGCATAGAGCGTCGCCGTCAGCCCAAACCGCGCCGCGATCCAGCCGGCCGACAGGTTGGTGACGATGCCGGCAAGCTCGTAGAGCAGAAACAGGTAGGCCAGCTGCACCGGGCTGAACCCCAGCGTGTGGAAATGCAGCAGAACCAGCATCCGCAACGCGCCGTCGGTCAGCATGAAGGCCCAGTAGGCAGCTGTGACGGCGGCATAGGCGGCCAGCGGCCGGGCGGGAGGCGGCAGGCTGGGGGGCGGCACGGCGGTCATCGCGCGCGGGCCGCCTGCAAGATGGCGATGCCGCCCGACAGGTGCAGCGCCGCCACGCCGAGGCCCACCACCACGTCGGGCCAGCGCGCGCCGGTGGCGGCAACCGCGGCGCCGGCGCCCATCATGGCGATATTCGCCAGCGCGTCGTTGCGCGACGACAGCCAGGCCGCGCGGAGGCCAAGGCTGCCCCCGCCGGGCCCGCGCCGGGCCGACAGGATCGCAGCCGCAGAGGCGAGGTTCGCCGCCAGCGCAAGGGTCGAGACGGCAAAGATCGTGCCGCCCGCCGGCACGCTGCCCGCGCCGCGCCACAACTGCCACAGCACGCCGAAACCGGGCAGCATCATCAGCGCCGCCACGACATGCCCCATCTGCCGCTCGGCGGTCCCGGAACTGCTGCGCATCGCCAGCGCCAGCGCATAGACGGCGCTGTCCTCGACGAAATCGACCGCATCGGCCATCAGCGCGACCGACCGGGTGACAATCGCCGCCACGATCTCGGCCACCGCCATCGCAAGGTTCAGCGCCAGCGCCAGGACAAGGGCACCGCGTTCCGTCACGCGGCCGCCCCCGCCATCAGCGCCACATCCACAAGGCGGTGCGCATAGCCCCATTCGTTGTCGTACCAGGCGAAGATCTTCACCTGCGTGCCCCCCGTGACCATCGTCATCGGCCCGTCCACGATCGCCGACCTCGGGTCGTTCACATAGTCGGCCGAGACCAGCGGCCGATCCTCGAACCCCAGGATGCCCGCCAGCGGGCCTTCGGCGGCGGCCCGCAGCATCGCGTTCACCTCGTCCGCGGTGGTCGGGCGTTCCACCTCGAACACGCAGTCGGTCAGCGAGGCGTTGAGCAGCGGCACCCTGACGGCATGCCCGTTCAGGCGGCCCTTCAGCTCGGGGTAGATCAGCGCGATGGCGGTGGCGCTGCCGGTCGTGGTGGGGATCAGCGAATTCAGCGCCGACCGGGCGCGACGCAGGTCCTTCGCCGGCCGGTCCGCGATGGTCTGGCTGTTCGTCGCATCGTGGATCGTCGTGATCATGCCGTGCCGGATCCCGAGGCCTTCGTGGATCACCTTCACCACGGGCGCAAGGCAGTTCGTCGTGCAGGACGCCGCGGTGACGATGCGGTGGCGCGCGGGGTCGAAGGCCGCATCGTTGACGCCGTAGACGATGTTCGCCGCACCGTCGTCCTTCACCGGCGCCGAGACCACGACGCGCCGGACGCCGCCGGCGAAATAGGGTTCGAGCTTGGCCGCCGTCTTGAACGCCCCGGTGCAGTCGATGACGACATCGACCCCGCCGAGCGGCAGGGCGGCAAGGTCGCGGGTCCCGACGAAAGGCAGGCGCATGCCGTTCACCGTCACGCTGCTGGCATCGTGGGCGAAGGCTGCCGGCCATCGTCCGTGGACGGTGTCGAACTCCAGAAGATGCGCATGGACGGCGGGATCCCCCGTCGCGTCGTTGATCCAAGCGATCCGCGCGCCGCGGTCGAGAAGGACGCGCAGCGCGATCTTGCCGATCCGGCCGAGGCCGTTGAGAGCGAAGACGGTCATGCCGGCTCACCCGCTGTGGTGCGGCCGATGTCGTCCACGGCCTGCTGCAGGGCGATCCGGTCGAGCGCGTCGAACGGCAAGGCCGCGAAAGCCCGGATGCGGTTCCGCAGCGCCCCGTAGGCCTGCCGGAACGCCAGCGCCTTTTCCGCCGCGGTCCCCTCGACCTTCACCGGATCGGGCATCCCCCAGTGGGAGGTGACCGGCTGCCCCACCCAGGCGGGGCATTGCTCGTTCGCGGCGCGGTTGCAGACGGTGAAGACGAAGTCGAGCCGCGGCGCATCGGGGCCGGAATATTCCGACACGTGCTTGGAGCGCAGCGGCGCGAGGTCGTGCCCGTTCTGCGCCAGCACCTCGAGCGCGAAGGGGTTCGGTTCGCTGTTCGGCCGGGTGCCGGCCGAGTGCGCCTCGAACCGCTTGCCGCCCGTCTTGCGCAGGATCGCTTCGCCAAAGATCGACCGGGCCGAGTTGCCGGTGCATATGAACAGAACCTTGTACTTCCGCCGGGTCATGGGGGTATCCGCAGGGTTGGGGAACAGGGCGGGGGGCAGGTGCGCGGCCGGCCGGCCGCGGCAGCAGTCGCTGAAGAGCCAGCCGAAGGTTTCCGACAGCGCCGGCATCGCCGCGGCATAGCGCAGCGACGTGCCCCGCCGCTCCTGCTCGGCCAGGCCCGCCCGCATCAGCGCGGCGAGGTAGGCCGAGAGGGTGGAAGGACGAAGGTCGAGGGCCTGCGCGATCTCGCCCGCCGGAACGTGGTCGGGATAACGCCGCACGAGAAGGCGCAGGATTGCCAGCCGCTGCGGGTGGCCGAGGGTGGCAAGTCGATGGACGATGGCATCTTCCATGTTTCACGGATATCGGAAATATGCCGGCGCGCAAGCGCAACCCCAAGGTGTCGCGGAAAATTCGCGGATCCGTCGCAGATGGCCTGCCGCGGCCGTGCGCCGGCGCGCCGGCCACCGACGGAGGCCGCGGGGCCGGCGGGCGCCGGCCCGTCTCAGCCGGGCGCGCGGGCGACATGATCGCGGGCGACCGACATGGACTTCAGGATGACATGGACCGGGTCGCCCGGCCGCAGCGCCAGCGCCTCGGCCGCCCGGCGGGTGATCCGGGCGAGGATCTCGTCCCCGCCGACGGCGATGTGGACGATCACGCCCGGCCCCTGCCCCGGCACGATCCGCGCGACGCGCCCCGGCAGGATGTTCTGCGCCGAAAGCCCCTCGGGGCGCGTGCGCGACAGGATCACCTCGTGCGCCATGATCCGCACGCGCAGGGGTGTGCCGGGCGCGCCCTCGACCCCCGGCAGCCACAGCGGACCGGTGGCCGCGTCCAGCCGCGTCAGCCCGTCGTCGCCGTGTTCGGCCACGGTCACCGGCAGCATCGCCGCCAGTTCGCGGATGCCCATGGCGCGCAGCGCGTCGGGGTCGGCCATCACCGCGGCCGTGCTGCCTTGCCGCACCACCCGGCCCTTCTCGATCACCACCATGCGGTCGGCCAGCAGCTGCGCCTCGTTCATGTCGTGGGTCACGAGGACCACCGGCATCGCGAGATGGGCGCGCAAGGCGAGAATCTCGGCGTAGAGCCGTTCGCGCGTCGCCCGGTCAACGGCCGAGAAGGGTTCGTCCAAGAGCAGCGCCTGCGGCCGCCGGGCCAGCGCGCGGGCAACCGCGACGCGCTGCTGCTGGCCGCCCGACAGCTGCGCGGGCCTGCGGTCCGCAAGCCCGCGCAGGTTCACGAGGTCGAGCAGGCGCGCGGCCTCGGCCGGATCGGGCCGGTCCATCGCCGCCATGACGTTCTGCGCCGCAGTCATGTGGGGAAAGAGCGCATAGGACTGGAACACGATCCCCGCCCGGCGACGGTGCGGGGGCAGGTCCGTGCGCGCGGCGGTGTCGAGCCACACCGACCCGTCCACCGTCACCCGCGCCCGTTCGGGCCGCCAGAGGCCCGCGATCGTGCGCAGGAGCGTCGTCTTGCCCGATCCCGAATGGCCGACCAGGGCCAGAAGCTGCCCCGGTTCCACCCGGAAGGACACGTCGAACGGGATCGGCGCCGTCGCCTGCGCGGTAACCTCGAGGGCCATCAGGACAGCCTGCGCCCGATGCGGGCCGACAGCCAGTAGGTGATGCCGATCGTGAACAGCGAAATCGCGACCAGCGTTGCCGACATGATGCCCGCAGCCCGGTCGTCGAAGCCCTGAACCCGGTCGTAGATGGCGATCGCGATGGTCTTCGTCTCGCCGGGGATGGACCCGCCCACCATCAGCACGATGCCGAATTCCCCGAGCGTATGGGCGAAGGTCAGCACCATCGCCGTCATCAGGCCGGGCCAAGCCAGCGGCAGCTCCACCGACCACAGGCTGCGGAGGGGCGACATGCCGCAGCAGGCGGCGGCCTCGCGCACCTCGGGCGGGATCGCCTCGAAGCCGCGCTGCGCGGGCTGGATGGCGAAGGGAAGGTTGAAGATCACGCTGGCGACCACCAGCCCCTCGAAGCTGAACACCAGCTGATGGCCGAAGGTCTCGTTCCAAAAGGCCCCTACCGGCGAGTTCCGCCCGAAGGCCACCAGCAGATAGAACCCGAAGACCGTGGGCGGCAGCACCAGGGGCAGCATCACCATCGCCTCGACCAGCCCTTTGGCGCGAAATTGCCGGTAGGCCAGGAACCGCCCCGTCAGCACCGAGACGGGCAGGAGAAGGGCGACCGTCCAGGCCGCCAGCCGCAACGACAGGAACAGCGCTTCCCAGTCCATGGATCACTCGTGCGGCAGCACGAAGCCGTAGCTTTCCATGATCGCGCGGGCCGAGGGCGACTGGATGTAGGCATAGAAGGCCTCGGCCACCGGCCCCGCGCCGTTCAGCAGCGCCATCCGCTGGCGCAGCGGTTCGTGCCAGTCCTCGGGGATCAGGTCGTGGCTCCCCTGCGCCCTCACCTGCGGCGCGAGCGCCAGCGAATATGCGATGATGCCGCCCTCGGCATTGCCGGACAGCGCGAATTGCGCGGCCTGCGCCACGTTCTCGCCGAGGACCAGGAAGGGCTGGATCCTGTCCCACAGGCCGGCGTGGCGCAGCGCCTCTTCCGCGCGCTTGCCGTAGGGGGCGTGTTCGGGGTTGGCGATGGCGAAGCGGGTGATGCGTCCGGCGTCCAGCGCCGCGCGCAGCGTTTCCATCGTGCCGTCGGCCCTGAGCGTCGAGCCATCGGGCACCTTAACCACGATGCGGCCCACGGCATAGAGCGTGCCCTGGTCGCGGGTGAAGCCATCGCGGGCAAGATCGAGGATGAACTGCTCGTCGGCCGCCATGAACATCCGGAACGGCGCGCCCTCGCGGATCTGGCGGGCGAAGTTGCCGGTGGAGCCGAGCGACAGGCGCACCGTCATCCCGGTCTCTTCCCTGAACTTCGCCGCGATCTCCTCGACCGCGAACCGAAGGTCGGCGGCAGCGGCGATCACGGGTGCTTCGGCCTGCGCCGGCGCCTGCGGCGCGATCAGCACTGCGGCAACGGCCGCCAGCACGGCACGGCGGGCGAAGGCGAACGGCATGCGGGCCTCCCGGTGTTATGGATCGCGGACCATATCGCCTACCGACCGTCGTCGCAACAAGCGCTATTTTCCGGCGGGAACATCCCCAAGCAACGCCGACAGCGCGGCAAGCTGACGCGCCCCGCCTTCAGCCGACGCGCGCTCGAACGACCGGTAGAGCGCCAGCACCTGCCGCCCGGTATCCGTCAGGACTGCTCCGCCGCCGCCGGGACCGCCGCGGGTGCTTTCGACCACCGGCGCGCGGAACATCGCGTTCAGCGTGCCGACGAGTTCCCAGGCGCGCTTGTAGCTCATCCCCATCTCGCGGCCGGCGGCGGCGATCGAGCCGGTCCGGCCGATCCGCTCCAGAAGGTCGGCTTTGCCCGGGCCGAGCATCCCCGCGCCGCCGAAAGTGATGCGGATATGCAGGCGCGGCGGTGCGTCGGGTCCGGTGGCGTCGGTCATGGCGGCAGGATCGCCGGCAGCCTGCGCGCAGGCAAGCCCCGCCGATTCAGGCCGGGCGGGGTCATGTCGGGCACGGTCAGGTCAGCCGGCGGAAGGTGGGCACGGGTCCTGCGTTGTCGAAGAACGGCACGCCCGCAGCATGATCGCCCCCCGCCAGGAGGTGCGCAACCTCGGCCAGCACCACCTCGGTCACGAAGGGCAGGTCGAGGCGGCGGGCCTCGGCCAGCGGCACCCACCGCAGGTGCGACAGCTCGTCCGCCGCAAGGCCGAAGTCGTCGGGGTCGCCGGCCAGGGCCGCGGCATCGGCCAGGAAGAATCGCGCATCGAACCGCCGGGTCCGTCCGGGCGGGGTGATCGCGCGGAACACGAAACGCAGCGACGTTGCGGATGGCCGGCGGCCGGGCGCGGCGAACCCCGACCACGCCGCCGGCGGATCGGCCCAGCCGCCCGGCCGCGCCAGCGCGAGGCCCGTCTCTTCCCAGAGCTCGCGGATCGCGGTTGCAGCCAGCGTTGCAGGCGCCGGCGCGTCCGCGCCGGGCATGGCCGCGAGGCGCAGGGCGCAGCGCTCTGGCAGGGGGCCGTCCAGCGGCACGCCGGCGTCGGCCGCATCCACGGCGCCGCCGGGAAAGACGAATTTCGACGGCATGAAGGCCGCACCCGCGCCGCGCTGCCCCATCAGCACCGCCGGCCCTGCGGGGGTCGTGCGGTGAAGGATGACCGTCGCGGCGTGGCGGATCGGCTGCGGGTCGGTCACGGCGCGCCCAGTCCGAACCCGTGCATCCGCCGCGCCCACTGCACCGCCACCATCACCCCTTTCAGCCGTGGCAGAAGGTAAAGCGACAGCGCCACCGTGCCCGTGGCGAAGAACGAGGCCAGGACGAGGGGATCGGGGCGGAAGACGGTGAAGGCGACCAGCAGCAGCGGCGCCATGACGTGCCCGACGATCAGGATGGTCAGGTAGGCCGGACCGTCATCGGCCCGCTGGTGGTGCAGCGCCTCACCGCAAACCGGGCAGCTGTCGCGCACAGTAAGATATCCGCGCAGCAGCGGCCCGGCCCCGCAGGACGGGCAGCGCCGGCGCCAGCCGCGCAGCATTGCAGGCAACAGCGGGCGGTCGTTGCCCTCGGGGGCATGGTCGGTCGGCGCGGGCATGGCGGTTCCGGGCGTGAGGTTCGGGCCGCGACACTAATCGCGGCTGCGCCGGCGGGAAGGCGGCAGGATGCCTTGCGGCCCCATGTCGCAAGCGCGGGGGTGTCATGGCGCGATCGCGGCGACGTGATCGCGCCGCGGCGACGGAAGCCGGGCCGGCGGGCGTTCAACAGCCGATCGCTCGGGAAAAGGCCCGCGCGGCAGCGAAGGAGACGAACATGATGACGATGCGACCGATCCCGATGCTTGGCGCCGCGGCGGCGCTGATCCTGGCGGCCGCGGCCGCGGTGCCGGCCCTCGCGCAGGACCATCGCGGCGGGATGCGTGGCGGGCCGGGCGAAGGTCCGGGCGGGGCGATGATGCTCGACGGGATGTTCGACCGGTTCGACGCAGACGGCGACGGCCGCATCACGCGCACGGAAGTTGCAGCGGCGCGCGCGGCGCGGATCGCGGCGCTCGACGCCGACGGCGACGGCGTGGTGACGCGCAACGAGGCGCTGGCCTTCGCCCGGGCCGAGGCGTCGGCGCGGGCCGAACGGATGGCCGGCCGGATGTTCGACCGGCTGGACGCCGACGGCGACGGACGGCTGACCGCGGCCGAGGCGCTGTCCGCCGGCCCCGGCGGGTTCGGCGGCGGGCCGGGCCCCGCGGGCATGTTCGACCGCCTCGACCGCGACAGGGACGGCGCGGTGACGCGCGACGAAGCCGAGGCGGGCATGGCGCGGATGCGCGACGGCCGCGGCGGGCCGCGCCACGACGGCGGCGGCGAGGGCCGGGGCCACGGACGCCACGGCGGCTGATGCAGGCCGTGCCGGCGCGGTTGACCGGACCGCGCCGGCCACCTACTGGCCCGGGTCAGCATGACGATGCCGTTCGACGCCACCGCCGGCACGGACGAGGAGGCGGCGCTGCTGGCGCGCCTTGCCTGCGGCGACGGGTCTGCGGCGGCTTTGCTGACGCTACGGCATCTGCCGCGGGTGCTGCGGCTGGCGTCCCGGCTTTTGGACGACCCCGCCGAGGCCGAGGACGTGGCACAAGAGGCGATGCTGCGCCTGTGGCGGATCGCCCCGCACTGGCGCACGGGCGAGGCGCAGGTTTCCACCTGGCTTTACCGCGTCGCGGTGAACCTCTGTGCCGACCGGCGGCGCGCGCGGGCGCGGCTGGCGCCACTCGATTCCGCCGCGGACGCGGCGGACGGTGCGCCGCAGGCGCTGACCGCCATGATGGCGGCGGACCGGGCGGCGGCCTTGTTGGCAGCGCTCGCGCGGCTGCCCGACCGGCAGCGGCAGGCGGTGGTGCTGCGGCATCTCGAGGGGCTGTCGAACCCCGAGATCGCCGCGGTGATGGACACGAGCGTGGAGGCGGTCGAGAGTCTGACCGCACGGGGCAAACGGGCGCTGGCGGCGCTGCTGGCCGGACAGCGCGAGGAGCTGGGGCATGACGACAGGGCGTGACAGGGCAGCAGACGACGAGGCGATGCTGGAGGAGGCCTTCGCCGCCCTTCGGGCCCGCGCGTCCGTTCCCCCGGACGCTCTGGTGGCGCGGGTGCTGGCCGATGCCGCGGCAGTCGCGGCCGAGCGGCGCACCGCGATGTCCGCGCAACGGCC
>CALIZF010000047.1 GCA_938028765.1 uncultured Paracoccaceae bacterium
GCGGCGACGGCGCAGGCGGCGGGGGGCGGCGTGAACACCATTCGCCGGCCGCGTCGCGTCGGCCGCGTCCCGCCGCCCGCCCGCCGCCCGCCCGGCGAGCGCCCGCGCGGACGCAGGCGACGCGGGCGACGCGCGGGCGCTCGCCGTGCGCGCACGGTTCGGCGACGGGGCCCCGCGGGCGGGGCCGCCTGACGGGCAGGCCGGCCGGGCAAACGGGCCGTCGCGGCTGCCGCCGGTCTGGCAGGGCCGCGGCCGCGGCCTAGAACCGCGCGCATGACCGCATGGATTCCGACCCGCACCGCCGCCCTCGACCGCCTGCGCGCCTTCCTGCCCGAGGCGGGCCGCGCCTATGCCGCACGGCGCAACCACGACCTTCCGGGGCACCCGCATGTGTCGCGGCTGTCGCCCTGGCTGCGCCACCGCCTTCTGACCGAGGCCGAGGTTGCGCAGGCCGTGATCGCGCGCCACGGCATGGCGGCGGCCGACAAGTTCCTGCAGGAACTGTGCTGGCGCACCTACTGGAAGGGCTGGCTGGAACTGCGCCCCGGCATCTGGGCCGACTACCGCCGGGGGGTGGCGCAGGCGCTCGACCGGGTGGCGGCCGAGGCAGGCCTGCGCCGCGACTGGGAAGCCGCCTGCCGCGGCGAGACCGGGATCGACGGCTTCGATCACTGGGCGCGCGAGCTGGCGGCCACCGGCTGGCTGCACAACCACGCGCGGATGTGGTTCGCCTCGATCTGGATCTTCACGCTCCGCCTGCCCTGGGAGCTCGGGGCGGATTTCTTCCTGCGCCACCTTCTGGACGGCGACCCGGCGTCGAACACCTTGTCGTGGCGGTGGGTGGCGGGGCTGCACACGCCCGGCAAGACCTACCTCGCCCGCCCTGCCAACATCGCCGAGTATACCGGCGGCCGGTTCCGGCCCGAGGGCCTTGCGCCCGACGCGCCGCCCCTGCCGATGCGCCCCCACCCCGCGCCGCGCGCGGCCCCGGAAGGCGGACGTCCCGCGCCCGGCCCCTGGGCGCTCCTCGTCACCGAAGAGGATCTGTCGCCCGGCTTCGTGCTGGCCGCCGCCGGCGATCCCGTCGCCACCGCCTTCTGGCGCGCCGTGCCGGGCCGGTCGCCGCTGGCCGTCTCGCCGGCGGTCGCGGCCTGGACCGAGGCCGCGATGGCCGACGCTGCCGCCCGCCATGCCCCGCGCCTCGGCCCGATCACCGACGCAGGCGCGGGCGCGGAAGCCCTGTCCCGTCTCGCGGACTGGGCCCTCGGCCTCGGCGTGGCGCAGGTCGTCACCCCCTGGGCACCCGTCGGCCCCGCGGCGGAAGGGCTCGACCGGCTCGAGCGCGCCCTTGCCCCGGCCGGCATCCGGCTTGTGCGCATGCTGCGCGACTGGGACGCGGCCGCCTGGCCGCATGCCACCCACGGCTTCTTCCGCTTCCGCGCGGAGATCCCGCGCCTTCTGGCCCCGCTGGCCGCCTAAGGACGACGGCCGCGGGGCGGGCCGCCCGGCGCACCGATCCGCCCCGCGCGCCGCCCCCCGCGGCGTCGCGTCAGGACCGGCGCACCGCGGCGCGGTCAGGCCTTGCCCTTGTAGATGTCCACGAGGGTGGACAGCAGCTTCAGCGCCTCGTCCCGCGGGCGCTGGAACGAGTTGCGGCCGATGATCGATCCGTTGCCTCCGCCGTCGCGGATCGCGCGGGCGTCGTCATAGACCGACTCCTCGCCCTTCGCCGCGCCGCCCGAAAACACCACCAGCCTGCGCCCGCCGAAGGCCGCCTGCATGCAGTGCCGCACCCGTGCCGCCTGGCTGGCGATGTCGATCCCGTGCTTGAGGTAGACCTTCTTCGCCTCGTCCTGCATCAGGTGATCGGTGGACAGCTTGATCTTGATGATATGCGCCCCCAGAAGCGCCGCGATCTGCGCGGCATAGGCGGCGACGTCGATCGCCGTCTCGCCGTCCTTCGTCACGCCCTCGCCCCGCGGATAGGACCAGATGACGGTGGCGATCCCCTTGCGCGCCGCCTCCTCGCGCATGGCCGAGACTTCCTCGAACATCCCGAGGCTCGCGTCCGAGCCGGGGTAGATCGTGAAGCCGATCGCGGCGCAGCCGAGGCGCAGGGCGTCATCGACGCTCGCGGTGATGGCCTGGTCCTTGCCGGCGGTGCCGGAGAGGAGCGAGTTCGACGAGTTCACCTTCAGGATCGTCGGGATCTGGCCGGCGAAGGTGTCGGCGCCGGCTTCCAGCATCCCGAGCGGTGCGGCATAGGCGTTCAGCCCGGCGTCGATGGCAAGCTGGTAGTGATAGTGCGGGTCATAACCCGCCGGGTTCGGGGCGAAGCTGCGCGCGGGGCCGTGCTCGAAACCCTGATCGACCGGCAGGATGATCATCCTGCCGGTGCCGCCGAGGCGGCCCTCCATCAGGATTCGGGCGAGGTTCGCCTTCACGCCGGGCGTTTCGCCCTCGTAGTTGGCAAGGAGTCGCTGGACAGTGCGGGTCGCGCGCATGGGGGCCTCGTGCTGGTTCGGGTCGCCGCCGCACTAGGCGCGCGGCCGCGCGCTTGTCCATGGCGGACGTCGGCAGCCCTGCGGGTTTCCGCCGCCGCCGTGGCCTGTTAGCGCCGGACAGGCGGGGTTGGCGTGTCGGATCGCCGCATCGCCGCTGCGCGGCCGGTCCGCGCGCGGGCGGCCGGCTTGGGGTCGAGTGACAGGGGGGTAACCCCCCACGGAGCTCCGCGCGCGCGGCCGTCCTGGCCCTGACCAGCATGCCGTGGCCGGCAGGGGCAGGCGCGGGCATGCCCGCCGGGCGCGCAGCCTTGCCTGACCCGAACTGCGCCCGGGATGCGCGGGGCCGGTGACGCGGCATCCTGCGCCGCAGCGGCGTCCGCCGGGCGGCCGCGGCGGGTCGGGCCGCGACGGGTCAGGCCGCGACGGGCACCCGCGGGCAGCCGACCTCGACCCCGTCGGCATAGATCACCGCGTCGTCGTCGAACGACAGGGCGAAGAGGCGCACCTGCGCCACCTGCACCCGGCGCACATGTTCGCCATCGGCCAGCCGGGCCACCGGCACAAGGGCCGCATCGACGCCCCAGAGCGCGCGCGCGCGCCAGTCGCGCACCAGCACCGGCTGGTCGGCCGGCAACAGAAGCGGCCGCCCCGGCCGGTCGTGGCCGAGTGCGCCCGCGCCGACCGCGACCATTGCCGCGTCCGTCTGCAGCGTCGCCGTGACGGCGCGCAGGATGCGGGCGCCCGCGCGGGTCACGATGCGGTCGCCTTGCGTCAGGTGCTCGACCGGCAGGGCGCCGTCCAGCGTCATCACGGTGGTGCCCAGGGGAAGGCCGGTCGCGGCGCCGGCGCGGATCGCGGGTTCGGAATGGGTCATGTCTGCCTGCCTCGTGTCCGACGCCTCTGCGGGCGTCTGATGATCGCCAGATTGGCCGAAACTGTGGCAGGAATATGGTCGGGTGCAGTTAACGGGCGGTTCGCCCCCGGCAGCGGTCGCGCGGGAGCCATCTTCGGGCCATGTTCGCGCCGCGGGGGCGCGCGGCGGCCTTGCGCCGGGCCGTCCCGTGCCGTATCGGGCGGGCGGTCGTCGCGCGGGTGTGGCGGAACCGGCAGACGCACCGGATTTAGGTTCCGGCGCCGCAAGGCATGGGGGTTCAAGTCCCTCCACCCGCACCAGGCGCCCGCGGCATGGGATGAAGAGGACGGAGAGATGCAGGTCACCGAAGTGCTGAGCGACGGGCTCAGGCGCGGCTACACGATCACCCTGACGGCGGCCGAGCTCGACGCGAAGGTGACCGAAAAGCTGATCGAGGCGCAGCCCGAGATCGAGCTGAAGGGCTTCCGCAAGGGCAGGGTGCCGCTGGCGCTGCTGCGCAAGCAGTTCGGCCAGCGGGTGCTGGGCGATGCCATGCAGGAGGCGATCGACAGCGCCATGAAGGCGCATTTTGAGGCGACGGGCGACCGGCCGGCGCTGCAGCCCAAGCTGCAGATGAAGGACGGCGAGACCTGGGCCGAGGGCCGGGACGTCGTGGTCGAGATGACCTATGAGGCGCTGCCCGCGATCCCCGAGATCGACCTTTCCGGCATCGCCCTGCAAAGGCTTGTGGTCGCCGCGGACGACGCCGCGGTGGACGAGGCGCTTGCGAACCTCGCGAAATCGGCGCAGTCCTTCGCCGACCGGCCCGAAGGTGCCGCAGCCGAGAGCGGCGATCAGGTGACGGTGGACTTCACCGGCAGCGTGGACGGCGTGCCCTTCGACGGGGGCAGGGCCGAGGACTACCCGCTGGTGCTGGGGTCAGGATCGTTCATCCCCGGCTTCGAGGACCAGCTGGTCGGCGCCCGTTCCGGCGAGATGCGGGACGTTCGGGTGACCTTCCCCGAGGATTACAACGCCCGCCATCTGGCCGGGAAGGAAGCCGTCTTCGCCTGCACCGTGAAGGCGGTGAAGGCACCGGTTCCGGCGGCGATCGACGACGAGCTGGCCCGGAAGTTCGGCGCCGACGACCTTGCCGCGCTGCGGGCCCAGATCGCCGAGCGGATCGGGGCGGAATACCGCAGCGCCGCGCGCGCGGTGATGAAGCGGGCGCTGCTCGACAAGCTCGACGCGATGGTGTCCTTCGACCTGCCGCCGAGCCTTGTCGAGGCCGAAGCGGCCCAGATCGCGCATCAGCTGTGGCACGAGGAACACCCCGAGGTGCAGGGCCACGACCACGGCGCGGTCGAGCCGACGGACGAACACCGCGCCCTCGCCGTGCGCCGGGTGCGGCTCGGCCTCCTTCTGGCCGAGATGGGCCGTCGCGCCGAGGTCGAGGTGACCGATGCCGAGATGACGCAGGCGGTGCTGGCACAGGCGCGGCAGTATCCCGGGCAGGAACGCGCGTTCTTCGAATTCGTCCAGAAGAACGCGGGCGCACAGCAGCAGATCCGTGCGCCGCTCTACGAGGACAAGGTGGTGGACTACATCTTCTCCCGGGCGGCGGTGACCGACCTTCCCGCGACGAAGGCCGACCTAGAGGCGGCCGTGAAGGCGCTCGACGAGGTCTGACCGGCCGCCCGCGGGTCGGCGCGGCGATCCGCGAAAGGGCACCGGGCAGCCCTGTCCGTTTCCGGCCCGCGCCGGAACCGGGAAGGCGGGGGGACCGGGAAGGCAGGCCGCTTTGCCGGACCGGTCGGGCCCCTGCGCGGATGCTCCGCCTGCAGCGCCGACCCCGCGGCATCCTTGGGCTCCCTCGGGGTCCGCGCGCCGAACCGGCGCCGGTCCGCCTAGCCGATCCGGCCGCGGAGGCCGCCGGTCTGGGCCCGGTCGCGCAGGAGATGGTCGAGGAGCACGCAGGCCATCATCGCTTCGCCGACCGGCACGGCGCGGATGCCCACGCAGGGGTCATGGCGGCCTTTCGTCACCACCTCGGCCTCTGTCCCGGCAGTGGTGACGGTCGCGCGCGGCGTCAGGATCGAGGACGTGGGCTTGACCGCGAAGCGCACGACCACCGGCTGCCCGGTCGAGATGCCGCCAAGGATCCCACCTGCCCGGTTCGAGCCGAACACAACGCCGCCCTCGGCCATCCGCATCTCGTCCGCGTTCTCGCTTCCGCGCAGCGCCGCCGCGGCCATGCCGTCGCCGATCTCCACCCCCTTGACGGCGTTGATGCCCATCATCGCGGCCGCAAGGTCGGCGTCGAGCTTGCCGTAGAGCGGCGCGCCGAGGCCCGCCGGCACGCCGGTCGCCGCCACCTCGATCACCGCGCCGACCGAATCGCCCGCCCTGCGGATCGCGTCGAGCTGGCCGGCCCACCGTTCGGCCGCGGCGGGGTCCGGGCACCAGAAGGGGTTGCGGTCGATCTCGGCCGGGTCGAAGGCGGCGCGATCGGCCGCGTCCGGCCCCATCTGCACCATGTAGCCGCGGATCGTCAGGCCCGGCGCCAGCGCGGCCAGCGCCGCCCGCGCCACCGCGCCCGCCGCCACCCGTGCCGCGGTTTCCCGCGCCGAGGACCGGCCGCCGCCGCGCGGGTCGCGCAGGCCATACTTGAGGTGATAGGTCAGGTCCGCATGGCCAGGCCGGAAGGTGTCGGCGATGGCGGCATAGTCCTTCGATCGCTGGTCGGTGTTCTCGATCATCAGGCTGATCGGCGTGCCGGTCGTGCGCCCCTCGTGTACGCCCGACAGGATCCGCACGATGTCCGCTTCGCGCCGCTGCGTGGTGAACCGGCTGGTGCCGGGCCGGCGCCGGTCGAGCCAGGGCTGGATGTCGGTCTCGGCCAGGGCCACGCCGGGCGGGCAGCCGTCCACCACGCAGCCGAGGGCGGGGCCGTGGCTTTCGCCCCAGGTGGTGACGCGGAAGAGGTGGCCGAAGGTATTGTGGCTCATGCGGGCGCTCCTGTCGGGCGCGGTATTCCGCAAACGGGGCGCGCAGGGAAGTGCCTTGCGCGACGCCTGCGTTGCGGCTAGTGTTTCGATCTACCTCGGGGTGCCCTGTTCCGGGCTGAGATGCGGCGGCAGCCGCGGACCCGTCGAACCTGAACCGGTTAGGACCGGCGGAGGGAAGGTGACGGATCTGTTCCCCACCACGACCCCGCCCGTCGCATGTGGAGGAACGATGATGAAGACTGCCTTCCTTGCCGCGGGACTTGCCCTTGCCGCCCATGGGGCGCAGGCAGAGACCCGCGTGCTGACGGTGCTGACCTACGACAGCTTCGTGACCGAATGGGGCCCCGGCCCTGCGGTGGAAGCGGCGTTCGAGGAACGCTGCGGCTGCGACCTGCGCTTCGTGCCCGCGGGCGACGGGGCAGCCCTTCTTGCGCGCGTCCGGCTGGAGGCGGGGCGCGGTGCGGCGGACGTGGTCCTCGGCCTCGACACCAACCTGACGGCGGCGGCGGCGGCCACGGGCCTTTTCGCGCCCCACGGCCTGACGCCGCCTGCGCTGGACCTGCCGGTGGCCTGGGACGATCCGCTGTTCCTGCCCTACGACTGGGGTTGGTTCGCCTTCGTCCACGATACGGCACGCCTGCCCGATCCGCCGCGCTCGTTCGAGGCGCTCGCGGCGTCGGACGTGCGCATCGTGATCCAGGACCCGCGGTCGTCCACGCCTGGTCTCGGCCTTGTGCTGTGGGTCGAGGCGGCGCACGGTGACCGGGCCGGTGCGATCTGGGCGGACCTTGCCGACAATATCGTGACGGTCACCCCCGGCTGGTCCGAGGCTTATGGCCTCTTCCTTGCCGGCGAGGCCGACATGGTCCTGTCCTACACCACCAGCCCCGCCTACCACCTGATCGCCGAAGGCGACGCGACCAAGGCCGCTGCCCCCTTCGACGAGGGGCATTACATGCAGGTCGAGGTGGCCGGGATGCTGGCCTCGGCGCGGCAGCCCGATCTTGCGCGCGACTTCCTCGCCTTCATGCTGACCGAGGGGTTCCAGGCGACGATCCCGACGACCAACTGGATGTATCCCGCGGTCACGCCGGCCGCGGGGCTGCCCGAAGGGTTCGGCACGCTGCACCGCCCTGCCAAGACGCTGCTGTTCGCCCCGGACGAGGCCGAGGCCCGCCGCGCATCGGCGATCGAGACCTGGCGGAACGCGCTCGCGCGCTAGCGATGGCGGCAGGCGGTGTCCGCTGGGGGCCAGCGGCGGTCGCGGCGCTGGTCGCCGCGGCTGTCCTGGGGCCGCTCGCCGCGGTCGCCCTGCGGGGGGGCGAGGTGGCGGCGCTGGCCCCGGCCGACTGGGCGGCCCTGCGCTTCACGCTGGCGCAGGCGGCGGTTTCGGCCGCGCTCTCGGTCCTGCTGGCGGTGCCGGTCGCGCGGGCGCTGGCGCGTCGGCGCTTCCCGGGCCGCGGCCTGTTCGTGACCCTGACCGGCGCGCCCTTCATCCTGCCCGGCATCGTCGCGGTGATGGGCCTGGTCGCGGTATTCGGCCGGTCGGGCTGGCTGGCGGCAGGGCTGGCCCCGCTCGGCCTGCCGCCGCCGCGGCTCTACGGCGCGCAGGGCGTGGTGCTTGCGCATGTCTTCCTGAACCTGCCGCTGGCGGTGCGCATGATCCTCAACGGCTGGGCCGCCATCCCCGGCGAGCGGTTGCGGCTGGCCGCCGCGCTGGACCTGCCGCCGGGGGCGGTCGTTCGCCACGTCGAGGTGCCGATGCTGCGCGCGGTCGTGCCGGGGGCCTTCGTGGCGGTGTTCCTGATCTGCACGACCAGCTTTGCGGTCGCCCTGACGCTGGGCGGCGGGCCGGCGGCGACGACGGTGGAGCTGGCGGTGTTCCACGCGATCCGGTTCGAGTTCGACCTCGCGCGCGGCGCCGCGCTGGCGGGCGTGCAGGTCATGCTGTGCACGGCCGCGGCAGCGGCGGCGGGGGCGCTGGCGGCGCCGTCGGGTCTCGCGGGGGGCCTCGGCCGGGTGGCGGCGTTGCGGCCGCGGGGGGCGTGGCTGGCTGCACAGGATGCCGCCGTGCTGGTGTCGGCGGGGTTGTTCCTTGCGCTGCCGATCGCGGCGGTCCTGGCAGGCGGCGCCGCAGCGCTGCCCGTCCTGCCCGATGCCGTCTGGCCGGCGGCCGCCCGCACGCTGGTGGTGGCGCTGCCCTCGGCCGCGCTGGCGGTGGCCGGGGCGCTGGCGCTGTCGGGCGGGCGGCGCCGGCAGGCGGCGGGGATGCTGCCGCTGGCCGCCTCGCCGCTGGCGCTGGGGACCGGCCTCTTCCTGATCGTCTTTCCGCTGGCCGATCCGGCAGCGGTCGCCCTGCCGGTGACGGTGGCCGTCAACGCGATCCTCGCGCTACCCTTCGCGCTGCGCCTGATCGCGCCCGCGCGGGCCGAGGTCGCGGCGGCCGAGGGGCGGCTTGCCCGGTCGCTGGGCCTGCCGCCGGCGGCGGTCTGGCGGCTGGTCATCCTGCCGCGGCTGCGCCGGCCGATCGGCCTTGCGCTTGGCCTCGCCGCGGCCCTGGCGGCGGGCGACCTCGGCGCCATCGCCCTCTTCGCGCGCGAGGGCGGCGAGACCCTGCCGCTGCTTGTCCAGCGCCTGATGGCCGCCTACCGGATGGAGGCGGCGGCGGCGGCGGCGCTGGTCCTGGCGGCGGTTTCCTTCGCGCTCTTCGCCGCCTTCGACCTCTGGGGGCGCCGTGCTGACGCTTGAGGCGATGCGGATCGAAGCCGGCGGCTTCCGCCTCGCGGCCGACTGGGCGGTGCCCGCGGGGGCGCGCGTGGCGCTGATCGGGCCCTCGGGGGCGGGCAAGTCCACGCTGCTGGCCGCGATCGCGGGGTTCCAGCCGCTGGCGGGGGGCCGCATCCTGTGGCAGGGGGCGGACCTCGGGCCGCTCGACCCCGGCCGCCGGCCGGTGTCGATCCTGTTCCAGGACAACAACCTCTTTCCCCACCTGACGGTGGCGCAGAACCTCGGGCTGGCGCTGAACCCGCACCTGCGGCTCGGCCCCGGCGACCGCGCGCGGATTGCGGCGGCACTCGACCGGGTCGGGCTCGGGGGGCGGGGCGACGACCGGCCGGGGCGGCTGTCGGGCGGCGAGCAGGGCCGGGCTGCGCTGGCGCGCGTCCTGCTGCGGCCGCGGCCCGTCCTGCTGCTGGACGAACCCTTCGCCGCCCTCGGGCCCGGCCTGCGCGCCGACATGCTGGCGCTGGTGCGCGCGGTGGCGGCCGAGGCCGGGGCGCTGACGATCCTTGTCACGCACGACCCGGCCGACGCGCGGCGCTTCGCACAGACCGTCGCCTTCGTGCACGCGGGCCTCGCGCATCCGCCGGCGGATGCCGCTGCGCTGTTCGCGGCGCCACCGCCGGCGCTGGCCGCCTACCTCGGCCGGGAATGACGACGCCCCGCCCGGTCGGCCGGGCGGGGCGCAAGGATCGGCCATGCGAGGGCGCGGGCGGCCGTCAGGCGTGGCTGCGCCCCTTGATCCCGGCCCAGAGCCGCTTGTTGGTCAGGTAGAGCAGCACCGCCAGCACCGTCAGGAAGATGACGGCGGTGAAACCTGCCTGCTTGCGCGCCATCATCTTCGGCTCGGCTGTCCACATCAGGAAGGCCGCGACATCGACCGCGAGCGATTCAAGGTCGTTGGGCGAGCCGTCGGCGAACTCGACCGCCTCGTCCGACAGCGGCGGCGCCATCGCAATCCAGCCGCCGGGGAAGGCGGTGTTCTCGTAGAAGATGCTGCCCGCCTCTTCCTTCTCCTCACCGGTGTAGCCCGTGAGCAGCGAAGCGATGTATTCAGGGCCCCCGATCCCTTTGAAGAGCTGGCTGATCCCGGTGCCGTAGGGTCCGTGGAAGCCAGCCCGCGCCTTGGCCATCAGGCTTAGGTCGGGGGCATTCGCCAGCGAGGAGCCGGGGAAATGGTCGGTCGGCGCGCGCGGGCGGAAATCGTCAAGCTCGGGGTCGAAGATTTCGAAATTGGCGGCGTAGGCGCGCACCTGATCCTCGGGCAGCTGCGGGCCGCCGGGATCGGCCAGCGTGCGCAGTGGCACATACTTCAGGCCGTGGCAGGCCGCGCAGACCTCGGTGTAGACCTGCAGGCCGCGCTGCAGCTGCAGCGTGTCGTAGGTGCCGAACGGGCCTTCGTGCGGGAAGGCGAAGTCGTGCACGTGCCCCTGCGTGCCCGCCGCCATCGCCCCGCCGGCGGCCAGCGCCAGCGAGACGGTCAGGGTGATCGTCTTGAGCATCGGTCGGGTCCTTTTCGTCACTCGGCCGGCTGCGCCACGGCGCCGTCCATGCCCGCCGCCTGACCGTAGTGGGCGTTGAAATCCTCCTCGATCGTCGCTGGCTGCGGCAGCGGCTTCTCGATCACACCCAGAAGCGGCAGGATGACCAGGAAGTAGACGAACCAGTAGGTCGCACCGATCAGCGCGATGTAGGGGTAGATGCCCTCCGCCGGCATCGCACCGACCCAGGTCAGCACGACGAAGTTCACGACGAAGAGCGCGAACCACCACTTGAACATCGGCCGGTACCGGCCCGAGCGGACCGACGAGGTGTCGAGCCACGGGGCCAGCGCCATCACCGCGATCGAGCCGAACATCGCCAGGACGCCGAAGAACTTCGCGTCGACAATCCCGAAGGTCAGGAACTCGACCAGCATGACCAGCCAGACGTCGCCGGTGAAGGCGCGCAGGATGGCATAGAAGGGCAGGAAGTACCATTCCGGCACGATGTGCGCGGGCGTGGCCAGCGGGTTGGCCTCGATATAGTTGTCGGGGTGGCCAAGATAGTTCGGCATGAACCCGACGATGGCGAAGAACACCAGCAGGATCACGGCCAGCGCAAACAGGTCCTTGATCACGAAGTAGGGCCAGAAGGGCACCGTGTCCTTCGCCGCCTCTTCCTTCGAGGTGCGCCGCACCTCGACGCCCGTGGGGTTGTTGTTCCCGGTCGTGTGGAACGCCCAGATGTGGACGATGACAAGGCCGAGGATCACGAAGGGCAGAAGATAGTGCAGGCTGAAGAAGCGGTTCAGCGTCGCGTTATCCACCGCCGGACCGCCGAGCAGCCAGGTCTGGATCGGCTCGCCGATGCCGGGGATCGCGCCGAAGAGGCCGGTGATCACCGTTGCGCCCCAGAACGACATCTGACCCCAGGGCAGCACATACCCCATGAAGGCCGTTGCCATCATGAGGAGGTAGATCAGCATGCCGATGATCCACGTCACCTCGCGCGGCGCCTTGTAGCTGCCGTAGTAAAGACCACGGAAGATGTGCAGGTAGACCGCCACGAAGAACAGCGATGCGCCGTTCGCGTGGATGTACCGCAGCATGTGCCCGCCGTTCACGTTGCGCATGATGTGCTCGACCGACGAGAAGGCGTAGTCCACATGCGGGGTGTAGTGCATCACCAGAACGATGCCGGTGACGATCTGCAGCACGAGGCAGAAGGTCAGAACGATGCCCCAGATCCACATCCAGTTCAGGTTCTTGGGCGTGGGGATCATCAGGGTGTCGTACATCAGCCCGACGATCGGCAGGCGGCGGTGAAGCCACTTCTCGGCGCCGGTCTTGGGCTCGTAGTGGTCGTGGGGAATGCTGGCCATATGAGGGTCCTCAGCCAAGCTTGATCGTGGTTTCGTCGATGAACGCGGCAACCGGGATGTGCAAATTCTCGGGCGCGGGGCCGCGGCGGATGCGGCCGGCGCTGTCGTAGTGCGACCCGTGGCAGGGGCAGAACCAGCCGCCGAAGTCGCCCGACCCGTTGCCGATCGGCACGCAGCCGAGGTGGGTGCAGACCCCCACCATGACCAGCCATTCGCCGGCCTCGTCCATCGCGCGATTGGCGTCCGTGGCGTCGGTGCCCGCCCGGTTGGGGTTGCGCGACGCGCGGTCGGGCAAGTCCGCCAGCGGCACCGCCCGCGCCGCCTCGATCTCCTCGGGGGTGCGGCGGCGAATGAACACGGGCTTGCCCAGATATTTGACGGTCAGTTGCTGACCGACCTCGACCCCCGACACGTCGACGAAGATCGACGCCAGAGCCTGCACGTCGGCCGAGGGGTTCATCTGGTTGATCAGCGGCCAGACGGCTGCGCCGGTCGCCACCGCGCCGGCACCGGCCGTGGCGTAGTAGAGGAAGTCGCGCCGGGTGCCGGCGGTGTCTTCGGCTTGGGACACGTCGTTCTCCCTTGCTTGGCCGGAAGGCCGGGTGCACAGGCCAGGGCGCGCGCACGCCACCCCCCGATCCCCGGCGTCTTAGCTTGAGGCTTCCGGCCAGTCCAGTTGCCGCTTTGCGAAATAGTGCCGCGCCGCATGCCGGCGCTGCGGCGTTCTGCCGCTTTCTGGCGGGTGCGCGCAAAAGCACCGTCTCGGTCCCGAAGGCGGCAAGGCACGCCGCCCCCATCCTCCGCCCTCGCGGTGCCGATGACGGGCGCCGCCCGTGGTCGACGCGTTCGGCCTTGGCCAAGCGAAGTCCACCGCCGGCAGCGCCCGGACCGCGGGGCGCCGCGCATCGGGGCGCCGTCGCTGCCGCCCCTTCGCCCGGTGCGGTCAGGGCGGCGGGACCATGGCGGCCGCGTCAGACCTGCGGCGCGGTCGCCCGCATCGACGGGCGTTCGGCAAAGGCCCCGGCCCAGGCCGCCAGCGCCGGGCGGCCGGTGCGCCAGGCGCGATCGGGAAAGCGAAGGTCGAGATACCCGAGCGCGCAGGCCAGCGCGATGTGCCCGATATCGACCGGGCCCGCAAGATGCGCCATCCATCGCGCCTCGACCGCGTCGAGCGACCGGGCGACCTTGGCCCATTGGCCTTCCGTCCAGTCCGGCCAGCGCAGCCCCTCGGGCCGCACCGCGACCTCATAGCGCGCCAGCACCGCCGCGTCGCAGATCCCGTCCGCCGTCGCCTCGAGCGTCAGGGCCTGCCACCCCCGCTCGCCGGCGGGGTAGTGACGGCCGCCCGCCAGGCTGTCGATGTAGCGGCAGATCACCCGGCTGTCGTAGAGCGACGGCAGCCCCTCGCGCTCGAGGCAGGGGATCTTGCCAAGCGGGTTCTGCGCGAGCGGCATCGAGCCGGGATCGACCGGGTTCCCGCCCGCGGCCACCGGCACGATGGCGGCGGCCTGACCGGTCTCGTGCGCCAGCACCATCACCTTGCGCACGAAGGGAGAGGCCGGGGCGTGATAGAGACGCATCGTCATGGCCTGACCCGCGATCCGTCCGCCACGACGCGCGCCCGGGCGATCAGCCCGAGGTCCACGGTCCATGCGCGCGCCCCGATGCGAACCCGGCGGGTCAGCCGCCAGGCCAGGTTGCGCTGGCCCGCCAGGTCGGCCGGGGCGTGCAGCGCAAGGCCCTCGGGCGCGTCGTCGAGTGCATCCTCCGCCCGCTGGTCGGTGCGGCCGGGCTGCGCGTTGCGCCCCGCCGCCCAGATGCCGGCGACAATTCCCCCGGCGATCGCGACTGGGACGAGCGGCAACGGCATGGAGGGCCTCCGGGCGGGATGTCGTGCGCAGAACCGTAACCCGCCGGCGCGAGGCTGTCCACCGGTGCCGCCCGCCGCACCCCCGCACGCCGGCGTCCGCGCATCGGATGCACAGCCCTGCCCGGGTCGGCGACGACAGACGCGGCGGGTGCGCAGCGCAGCGGGTGCGCAGCGCGCACGGGCGGGCATCCGCGGTCGGTCCCGGTCGCCGGACGGCGACGGCTTGCCAAGCGCGCGCGGCGCGGCGAAGCATCCGGTCGGGGCTGCGCGGCGAAAGGCGCGGCGGTGGACGGGGGCCGGGCATGACGGTGCTGGTGGCGGATGTGGGCGGCACGAACGCGCGCCTGGCACTGGGGCAGGGCGGGCGGCTGCTGCCCGACACGCTGGTGCGGCTGGCGAACGACGACTGGCCCTCGTTCGAGGCGGTGCTCGACGCCTACCTTGCCGGCAGGCCGGTGCCTTCGGCAATGTGCATCGCCATCGCGGGGCCGGTCACGGGCACGCCCGCGGGCGGTGCTGCGGGCAGCCTGACCAACCGAGACTGGGCCTTCGACAGCGCTGCGCTGGCTGCGCGCAGCGGCGCGCGGGTGCGGCTGATCAACGACCTGACGGCGCTCGGCCACGCGCTGGCCGGGATCGCCCCGGACGGATTGCGCCCGGTCTGGACGCCGACCGCGGGGGCCGAGCGGGGGACGAACGGGCAGGCGCTGGTGCTGGGCCTCGGCACCGGCGTGAACCTCTGCGCGGTCCGGGCCACGTCCGGCGGCGCCCTGTGCCTCGAGGCCGAGGCGGGCCATGCCGCGCTGCCCGCGCCCGTGGCGGCGGCGGTGGCGGCGCGGACGGGCTCGGCCGATGCCTTCCCGACGGTGGAGGCGCTCTTCGCCGGCCGGGGCCTTGCCGCGCTGCACCGCGCGCTGACCGGGCAGGCGCTGGCCGGCGACCGCATCGCCTCGGCCGCGGCGCACGATCCCGCGGCGCGAGAGACCGTCGAGCTTTTCTCTGAAATGCTGGGTATTTACGCGCGTAACCTCGCGCTGCAGTTCATGCCCCGCGCGGGGTTCTATCTGGCCGGCAGCGTGGCGCGCGGGGTGCTGGCCGCCGCCCTCGGCCCGTTCGTTGCGGCCTATGCGGCCGAGGCGCCCTTCGCCCGCATCCCGCGCGGCATCCCGGTGCGCGTGATCGCCGACGACATGGCCGCCCTGACCGGCTGCCTTGCCGCGCTCGATGCGCCCTGAGGCGCTCAACCGCCCGCCGCCACCCGTGCTGCCAGCGCCGCGACCGCCGCCCGCCCGGGTGCGCCCGCCCCGGCCACCGTGCAGGCCAGCGCGCCCGCCGCGATTCCTTCGGCCAGCGCGGCCGTCAGCGCGGCAGCCCCCGGCGCAAGGCCGGGGCCGAGCAGCCCCGACCGGTCGAGCGACAGCAGGAACGCCGCCAGGAATGCGTCGCCCGCGCCGACCGTGTCGGCGACCTCGACCCGCGGCGCAGGCAGCGCCGCGCGGTGCCCCGCCGCCGTCGCGGCCAGCGCGCCCGCCGCGCCGCGGGTGATCGCGGCCACCCGCGCCCCCGCCGCCAGCACCGCCGCCGCCCAGTCCTCGGGCGTGCCGGGGCCGAACAGCCAGCTGGCGTCCTCGTCCGACAACTTCACCACGTCGGCCAGCGGCAGCAGCGCCTTCAGCCGCGCCCGGTGCGCGGCAGGATCGGCGACCAGGGCCGGCCGCAGGTTCGCATCCAGTACCACCGCGGCCCGCCCCGCCGCGCGCCGGGCGAGGGCGGCGAAGGCGGGTCCGCAGGGATCGGGGACCAGCGAGATGCCCCCGATCGCCACCGCGCGCAGGCCCGGGGGCAGGGCCGCCGGCAGGTCCGCGGCGGTCAGCCCCCGCATCGCGCTGCCCGCGTCGTGAAAGGCGAAGGCGGGCTGCCCGCCCGCCAGCGTCACGAAGGCAAGCGTCGTCGGCCGCGCCGTGGCCGGGCAGGGCGCCACGTCCACGCCGGCCGCGCGGGCGGCGTCCCGCAGCATCGCGCCCCACGGATCGGACGACAGCGGGCAGAAGAGCGCCGCCTGGCCCCCTTGCGCGGCCACCGCGCGGGCAAGGTTCAGCGCCGCCCCGCCCGGAACCGGCACGAAGGCCGCGCGGCCGTCCCCCGCCGTCACGGGCAGGAAGTCCATGATCGCCTCGCCCGCCGCGAGGATCATGCGCAAGCGGCCGCCGGCCCGGCGCACCCCCTCCCGCTCGGCCCGCATCCCGGCGATCCGGCCGGCACCGCGCCGGCCTCGGCCCGCGCGGCTGCCGCCGCCGCGCCCGCGCGGCGGGACGGCAGAGGCTCACCCCGCGGCAAGGATCGCATCCAGCGCCGCCTGGTTGCCGCGGCTGAACTCCAGCGGGCAGTCGAACGGCGCGCCGGTGCGGAGGGTGGCCCCGAACGCCTCGATCATCAGGCGGTATTGCGCGGCCTCGGGGAACCGCTCGACCGTGACAGATCCGTCGGGGCGGTGGATCTCAAGCCGGGCCTCGCCCTGCTGGGGCGGGTTGAAGGGCGCGGGCACGCGGATCCAGCCCGTCTGCCCGTGGAACACCATGTCCTGCCGACGCGCCATCCGCATCCCGCAGTGGAAGCTCATGGTGAACCCGGGGAAATCGGCCCAGACGCGGGCGAAGGCGTCGACCCCGCCTTCGCGGCGGATGTCGGCCTGCAGCCGCAGCGGCTCGGCGCCGGTGGCGAATCGGGTCGTCACCAGCGGATAGACGCCGATGTCGCGCAGGCCGCCGCCGCCGGTCTCGGGCCGGTTGCGGATGTTCTGCGGATCGGTGTTGCGGTAGCTGAACATCCCTTCGACGTGCATCAGTGGGCCGACGGCACCCTGCGTCAGCAGGTGCCGCAGCCGGTGCCATTGCGGGTGGTGGCAGACCATGAAGGCCTCGGCCGCCACACGTCCCGCGGCGTCGCGCGCCGCGATCAGCCGGTCGATCTCGGGGGCCGCGAGCGCGAGCGGCTTTTCGCACAACACATGCTTGCCCGCCGCCAGCGCCCGCAGCGTCCAGTCCACATGCAGGTGGTTCGGCAACGGGATATAGACTGCCTCCACCCCGGGATCGTCGAGGAGCGCCTGATAGCTGCCGTGGACCCGCAGACCGGGCGCGAGCGCCGCGAAGGGTGCGGCGCGCGCAGGCTCGCGCGTCGCCAGCGCCGCCAGCACCGCGCCCGCCGCGCCGTGGATCGCGGGGGCGACGTGATCGGCCGCGATCCTCGCCGCGCCGAGGATGCCCCACCGCACCGGATTGTCCATTCCCGCCTCCCAGGCCTGCCCCGCGGACGGGCAATCGGCGGCAGCGTCAACCCGCCCGTGCTCCGCCGACCAAGCCCGCGCGCCGCAAGGCTAGCCGGGGGGCAGGCGATGGCGCAAGCCCGTGCGACGGCGGATGCGGCTGGCGCGGGCGGCTGCTACACTAAATGCCCGCGCGACCGAGTCGCCGCCCCTGCACGCCGCCCCGCCGAAGGACGTCCTGCCCGCGATGCCCGCCGATCTTGCCCCTGCCCTCGACCTCTTCGCCCGCGGCGGCCCGGCGCTGTGGGTGATCGCGGTGCTGTCGGTCGGCACGCTGGCGCTGGTGCTGTGGAAGGTCGCGCGGCTGGCGGCCGGCGGCGCGTGGTCGGGCGGCCGCGCGACCGAGGGCGCGGTGGCGTTGTGGTCGGCCGGCAAGGCCGAGGCGGCGCTGGCGGCGCTGGCCGGTCGGCCGTCCTACCGCGCGCGGCTGGCGCGCGCCGCGATGGCCGCGCGCGCCGACCCGACGCTGACCACCGCCGCGGCCGAAGCCGAGACCGCCCGCGTCGCCCGCGCCCTTCTGGCCGAGGCGCGGGGGGGCCTGCGCGCGCTGGAGCTCGCCGCGGTGGTGGCGCCGCTGCTCGGCCTCTTCGGCACGGTCCTCGGCATGATCGCGGCTTTTGCCGCGCTCGAAGGCAGCGGCGCGCGGGCCGATCCTGCGGTGCTGGCCGGCGGCATCTGGGAGGCGCTGCTGACCACCGCGGCCGGAATCGCCGTGGCGGTGCCGGCAGCCGTCGCGCTGGCCTGGTTCGAAAGCGTGGTGGAACGGCTCCGCCACGACATGGAGGATGCGGCGACCCGCATCTTCCTGCGCCACCCCGGCCAGGGTGCGGCGCCGCGGCTGCAAGCGGTGGGGCGCTAGGGCCGTGTCGGGCCGGGCCGGGCCGCGCTTCACCGAACCCGCCCCGGCGCGGGTCCGGCGGACGAACCTGACGCCGATGATCGACGTGCTGTTCATCCTCGTGGTCTTCTTCCTGCTCGCCGCGCGGTTTGCGCCGGAAGGGGCGCTGCCGGTGGCCGCGGCGGGCGCGGGCGCGGCGGCCCCTCCCACGCCGCCGCGGCTGGTGACCGTGACGCCCGCGGGCGTGGCGCTGAACGGCCGGGCGCTGGCCGAGGAGGGCCTGCCCGCGGCGCTGGCCGCGCTGATGGCGGACCCCGGCGATCCGGTGGTGCTGCGCCCGGCCGAGGGGGCGGATGTGCAGCGCCTTGTGGACGTGGTCGAGGCGCTGGCAGCGGCGGGGATCGCCCGCGTCCTCGTCGCGCCGGAATAGGGGGGGACTGTTGCGCTTCGCCCCCCGAATGGCCGCCGATCCGCCGCGCGCCCCGGCTGATCCGCTGATCGCCCTGATCAACGTGATCCTGCTTCTGCTGGTGTTCGTGCTGATGGTCGCGCGGCTCGACCCCGATGCGCCGGGGGCACTGTCGCCGCCTGCCTCTGGCGCGGGCACGACGGCAGGTGCGGGCGGGCCGGTGCTGACGCTCGACGCCGGGGGTGTGCTGCGCTTCGGCGCGGCTTCGGGCGATGCGGCGCTGGCGGCGGCCTGCGATGGCGGGGCCTGCGCAGGCGGGTTGATGCTGCGCGCCGATGCGGCGGCACCGGCATCGGCGCTGGCCGCGCTGTTGCCGCGGCTTTCGGCAGCAGGGGCGGGACCGGTGCGGCTGGCCACGGTGCCGCGGTGACGGTGGCGCGGTGACGGGGCGGGGGGTCTGATGCGCGCGCTGGCCGAGGCGGCGGCGGCGCTGGCCGGGGCGCTGGTGCTGCACGGCGCGGCGCTCGCGGCGCTGTCGGGCGCGCTGCCGGGCGGC
>CALIZF010000048.1 GCA_938028765.1 uncultured Paracoccaceae bacterium
GTCCACCTTGTTGATCACGACGATCGGGCGAAGCCCGCGCGCGAGCGCCTTCCCCACCACGAACTTGGTCTGCGGCAGCGGGCCCTCCGCGGCGTCGACGAGCACGATCGCGCCATCGACCATGTTCAGGATCCGCTCCACCTCGCCGCCGAAATCGGCGTGGCCGGGCGTGTCCACGATGTTGATGCGCGTGCCCTTCCACTCGACCGAGGTCGCCTTGGCGAGGATGGTGATGCCGCGCTCGCGCTCGATGTCGTTCGAATCCATCGCGCGCTCGGCCACCGCCTGGCCCTCGCGGAACGATCCCGACTGCTTCAGAAGCTGGTCCACCAGCGTGGTCTTGCCGTGGTCGACATGGGCGATGATCGCGATGTTGCGGATGTCCATTCCCGGCCCCCGGATGCTGCGCCGCCGCGATAGACGAAAGCGGGCGGTTTGGCCAGCGGGGGCGGGCGGGCGTCACCCGCCCGCGCGGCGCAGGGTGTCGCGCGGGGTTTCGCCGAACCGGGCGCGGTAGGCTTCGGCGAAGCGGCCGAAATGCTGGAAACCCCATTTCAGCGCCGTGTCGGTGACGGTGGTGCCGGGGGTGCCCGACACAAGGTCGGCGCGGGCGGCGTCCAGACGCATCTCGCGCCATCGGTTCAGCGGCGTGGTGCCGCGATGCACGCGAAAGGCCGCCTGCAGCGCCCGCGCCCCGCAGCCGGCGGCGGTGGCGATCTCTTCCACGGTGAGTGGCCGGTCGAGGTTGGCGGCGATATGGGCCTCGGCGGCGCGGACGTGGCGGGGCAGCGCGGCCTCGGCCGCAAGGGCCGGCCCCTGGGCGTCGAGCAGGCCGGCGATCACCGCCGATTCGACCGCCTCGGCCATCAGCCCGGACCCGAGCGGCGGGCGTCCCGCGTCGGCCTCGGCCGCAAGCCACAGCACGAACCGCGCGAGCGCCGCCCCCGGCCCGCGCGTCAGGTCGAGGCCGCCCGCGAAGGTCACGGGCCGGTCCGGCGGCGTGCCGCGCGCCGCCGCGGCCTGCGCCTGCAGCGCCGCGCGGTCGATCTGTACGAGCACCTGCCGCGTGCCCTCGGCCCAAGTCATGCGGGTGGGCAGGTGCGGGTTCAGGACCGCCGCGCGCGCGGGCGTGCTGTCATAGCGGTCGGACCCGTTCTCGATTGCGGCCCCGCCGCAGAGCGGGATCTGCACGAGGTAGAACGATCCGAGTTCCCCCGGCGCGATCAGCGTCCGCGCGCCGTATTCGATGTAGTTCAGCGACAGCCGGCGCCCCGGCAGGTGATGCTGGCGCGCATCGAACCGCCGCCGTTCGGCCAGCGTGTCCAGCCGGTGGGGACAGAAGACCCGCGCGACCCTGTCGCGCGCCTCGTCGAGGTCGCGCGACCGGAACAGGCTGTAGCGCGCCAGCGGCGCGGGATCGGGGGCCTGCGGCGTCATCGGACCTGCTGCCCTGCGGAGCGGTGCGTTTCGCGGATAGTCCCTGCGTTCTGAGGATAGCGCGCCCGGCACGGCCTGTCACATTACTTTCAACTTCAAACATCGGGGGAGGGGCGCAGGATGCGCGGGCTGGACGGCAAGGTGGCGATCGTTCCGGGCGGGGCGACCAGAATCGGGCAGGCGGTGGTGGCGGCGTTCCGCGCCGCAGGCACGCGCGTGATGGTGGCCGACATCAATGCGACGGCCGGTGCGGCGATGGCGGCGGACGGCGTCGGCTTCACCCCCTGCGACCTGCGCGACGACGCGCAGATCGCCGCGCTGGTGCAGGCGACGCGGGACGCCTTCGGGCGGATCGACTTCCTCGTGAATGTCGCCTGCAGCTACCTCGACAACGGCCCGGCCTCGACCCGCGCCGAGTGGCTGGAAAGCTTCGACGTGAACGTGGTGGGATCGGTCATGCTGATGCAGGCCGCCCGGGTGGACCTTGCGAAGAACCGGGGCGCGATCGTCAACTTCGGCTCGATCTCGTCCCGCGTGGCGCAGACGGGCAGGTGGCTCTATCCTGTCAGCAAGGCCGCGATCCTGCAGCTTACGCGCAACCAGGCGATGGACCTTGCCCCGGACAGTATCCGGGTGAACGCGGTCAGCCCGGGCTGGACCTGGTCGAACGTCATGGATCAGCTGACGGGCGGAGATCGCGCCAAGACCGACCGTGTCGCGGCGCCCTTCCACCTGCTCCGCCGCAGCGCCGACCCAGGGGAGGTCGCGGCGGCAGTCCTGTTCCTGTGCTCGGACGAGGCGTCGTTCATCACCGGCACCGACATCCGCGTGGATGGCGGCTACACCGCAATGGGCCCCGAACGGGCTGAGCCCGCAATCCCCCTTCTGATGGCCTGAGAGGACCACGCCCATGCGCATCGCCATCGTGGGTGCCGGGTTCGCCGGCCTGACCACCGCCCGGACGCTGACCGAGACCGGGCACGACGTGACCGTCTACGAGAAGGCCCCCGATGTGGGCGGGGTCTGGAGCCGCACGCGGCTCTACCCGGGCGTCAGCACCCAGAACGGGAAGGACACCTACCACCTCAGCGACTTTCCCATGCCCTCCTCGTATCCCGAGTGGCCGAGCGGGCAGCAGGTGCAAGCCTACCTCGAGTCCTTCGCCCGCAGCTTCGGCCTGATGCCGATGATCCGCCTCAACACCGAGGTGACGGCGGCGCGGCAGGACGCGGCAGGGCGCTGGCGGGTGACTGCGACGGGGCCCGAGGGCGAGACGATCGAAGGGTATGACTGGCTGGTGATCTGCAACGGCATCTTCTCGGCCCCAGCGGTGCCCGAGATCGCGGGCGCCGAGGCGTTCCGCGCCGCGGGCGGGATCCTCTGCCATTCGTCCGAGTTCCTCGATCGCGATATGGCGCGGGGCAAGCACCTCGTGGTCGTGGGTTACGGAAAGTCGTCCTGCGACGTGGCCGCGGCGCTGGCGCCGATCGCGGCGCAGACGACCGTGGTCGCCCGCGAGCTCATCTGGAAGATGCCCAAGCGGCTCGGCGGCGTGCTGAACTACAAGTATCTGTTCCTGACGCGGATGGGCGAGGGGCTGTTCCCCTGGATCGACCTGCGGGGCTTCGAGCGGTTCCTGCACGGTCCCGGGCGGCCGGTGCGCAATGCGATGCTGGGCGCGGTGCAGGCGCTGATCACGGCCCAGCTGAAGCTGAAGCGGCGGGGCGTGCTGCCGAAGGGCTCGTTCGAGCGCATCGCGCGCTCGACCGTCAGCCTTGTGACCGACGACTTCTTCGAGCAGGTCGGCACGGGCCGCATCGGCATCGCCCGCGATGCCCGGATCGACCGGTTGGCGGTCGAGGACGGCGCGCGGGTCGCCTGGCTGACCGACGGCCGGCGGATCCCGGCGGACGTCGTGATCTGCGGCACCGGCTGGCGGCAGGAGGTGCCGTTCCTCGATGCCGCAACGCAGGCGCGGATCATGGACGGACGGGGCAACTTCCGTCTCTTCCGCTGCATCCTGCCGACAGGGGTGCCGAACCTTGCGTTCAACGGCTACAACTCGTCTTTCTTCTCGCCCCTGTCGGCCGAGATCGGCGGGCTCTGGGTCGCCGCGCTGATCGCGGGCGACCTGAAGTTGCCATCCGAGGCCGAGCAACGCGCCGCGACCGACCGGCGGCTGGCCTGGATGGAGGCAAGGACAGAGGGCAAGCACGCCCGGGGAACGAACATCATCCCCTTCTCGATGCATCAGATCGACGAGCTGCTGGCGGATCTGCGGATGCCGGTGCCGGCGATGCAGCGGTTCATGGAATGGCAGCTTCCGGTCCGGCCCGGCGCCTATGCGCCGATCGCGCGCGCGCTGAAGCGCCGCATCGGCCGCGCTGTGTCTGACGTTCCGGTGGCGGCGGCCGCGGAATAACGTGCCGGCCGGCCCCGCATGCGCGGCTGTCCTCAGCCGTCGAAGCCGGCCCGGTAGGCGGTGGGGCTCTGCCCTGTCGCGCGTCTGAACGCGCGGGCAAAGTAGGCGGGATCCTCGAACCCCGCGGCGTAGCCGACCGAGGCCACGGGCAGCCGCGTGTAGGCCAGAAGCCGGCAGGCCTCGCGGATCCGCATGGTCTCGATCACGGCGTGGGCGGGCTGGCCGGTGCCCGCGCGCACGATCCGGGCGAGGTGGCGCGGCGACAGATGCAGCGCGCGGGCATAGTCGGCCACCCGCCAGCCGTCGCGGAACCGCTCGGCGACGAGTGCCGTGAAGCGGTTCAGCCGGACATCCCCGCGCGGGGCCGGGGCCGCATCGCCCGCCGCGCGGGCCACTTCGGCCGCGATCCCGCCCGCAAGCGCGCGCAGCCGCGTGGCACGGTAGGGCGCGCGGCCCGCGTGCTCGGCCAGGATCGCCTCGAAGGCATCGCGCAGTGCAGGCTGCGCCGTGACGGCGGCGGGGCGGGCAAGGGCGGCGGCGGTCTCGGCCCCGGGACCGAGAAGGTCGGGAAAATGCGCGACCGGCAGCGTCAGCACGAACCCGTCAAGACCCGGGCCGAAGCGGAAGCCGTGCGCGATCCCCGGCGGCAGGTTGACCGCGACGGGCGGGTCCAGTGGCACCGCCGCGCCGTCGGCCGTCATCGCCGCCTGCCCGGCGGCGAAGAGGAAGATTTGGTGCAGATGCGCGTGCCGGTGCGGCGCGATGGTCCAGCCGTGGCTGGCGGCGCGGTCGGCGATCCGTTCGACATGCAGAAGATCGGGGAAGGCGTGGCGTTCTCCGTAGAGCTGCCAGGTCGGGATCGCGGTCCGCCGCGTGTCGGCATTGTCCATGACCGTGGTCCTTCGCCGCGCTGCAATCGGCGGCGTCTGTCCCGAAAGTGCCAGACTTCGCCGCGCCCGTCCATTCCCCGCCCGACCCGCCCCGCGCTATGGCGGGCCGGCGGACAGGGAGGGCGGGCCATGCGGACAGAGGTGGCGATCATCGGCGGGGGGCCTTCGGGCCTGCTGTTGTCGCAGCGGCTGATGCAGGCGGGGATCGGAACCGTGGTCCTCGAACGTCAGAGCCGCGATCACGTCCTGTCGCGGATCCGCGCGGGTGTGCTGGAATGGGGCACGGTCGAGGTGCTGCGCGCGGCCGGTGCGGGGGACCGGATGGACCGCGAGGGGCAGATCCATGACGGCTGCTGGCTGTCGAGCGAGGGCGAGCGGTTCCGCATCGACTTCCGTGCGGCCTGCGGGCGGTCGGTCATGGTCTATGGCCAGACCGAGATCACCCGTGACCTCTACGCCGCGCAGGATGCGGCTGGCGCGGTCATCGTCCACCGCGCGACCGACGTGGCGCTGCACGACCTCGACACCGACCGGCCGCGCGTGACCTGGACCGAAGACGGGCAGCCGCGCGAGCTGACCTGCGATTACGTGGCCGGATGCGACGGGTTCCACGGCGTCAGCCGGCAGGCGATCCCGGCCGCCGCCCGGACGGAATACGAGCGGGTCTATCCGTTCGGCTGGCTCGGGATCCTCGCGCGCACGCGGCCGGCGGCGGACGAGCTGATCTATGCCGCCCATGCCCGCGGGTTCGCGCTGTCGTCGATGCGCAACCCGCGGCTGAGCCGGCACTACATCCAGGTGCCGCTGAGCGACGGGCCTGAGGACTGGCCGGATGCGGCGTTCTGGGACGAACTGCGCCGCCGCCTGCCGGCGGAGGTGGCCGCAGGTCTGGAAATCGGGCCGTCGATCGAGAAATCGGTGGCGCCGTTGCGCAGCTTCGTCTGCACGCCGATGCAGTGGGGGCGGCTCTTCCTCTGCGGCGACGCCGCGCATATCGTGCCGCCGACGGGCGCGAAGGGGCTGAACCTGGCCGTGGGCGACGTGGTCTATCTGTCCGAGGCGCTGATCGCCCGCTATCGCAGCGGCGATGCGGGCCGCCTAGCGGGCTATTCCGACCGCGCGCTGGCGCGGGTGTGGCGGGCGATGCGGTTCTCGTGGTCCCTGACCATGCTAATGCACCGCTTCCCCGACCACGACGCCTGGGAGCGGCGGATGCAGGACGCGGGCCTTGACGACCTGCAGCGGTCAGACGCTGTCCGTCGCGTCTTTGCCGAAGCCTACACAGGCCTGCCGTTCTGACGACGCCCGCCGCGGCGGAGGCCGACCCCCTGCCGCGGCACGAGCCGGCCCGGCCGCTACTCCGCGGCGTGGCGGGCGGGGGGGGACGTCCGATCCTCGACCGCGCGCAGGCGATCGGCCAGCACGTCGATCTCGGCCCGCGCGTCGGCAAGGCCCGCCGCCAGCACATGGCTGTCGGGCGTTGCGGGTTCCTCTTCCTTCGGCCCGACGAAGCGGCCGAACAGCCAGCCCAGAAGCCGCGCGAGGTCGTCCATGATCAGGAAGAACGACGGCACGATCACCAGGCTGAGCACGGTGGACACGAGGATGCCCCCGATCACCGCGGTCGCCATCGGTGCGCGGAACGTTCCGCCCTCACCCACGCCGAGCGCCGAAGGCAGCATCCCCGCCGACATGGCGATCGAGGTCATGATGATCGGCCGCGCCCGCTTGCGCCCCGCCTCGACCATCGCCTCGAAGCGCGCCAGGCCCTGCGCCCGCTGTTCGATGGCGAAATCGATTAGAAGGATGGCGTTCTTCGTCACGATGCCCATCAGCATCAGGATGCCGATCAGCACCGGCATCGACACCGGATTCGATGTCAGGATCAGCGCCCCTGCGACCCCGCCTATGGCAAGCGGCAGCGAGAAGAGGATGGTGAAGGGCTGGATCACGCTCTTGAACAGGAGAATCAGCACCACAAGCACCAGCATCAGCCCGAGGATCATCGCGTTGCCGAAGCTTGCGGTCAGTTCCTGCTGCACCTCCGCGTCGCCCGATTCCGCGATGCGGACGGTCGGGGGCAGCTCGACGCCGCTCGCGATTTCGGCAAACCGCGCGGTTGCGGTGCCGAGCGCGACACCCGGCGGCAGGTTGGCGCCGATCGTCGCCTGGCGTTCGCGGTTCAGCCGCTTGATCTGGCTCGGCCCTTCCGACAGCACGATGTCGGCCACCGCGTTCAGCGGCACCGTGGCGCCGGTGCCGGTGCGCACCCGCAGCGCGCCGAGCGCGGCGAGATCGTCCTTCACCACGCCCGACAGCTGCACCCGGACCGGGATCATCCGGTCGTCGATCGACACCTTGGCAAGGGCCGCATCGTAGTCGCCGATCGTGGCGACGCGCACCGCCTCGGCGATCGCCGCGGTGGTCACGCCGAGGCGTGCTGCCTCGTCCCGCCGCGGCACGATCTGCACCTCGGGGCGCGGCAGCGCGCCCTGCGCCGACACGTTGGCCAGCAGCGGATCGCCCCGCAGCGCACCTTCCAGCCGCGCGGCGGCCTCGGTCAGGTCGCCCTCGTCGCGGCTGAGGATCGAGAACTCGATATCGCGCGCGCCGCGGTCGTTCAGCTTGTTCGCGCGCACGTCCGGGATCGTTGCGAGACGCTGGAAGATCTCGGCCTCGATGTCCCATTGCGGCCGTTCGCGGCCCTTGTTCTCGACCACCGGCACCAGCGCACCCACAACCGGGATCTGGCGGCCCAGATCGGACAGCTTCCGGAGCAGCGAATGGTCGATCCGGTGCAGCAGGACGGTGAACGACGCCCGCCGGATGTCCCGGTCCCCGGTGGGCGAAGCGCCGCCCAGCACGAACACGTCGCGCACCCCTTCGACGTCGAGGATCGCCTTGCGCATCGCTTCGGTCGTGCGCTCGGTATCCTCAAGGGTGGAGCCAGGCGGCAGCTCGACCCCGATCGGGATCCGGCTGACGTCCTCGGGCGGGATGAAGCTGCCGGGGATCTGCGCCATGTAGTAGAGCGACACGCCGAGCACGCCGAAGGCCGCCACCAGCGTGAGGTAGCGCACGCGCATCGTGGCCGACACCACAGCCGTGTAGGCGCGCATCACGATGCCGTGCTTGGGCTCGTCATGGTGGGCGTCCCGGTCGCGCATCAGGTAGGCGGCCATCATCGGCGTGATCAGCCGCGCGACGAGAAGCGAGAACATGACCGCGATCGCCACCGTCATGCCGAACTGCCGGAAATACTGCCCCGGAATGCCCGGCATGAACGACACCGGCACGAACACCGCCACGATGGTCAGCGTGGTGGCGATCACGGCCAGGCCGATCTCGTCGGCCGCGTCCATCGCCGCGCGATAGGGCGACTTGCCCATCTTCATGTGCCGGGCGATGTTCTCAATCTCGACGATGGCATCATCCACGAGGATCCCCGTGGCCAGCGTGATGGCGAGGAACGACACGAGGTTGAGCGAGAACCCGAGCACGTCCATCAGCCAGAACGTCGGGATCGCGGACAGGGGCAGGGCGACCGCCGCGATCAGCGTCGCACGCCAGTTCCGCAGGAACGCGAGCACGACAAGCACGGCCAGCAGCGCGCCCTCGATCAGCGTGTGGATCGCGGCCTCGTAGTTGCCGTAGGTGTAATAGACGGTATCGTCCACCGGCAGGATCGCGACTTCGGGGTGCGCCGCGCGCAGCGCTGCAAGCTGCGCGGTCACCTGTTCGGCGACGCTGACCTCGGAGGCGCCCTTCGCGCGGAACACGGAAAAGACGACAACCTCCGATCCGTTCAGCCGGGCGAACGAGCGCACCTCCTTGTAGGTGTCAACGACCGTGCCCAGATCCTTGAGCGTGACGAACCGGCCCGAGGGCAGCGCGATCGTCGTCTCGGCCAGCGCTTCGGCCGACCGCGCGTCCCCGAGCGCGCGGATCGCCTGCTCGCCCTCGCCGAGGCTCGACCGGCCGGCGCCGAGGTTGGTGTTGGTCTGGCGCAGCTGCTGGCTGACTGCCGCCGCGGTGATACCGAAGCTTTCGAGCCGAGCGGGGTCGAGCTCGATGCGGATCTCGCGCTCGGCGCCGCCGTAGCGGTCAACGCGGCCGATGCCGGGCCGACCCTGCAGGGCGCGCGTCACGGTGTCGTCCACGAACCACGACAACTCTTCCAGCGTCATGTCCGGCGCCGAGACGGCGAAGGTCATGATCGCCTGACCCTCGACGTCGATCCGCGTCACCACCGGCGCCTCGATATCGGCCGGCAGCTTGCTGCGGATCTGGTCGATGGCGTCCTTGACGTCCTGAACCGCCTTTTCGGTCGGCACCTCCATCCGGAATTCGACCGCGGTGGTCGAATTACCGTCGCCGATCGTCGTGATGACGTTCTTGACCCCTGAGATGCCGGAAACGGCATCCTCGATTTCCTTCGTCACCTGACTTTCGAGTTCGGAGGGCGACGCGCCCGCCTGCGTTACGCTGACCGCCACAAGCGGCACGTCGATGTTCGGAAACCGGGTGATCGGCAGGCTGTTGAAACTCTGCCAGCCAAGCACCATGAGCAGGAAGAACAGGAGGATCGGGGCGATCGGGTTGCGGATCGACCAGGCGGAGAAGTTCATCTTGCGCCCCTCAGTTCGACGCCAGAACAGGCTTGATGCGGTCGCCCGGCCGCACGAAGGCGCCGGCGCGGGCCACGATGGTGTCGCCTTCGGCAATCCCGCCGGCGATCTCGACCAGTCCGCGGTCGCGGATGCCGGTCTTCACCGACACCCGTTCCACCACCCCTTCGGCCGAGACGCGGAACACCGATGCCGCGCCACCGTCCGACGAAACCGCCGTGATCGGAACCGTCAGCGTCTCGCGCTCGGCCACGATGATCTCGGCCTGCGCGAACAGGCCCGGGCGGACCCGGGACGGATCGTCGATGGCCAGCCGCACGCGGCCGAGGCGCGTCTGGCTGTCAACTGCCGGTTCGACGAGGCGGACCGTAGCCGGAACCGGATCGGCGAGGCCGACGATCCGCAGCATCGCCTTCTGACCGGGAGCGAGGCGCAACACGTCCTGTTCGGCCACGTCCGCCCGCAGCTCCAGCGCGCCGTCCCGGATGATGACGAACATCGGCTGCGCACCGGCGCTGGCGATGGCGCCGACCATCGCGTTGCGCTCCACGATCTCGCCCGCGACCGGTGCCAGCACCTTCGTGCGCGACAGGCTGAGGTCGGCGGTGGCGATCTGGGCGTCGATGACGGCGACCTGCGCCTCGGCCGCCGCGAGCGCCTCGGTGGCAACCGCCACCCGCGCCTCGGCTGCGATTGCGTTCGCGCGCGACTGATCGGCGGCCGCCTTGGCGCCCACCCCGCGGGCCAGGAGTTCGGCCTGCCGGTCGCGCACGCGGATCGCCTCGTCAGCGGAGGCGCGCGCCTCGACCAGCGAAGCGCGCGCCTGTGCCACCGCGGCCAGCGCCGCGGCGCGCGAGGCCATAAGCTGATTCTTCTGCCAGAACAGCATCGATTCCGACAGCTCGGCCAGCACCTGCCCCTCTTCCACCCGGTCGCCGAGGTCGGCCAG
>CALIZF010000049.1 GCA_938028765.1 uncultured Paracoccaceae bacterium
AGCTTCCCCGCATCATCAGACCCCGAAACCCAAAAGCCCCAGAACCCTCCGCGGGTCAGACATGCAAAACAGTCGCCGCCGATCGCAGCTCAACCGCCCGCATGTCCCCTCATCTCATCACACCTGTCAAAGAGCGCGGAAGCACTAAGAGGCACCGCCGCCGGTTTTCCGACGTCTCAGCGCGCCCCGCCTCCAGATTTGTACGCCGCCCAGTGGGGCGGCGCGTGCCGTTTCGGCGTTTCCGCCGTCGCGACGCCCGGTATCTAGACCCCCCCGCGGCGAACCGCAAGAGCAAAATCGCAGACCGTCATAAAATTGTGCATCGGCACCCCGGACCGGCCGTCCTGCCGGGGGTCCGGCGGACCGGCTCGGGCACCGCCCCCCCCGCAGGCACAGCCCCTGCCGCCGCGTCGGAGCGCCGAAACCGTATTGCGGGGGGGGATTTTTTCGCTAACACTTTGACTCGAGCGCGGTCGGGTAACGATCCGGCCGAGAACAAAAAAAGAGCCGACGGGGAGCATCGGATGCCCGCAGGGGCCGCGCCCGCCCTTGACGTCAAGGGCCTAAGGATCGTGTTCCGCACGCGCGGCGGCGAGGTTCATGCCGTCAGCGACGTGTCCTTCGCGCTTGCACCCGGCGAGCTTCTGGGCGTCGTCGGCGAAAGCGGATCGGGCAAATCGGTGACGATGATGTCGCTTCTCGGGCTGCTGCCCTCGCCGCCGGCAGAAATCCGTGGCGGGCAGGTGCTGTTCGAAGGGGTGGACCTTCTGCGCGCGCCGCCCGATCACCTGCGGGCCGTCCGCGGCGGGCGGATCGGCTTCGTGTTTCAGGATCCGATGACATCGCTCAATCCGGTGTTCACCGTCGGGTTCCAGCTGGTCGAGCCGCTGCGCCGGCACCTCGGCCTGTCCCGGGCGGCGGCGCGTGCGCGGGCGGCCGACCTGCTGGATCTCGTGGGCATTCCCGATGCGCGCCGACGGCTGGACGATTATCCGCACCAGTTCTCGGGCGGGATGCGGCAGCGTGTGATGATCGCCATCGCCCTGTCTTGCGATCCCAAGGTGCTGATCGCCGACGAGCCGACGACCGCGCTCGACGTGACGATCCAGGCGCAGATCCTCGAGCTCGTCCGCGACCTGCGCAAGCGGCTCGGCATGGCGATCGTGTGGATCACGCACGACCTTGGCGTGATCGCTGGGATCGCGGATCGCGTCATGGTCATGTATGGCGGGCAGGTGGTCGAGATGGCGGATGTCGGCCGACTGTTCGGCGCGCCGCGGCACCCCTACACCCAGGCGCTCTTGCGCACGGTGCCGTCGCTGCGGGGCGCGCGGGCGGCGCGGCTGCGCACCATCGAAGGCCAGCCGCCCATCCTGCGCGCCGCGCCGACGGCCTGCCCTTTCCGCGGGCGTTGCACGATGGCCGTCGCGCGCTGCGCGGCGGAGAACCCGCTGCGCCGCGCTGTCGCCGAGGGCCACGAGGTGGCGTGCCACCGCGCCGAGGACACCGCCCTGCCCGAGATCGCCCGTGCGTGACGCGGGCGCATCCTCTGCGCCGCCGCTGGTCGAGGTCGACGGCCTCAAGATGTATTTCCCGATCACATCCGGCCTGCTGCGCCGCCGGACAGGTGACGTTAAGGCAGTCGATGACGTGTCCTTCACGATCGCTGCGGGCGAGACGCTGGGGCTGGTGGGCGAATCGGGCTGCGGCAAGTCCACCTGCGGGCGGGCGATCCTCCGCCTCTACACGCCGACCGCAGGGCGCGTGCGGATCGACGGCCACGCCGTCAGCGAAGCCTCGCCGGCCGAACTGCGCCGCCTGCGCCCGATGATGCAGATGGTGTTCCAGGACCCGCAGGCGAGCCTCAACCCGCGGATGACCGTTGCCGCGATCATCGGCGAGCCTCTGGAGGAACACACCACGCTGACCCGTGCCGAGAAGCTCGACCGCATCTACAGCCTGATGGACGCGGTCGGGCTCAACCGGGCCTTCGCCAACCGCTATCCGCACGAGTTCTCGGGCGGGCAGCGGCAACGGATCGGGATCGCGCGGGCGCTGGCGCTGAACCCCAAGTTCATCGTCTGCGACGAACCGATCGCCGCCCTCGACGTGTCGATCCAGGCGCAGGTCGTGAACCTGCTCGAGGACCTGCAGGCGCAGTTCGGGCTGACCTACCTCTTCATCAGTCACGACCTGTCGATGGTGCGCCACATCGCGAACCGCGTCGCGGTCATGTATCTCGGCCGCATCGTCGAGCTTGCACCGCGCGACGACCTCTACGGGCGGCCGCAGCACCCCTATACCCAGGCGCTCCTGTCGGCGGTGCCCGAACCCGATCCCCGGATCGAGGCGACGCGGCGGCGGATCATCCTCAAGGGCGACGTGCCCTCGCCCGCGCGGCCGCCCGCCGGATGCGCCTTTTCCACCCGCTGCCCGCAGGTGATGGACATCTGCCGGGCCGAACGGCCGGCCCTGACCCAGATCGCGCCCGGTCATCTCGCGGCCTGCCACCTGCACAGACCCACAACAGCGACCGCCGGCCGAACCGGCGGCATCGAGGCCCCGCGGACCGGGACGCCCGAGCAGACCCAACAAGGAGAAACCGCATGACACTTCGATCCGCCCTTTTGGGCGCCGCCGCCACGCTCGCCTTCGCGCCGGGGGCGCTGGCAGAGCGCGGCGCGGACGGCCACGTGAACGTCATCTACTGGCAGGCGCCCTCGATCCTGAACCCGTATCTCTCGGGAGGCACGAAGGACATCGAAAGCGCCTCGCTGGTGATCGAGCCGCTCGCGCGCTACGACAACACCGGCGCGCTGGTCCCCTACCTCGCGGAATCGGTGCCGACGGTCGAGAACGGCGGCGTGTCGGCCGACCTGACCACCATCACCTGGAAGCTCCGCCCTGGCCTCGTGTGGTCGGACGGCAGCCCCGTGACCTCGGCCGATGTCGTGTTCACCTGGGAATACTGCACCCACCCCGAGGGCGGCTGCGCGCAGGCGGCCAAGTTCTCGGGCGTAAAGTCGGTCGAGGCGCTGGATGACCTGACCGTGAAGGTCACCTTCGACGGGCCCAAGCCCGTGCCCTACGGGCCCTTCGTCGGCGCGCAGTCGCCGATCATCCAGAAGGCGCAGTTCGCCGATTGCCTCGGCGCCCGCGCGCCGGAATGCACGGCAGCGAACTTCGGCCCGATCGGCACCGGTCCCTTCCGCGTGACCGATTTCCGCACCAACGACGTGATCCAGCTGGAAGCCAACCCCAACTACCGCGATCCCGCGAAGCCCCGCTTTGCCACCATGACGTTCAAGGGTGGCGGCGATGCGGCGGCGGCCGGGCGCGCCGTGCTGGAGACGGGCGAATTCGATTACGCATGGAACCTGCAGCTTGCGCCCGGCGTGATCAACGGCATGGTCGCGGCCGGCAAGGGCCAGGCCATCTCGGCGTTCGGCACGCTGGTCGAGCGGATCGAGATCAACCTCACCAATCCCTCGCCGTCGCTGCCCGAAGGCGAACGGTCCACCACCAAGCACCCGCACCCGTTCCTGACCGACCCGGCGGTGCGCGCCGCGCTGTCGATGGCGATCGACCGCGAGACGCTGGTCGAGATCGGCTACGGCCGCGCCGGCCGCCCGACCTGTGACCTCGTGCCGGGGCCCGAGGCCTTTGCCGCGAAGAACACCTCGTGCCTCAAGCAGGACATCGCCGGGGCAAACAAGCTGCTCGATGACGCGGGCTGGGTCCGCGGCAGCGACGGCATCCGCGCGAAGGACGGCGTGCGGCTGTCGATCCTCTACCAGACCTCGACCAACGCGGTCCGTCAGGACTTCCAGGCCCTGATCAAGCAGTGGTGGTCGGAGATCGGCGTCGAGACGGAACTGAAGAACATCTCGGCCTCGGTGTTCTTCGGCGGCGACCCGGGGTCGCCCGACACGTTCCAGAAGTTCTACGCAGACGTCGAGATGTATGCGAACAACTTCGACGGCACCGACCCCGAAAGCTACCTCTCGGCCTATCAGTGCTCGAAGATCCCGCGGCCCGAGACGCAATGGCAGGGCGAGAACATCAACCGCATCTGCTCGCCTACCTACGAGGCGCTGCTGGCGGAACTGTCGCGGACCGCAGGCGTCGAGGCGCGCGGCGCAATCGCCAAGCGGCTGAACAACTACCTGACGGTCGAAAACAACTACATCATCCCGCTGGTCGATCGCGGACGGGTGTCGGCGCATTCCAACAGCCTCGGCGGCGTGATCCTGAACACTTGGGACAGCGAGCTGTGGAACGCGGCGGACTGGTTCCGCGTGAAGTGACCTGACCTTCGCGGGCGGCCCGGACGATGGCCGGGCCGCCCGAACCCCGCGCACCGGATCGCCGAGGCAGCCGCCCGCATGCTTACCTACACGCTTCGTCGCGTCCTTCTCGCCATCCCGACGCTGCTGTTCATCAGCCTCGTCATCTTCCTGCTGCTCGAACTCGCGCCCGGCGATCCGGTGGCCGACATGCCGTTGACGATCCCGCCCGAGGTGCGCGAGAAGATCCGCGCAAGCCTGGGCCTGGGCGAGCCGGTGCACATCCGCTACCTGCTGTGGCTCAGGGCCTTCTTCGTGACCGAGCCGCTCCACTGGATCGACGGCGCCTTTGGCACCGCGTTTGCGGAAGGTCAGCAGCGCATCATCAGCTTCCAGTCGCGCAGCCCGGTGTTCGACATCATCGCGCAGCGCGTGCCGCAGACGCTCTGGGTGGTCGGCATGGCCTACCTCGTCGGCGTGCTGATCGCGTTGCCGATCGGCATCATCTCGGCCTACCGGCAGTATTCCTGGTTCGATCAGCTCGGGACGCTGTTCTCGATGATCGGCTTTTCGGTGCCTACCTTCTTCACCGGTGTGCTGTTGATCGTGATCTTCTCGGTCCAGCTCGGCTGGTTCCCCTCGATCTACGACACCACGCTGCGCATCACCGACTGGTCGAGCTTTCTCAGGCAGGTCAACCAGATGGTGCTGCCCGTCACGGTGCTGGCGCTCTTCAACGCGGCGCAGATCAGCCGCTTCATGCGGTCCGCGATGCTCGACAACCTGACGCAGGACTATGTTCGCACCGCCCGCGCCAAGGGCCTGAAGGAACGCACCGTCGTGCTGGTGCACGTCGTGCGGAACTCGCTGATCCCGGTCGTCACGGTGATCGCGCTCGGGATCCCCGGCATCTTCGGCGGTGCCATCATCACCGAACAGGTCTTCAAGGTGAACGGCCTCGGCCAGCTTCTGATCATCGCCATCCAGGGCAACGACATCCCGATGGTGATGACGCTGACCTTCATCTTTGCGGTGCTGATCGTGCTGTTCAACCTGATCGCCGACATCCTCTACGGCATCCTCGACCCGCGGATCCGCTATGACTGAAACGCCGCTCCGCCCGCCGCGCAGCCAGTGGGCCGAAGTCTGGGACCAGTTCCGCACCCACCGCGGCGCCATGGTCGGGATGGTTGTGTTCCTCGCCATTGCCGCGCTGGTGATCCTGGGCCCGTGGGTTTACCGCGTCGATCCGACGTTCATCAACATCCGCGCCCGCAACCAGGGCATGAGCTGGACCTACCCGCTCGGGACCGACCAGCTCGGGCGCGACATGCTGGCGCGCCTGATCGCGGGCGGGCGGGTGTCGATCTCGGTCGGCCTGACCGCGATGGCGCTGTCGATCCTGCTCGGCACCTTCATCGGCCTGCTCGCGGGCTATTTCCGACGCCTCGACGGCCCGCTGATGCGCCTGACGGACCTGTTTCTTGCCCTGCCCCTTCTGCCGCTGCTGCTGGTGATGGTGCTGTTCTTCCGCGAACCGCTGGCAACCCGCTTCGGCCCTGAAACGGGGATCTTCGTCCTGATCGTGGTCGCCATCGGCGTGACGTCGTGGATGCAGACCGCCCGGATCGTGCGCGGCGATGTCCTGGCGCTGAAGGAGCGGGAATTCGTCCTGGCAGCCCGGTCCATCGGGACGCCCGACCGCCGGATGCTGTCGCGGCACATCCTGCCGAACGTGATGTCGCCGATCATGGTTTCCGCCACGCTCGGCATCGCCAACGCGATCATCACCGAATCCGCGCTGTCGTTCCTCGGCCTCGGCTTTCCGCCGGACTTTCCGACCTGGGGCCGACTCCTGTTCGACGCGGTGGACTACATCCGCGACTACCCCGAACGGGTCTTCTGGCCGGGGCTGATGATCAGCCTTATCGTGCTGTCGGCGAATTTCATCGGCGACGGGCTGCGCGACGCGCTCGACCCCCGGATCCGCGGCCGCTGAGCGAAATAAGGACGTCGTCGCCACTGCCGGACGCCGGCGGCGACGGCGATCCGCAGGGCTGCGGCGGGGCGGAAAACGACCTGGCCGCGGCGCGCCGCAACGGGAAATCATTCCGCGCCAGACAGATCCGAGGCGGCGCCAGGCACTTGCGCCGGACTGCGCTCGGCCCCTATTCGGAAGATTATCCCACGCCGGTGCCAAGATGTTCGAGACGCTCGGGTTCGAGTCAACCACCCCCCGCGAGGCCAGCTTCTGGTTCGGCCTCGGCCTCGGCCTTGCCTTTGGCGCACTGGCCGCGGCGACGCAGTTCTGCCTGCGGCGCGGTCTCGTGGGCGATCCGGCCGAACGGCGGCCCGCGCTCGGCCTCTGGCTGACGGCGCTGGCGGTGGCGCTGGTCGGCACGCAGGCGGCGGTCGCCGCCGGGCTGATCGGGTTCGCCGACCACCGCTTCCACGCGCCCGACCTGCCCTGGCTGGCGATCCTGGCCGGCGGCGTTCTGTTCGGCGCCGGCATGGTGCTGGCGCGCGGTTGCGCCGCGCGGCTGACCATCCTTGCGGCCAGCGGAAACCTGCGGGCGTTGACGGTGCTGCTGGTGCTGGCGCTGGCGGCCCATGCGACGCTGAAGGGCCTGCTGGCACCGCTGCGCACCGCGCTCGGCCGCGTAACCCTTCCGATCGGCGATCATGCCTCGCTCGCCGCCCTGCCCGGCGGCGCGGCCGGCGTCACTGCCGTGATCGCGGCCAGCGCGCTGTGGGTCGCGGTCCGCTCGGGCGCAGGGTGGCGCGGACTGGCCGGCGGCGCGGCGATCGGCCTGCTCGTCCCTGCGGCATGGGTGGGCACCGGCCTGATCCTGCAGGACCCGTTCGACCCCATTGCGGTCGAGGCGCTGGCCTTCACCGGCCCCCATGCCGAGACGCTGTTCTGGGCGATCTCGGCCACCGCGGTCGGCCCCGGCTTTGGCACCGGGCTGATCCTCGGCGTCATGGCGGGCGCCGCCGCTGCGGCGCTTGCCAGCGGCCGCTTCCGCTGGCAGAGCTTCGCCGGGCCGCGGGAAACGGGCCGCTACCTTGCGGGCGGCGCGATGATGGGCGTGGGCGGCGTCATGGCGGGCGGATGCACGGTCGGCGCGGGGCTGTCCGGCATCTCGACCCTGTCGGTCGGCGCGGTCCTGGCCCTGACGGCGATCGTCGCCGGGGCGCTCGTCGCAAATCGGCTGCTCAGTGCATCGCCTGCCGGATCCGGCGGATCAGCAACCATACCGCAAGCACCACGGGCAGCGTGAGGAGCGCCGTCAAGCCGCCCTTCGACAGCCCCAGCGGCTCGGAGACCGGATAGGCAAGGTAGCTGGCCAGATTCACGGCATAGTAGCTGATTGCCACAACCGACAGCCCCTCGACCGTCCGTTGCAGACGCAGCTGCAGATCGGCGCGCCGGTCCATGCTGGCCAGAAGCGCCTGGTTTTCCTTCGTCCGCTCGACGTCCACCCGCGTGCGCAACAGTTCCGCCGCCCGCGCCGTCCGGTCGATCATCTGGTAGAGCCGCCGCTCGGCCGACTTCACCGTGCGCATCGCGGGATCGTAGCGGCGTTGCATGAACTCGGCGAATGTCTGACGCCCGCCATACCGCGCTTCGCGCATGGCGCCGATGCGCTCGTTCACGATCGCCTCATAGGCAGCCGTCGCGCCCGCGCGGAACGAGAAAGCCACCGCGAGCGATTCGAGCTCGCCGGCGATCCGCAGCAAGGCGTTCAGCGTTCCTTCCGCGCTCGCCCCGTCGCCCTGCATCGCCCCCACGAGATCCGTCAGCTGGGGGTCGAGCGCGTTCAGCCGCGCCGACAGATCCCGCGCACGCTTCAGGCCCAGCATGGACATGGCGCGATAGGTCTCGACCTCGCACAAACGCTGGACGACCCGCCCGATCCGCCGTGCGCCGACGCCGGGCTGCACGAACACGGCGAAGCGCATGTGACCGGCCGGATCAATGCGGAAATCCCCCGCGACGATCGCCTGACCGTCGATCACCACCGACGCGGTCAGACTTTCGGGAACGAACCATGCCTCGATCCGCCGCGTTACCTCGGCCGGGTCGGACGGCATGTGCTCGACCCGGATCAGGACGGAACACAACCGCCGCCCCGGCGCCTCGCCCAGCCAGTCTGCCGGAAAGACCTCGGCCTCGGCCGGGTCGAAGGCACGCGATCCCACGCCCGGCGCGAAGGCGAGGTAAGTGACGAACTCGGTATGGCTTTCCCATTTGAGCGTGTGCCGCCCGATCGCGCCCGACCAGTGCGTTGCCTCGGGCGGCGGATGGCCTGCGCCGTGGCGGTCGAGCAGCGTCAGAAGATGCGCCCGGTCGCGGGCGCGGTCGCGGTTGGCGGCGTTCAGCGGCTCCTTGATCGCCAGATAGGCGACGTGGCACGGGCTCTCGATGGCTGGAAACGGGCGGGCATGCAGCTCGTTCACCAGCGCATAGCGCTGTGGATGATCGTCGATCGGCGGCATCGGCTCCTCGCGCCAGCTTGCGCAGACCATGCGCCGAAGCCCCTGCGAAGTAAACGGGAAAATCGTTCCTACGCAGAGGCTTAACGGCATACCGCCGGATACGGCACAAGGTTGCCGTCAGTCGATCAGGGGCAGCAGCGCGTCGATCGACTTCTTGGCGTCGCCGTAGAACATCCGCGTGTTCTCCTTGTAGAACAGCGGGTTCTCGATCCCGGAATAACCGGTGCCCTGGCCGCGCTTGCTGACGAACACCTGCTTGGCCTTCCAGACCTCCAGCACGGGCATCCCGGCGATGGGGCTGTTCGGGTCCTCCTGCGCCGCCGGGTTCACGATGTCGTTCGATCCGATGACGATGACGACATCCGTTTCGGGGAAGTCCGCGTTGATCTCGTCCATCTCCAGCACGATGTCGTAGGGCACCTTCGCTTCGGCCAGTAGCACGTTCATGTGGCCGGGCAGGCGCCCCGCAACCGGGTGGATGGCAAACCGGACGTTCTTGCCCTTGGCGCGCAGCTTGCGCGTCAGCTCGCTGACCGATTGCTGCGCCTGCGCCACCGCCATGCCGTAACCCGGCACGATGATGATCGACTCGGCATCGTTCAGCGCCGCCGCCACGCCCTCGGCGTCGATGGCGATCTGCTCGCCCGCGATCTCCTGCGCCGGGCCGGCGGTATTGCCGAACCCGCCCAGGATGACGCTGACGAACGACCGGTTCATCGCCTTGCACATGATGTAGGACAGGATCGCACCGGACGACCCAACGAGCGCGCCCACAACGATGAGAAGGTCGTTGGACAGCGAGAACCCGATCGCCGCAGCGGCCCAGCCGGAATAGCTGTTCAGCATCGACACGACCACCGGCATGTCCGCGCCGCCGATGCCCATGATCAGGTGATAGCCGATGAAGAACGCCAGCAGCGACATCAGCGCCAGCGTCCACCAGCCCGCACCGCCGATGTAGAGGAACAGCAGCACCAGCGATCCCGCCGCGGCGGCAGCGTTCAGAAGATGCCCACCCGGCAGCTGGATCGCCTTGCTGTTCACCTTGCCGGACAGCTTGCCGTAGGCGATCACCGATCCCGTGAAGGTCACCGCGCCGATGAACACGCCGAGGAACACCTCGACCTGCAGGATCGTGACCTCGACCGCGATCTTCTGCGCAACCTTCAGCGCAAATCCGGTGACGCCGGCGAAGAGCTCGCCCTGCCCTGCGGCGGCGGCGCAGCCGATCGCGCTCAGCGCCGGGTCGCATCCGGCGATACCTGCATCCCGCAGCATTGCGGCGACGCGGTTCATCTCGATCTCGGCGTTGAAGCCGATGAACACGGCCGCCAGGCCGACAAGACTGTGCATCGCCGCCACAAGCTGCGGCATCTCGGTCATCTGCACGCGCTGCGCAACCTGCCAGCCCGCAGCACCGCCGAGGGCCAGCAGGATCAGCGCAACGCCCCAGTTGCCCGAGCCTGGGCCGATCATCGTGGCCGCCACGGCGATCGCCATGCCGACAATCCCATACCAGACGGCGCGCTTGGCGCTTTCCTGGCCGGACAGCCCGCCGAGCGACAGGATGAAGAGGATGGCGGCCAGGACATAGGCCGCGGTGGTGAACCCGTATTCCATCGCGCGCCGCCCCTTACGATTTCTGGAACATGGCCAGCATCCGGCGCGTGACCTGGAAGCCGCCGAAGATGTTGACGCCCGCCATCAGCACCGATAGCGCCGCAAGGAGGATGACGAGGTTGCTTCCCGATCCGATCTGCAAGAGCGCGCCGAGGATGATGATGGACGAAATCGCGTTCGTTACCGCCATCAGGGGCGTGTGCAGCGAGTGGCTGACGTTCCAGATCACCTGGAAGCCGACGAACACCGCCAGCACGAAGACGATGAAATGGCTCATGAAGCTGGCCGGCGTGACCAGCCCCATCAGCAGGATCAGCGCGCCCCCGCCTGCCAGCAGCGCGACCTGATCGCGCGTCTGCTTGCGGAACGCGGCCGCCTCCTGCGCCCGGCGTTCCTCGGGTGTCAGCTCCTTCGGCTTTTCCTTGGGCTTCGCAGCCGCGATTGCCTGCACCTTCGGCGGCGGCGGCGGATAGGTCACCTCGCCCCGATGCGTCACGGTCGCGCTGCGGATTACGTCGTCGTCCATGTTGTGGACGATCACGCCATCCTTCTTCGGCGTCAGGTCGCTCAGGAAGTGGCGGATGTTCGTGGCGTAAAGCGTGCTGGCCTGCGCTGCCATCCGGCTGGGAAAGTCGGTATAGCCGATGACCGTCACACCGTTCTCGGTGACGATCTTCTGGTCGGGCACAGTCAGGTCGCAGTTGCCGCCGCGCTCGGCCGCCAGATCGACGATGACGCTGCCGCGCTTCATCATCGCCACCATGTCGGCCGTCCACAGCTTGGGCGCGGGCCGGCCGGGGATCAGGGCGGTGGTGATGACGATGTCCATCTCGGGTGCAAGCTCGCGGAACTTCGCGAGCTGCTTCTCGCGAAACTCGGGCGACGAGGGCGCGGCATAGCCGCCCGTCGCGGCGCCATCCTGCGTCGGTTCGAACTCGAGGAAGACGAAGTTGGCGCCCATAGATTCGATCTGCTCGGCCACCTCGGGGCGCACGTCGAAGGCATGGACGATCGCGCCGAGGCTGACCGCGGTGCCGATCGCGGCCAGACCCGCCACGCCCGCGCCGACCACCAGCACCTTTGCGGGCGGCACCTTGCCCGCCGCAGTCACCTGGCCCGTGAAGAACCGGCCGAAGTTGTTGCCCGCCTCGATCACCGCGCGATAGCCCGCGATGTTCGCCATCGACGACAGCGCGTCCATCTTCTGCGCGCGGCTGATGCGCGGGACCATGTCCATCGCCACGACCGTCGCGCCCCGCGCGCGGCACTGTTCCAGCAGATCGGGATTCTGTGCCGGCCAGAAGAACGAGATCAGCGTCTGCCCGTCCCGCAGCATCGCGGCTTCCTGCGGCTCGGGGGCGCGCACCTTCACGATCACGTCGGCGGCGGCATAGACGGCGGCCACGTCGGGCAGCACCTCGACGCCCGCGGCGGCATAGGCGGCATCGGCAAAGCCTGCCTTCATGCCCGCGCCCGCCTCGATACAGCAGGTATGGCCCAGCTTCATCAGCTGGACGGCCGAATCGGGCGTCATGGCGACGCGCGCCTCGCCCTCGTAGATCTCCCTCGGTGCCCCGATCTTCACAGGCGGTTCCCCCTCGCGGCTGTCGTTCCGGCAGTCCCGGCCGATATCCCTGCGCCCTCTATCATCGCGCAACAATCTTGCACAAGCGTCGTGCTGCGCGGCAGCGGACGACAGGTGCGCCTCTGTCTCAGATCCAGCGCCGCACCCGGCCTGCCCAGTCCTGCCAGGCCGGTCCGAACCCCGCGCGCAGCCGCGCCTCCTCGGGTTCGATGAACCGCCGCGTGATGACCGCGACAAAGAGCGGCACCAGGATCAGCGACGGCCAGGCGCCCCAGCGCAGGATCAGACCCGCCAGCACCATCGCATCGGCAAGATAGATCGGATTGCGCGACAGGCGGTAGGGGCCGGTCGTGATCAGCGCGCGGGGCGTCTCGTGCGGCACGATGGTCGTGCGGCTGCGCGGGAACTGCACCGCGGCCCAGACCATCAGCCCCGCCCCGGCGACCGCCAGCGCCGTGCCCGGCCAGACGAGCGGGCCGGGTCCGCCGACCGGCAGCAGCCGGTCCTGCATCCAGGCCAGCCCGAGGAAACCCGCAAGCCATACCGGCGGATAGTCCAGCGTCCGTCGCATCGGGTGCCCCCTTCCCATCGCCCGGCGCGGCTTGCAGGCGCCGCGCGCGGAGGCAAGACTGCACCGGAACGGGGGAGGATGACCATGCTCGAGGGACGCCATGCACTCGTGACCGGCGGAGGGACCGGCATCGGCCTTGCCATCGCCCGCGCCCTCGCCGGCGCCGGCGCGCAGGTGACGATCAGCGGCCGGCGGGGCGACGTGCTGCGCGACGCCGCCGCCGCAACACCTGGCTTGCACCCCCTTGTCATGGACGTGACGCAGGAGGACAGCGTGGTGCAGGGCATCGCCTCGGCCATCGGCCACCGCGGGCCGGTCACGATCTGCGTCGCCAACGCCGGGATCGCCGAGGGGCGCGCGCTGACCAAGACCGATCTCGCGTTCTGGCGGCGGATCATGGCCATCAACCTCGACGGCGCGTTCCTGACCATCCGCGAATGCCTTCCGGGGATGCGCGCGGCGGGCTGGGGGCGGGTGATCGCAATCGCCTCGATCGCGGGCGTGCGGGGGCTCAAGGGTGCCCCGGCCTATACCGCCTCGAAGCACGGGATGATCGGGCTGATCCGCGGCCTGTCCGAGGATCTCATCGGCAGCCCGGTGACGGCCAACGCGCTGTGCCCGGCCTATGTCGATACCGAGATCGTCGCCCGCAACATGGACAGCATCGCCGCGCGCGCCGGCGTCTCGAAGGACGAGGCGCTGAAGATCATGGTCGGCGCCAACCGGCACGGCCGGCTGCTGCACCCCGACGAGGTCGCCGCCGCCGCCCTGTGGCTCTGCGGTCCGGGGTCGCAGAGCGTGAACGGCCAGACCATCGAGATCGCGGGCGGTCAGGCGTGACCGACGAGGCGCGGATCCGCACAAGCTTTGCCCGGCAGGGCATGATGGCGACACTCGGCGCCCGGATGCTTTCGGTCGGGCCGGGGGCGGTCGCCATCGCCGCGCCCCTGACGCCCGCCGTCAGTCAGCAGCACGGCGCGGGCCATGCCGCGCTGGCCTTCGCGCTCGGCGATTCGGCGGCAGGCTACGCTGCGCTGACCGTCCTGCCGGACGGTGCCGAGGTGATGACGGCCGAGATGAAGATCCACCTTCTGCGCCCCGCGGTCGGGGACCGGCTGATCGCGCGGGGGTCGGTCGTGAAGGCCGGGCGGCGGCTGGTGGTGGCGCGGGCGGACGTCTTTGCCGACGCGGCCGGGGACGAGACGCTGTCGGCAACGCTGATCGGCACGATGGTGCCGGTCGATCCCTGACGGCCGCAGACACGGGCGCCGCCGCCGTCCGACGGTTCCGGGCGGGCCCCTCCGGCGCCGCGCGGGCACCGCGGGGTCAGGGCAGAAGGCCCGCCGGATCCGGCAACCCGTGAATGCGGGCGGCGGCCGTCAGCGTATTGGCGAGAAGGCAGGCGATGGTCATGGGGCCGACGCCGCCCGGCACAGGGGTGATGGCCCCGGCGAGGGGTTCGACTGCGGCGAAATCCACATCGCCCACAAGGCGCGACCGGCCATCGCGCGCAACGCGGTTGATGCCGACGTCGATCACCGTGGCACCGGGGCGGACATGCGCAGCGCCGATCATCTCGGCCCGGCCGACCGCCGCAACCAGGATGTCGGCGCGGCGGGTCACGTCGGCGAGGTCGCGGGTGCGTGAATGGGCGACCGTCACCGTGCAGCTTTCGCCGATCAGAAGCTGCGCCATCGGCTTGCCCACGATCGTGGAACGGCCGACCACCACCGCCTCAGCCCCCGCGAGCGACCCCAGCCGGTCGCGCAGCAGCATCAGGCAACCGAGCGGCGTGCAGGGCACCATCGCGGGCTGTCCGGTGGCGAGGCGGCCGGCGTTGACGACGTGGAACCCGTCCACATCCTTGGCGGGGTCGATCGCGTTGATGACGGCGGTCGCGTCGAGGTGCGCGGGCAGCGGCAGCTGCACGAGAATGCCATGCACCGCGGGGTCGGCATTCAGCCGGGCGATCAGCGCCAGCAGGCTGTCGGGCGCGGTATTGGCGGGCAGGCGATGTTCGAACGAGGCCATGCCGGCCGCGACCGTCGCCGCGTGCTTGTTGCGCACATAGACCTGGCTTGCGGGATCCTCGCCCACGAGCACCACCGCAAGGCCGGGCCGCACCGGCATCGCCGCCGCCGCGGCGCTGATGCGGGCGCGCAGGCGTTCGGCGAAGGCCTTGCCGTCGATGATCGCGGCCATCAGAACAGCCCCTCGACCCGCCCCATCGAGTCGAGCCGGATCGTCTCGGCGGCCGGAACCTTCGGCAGGCCGGGCATTGTCATGATCTCGCCGCAGATCGCCACCACGAACCCCGCCCCCGCCGACAGCCGCACCTCGCGCACCGGCAGCACATGCCCCTCGGGCGCACCGCGCAGCGCGGGATCGGCCGAGAAGGAATATTGCGTCTTGGCCATGCAGACCGGCAAGTGGCCGTAACCCGCCTTTTCCCAGGCCGCAAGCTGATCGCGGATGGCGCGGTCGGCGGTCACCTGACCGGCCCGGTAGATGCGGTGCGCGATCATCTCGATCTTGTCCCAGAGCGGCATCGCGTCGGGGTAGAGCGGGGCGAAGGCCGAGGGCCGTTCGGCCAGCGCGACCACCTTGCGCGCGAGGTCCTCGATCCCGGCCGACCCTTCGGCCCAATGGCGACACAGCACTGCCTCGACCCCCAGATCGGCCGCCTGCGCCTGCACCGCGGCGATCTCGGCCGCCGTGTCGCTGGCGAAGTGGTTGATGGCGACGATCACCGGCACGCCGAAGCCCTGCACGTTCTGCACATGCCGGGCGAGGTTCGCGCAGCCGCGCGTCACCGCGGCGACATCCTCGCGCCCGAGATCGGCCTTTTCCACCCCGCCGTTCATCTTCAGCGCCCGCACCGTCGCCACGATCACCGCGGCGGCGGGCTTCAGATGCGCCTTGCGGCACTTGATGTCGAAGAACTTCTCAGCCCCGAGGTCGGCGCCGAAGCCCGCCTCGGTCACCACATAGTCGGCCAGCTTCAGCGCCGTCGTGGTGGCGACGACCGAGTTGCAGCCATGCGCGATGTTGGCGAAGGGGCCGCCGTGGACGAAGGCGGGGTTGTTCTCCAGCGTCTGGACCAGGTTCGGCAGCACTGCATCCTTCAGCAGCACGGCCATCGCCCCGGGGGCGTTCAGGTCGCGCGCGTGGACGGGGCGCCGGTCGCGGGTATAGGCCACGACGATGTCGCCGAGGCGGCGTTCGAGGTCCGCAAGGTCGCGGGCGAGGCATAGGATCGCCATCACCTCGGACGCAACCGTGATGTCGAACCCCGTCTGCCGCGGAAAGCCGTTGGCGACCCCGCCGAGCGACACCACGATGTCGCGCAGGGCGCGGTCGTTCATGTCCATCACGCGCCGCCAGACGATCCGCCGCTCGTCGATGTCGAGCGCATTGCCCCAGTAGATGTGGTTGTCGATCAGCGCGGCGAGCAGGTTGTGCGCGGCAGTGATCGCATGGAAATCGCCGGTGAAGTGCAGGTTCATGTCTTCCATCGGCACGACCTGCGCCATGCCGCCGCCGGCCGCCCCCCCCTTCATGCCGAAGTTCGGGCCGAGCGAGGCTTCGCGGATGCACACCACCGCCCGCTTGCCGATCCGGTTCAGCCCGTCGCCGAGGCCGACGGTTGTCGTCGTCTTGCCCTCGCCCGCCGGCGTGGGGTTGATCGCGGTCACGAGGATCAGCTTTCCGTCCGGCCGCCCCTGGATGCCGGCAATGAAGCCGGCCGCGACCTTTGCCTTGTCGTGGCCGTAGGGGATCAGGCTGTCGGCGGGAATGCCGAGGCGCGCCCCGACCTCTTGGATCGGCTTCTTCTTTGCGGCGCGCGCAATCTCGATGTCGGTCGGCATGGCCATCCGTCGCCCTCCCCGGCAAGCGGCAAATCGTGCGCGACGGTATTCCGCACCTCTCCGTCCGGCAGAACCAAACCCGACCCCCTGCGCACAGGATGCGGCATCGGCCTTGCGGCGGTCAGCCGCCAGAGCGCCAGGGGCGCTGCGCAGGGACGTGCAGGCGCACCCGGTCGCCCAGCCGCCAGACCCCTTCCCGCTCGACCCACGCGGTCACGCCGCGCCGCCCCCGCGCGGCCGGCCTGAACCGCGCCCCGAAGCCCGGGGCCTCGCCCTCGATCGCCCGCGCGGGCAGCGCGCAGGGCAGGTTCTCCATGTCCACCGTCACGGTGGCGCCGCCCGGTTCGGCCTGAAGGCGCGACGACGGGGGCACATGGGTGAAGTCGGGGATGCCCTCGATCACCGCCGTGGCGCCGAGCAGCGCGGGGTCGAGCGCGGGCAGGTCCATCGCGGCGGCGATGGCGCGCAGCTCCTCGGCCGACAGAACCGACAGCTGCCGCGTGTTGCGGATCGGCGTGCCCTTCGGATATAGCGCCGCCACGCGGGAACAGGCCCCGCGGACGAGGCCCGCATGTGCCTCGCCCTCTGGCCCCGCGAAGGTCAGGCGCAGTTCGGCAACCGGTTCCGACCGCAGCGCTGCGGCCCGGTCGGCCACCCGCCCCAGCCACACGACCGTGCCGACATGGTCGGTGGGCGCCAGCGCCCCCATCGCGTCACCCGTCCCGGGCGCAGGCTTGAGACTCCGATGCCCGCCCCGGTGGAGGGCGGGCATCGCAGTCGGGCGCGGGTTGCATCACCGGATGCAGCCGGTCAGGTCGTGGGCTTGGGTTCCAGCCCGCCGTCGGCCGGGCGGTTGCGCGGCTTGGTGCGCGGGATGGAGACCAGGCTGGGGATGCCGCCGCCCTTGGGCTTGTCGGCAGGCGGTTCGCCGCCGTCGAGCGGTTCGCCCGCGATGACCTTGCGAATCTCGTCGCCGGTCAGCGTCTCGTACTCCAGAAGGCCCTTGGCCAGGCGCTCGAATTCCTCGCTCCGCTCGAGCAGGATTCGCCGCGCCGTCTCGTAACCTTCGTCGATGATGCGCTTCACCTCGTTCTCGATCAGCTCCTTCGTATGCGCCGAGACCGAAAAGCCGCCAGTGTTGCCCTGATATCCCTCGTGCGCCTCGGCGTAGTCGATGTTGCCGACGAGGTCGGACATGCCCCAGCGCATCACCATCGCGCGCGCGAGCTGACTGGCCTGCATGATGTCGCCCGCAGGACCCGAGGAAACCCCCTCCTCGCCGTACTTGATGATCTCGGCTGCCTGGCCCGCCATCGTCATGGCGATCTTCTGCTTGGCCTCGTCCTTATGCATGTTGAGCCGGTCCATCTCGGGCAGGCTGACAACCATGCCCAGGGCCCCGCCGCGCGGAATGATGGTCGCCTTGTAGACCGGATCGCACTTCGGCAGCGCCATCCCGACGATCGCATGGCCGGCCTCGTGATAGGCGGTCTTTTCCTTCTGATCGGGGGTGATGACCATGCTGCGACGCTCCGCACCCATCATCACCTTGTCCTTGGCGTTCTCGAAATCCTCCATCGTGACGAAGCGGCGGCCGACGCGCGCGGCCATCAGCGCCGCCTCGTTCACAAGGTTGGCCAGGTCGGCGCCCGAGAAGCCGGGCGTGCCGCGAGCGATGGTGCGCAGATCCACGTCGGGGCCGATCGGCACCTTGCGCGCATGCACCTGCAGGATCTTCTCGCGACCCTTGATGTCGGGGTTCGGCACATGAATCTGCCGGTCGAACCGGCCGGGCCGCAGCAGCGCGGGGTCGAGCACGTCCTTGCGGTTCGTCGCAGCGACGATGATCACGCCTTCGTTCGCCTCGAACCCGTCCATCTCGACCAAAAGCTGGTTCAGCGTCTGCTCGCGTTCATCGTTGCCGCCGCCGATGCCGACGCCGCGGGCGCGGCCGACCGCGTCGATCTCGTCGATGAACACGATGCAGGGCGCGTTCTTCTTGGCCTGCTCGAACATGTCGCGCACGCGAGACGCGCCGACACCCACGAACATCTCCACGAAGTCGGACCCCGAGATGGTGAAGAACGGCACGCCCGCCTCGCCCGCGATGGCGCGCGCAAGCAGGGTCTTGCCGGTGCCGGGCGGACCGACGAGGAGCGCGCCTTTCGGAATCTTCCCGCCGAGGCGGCTGAACTTCTGCGGGTTGCGCAGGAACTCGACGATCTCCTCAAGCTCTTCCTTGGCCTCGTCGATCCCCGCCACATCGTCGAAGGTCACGCGGCCGTGCTTTTCCGTCAGAAGTTTCGCGCGGCTCTTGCCGAAGCCCATCGCGCCGCCGCGCCCGCCGCCCTGCATCCGGTTCATGAAGAAGATCCAGATGCCGATCAGGACGAGGAAGGGCAGCCATAGCGACAGCGCCGACAGGATGCCCGACTGCTCCTGCGGTTCGGCCCGCACCTCGACCCCGCGGGCGATCAGGCGGTCTGCCACGTTCTCGCCCTGCGGGCGGATCGTCACATACTGCCCGCCGTCGCGCGACCGCACGATCACCCGCTCGCCGTCCAGCACGACCGAGGACACGGTGCCGTTGTCAACCCGGCTGATGAAGTCGGAATACGAGATGGACCGGGCCGACGATGTTCCCTGACCCCCGCTGAACAGGTTGAACAGCGCAAGGATCAGAAGGAACAGGACGACCCAGAACGCGATGTTGCGCATGTTGCCCACGGGCAAGGCTCCTCGGGTTCGGGCACCGCATCGGGGCGGGCATTCCACAAGATAGAGATAACGGGTGCGGGTTCAATCCGCCCCGCCCGCGACGAAAGGGTCACCTGCGGCACTTGCGGTCCAGTCCGGCGACGGTGCGGCGACCGGGGCCGCGATGACCCGCCCGCCCGCGCGGACGGCCGGCGAGGCGGCCAGCGTCGCACCCGGCAAGTCTCGCCGGCGCAGGGGAAGCGCCGCAAGGTCCGCAGGGCCGAGCGCGGCTACCGTCGCCCCGGGCGGAAACGGCCCCGCGACGATCCACCGCCCGTCCCAGGGGGCGCCCGGCGGCGCAGGCGGCGCGGCCAGCGCGGCGCGCGGCTCGCGCCCCACCCGGATCGCGGCGCCCCGGCGGGTGACGAGGCAGCCGTGCAGCGTCCGCCGGCACGGCGCGGCCAGCGCGGTGTGCAGCGCCAGCAGCGCCGCCAGCCGGGGGCGGTAGGGCGCGCCGGCCACCCACCGCAGCGCGCCCGACAGCAGGCGCAGTTGCACCTCGCGCGGCATCGCCGCAAGGGCTGCAGCGTCGAACAGCACGTCGCCCGCCTCGGCGGTCCAGACCCGCCCCCGCGCGTCCGCCGCCTGCGCGTCGAGCGCAGCGCGCGCCAGCGCCATCCAGTCGGCGGTGGCGGCCAGTCCCTCGACCGTCACGCCGAGGGGCGCCAGCGCGGCAAGCGCCCGCCGCGCCTTCACCCGGTCGAAGGCGGGATTGTCGTTCATCGGATCCTCGCGCCATGCGACCCCGCGCGCCCGAAGGTCGGCGCGAAGATCGGCCCGCCGCGCGGCCAGCAGCGGCCGCAGCCACAGCAGGCCATGCGCCCGCCGCCGCGCCGCCATGCCGGCGAGGCCGTCCACACCGGACCCGCGCGCCAGCCGCATCAGTACCGTTTCCGCCTGGTCGTCCAACGTGTGGCCGAGGGCCACCGCACCGATCCCCTCGCCCCTCGCCCAGGCCGCGATCGCGGCCGTCCGACCCGCGCGCGCCGCAGCCTCGAGGTTGCCGCGCCCGTCCCAGTGCCAGTCGCGCACCGCATGGGGCACGCCGAGGGCCGCACAGGCGGCCGCGACCGCCGCAGCATCGGCCGCGGCATCGGGACGCAGGTGGTGGTTGACGGTCACGACCGCCAGCGGCGGCCCGCCGTCCCGCGCATGGTCGGCCAGAAGATGCAGGAGCGCCATCGAATCCGACCCGCCCGAGACGGCGACCCCCAGCCGACCCGCGGGCAGCGGCCCGAGGCCCGCCGCGACCAGAGCCGCCAGGCGGGCGCGGCTCACCCGCAGGCCAGCGTCGCCGCCGCCGCAGCAGCCTCGGCCGCCGCCGCGCTGCCGGGATAGCGCAGGCCGACCTCGGCCAGCGTGATGCAGGCTTCGGCCCGCTGGCCGAGCGTTCCCAGCGCAAGGCCGAGGCGGAACAGCGCATCCGCCGCCGCGGGCCCGGCGGGATAGCCCGAGAAACTATCGAGAAAGGCCCGTGCGGCCGCCGCTGTATCGCCCTGCCCTTCCAGCGCGCGGCCCTGGAGGAACAGCGCCTCGCCCCTCAGCGCATCATCCGCGCCGGGCGCGGCATGGGGCGCAACGAGCGCGAGGGCGGTGCGAAAGTCACCCTGGCCGAGCACCTCCCGGGCCCGGCCGAGGTCGGCGGCAGCGCTGCCGGATGCTGCGGGTTGCACAGGCGCGACAACAGCCGACGCGGCCGGCGCGGGCTCGCCCAGGGGGCGGGGCGTGCCGAGGCCGGCGGGGTCGCCGCCCTCGAGCTCGGTCAGGCGGAACTCGAGGTCGGCGATGCGGTTCGTCCCGTCCGCCACGATCCGGTCGATGCGCAGCTGCAGGGCCTCGGTCCGGGCGTTGAGGCTGGTCAAGGCCGCCTCGAGCGCATCCATCCGGTCGAGCGCCGTGACGCCGCCGAAGGCCGCAAGCGACCCCGACCCCGTCATCTCGGCCCGCAGCGCCGCGATCTCGGCCCCGAGGGCGCCGAGTTCCGCCCGGATGTCGGCCAGCGTCTGCGCGCGATCCTGCGCGCCCGCCACCGCGGGCAGCAGAAGCGCAAGGATCAGCGCGACCGCCCGCATCGCCGTTACGATCCCGCCCCGAGGCTGAGGACCGTCACCGCCCGGCGGTTTTTGGCGTAGCACGCCTCGGTCGAGCAGACCTCGACGGGCCGTTCCTTGCCGTAGCTCACGGTGCGGATGCGGCCGGGCGCCACGCCCTGCGCGACGAGGAAGTCCTGCGCGGCGCTGGCGCGGCGTGCGCCGAGGGCGAGGTTGTATTCCCGCGTTCCCTGTTCGTCGGCGTGGCCCTCGACGATGATGCCGTATTGCGTGTTGGCGTTCAGCCACCGCGCCTGGCCGGTCAGCGTCGCGCGCGCCTCGGCCGACAGGGTGGACTGGTCTACCGCGAAGAACACCCGGTCGCCCACGGTCTGGTTGAAGTAGGCGATCGACGCGGGGTTCGACGGGTCGCCGAGGCCCCCGGTCGTCACGCCCGGCCCGCCGAAGCCGCCGCGGGCCCCGCCCGCGCCGCCGACACCGCCGGCGCCGTCCGCGCCGAAGCGGCCGGGGTTGTTGCAGGCGGCCAGCGCCAGCCCGGCCGCCAGCAGCAGCACCCCTTTTCCGAATGTCGTCATGCCCGTCCTCGCAAGGTTATCGTTCTCGTTTCCGCCACCATAACAGGATCGCCGCGCCGGGGGAATCCGCCCCTAGGGTAGGAGCGGCGACCACGCCGGATCGGACGCGCCGCCCTGCATGGGGATCCGCCGCGGCTCGCCCCGGCCGGTGATGTCCACGATGTAGAGGCCCGGCACGCCGCCCTCGCCCGCCTGTTCGCGCGTGAACATCACGACGCGGCCGTTCGGGGCCCAGGTCGGCCCTTCGTCGAGGAACGACGACGTCAGCAGCCGTTCCTCGCTGCCGTCGGTGCGCATCACGCCGATGTGGAAGCGCCCGCCCAGCTGCTTGGTGAAGGCGATCAGATCGCCCCGCGGGCTCCAGACCGGGGTGCCGTAGCGCCCTTCGCCGCGGCTGATGCGCCGCGGCTCGCCGCCCGCCGCGGGCATGATATAGATCTGCTGGGTGCCCGCCCGGTCGCTTTCGAACACGATCTCGCGCCCGTCGGGCGAATAGGACGGGCCGGTCTCGATCGAGGGCGCACTGGTCAGCCGGGTGCGCCGGCCCGAGCCGAGGTCGAGCGCGTAGATGTCGGTATTGCCGCCCTGCGCGAGGCTGAAGACGACCGTCCGCCCGTCGGGCGAGAAGCGGGGGGCGAAGGTCATCTCGCCGGGCTGCTCGCCCAGCCGCTGCCGCGCGCCGGTGGCCACGTCCATCAGCACGATCTGCGGGAAGCCGCTTTCGTAGCTTGTGTAGAGGATCCGGTCGCCGGCGGGCGAGAACCGCGGGGCCAGCACGATCGCGCTGCCGTCGGTCAGGGCCTGCACGTTCGCCCCGTCATAGTCCATGACGGCAAGCCGCTTGACCCGCGCGTTCTTCGGCCCGGACTCGAGCACGAACACCACGCGGCTGTCGAAGTAGCCGCCCTCGCCGGTGATCCGGGAATAGACCGCGTCGGCCACCTTGTGCGCCATCCGCCGCCAGCTTTGCGGCGTGCCGGCGAACTGCAACCCCTCGCCCATCTGCTGGCCCGAAAACACGTCGAACAGGCGGAACTTGACCACCAGCCGGTCGCCCTGCCGGCTGACCGCCCCGGTCACCAGCCCCTGGGCGTTGATCGCACGCCAGTCGGGATAGCTGACCGGCGCGTTGAAGTCGGCGATGCGCGCGATGTGCGCCGCCTGCGGCACCGCGCGGAAGAGGCCCGATCCTTCGAGGTCGGCGATCACGAGGCGCGTGATGTCGGCCGCCGCCTGCCCCGCGCCGCCCTCGTCCACGAAGATGGGCACCGCGATGGGCAGGGGCTCGATCACCCCTTCGGTGATCTGGATGCGCAGCGGTTGCGCGACGGCCGGCGGCGCAGCCGCCAGCACCAGGAGAACGGCCGCAATCGCCCCGCACACCCGCATCGCCCACACCCTCGTCAAGGCCGCACCATCCCTTTTCCGCCCCATACCGCGCGGGGGGCGAGGCTGCGCCACAAGCCGCTTCACGATTGCGTGGGGTGGTCTCATCGCAGCCGCATCCCCCTGTAGTCGAATTCCATCTCGATCTCCCGCCAGGTGTCGTATTTCTCGGGCGGCAGGCTCGCGTTGGCGGCGCAGCGCAGGATCGTGCGCCGCGCGATGTCGTAGGCGGTGCGGCCGGCCGCCTCGGTCGGCGCATCGGCGCGGATCAGTCGGACGGTTTCGGGCGTGCCGTCGCGGCGCATGGCGATGCCGACCAGCACGACCGACCGCAGCGTGTCGGTCGAGGCGCTGCCGACCGACCAGCAGGCGCTGATCGCGCGGCGCAGCCCGTCGATCTCGCCTGCGGTCAGGGGCGGGCCCGCGGCGGCACGGCCTGCGCCGCCGGTGCCGCTGCCCGATCCCGGTGCAGCCGGGCGCGGCGGTTCCCAGTGAAAAAGGATAACCGCAAGCACGCTGTGGCCCGTATGAAGAAACAGCCAAGTGTATACGATCGCTGCCGGCACCAGGCTGATCAGCATGAAGAGGGGGCCGGGCGGCTCGCGCGCGAAGGCCTCGAAATAGCCCG
>CALIZF010000050.1 GCA_938028765.1 uncultured Paracoccaceae bacterium
AGGGCTTTGCCGCCTGCGCCTCGAGCGGAACGGCGGCGGCGCCGGACGCGGCCGGTGCCCCCGGGCGCGAGCGCGGCCGCACCGGCGGCCGGGCCGCGGCCGAAGCGGCATCGGCATCGGCGGCTGGCCTCTGGCGCGGCCGGGGGGCTGCGGTGGCGTCGGCGGTCGGCCCGGCGGCGGCCGCCGAACCCGGAACCGGCACGGCAGGCGGCAGCAGCGACGGGTGGCTCTCGAGGATCAGCGCGAAGGGGATCGCGCCCGCCGGCGCGGGCGCCTGGGCCCATACGGGCTGCGCCGCGGCCAGCAGCGCGGCGACGATGGCGGCCGCCCTCACCGGCGTTGACCCGGCAGCGCTACCGCCTGCGGCACGCCCTCGCCCCCGGCAGCGGCGGCGGCGCGACCGAAGTCGGGTGCGGCGGTATCCTGCCCCGCCTCGATGATTCCCCGCCGGATCGCCCGGGTGCGGGTGAAATAGGCGTGCAGGTGCGGCCCGTCGCCGAGGCGGATCGCCCGCTGCAGCGCGAACAGCTCTTCCGTGAAGCGGCCGAGGATGTCGAGCGTCGCATCCTTGTTGGTCAGGAACACATCGCGCCACATCACCGGGTCGGACGCCGCGATCCGGGTGAAGTCGCGGAAGCCGGCCGCGGAATAGCGGATCACCTCGCTGTCGGTCACGCGCCGCAGGTCGTCGGCCACCCCGACCATCGTGTAGGCGATCAGGTGGGGCACGTGGCTGGTCACCGCCAGCACCAGGTCGTGGTGCGCGGGGTCCATCGCATCGACGTTGGCGCCCATCCCCTCGCACAGCGCCCGCAACCGCGCGAGCGCGGCCGGATCGGTGCCCGGCAGCGGCGTCAGAAGCCACCAGCGGTTGCGGAACAGCGTGGCGAAGCCCGACCGGGGCCCGGAATGTTCCGTCCCCGCGATCGGATGGCCGGGGATGAAGTGGACGCCCGGCGGCACGTGCGGGGCCACCGCCGCGACCACCGCCTGCTTGACCGACCCCACGTCGGTCACCGTCGCCCCCGGTGTCAGCGCCGGCGCAATGGCCGCCGCGACCGCGCCCATGGCCCCCACGGGCACCGCCAGCACCACGAGGTCGGCCCCCGCCGCAGCCCCGGCGGCCGTGTCGTGCACGCTGTCGCAGAAGAGCTCGCGCGCAACGGCGCGCGTCGCGGCCGACGGCGCATGCCCCGCGATGTGGCGGCAGAGGCCCGCAGCCCGCATCGCATGGGCCATCGACGAGGCGATCAGGCCAAGGCCGATCAGCGCCACCCGCCCGTAGAGCGGCCCCGCCCCGCCCTGCCCCGCATCCGCCGCCATCAGCGCGCGCCCTTGAACTGGCCGATCGCATGGGCGACGCGGCGGCACGATGCCTCGTCGCCCACGGTGATCCGCAGGCAGTGCGGCAGGCCATAGCTGCCGACCTGCCGGACGATCAGACCCTGGGCCTTCAGGTGCGCGTCGGCGGCCTCGGCCTCGGCCGCGTCGGCGAACCGCGCCAGGATGAAGTTCGCCAGCGACGTGTCGGACGGCACGCCGAATTCCGCCAGCGCCTCGGCCAGCCAGCCGCGCATCCGGGCGTTCTCGGCCCGGCAGCGGGCGACGTGGTCCTGGTCGCGCACGGCGGCCTCGGCCGCCTCGAGCGCAGGGGTGGACAGGTTGAAGGGCCCCCGCACGCGGTTCAGCACGTCGATGACGGCGCGCGGCCCGTAGCCCCAGCCGACCCGCAGCCCGCCGAGCCCGTAGATCTTCGAGAACGTGCGCGTCATCACCACGTTCTCGCGCGCATCGGCCAGCGCCGCGCCGCCGTCGTAACCCGCGACGTATTCGGCATAGGCACCGTCCAGCACGAGGATCGCCTGCCGCGGCAGACGCTCGGCCAACCGCTGCAGCTCGCCCGCACCGACCATGGTGCCGGTCGGGTTGTTGGGATTGGCGAGGAACACGATCCGCGTGCGCCGGTTGCAGGCGGCGAGGATGGCGTCGATGTCGGCCGTCCGCTCGCGCTCGGGGACGCTGACCGGGGTGGCCCCGGCCGCGAGCGCATAGATGCGATACATCAGGAAGCCGTGTTCGGTATGCACCACCTCGTCGCCGGGACCCGCATAGGCCTGGCAGAGCAGGCCGATGATCTCGTCCGACCCGACGCCGCAGATCACCCGCCCCGCATCGAGACCGTGGACCTCGGCGATCGCCTGGCGCAGGACTGCGTGATCGGTGGACGGGTAGCGGTGCAGGGCATGGACCGCGCGCAGATAGGCGTCGCGGGCGCGATCCGAGGGGCCGAACGGATTTTCGTTCGACGAAAGCTTGACGACGTTCGACACCCCCGCGACATGGGCCGCCCCGCCCTCATAGAGCGCGATGTCGAGGATCCCCGGCTGCGGTCGGATGTCGTTGGCCATGCTGCCCCCTGGTGCGCATCTGTTCTAGCCGGGTGCGCCCGGGCGCGCCAGTGCGCGCAGGCGCCTGCGGCGGCTTCCCGCAGACGCGGCTTGCGCGCGCCGCCGCCCCGTGCGAGCGGGGCGCATGGATGCCTTCGAGATCCTGCTGGTCGTGCCCCCCGGCCTCGAACCCGAGGCCGCAGCGGAGGCGCGCGGGGCGGGGTTCGCGGTGACCGGCACCCTGCCCGGCGGCGTGACGCTGGCGGGCGGCTGGCACGAGGTCTGGCGGGCGAACCTCGCGTTGCGCGGACCGGCGCGGGTGCTGGCGCGCATCGGCGCCTTCCGCGCGCTGCACCTCGCACAGCTCGACAAGCGCGCGCGGCGGTTCCCCTGGACCGAAACGCTGCGCGCCGGCGTGCCGGTGAGGGTCGCGGCGACCTGCACCGGAAGCCGCATCTGGCACGAAGGCGCGGCGGCCGACCGGATCGCGGCTGCACTGGACGCCGTCGGCATTCCGGTTGCCGAGGACGCGCCCCTGCGCCTCATCGCGCGGATCGACGACGATCTGTGCACCCTCAGCCTCGACACGACGGGCCCCGCGCTGCACCTGCGCGGGCAGAAGCTGGCGGTCGGCAAGGCGCCGCTGCGCGAAAACCTCGCCGCGCTGTTCCTGATGCGGATGGGGTTCGGCGGCACGGAGCCGGTGGTCGATCCCATGTGCGGGTCGGGCACCATCCCCATCGAAGCGGCCGGGATCGCCGCCGGCCTTCTGCCCGGGCGGTCGCGCGCCTTTGCGTTCGAGCACCTGGCGACCCACGATCCTGCCGCGGTCGCAGCCCTGCGCGCCGCCGCCCCCGGCCCGCGCGACCCCGGCCTCCGCTTCCATGGATCGGACCGCGACGACGGCGCGGTGCGCATGGCGCGCGCCAACGCCGAGCGCGCGGGCGTGGCGGGGCTGACCGACTTCGCCCGCGCCGCCGTCAGCGACGCGGTGCCGCCCGCAGGGCCGCCGGGCATCGTCCTGACCAACCCGCCCTACGGCGGGCGGATCGGCGACCGGCGGCTGCTGCATGCGCTCTACGGCGCGCTCGGGGCGACGCTGTCGGCGCGGTTCCGCGGCTGGCGCGTCGGCGTGATCACGTCCGACGACGGGCTGGCTGCCTCGACCGGCCTGCCGTTCCTGCCGGCCGGGCGGCCGGTGGCGCACGGCGGCCTGCGCATCCGCCTGTGGCGGACCGGCCTGCTGCCTTGACGACGGACCCATGACGAAGGGCCGCGCCGGCAGTCCGGTGCGGCCCCCGCGATCCGGTCCGGGACCGGATCAGTTCTTGGCGAAGTATTCGACGACCAGGTTCGGTTCCATCTTCACCGGATAGGGCACGTCGCCCAGCTTGGGCGTGCGCAGGAAGGTCGCGGTCATCTTGTTGTGATCGACCTCGAGATAGTCGGGCACGTCCCGTTCGGTCAGCGCCACCGCTTCCAGCACCAGCGCCATCTGCCGCGCCTTTTCTCGCAGGGCGATCACGTCGCCCTCCTTGACGCGATAGGACGCGATGTTGACGCGCTTGCCGTTCACCGTGACGTGGCCGTGGTTCACCATCTGACGCGCGGCGAACACGGTCGGCACGAACTTGGCGCGGTAGACGACCGCATCGAGGCGGCGTTCGAGCAGGCCGATCAGGTTTTCCGACGTGTCGCCGGTGACGCGGGCCGCCTCGGCGTAGATGCGCCGGAACTGCTTCTCTGTCAGGTCGCCGTAATAGCCCTTCAGCTTCTGCTTGGCGCGTAGCTGGATGCCGAAGTCGCTGAGCTTCGTCTTGCGGCGCTGGCCATGCTGGCCGGGGCCGTATTCGCGCTTGTTGACGGGCGACTTGGGGCGGCCCCAGATGTTCTCGCCCATCCGGCGGTCGATCTTGTACTTGGCAGCGGTGCGTTTCGTCACCGGCTGATCTCCTTCTTCGCGTTGTCGAAGGGCGTTGTCCTCTGCCCCCTCGCCCTTGCGGGACGGCGGGGCCGACAGGCATCCCCTTGCGGGGGCCGCCAACACCAATGAAGCCCCTGCCGGGCGCACCTGGCGGGTGGTGGCGCTTATAGCGATGCCGGGGGGCGCGTCAAGCGGCCGCCGCCCGGCCGCCCTCGTGCCGCAGCAGCGCCGCCTCGGCCGCGTTGAGGGGGCGGCGGGCAAAGCCGCCGTAACGCGCCGGATCGGGCATCGCGGCGGCCAGCTGCGCGGCATCGGCGGGATCGAGGCTGCCCTCGGCCGCCGCGGCGGGGTGGAAGCTTTCCGTCTCCACCCCATTGGCGAAGACGACCTGATGCGCCGCAAGCAGGATATGGATGTAGGTCACGCTGCGGGCCGACAGATCGACCGTCACCCGGCGGTCGTCCACCAGATGCGCAGCCTCGACCAGCACCTCGGCCTCGCCCCAGAGCGCGCGGGCGGCAGGGCCGCGCACCAGCAGCCGGTGCTGCGGCGACACCACCAGCGGCACGTCGGGCCGTCCGGTGCCGAAGGCGTCGGCGCGGATGCGCACCGGCCGAAGGTGCGGCATGGCGTAGAGGCGCGCGCCGGTCAGCACCCGCCGCCCGGTCCAGATCACCGGTTGCGGCCCGTCGTCGGCGGTCAGGACAGCGTCGCCCGGCCGCAGATCCTCGATCGCCGTGGTGCCGCCGGGCACCGCAAGGCGCGTGCCGGGGGTGAAGCAGATCACCCCGCCCGCCGCCCGCGCCGGGTCCGCGTCGGCAGCGTCGAGGCGCGCCTCGACCACCCACAGGTCCTGCCCCGGCGGCGGTGGCGGCCCGTCGAAGAAGACGACCGGCCAGCGCGCCCCCGGCGGCGTCACGACAGCGGCCGGATAGCGGCGAAGACCGTCGGTCAAAACGAAGCCGCCCGCGGGCGGCGCGTCGTCCGGTTCAGGGCTGCGGCGGGGGGCAAGGCCGCTCAGCCGCGGCGCGATCCGCGCGGCGCGCCGCCGCAGCGCCTCGGCCCCGGCCGCGCGGTCGAGCCGCAGCGGCGCGAAGGGCGCCTCGATCCGCGTCGCCGCCCCTGTCCATCGCCACGACGACCCGGGCGCAAGGATGCCGGACGGCGGCGCGGGGACCCCCGCCGCCTCGGTCTGCGTCCAGCACAGCGCCCACGTGCCCCCACCCGCGGACGCGCCCCAGCCTGACATCACGGAACCTGCTCGGTTGGTTCTTCTGTTAACAAAACGTTAACGTGTCCCGCGGGCAACCGCTATGGCGCCGGTGCAACAGCCACCGCAAAGGGACGCGGTCAGAAACGAATCCGCAGATGGACGGCGCCCACGGTCTGCTCTACCGGCTGGCCCTGGAACTCGCGCCCGAGGCGCGAGATGCCGTAGAAGAACTCGGCCCTGTCGCCCTGCCAGTGCAACCCGGCGCGCAGCCGGGTGCGCAGCGGCTCGGCCCGCACGCCGCCGCCGGGCAAAAGGGCGCTGCCCGCCACATGCGCGATGTCGCCGCCGAACACGAAGGACAGGCCCGTCGGCACATCGGGCCTCGTGGCGCGATAGCGATGGCCGGTCACGCTGTCGCGCACCGTCAGGTCGCGGTAACCGAAGCCGCCGATCGTCACGTCGAGGCCGGCACGGGCCAGCGTCTCGACCCCCGCCTGCGCCTCGACGAAGGGCCGCAGCAGAACGGCCCCGCGGTCGATGGGGCGCGACACCTCGATCAGGGCGCCCGGATAGAGCGCGTTGGGCAATTGCTGTGCGCGCGCCGCGGCGGGCGACGGCAGACCGAACGCATCGTGGAAGCCCTGCTGCAACAGATCGAGGCCGGTCATGGGCCCCACCAGCGCAAGTTCCGCCCCTGCCGCCACGTCCCAGCCGGCGCGGGCGAAATGCGTGTGCAGTCCGACCGTGGCGATCCCGGCATAGCGGCGGTCGGCCGGCGAGGGCGCGGTCAGGCGGGCAGGCGCCACGATCTCGCCCCGCAGGCGCCATTCGATCAGCGCCAACGGGCGGTCGGGCAGCTGTCCGGTCCATGCCTCGCCGCGCGTCAGGCTGAAACTATAGGACCCGGTGCGCCAGCGGTCGCGCCCGTCGCCCAGCAGGTCGTTGGTCAAAAGCGTGCCACGGCCGAGTGTCACCCGGTCCTGGGCCGGCGCGGGGGTTGCGGCGAGCAGGGCAGCCAACACCCCCGCAGCAAGGCGCAATGCCATTGCGGTCGTCCTTCCGTTCGGCCCCCCAGCCTGTCGCCGGTATAGGCCCCCGGGACCGCGCGTTCTAGTGCTGCGGCGCAACAGCACCCCGCCAAGCGGGCCCGGACGCAGCGGCACGGCCGCGGCGGGTCGCGCGCCGATCAGCCCCCGGACACCAGGCGCACCCGCCGCGCCGCGGCGGCATCTGCCACGGTTCGGGCGATGTCCGGGGCCGACAGGCCCGCCCAGGCATACATCACCGCCGGCTCGGCCTGGTCGATGAAACGGTCCGGCAGCGTCATGGTGCGCACCCGCACCCCGTGGTCGAGCCCGCCGGTATTGGCCAGGTGGTGCAGCACCAGCGCCCCGAAGCCGCCCGTGGCGCCCTGTTCCACCGTGACGAGCACGGGGTGGTGCCGGACCAGCTGCGCGATCAGCGCGGTGTCGAGCGGCTTTGCGAAGCGCGCATCGGCCACCGTCACCCGCAGCCCCTGCGCCGCCAGCAGATCGGCCGCCGCGAGGCATTCGGCGAGGTGCGCGCCATAGGACAGGATCGCGGCCCCTTCGCCCTCGCGCAGCACCCGGCCCTTGCCGATGGCCAGCGGCACGCCGCTGTCGGGCAGTGCGGCGCCGCTGCCGGTCCCGCGCGGGTAGCGGAAGGCGATCGGGCCTGCGTCATGCGCCGCGGCGGTGGCGACCATGTGGACAAGCTCGGCCTCGTCGCCCGGGGCCATGACGGTGAAGTTCGGAAGATTGCCGAGATACCCCACATCGAAGGCCCCGCAATGCGTGGCCCCGTCCGCCCCGACCAGGCCCGCCCGGTCCAGCGCGAAGCGGACGGGCAGGTTCTGCAACGCCACATCGTGCACGATCTGGTCGTAGCCGCGTTGCAGGAAGGTGGAATAGATCGCGCAGAAGGGGCGCATCCCGCTGGCCGCGAGGCCCGCGGCAAAGGTAACGCCATGCTGTTCGGCGATGCCCACGTCGAACACGCGCGCGGGAAACCGCTTGGCCATGATGTCCAAACCGGTGCCCGACGGCATGGCGGCGGTGATCGCGACGATGCGCGGATCGCGCGCCGCCTCGGCCGTCAGCGCCTCGCCGAACACCTTGGTGTAGGCGGGCAGGTTGCTGCCCGACTTGGCCTGCGCGCCCGTCGCCTTGTCGAACTTCACCACGCCGTGATACCGGTCGGGGCTGGCTTCGGCCGGCGCATAGCCCTTGCCCTTGACCGTCAGCGCATGGATCAGCACCGGCCCGGTCGCGCGCGCGCGTGCGGCGCGCAGGGTGGCCAGAAGTTCGGGCATCGAATGCCCGTCGATCGGGCCGATGTAGGTGAAGCCGAGTTCCTCGAAAAGCGTGCCGCCGCCAGGCATCCCGGTGACCAGCTGCCGCGCACGGCGCGCGTGGTCGCGCAGCGGCCCCGGCAGCGCCGCCTCGAACCCGGCCGCCAGATCGCGCAAGGCGGCGCCCGGCGCGGTGGACTGCAGCCGCGTCAGGTAACGGCTCATCGCGCCGACCGGCGGGGCAATCGACATGTCGTTGTCGTTCAGGATGACGAACAGCCGCTTGCCGAGATGGCCGGCGTGGTTCATCGCCTCGTAGGCCATGCCGGCGCTGATCGCGCCGTCGCCGATGATTGCGACGGCATCGCCCGTGGCCATCCCCATCTCGCGCCCCACGGCAAACCCGAGGGCGGCGCTGATCGAGGTCGAGGAATGCGCCGCCCCGAACGGGTCGTAGACGCTTTCCGACCTCTTGGTGAAGCCCGAGGGGCCGCCCTCCATGCGCAGCCGGCGCATCGCCTTGCGGCGGCCGGTGATGATCTTGTGGGGATAGCACTGGTGGCCCACGTCCCACACGATCTTGTCGGCGGGCGCGTTGAAAACCGCATGGATCGCCACGGTCAGCTCGACCACGCCGAGCGAGCTGCCCAGATGCCCGCCTGTCTCGCTGACGATGTCGATCACCTCGGCGCGCAGCTCGTCGGCCAGCCGGGCAAGGTCGCGGTCCGACAACGCGCGCAGGTCGGCGGGCGAAGCCACGGCATCGAGGATCGGGGTCGCGCTCATGATCATCCCTCCCGCGGATGAAAAGAGGTGCCGTGCGGGCGCTCCGCACGGCACCAGGTCCCTGTTGCCAGCAGGAAGGGAACCGGGCTGTGGAGGGCCCTTCGGTCCGGGCCGGCGTATGGCCCGAACGGGGATGGCGGGGGGCGGTGCATGGCCGCCCCGCCGCCGGTCTCTCAGACGACCGGGTTGCCCGGCACCGCAAGCTCGATGGACGAGCGCGGCATCGGATCCGGGGTCTGGCGGCTTTCCTCGGGCAGGAGAAGGCCGATCAGGTAGATCACATAAAGGACCAGCATGGTGCCGAAGAGGAACAGCGCCGCATAGCCCGCCCCCGACAGCATCTGGCTGGCGATCCAGGACCGCAGCATCGCGGGCCGGGATTGCTGGACATAGTCGTCGTTCATCGCCCTCTCCTTAGTAGGTCGGTGCGTAGCCGCGGATTTCCGCCCAGACGCGCCAGTTGTCGACGACCGTTCCGGTCAGCAGGATGCCGATGCCGCCGGTCAGCGTCGTCAGCACTGCGAACCACCAGGCCCACCGGTGGATGCCCTCCATCGTCGCGTTGAACCCCATCGTCCAGCGCCAGAACAGGGCGGCGCGTTCCGAGGCGGTGCCGCGGTCGGCGATCTGCTCAAGCTCCCGGTCGCCGCCGAAGCGGCTGACGGCCAGGATCGTGGCCCCGTGCATGGCGAAGAGCAGCGCCGAGCCGTAGAGGAACACGATCGAAAGCGCGTGGAACGGGTTGTAGAAGAGGTTCCCGTAGGTCAGCGAGAAGAGGTTTGTCCAGTCGAGATGGCTGAAGATGCCGTAGGGCACCGCCTCGGACCAGGATCCCATCAGCACGGGACGGATGAGGCCGAGCACGAGGAACAGCCAGATCGCCGAGAGGAAGGCCCAGGCGACGTGCTTGCCCATCCCGAGCGCCTCGGCGCGCATGTAGGTGCGCACCCACCAGGTCATCACCGACACCAGAAGGAAGAACGAGGCGATCAGCCAGTAGCCCCCTTCCGCCAGCGGGGCCCAGCCGAGCCCGTATTCCGGCCCCGGCGGCTCGAGGCTGAACCAGAACAGGTCCCGCACGAACACCGCGGGGTTGAACCCGGCCTGATACCAGTACCAGCCGCCCACCATCGTGAACCAGATCAGCCCCGTGGCCAGGCTGATCGACCCCCAGGTCCCGAGGTAGATCGGGCCGAGCTGGGCGTTGCCGAACCAGCCGAGGAGGTTCGAGAACGAGGCGCGCGTGCCGCGTTCGCCGAGTTCCACGTCCTCGGCCGGCATGCCCAATTCGGGGGCTCCGCGCACCTGCACCTGTGTGAAGATGTTCTGATACTCAGCCATTGACGCCTCCCGGGATGTCAGACCACCAGGGCAGATCCGGCCACCACTGCCACCAGTCCACCCAGGGCTCGAACCAGACCGTGCCCGAGATCACGATGCAGACGGCCGACCAGAAACCGGCGTTCAGCGCCAGCAGGAGGCCCAGCCGGTGGATGCCGAGCGTGCCGACCGAATAGCCAATGAGGTCGCGGAAATACGTGTCCTCGTGGTCGGGGGACCGCATCTCCTTGCCCTTCGCCGGGTTGGCCGCCGACAAGATCAGCGACCCGTGCAGGGCGAGGGCGAGACAGGTGGTGAAGAAGAACGACACCGCCACCATGTGGGCGGGGTTGTAGTGGAAGTTGCCGTACTGGTAGCCGGTGTTCGACACCCAGTCGAGGTGGGTCCAGATGCCGTAGGGGAACGCATAGCCCCACGCACCCATCAGCACCGGCCGGATGACCGTCAGCGTCGTGTAGGCGAGGATCGCGACGCCGAAGGCGACGGGCACATGATAGCCCATGCCGAGCTTGCGGCAGATCTCCACCTCGCGCAGCGCCCAGCTGATGAAGGCCCCGTGCGCGCAGATGGTGATCAGCTGCCACAGCCCGCCGTTGTCGAGCGGCGCCCAGGCCAGGCCCAGCTCGACGGGCGGGGTGTCGATGGAGATCAGCCAGGGGTTCCATACCCCTTCCATCGCCGTGCCGTAGAAGATCAGGATCGTGCCGAGCGCCGCGAAGAAGAACGTCGTGACGCCGAAGAAGCCGACGTAGAAAGGGCCGACCCAGAAGTCGAACAGATTCCCGCCGACCAGCGTGCCCCCCGGCACGCGGTATTTTCGTTCGAAGCTGAGCAGTGCCATGCTTCCTCACTCCGCTGACCGGCGCGCGCACCGCCGCGGGTGGGTGCCCGCGCGCCGCCATCGCCTTGGATTCAGGGTTGGTCGGCGCGGGCGGCCCGCCAGGAGGGCCGCCCGCAGCCTTGTGCGGAACTGGTTATTGCGATACGCGGCCGTATTTTTCTGCCGCGATCGAGAACCAGTTGTAGGACGGGGTGCTGAGCAGCACGAGGTGGATCATCGCCGCGAGCAGGAACAGGAACACGCCCTGCGCCACGAACACGCGACGGGGATCGAAGATCATCCAGATCTTGTAGAACTTGGACATTTTCGGATCCTCCTCAGAACCACGGACGCCAGATGAACACGGCCAGGTGAGCGACGATGGCCACGGCCGAGAACAGCCAGAGCCCGCTCATGTAGACCGAGTGCAGTTCCTGCGCCTGCTCGTCGGTGAGACCTGTGAACGACAGGTCCTTGTTGTCAGCCATACTATCCTCCGGATGGTCAGACTGAGCCGCAAACCCTGCGGCCGGGCCACGGTCGGGGGTCATCCCCTTCCGCACCCCCTGCCCCGTTGCCGGGACCGGGGATTTCTGGACCGCCCTTTCAGGCGGTGAAGATCATCGGCGTGATCTGGCGCGCCTCGCACCAGGCCCGCTTCAGTGGACCCTTCTCGGGCAGCCGCCCGTGCCGCACCGCCGACGCCGCCCAGCCCAGCAGCGCAAACGGCAGCGCGAGCGCGAAGATCAGCGCGAAATACAGGGCGAACTCGGCCGCACTGCCCTTCTGGCGGCCACGGGGAAGGTTGACGCTGTGATCGGTCATGCTCTCTCTCCCTCTCAGGTCGTGACGGAGGCGCCTGAAAGCGCCTCCACCGTCTCGCGCACCACCCGCTCGGCGCCCGCGTCGAGCGCGGCCTTCTCGGCAGCGTCCCGCAGGGTGCGGGCGGCCGAGATGCGGGTAAGGATCGGGTGCCCGGCCACGATGCGGTCGAGCGCGGCCTGGGCGTCGGCGTCCCAGGGCATGTCACGGCGCAGCGTGGCAGGGGTGGCGGCCGCGCTGTCCAGCTCGGACCCGAGCGGCAGGATGTGGAACAGCGCGTCGAAAAGACCGTTGCAGACCTCCTGCAAGAGGTAGGCGGCACCCGCATAGCCCATGAAGGGCGTGCCGGTGTGCCGCCGGATCGCGGCGCCGGGAAAGGAGGCGGGAATGAACGCCGGCGCGGGTCCATGCCCGCCGCGCGTCTCGGCCAGATACATCTTCTCGTTGATCGAGCCGAGGACGATCAGCGGCCGGTGCTGGCGGATCGCCGCGCGCACCGCCTCGTTGTCGGGCTTCCTCCCGCGCACGCGGGCGAAGGCGAAGGCGCAGGGAAGGCCGAGGTCGGTTTCGAGGAAATGCCGGATGCCGCGCGCGTAGGTTTCGGTCGCCACGATCCCGAAGTTTGCGGTCGCAAAGAAGTCCTGCGTGACCGACCGCCAGAGATCCCAGAGCGGCTTCAGCGTCGAATGCTTCTCGCGCGCGATGAAGGGTTCGGGGTCGAGGCCGAGGATCTGCCCGAGCGTGCGCAGGAAGGCCGTGGTGGAGGACAACCCGATCGGCGCCTGCAGATAGGGCTTGCCGAGGACCTCCGCGAGGCCGCGGCCGAATTCCCGATACATCACGATGTTGGCGTCGGCGTTCACCAGATTGCGCATCTCGGCAAGGTGCGCGCCGAGCGGCATCACCATGTTCACCTCGGCACCGATGCCTTCGACGAGACGGCGGATCTCGGCCAGATCCGAGGGCATGTTGAAGGTGCCGTACATGGGCCCGAGGATGTTCACCCGCGGCTTGGCCCCGTCGGGCCGCTTGGCCTCGGGCGGCATCCGGCCCTTGGTCTGGCCGAACTCGGTGAAGATCCACGTCATCGCGCGGTCGGCGGATTCCCACTGGTCCTCGTCGATCGTGCGCGGCAGGAAACGCTGGATGTTCGTGCCCTGCGGCGTGACGCCGCCGCCGATCATCTCGGCGATCGACCCGGTGACGACCACCGCGGGGAGCGCGGGATCGAGCGTCTTCCAGGCCCGCTTCATCGCGCCCTCGGTGCCGTCGCGGCCCAGCTCCTCCTCGCCGAGGCCGGTGACGACGATGGGCAGTTCATGGGGGGGCAGCGCGTCGGTGTAGTGCAGGACGGAGGTGACGGGCAGGTTCTCGCACCCCACCGGGCCGTCGATCACCACCTGCAACCCCTTGACGGCGCAGAAGGCATAGACCGCCCCCCAGTATCCGCCCGCCCGGTCGTGGTCCTGGATCAGCATGGCCGGCCCCCGCCACCCGTCGTGGCGCCGTCCCAGACTGGTGACATGACACGCGACATCAGATCATCTCCTCGGCCTTCGCCGCGCGGGCCTGCTTGTCGAGCTTCTTCTGGTGCTGGGCGCGGAAGTCGGGCCGCAGGTTCGGGGCGCCTTCCCAGATCCCGGCGGCGTCGCCCTGCCCCACGCCCTCGAAGAAGGCGCGCATGTCGTCCATGCGCGCGCGTCCTGCGATGGCGGCGTTCACCACCTGGCCGAGCGAGCCCGCGCCGGCGGGCCCCATCAGGGGGCGGGCCGAGATGAGGTTGGTGAAGTAGAGCGCGGGGATCGCCTTCTCCTTGGCCTTCTGCACCACCGGCGTCGTGCCGATGGCGAGGTCGGGGCAGATCGCCTCCATCGCCGCGAGGTCGTCCTCGAGGCTCGCGCGGAACCGCACCGTCACACCGCGCGCCTCAAGCCAGGCGCGGTCGGGTTCGGACCATGGCGTGCGCGGACAGGCGGTGCCGACGTATTCGACTTCGGCCCCGCTTTCGATCAGCAGGCGCGCGACGAGGAGTTCGGACCCCTCGTAACCCGACAGCGTGATGCGGCCCTTGACCGGCACCTGGGCGAGGGCCGCGCGGATCGCCGGGGCGAAGGCGTTCTGCGCCGCCGCCACCCGTTCGTGCGCGATGCCGAAGGCGTCGCCGATGGCGGCGAGCCAGGCCATCGTGCCGTCGAGGCCCACCGGCGCCGACCCGACCACACTGCGCCCGGCGCGCTCGAACTCGCGGACGGCCGCCGTGTAGAACGGGTGGATCGCGGCGACGACCTGCGAATCGAGCGCGGCATAGAGTTCGCGCCATTCGCGGGCGGGCACCACGGGGCCGGCGGCGAGGCCGAGGGGCGCCAGAAGCGCGCCGATCATCACCGGGTCGGCGGGGAACATCTCGCCCAGAAGCGTGACGGTCGGCCGGTCTGCGCGCCCGGCGACAGGCGCCTGCACGGGGCCTGCCTCGGCCTCGGCCCGGGCGTAGGCCAGCATCGCACCCGCCAGCACGTCCTTGGCCTCGGCATGGGTCGGCACGCCGAAGCCCGGCACGTCGATGCCGACGATGCGCACGCCGTTGATCTCGGAGGGCAAGAGCCGCAGCGGCACGCCCGAGGCGGTCGGCACGCAGAGGTTCGTCACCACGATGGCGTCGTAGCGCGCCGGGTCGGCCATGTCGTGAACGGCCGCGCGGATGTCCTCGAACAGCTTGCCGGTGACGAGCGTTTCCGAATTGAAGGGCACATAGCCAACCGACCGGCGCGCGCCGTAGAAATGGCTGACGAAGGTCAGCCCGTAGACGCAGCAGGCCGACCCCGACAGGATCGTGCCGACGCGGCGCATCCGCAGGCCGACCCTGAGCGACCCGAAGGCGGGGCACATCGACTGCGGCTTGTCGTGCGGCCCCTGCGGATAATCGGCCCGGTAACGGTCCAGAAGCTCGGACTGGCCGGCCATGCGGGCGGCACGGTCCATCTCGGCCGCGCCGGCGTGGCAGCCCATGCCGTCTGCGGGCATCGGCATCGCCGGGGGCGCAGCCCCGGTGTCGATCGTGGCCCCGGTGTCGACCGCGGCCGCATGGGCCGCATCATAGCGCACTTCGCCGGTCATGCCCCGCCTCCGGAGCGGCGGGCGCCGTTGTCGCGACGCGACAGGGCAAGGTCGAGGGTTTGCAACGCAGCAAGGTCAAGCATCGTCGTAGATCACTTCCAGCGAGGGCTTCGGGGCCGCGTTCTTGCCCCGCATGTCGGCGTCGGTCGCGGGTTCGAGGACGAAATCCGCGCCCGTGTCCTTGCCGTCGAAGAGCGCAAGAAGGCCGTCCTGCGTCAGCGGCTGCGGCCGCACCGGCGGGGCCGCGGCGACCTGCTGCGCCAGGCTCTCGAACAGTGGGCCCCATGGCGTGGCGTGGCTGCCGACGATCTGGTAGGCGGCCGACTTGCGGCGCAGGTCGTCGTCGGCGGGGATCGAGGCGAGGACGGGGATCCGCGCGGCCGCCGCGAAGGCCTGGGCCTGGCCGGTGCCGTCGTCCTTGTTCACGACGATGCCCGCAACGCCCACGTTCCCGCCCAGACGACGGAAGTATTCCACCGCGTTGCAGACGTTGTTGGCGACGTAGAGCGACTGCAGGTCGTTCGACCCGACGATGATCACCTTCTGCGCCATGTCGCGCGCGATCGGCAGGCCGAACCCGCCGCAGACCACGTCGCCGAGGAAATCGAGCAGGACATAGTCGAAGTCCCAGTCGTGGAAGCCGAGCTTCTCCAGCAGCTCGAACCCGTGGATGATGCCACGCCCGCCGCAGCCGCGCCCCACCTCGGGGCCGCCGAGTTCCATCGCGAAGACGCCTGCGCGCTTGAAGCACACATCGCCGATCTTCACCTCCTCGCCCGCGAGCTTCTTCTTCGTCGAGGTCTCGATGATCGTCGGGCAGGCCTTGCCGCCGAACAGAAGGCTGGTGGTGTCGGATTTCGGGTCGCAGCCGATCAACAGCACGCGCTTGCCCATCTCGGCCATCATGTGGCTGAGGTTCGCGAGGGTGAACGACTTGCCGATGCCGCCCTTGCCGTAGATCGCGATGATCTGCGTCTTGCGCGTCGGCGGGGCGTCGGGCACCGCCAGCGTCGGTTCCTCGGCGGCCTCGGCCCGCAGGCGGGCGTCGAAATCCTTCAGGTTCGGCACGTCGAGCGTCATGCGGTGGCTTCCCAATCGAGGATCATCTTGAGGCAGGCCGGGTCGCCGAAGGCCGTAGCATAGGCCTCGGGGGCCTCGGCGGCCGGGCGGCGATGCGTGACAAGACCCGCCAACGACAGCGACCCCGCCTCGATCAGCGCGCGGGTCGCGGTCATGTCCGAGGCGTCCCATTCGGCGGCGATGCGGATGCGCGCCTCGCGCATGAAGGCGGGCGGGAAGGTGAAGCGCAGCGGCTCGGTGTAGAAGCCGGCCAGCACGATCTCGCCCCCCCTGGCGATGCGCCCGATGAGCGTGTCGAGCAGATCCTTGGCCCCCGAGGCGTCGTGGATGGCGCGGTAGTCGCGCCGCGGATCGGCGTCAGGGTGGATGACGGTGTAGCCCTGCGCCCCGCCCTGGCGGTCGGGGTTCACCTCCCACACGGTCGGGTTGCCGCCGGCGGCCACGGTCAGGCGCGCGATCAACCGGCCCAGCACCCCGTGTCCCACGATCAGCTCGGGCAGGGCGGCGCCGAAACCCGCGATGGCATGCCGGGCCGTGGCGGCCAAGGCCAGCAGCGCCCCCTCGGCCCCGAGTCCGGCGTCGATCCGCGTCACGCGCGCGCCGGGCGTCACCACGTGGCGCGCCGCCCCGCCGAAGAGGCCCCGCACTGGCGTGTCGCCGAGCGGACGGAAGCAATTCGCACCTGGCACGAACACCCGTTCGCCTGGGCGCAGCCCGCTGTCGGGGCCGGCCTCGATCACCTCGCCCGCGGCCTCGTAACCGGGGACGAGCGGATAGCCCATCCCGGGAAACGGCGGCATCTCGCCGGACCAGAACAGCTTTTCGGTGCCCGTGGAGATGCCGGAATGGTCGATCCGCACCACGACATCGGCCGGGCCGGGATCGTTCAGCCCCAGCCGATCCACCCGGATGCTCCGGGGCCCGGCGAGGATGACGGCGGAGGTCTGCATCGGCTCTTCCCCTGCGCGGCACCCCGCGTCCCGGCTTCCGGGAGTCGGCGGCGGCGCCGCGTCTGTATTGTTGGATTTACAGTCTAGACTGTCAATTGAATTAGACAACTCGTCCGTCGCAGATTTTTTTCGGCCCGGGCCTAGCCGGGCCGACGCGCCGTCAGGACGCTGGTGACGAAGGGTCGCGGGCCGCGCAGGGCGCGGATGCGGCCGAAGCCCGCGGCGGCGACCAGGCGGCCGATCTCGTCGGCGCTGCGGGTGCGGCCGGTGCGCATCGCGGCGGTATAGAAGGCGAAATAGACATCCGTCGCGCGGTCCGGCCGCGCGCCGCCCGACATCGGCTCGGACACGATCAGAAGGCCCCCCGGCGGCAGGGCGGCGAAGGCGCGGGCCAGAAGCGCGGCCACCGTCGCATCCGCATGGTCGTAGAGCACACGGACAAGGCTGATCGCATCCGCGCCCGGCGGCAGGGGATCGTCGCGGAAGCTGCCGCCCGCCACCGTCGTGCCCGCCGGCACCTCGGCCCCGGCCACGACGGCGGGCAGGTCGAACAGCGTCAGCCGCAACGCAGGGTGCCGCGCATGCACGGCGCGCAGGAAGGCGCCGGTGCCGCCGCCCACGTCCATGAGGTGGGCAACCCCCTTCAGCGGCACCAGGCGCAGCGTATCCTCGGCCACGAGAACCTGGGTGTCGGCCATCAGCCGCGAATACCGTGCCGCCATCGCGGGATCGCGCGCGGCCCCCGCGCCGAACACATAGGGCCAGAACCGCGCCAGCGCGGGGTCGGTCTCGCCGCGCAGGAAGGCCGCGGGATCGGCGAGGTCGGCATAAAGGACGCGGTGGTGCCGCACCATGTCGGCCAGGCCCGGCACGCCGAGGAACGCCGAGCCGCGCAGCGTGAGGCCGTAGCGACCGTCGCGCCGCCGGCGTAACAGGCGCAGCGCCGCGCCCGCCTGCAAGAGCAGCGCGGCGCGGTCGGGCGGCAGGCCGGGCACGTCGGCGACAGGCCCCTCGGCCGCGCGGTCGAGCACGCGCAGCTCGACCAGCGCCGCCAGCGCCTGGCTCTGGACGAAACCCGACACGATGTCGAAGATCGCCGCGCCCTCGGCCGCGACCAGCCGGTTGACGAAGGGCAGCCGCGCCGCCAGGGCCTGAAATCTGCGCGAGGCGGCCAGCCGATGGATCAGTCCCCGCGGTCTCGGCTGCGGCGGGGGTTCGGACAAGGCCACAGGGACCGGGACGGGTGCAAGGGGCCCGCCGTCCGCCATGCCGTCACGCGCCGTGGCGCTGCCGCGCGACGGCGCCCTTCGGCACCATCCGCTCGGCATAGGCCCGCACGAGGCCCGCCAGCCGCGCCTCGCCCGGACAGGCCGGGATCGAGGCGATGGCGCCCGACAGGATGTCGCTCAGACGCCGCACCGCGCCGTCCACGCCCCATTCGGCCACGGCCGAGGGGCGGGCATGCGCCGCGTCCTGCCCGCCGGGCTTACCCATGATGTCGGGCGATTCCAAGGCGTCGCGCAGGTCGTCGGCCACCTGGAAGGCGGCGCCGATGCGGGCGCCCAGTTCCTCCCACGGCTCGGGGTCCTGTCCCGCGGCGATCGCGCCCATCTGGGTCGCGGCGACGAACAGGGCGCCCGTCTTGGCCATGTGATAGGCGGCGAGGTTCACCCGCGGTTCGCTTTCCCAACCCTGCCCGGCGCAGATGCCAAGCGGCATGCCGCTGCGCGCGGCCAGGACGCCCAGCATCGCCAGAGCCCGGTCGGGGGCCGCAGCACCCGCCCGCACCAGCGTCTCGAAGGCCAGCACGATCAGGCTGTCGCCGGTCAGCACCGCGACGGGTTCCGAAAAGGCGCGGTGCACCGTCGGCTTGCCGCGGCGCAGATCGGCATCGTCGAAACAGGGCAGGTCGTCGTGGACGAGGCTCGCGCAATGCATCAGCTCCAGCGCCGCCGCACCGGCGTCCGACAGCGCGGGCAGGTCGTCGCCGCAGGCCTCGGCCACGGCAAGAAGGATCGTAGGGCGGATCCGCGCCCCGCCCGGCACCACGGCATGGACAAGCGCCGCCGCCAGCTGCGGCGGGGCCTCGCCCGCGCCGGCGCGCTGCAACGCTGCCAGGATTGCCGCCTCGATCCGCGCCGACACCGTCATCCGCTGGCCCTCCGTGGCACCTTAGTCAAGCTTGATTGACAGTCTGACTGTAAATCATACTGGACAACTAACCTGCCCGGGTCAACTATCAAGGCATGGCCGCGACGGGCGACAGGGTGGTGGTGATCGGTGCGGGTGTGGGGGGACTCGCCGCCGCGATCCGCCTTGCTGCCGCCGGTCTGGACGTGACCGTGGTCGAGGCCGCGGCGGCCCCCGGCGGACGGATGCGCACGCTGGCCTCGGCCGCCGGTCCGGTCGATGCAGGGCCGACGGTGCTGACGCTGCGGGCCGTGTTCGACGAGCTCTTCGCCGCTGCAGGCGCGCGCCTCGACGATCACCTGCGGCTGATCCCGCAGCCGGTTCTGGCGCGGCACTGGTGGGCCGACGGCAGCCGGCTGGATCTCTACCCGGACCTCGAGGCGACAGCGGGCGCCATCGCCGATTTCGCCGGCGTGCGCGAGGCCGACCGGTTCCGCGCCTTCCACGCCGCAACCGCGCGCCTCTTCGATGCCTTCGACGGCCCGGTGATGCGCGCGCCGCGGCCCGATCCCGTCGGCATCGCCGCTGCAGCGCTGCGCAACCCCGCGCTCTGGCCCTGGCTTGCGCCCTGGGCGACGCTTGCGGGGCGACTTGCGGCAAGCTTCGCCGACCCGCGCCTGCGCCAGCTGTTCGGCCGCTACGCGACCTATGTGGGCGGCCTGCCGGCGCAGGTTCCGGCGGTGCTGGCGCTGATCTGGCAGGCCGAGGCGCGCGGGGTCTGGGCGGTTGCGGGGGGCATGCACCGGCTGGCGGCGGCGCTGGCGGCGCTGGCGGAACGGGCGGGCGCGCGGCTGGTATGGTCCGACGCGGCGGCGGAGATCGAGGTGGCGGGCGGGCGCGTCTGCGGCGTGCGCACCGCGGGCGGCGCGCGCCACCCGGCCGACCATGTGGTGTTCAACGGCGACCCCCGGGCCCTCTCGGCGGGCCTTCTGGGCGAGGCCGCGCGCGCCGCGCTGCCGGAGCGGCGCACCCGCGCCCGGTCGCTGTCCGCCCAGGTCTGGTCCTTCGCGGCGCGGGCCGAGGGGCTGCCGCTTGTCCACCACAACCTCTTCTTCGCCGACGACGCCGACCGGGACGAGCTTGCGCCGCTGGCCGCCGGCCGTCTGCCGCCGGCGCCCACGCTCTACCTTTGCGCCGAGGACCGCGCGGAGGCGGCAGCGCCGGCCGGCCCGGAGCGGTTCGCGATCATCCTGAACGCCCCGCCGCTGGCCGCCGGCTGCCGCCCAGACCCCGACCCCGAACAGGAGTTCGCGGAATGCCTGACCCGCACCTTTCCCCGCCTGGCCCGGTTCGGGCTGCGGCTGACGCCGCTGCCGGGGCCCGCGTCGCTGACGACGCCGGCGGCGTTCGACCGGCTGTTCCCGGCGACGGCGGGCGCGATCTACGGGCAGAGCCCGGCGGGCGCGCTTTCGGCCTTCGCCCGACCGGGCGCGCGCACGGCGGTGCCGGGCCTCTGGCTCGCGGGCGGGGGGACGCATCCGGGGGCGGGCGTGCCGATGGCGGCGCTGTCGGGCGGCCATGCCGCGGCAGCGATCCTGAAGGCCCGCGCTTCGACGTCGCGGTGGCGCCGGACGGCTACGCCTGGTGGTATGTCGACGGCATCAGCGACGACGGGCGGCGCGCGGTCTCGGTGATCGGCTTCATCGGCTCGGTGTTCTCGCCCTGGTATCGCTGGTCGGGCCGGCGCGAGCCGCAGAACCACGTCTGCCTGAATGTCGCCACCTATGGCCCGACGCCGCGCTTCGCGATGACCGACCGCGGCCGCGCCGCGCTGCGCCAGTCGGCCGGGGAGCTGCGCATCGGCCCGTCGCGCATGGCCTGGGACCGGGGGGCGCTGGTGATCGACGTGGACGAACGCGGCGCGCCCCCGCGCCTCGGGCGCCTCCGCGGGCAGATCCGCGTGACGCCGCAGGCGGTCACGACGCTGTCGGTGGACCTGACCCCGGACGGTCGCCACCGCTGGCGCCCCTTCGCCCCGGCCGCGCGCATCGAGGTGGACCTCGACCCCGGCCACCGCTGGCGCGGCCACGGCTATTTCGACGCGAACTTCGGCGAGGCGGCGCTCGAGGCCGATTTCCGGACGTGGACCTGGGGCCGCTTTCCGGTCGGCGACGGGGCGGTGACGTTCTATGACGGCGTGCGCCGCGACGGATCGCTGTTGTCGCAGGCCTTCGCCTTCGACGGCGGGGGGCGGGCGACGCGGATCGAGCCCCCGCCCCCGGCCCGCCTGCCGCGGACCTTCTGGCGACTGGCGCGCACGACCCGCGCCGATCCGGGGTTCCTCCCGCGCCAGACGCTGGCGATGCTCGATGCGCCGTTCTATTCCCGCTCGATGGTGACGACGCGCATCGGCGGGGTGGAGACGACGGGCGTGCACGAGGCGCTGGACCTCGTCCGCTATCGCCAGCCCTGGCTGAAGCCGATGATCGCGCTGCGGGTGCCGCGTCGGGCCGGATGGACCTGGGACGACTGACGCTCAGGCAAGCTGCGGGTTGCGCCGCATCACCGACAGGTTGAGCGCGCCCGCGATCGTGACCCACACGACATAGGGCAGCATCGCCGCGCCCGCGGCCCGGTCGACCTCCCAGAACGCAACAGCGGTTGCCGCCACCGCGACCCAGAGGCAGGCCATCACGACCATCGCGGCACGGATCCGGTGCAGGCCGAAGAAGATCGGCGTCCAGAGCGTGTTGAGCGCGATCTGCAAGGCCCAGAAGGCCTGTGCCTGCGGGTGGTCCCCGATGCTGCCGACCCGCGCGGCCGCCCAGGACATCAGCAGATAGAGCGTCGTCCAGACGAACGGGAACACCGGCGGCGGCGGCGTCCAGCGCGGCTTTGAAAGGTTGCGATACCACGCATCGGGATTGAACAGCGCCCCGGTCGTCGCCGCCGCCCCGCAGGCCGCCAGATAGGTTGCGAACAGCCCGAGATCCGCACCCGCCAGCGTCATCGCCCGCCCCCCTCGCGCCTGCCCCTGCGGCGCAAGGTAAGGCTGCGCAGGCGCAAGGCCAACCCTTCCTGCGCCGCGCGGTGCCCGCGCCCGACGGCCTGCCGCGCGCTCAGGCGCGCAGACGGCCGTAGGGCCCCGCGCCGGGCGCCGCAGCCCGACGCGCCCGGTCCTGCGCGGCAAGCTGGGCGAGGACGGCGATCATCGCCTCGCTGCGCGCCCGGCCGGGCCGTGGGGCGGCCGCGGCCTCGACGAGAAAGGCCGTTTCGGACAACGGGCGGGCATGCAGCCGGGCGGGGCGTGGCCAGACGGCCGTCGCCGCCGCCATCGCCGCCGCCTGCACGAGCCAGCCCAGCTTCTGCGCGCCCGTGGTCCGCGCACGCGCCGTGACGCTGTCGTGACCCGCCTGCGCCACCGCGGCGCCGATCCCGCGGTAGATGCGCGCGGCCGCGATGATACCGGGCCGGCAGGCGAAGGGCAGCACCGCTGCCCCGGCCTCGGCCCGGAGGTAGAGCGCGTCGGCCTCGGCCAGCAGGCGGCGCACGACCCCCGCCAGCGCCGGCGACGGCGCAGGGCGGGCGAGCAATTCCGCCGGCGCGATCCCCGCCTCGTCGAGCCATTGCAGCGGCAGGTAGAGCCGGCCCGCGCGCGCATCCTCGCCGACGTCGCGGGCGATGTTGGTGAGCTGCATCGCGACCCCGAGGTCGCAGGCGCGCGCAAGCGCGTCGGCATCGCGCACCCGCATCAGGCAGCACATCATCGCACCGACCGCCGCCGCGACGCGCGCGGCATAGGCGCGCACCTCGGACAGCGTCTGGTAGGTGCGACCCTCGGCGTCCCAGGCAAAGCCTTCCAGCAGCGCCTCGGGCAACGCGCGCGGCAGGTCGAAGTCGGCGACGACGGCCGCGAAGGCCCGGTCTGCCGCCGCGTCGCGCGGCCGGCCGGCATAGATCGCCTCCAGCCGCTCGGACAGCCGCAGGACGGCCGCGGTGCGGTCCGCGCCCTCGTCCACCGCATCGTCCGCCACCCGGCAGAAGGCGTAGAGCGCCAACGCCGGGTCGCGCACCGCTGGCGGCAGGAGGCGCGCGGCGGCGTGGAACGAGTGGCTGCCCGTGCGGATCGCCGCCCGGCATGCCGCGAGATCCGCCGGCGCGATCAACGCCCCCCCCCCGCGCCCGGCCGCCACCGGCGCGGGGGGGGGGGGGGGGGGGGGGGGGGGGGGGGGGGGGGGGGGGG
>CALIZF010000051.1 GCA_938028765.1 uncultured Paracoccaceae bacterium
CCCCGGGAGTATTTCGGACAAGATGAAGCCTGATCGGCGACCGGATGGTCCCGCAGCGAACTCGACCTACATACAGGCGCCGCCGCCGTGCGGCCGGAGGCCCGCCGTTCTGCCCCCGCTTCATCTTGTCGTAAATACTCCCGGGGGGGGCGCCGCCTTGCGGCGCCGGGGGCGGGAAGCCCCCGCTGCGGCCAGACCCGGGGACGGCGGCGGATCATGCGGCCAGCCGGGCGCATGCAGCGCGGTAGCGCGCGGCGATGGCATCGCGCCTGACGTGTCGGCCCTCGCGCACCACCGGCCGCCCGGCCGACCAGACCGCCCGCACCGTGCCCTCGCCGCGGGCGAAGACGAGCGCATCGAGGATGCCGTCGCCCGACCGCCCCGGCAGGTCGCCCGCCGCTGCGTCGAGCGCCAGCAGGTCGGCCCAGGCGCCGGGCGCGATCCCGCCTTGCCGCGCCAGCGCCTGCGCGCCGCCGCCGACCGCGGCATCCCAGAGGACGCGCCCGGTCGATCGGCCGGGCTCGGCGAGGAGCGCCCGTCCGCGGTCGCGCAGGCGCTGGCTGAGTTCCAGCGACCGCAGCTCCTCGAACAGGCCGATGCGGATGTTGGAGTCGGTGCCGAAGCCGAACCGTCCGCCGGCCGCGCGAAAGCGCAGGCCGTCGAAGATCCCGTCGCCAAGCGAGGCTTCGGTCACTGGGCAGAGGCCTGCGACGGCGCCTGTCGCCGCCAGCGCCGCGGTTTCGTGCGCCTCCATCTGCGTGCAGTGGATCAGACACCAGCGCGAATCGACCTCCGCATTGGCCAGCAGCCATTCGACCGGTCGCGCGCCGAGCGCTGCCTGCACCTCGGCCACCTCGGCCGTCTGTTCGGCAAGATGCATGTGCACGGGCGCGCCCGGCCGCAGCGACGCCGCAAAGGCCAGCGACGCCGGCTGCACCGCGCGCAGGGAATGGGGCGCGATGCCGAGCATCGCGTCCGTCCCCGCGGCCGCGAGGTGGCGGGCGGCACCGTCGGCAAGGCGCGCGAAGCCTTCTGGCGTGCAGCCGAAGCGCACCTGGCCGGGCGCAAGGGGGCGGCCGTCGCAGCCGCCCTGTTCGTAGAGGACGGGCAGAAGCGTCAGCCCGATCCCCGTCGCCGCGGCCGCGGCCGCAATGCGGCCGGCCATTTCGGCCGGATCGGCGTAGGGCGCCCCGCCGGGGCCGTGGTGCAGGTAGTGGAACTCGGCCACCGCCCCGAAGCCCGCTTCCAGCATCTCGACGAAGGCCATGGCCGCGATCGCCTCGACATCGTCGGGGGACAGGCGATCGAGGAAGCTGAACATCTGGCGACGCCACGTCCAGAAGCTGTCGGCGCCCTCCGGCCCGCGGCCCTCAGTCAGCCCGGCCATCGCCCGCTGGAAGCTGTGCGAATGGAGGTTTCCGGGCGCGGGCAAAAGGATGTCCACGCGATCGGCGTCCGGACCGGGCGCCGTGGCGGCGGTGGCGGATGCAACCCGGCCACCGTCGATGTGCACCGTCACGTCCCGTGCCCAGCCCTGGGGCAAAAGCGCCGTGTCCGCCCAGATCGTCGCCATGCCGGCCCCGTTGACAGCCCGTATATGTGCAGACATATTACCTGGCGACCCGGTGGAGTGACAAGATGCAGCCTGCGCCCCCCGAGCCGGTCGTGCTGACTGGTGCCGTGCTGGCGACGATGGCCGGGGGCTATGGCCTGGTGCCCGGCGGTGCGGTGGCGCTGCGGGACGGGCGGATCGCCTGGGCGGGGGCCGCGGCGGATCTGCCGGCGGCCTGCGCGGGCTGGGCGCGGCAGGACCTCGGCGGGCGGCTGGTGACGCCGGGTCTGATCGACTGCCACACGCATCTTGTGTTCGGCGGCAACCGGGCGGACGAGTTCGCCCGGCGGCTGGCGGGCGAGAGCTACGCCGACATCGCGCGCGGCGGCGGCATCCGCGCCACCGTCGCCGCGACCCGCGGGGCGGACCTGTCCGCGCTGACGGCGGCCGCGCTGCCGCGTCTCGACGCGATGCTGGCGGCGGGGACGACGACGGTCGAGGTCAAGTCTGGCTACGGTCTCGAGCTTGAGACCGAACTGCGGCAGCTGCGCGCGGCGCGGGCGCTCGCCGGGGCGCGGCCCGTTTCGGTCGTCACGACGCTGCTGGCGCTGCACGCCCTGCCGCCCGGCATGACGCAGGCCGATTACCTCGGCCGCGTCGCCCTGCCGGTGCTGGACGCCGCGCTGGCCGAAGGGCTTGCGGACGCCGCCGACGCCTTCTGCGAGACGATCGCCTTCGACGCCACGACGGTGGACCTCTGGTTCGCCGCGGCACGCACCCGCGGGCTGCCCGTCAAGCTGCACGCCGACCAGCTGAGCCGCGGCGGCGGGGCGCAGCTGGCCGCCCGCCACCGGGCGCTGTCGGCCGATCATCTGGAATACGCCACCGCCGCGGACGCCGCGGCGATGGCCGCCGCGGGCACGGTTGCGGTGCTGCTGCCTGGCGCGTTCCTTACGCTGCGCGAGACGCAGGCCCCCCCGGTCAGCGCCTTCCGCGCCGCCGGTGTCGCGATGGCGGTGGCGACCGATTGCAACCCCGGATCCTCGCCGATGACCTCGCTGCCGTTGGCGATGAACCTTGCCTGCACCCTCTTCGGCCTGACCCCGGCCGAGGCGCTGGCGGGCACGACCGTCCATGCCGCCCGCGCGCTCGGCCTGACCGACCGGGGCCGGATCGCCGAGGGTCTGCGCGCCGATCTGGCGATCTGGGACGCCGGGCACCCGGACGAGCTGAGCTACTGGATCGGGGGCCCGCCCCTTTTCGGGCGCTATGTGGGGGGGATGCCTTGCTGACGCTGGTGCCGGGCGCCGCGACGCTCGATGATCTCGCCCGTCTGTGGTTCGACGGCACCCCCGCGCGCCTCGATCCGTCCGCGCGGGCGGCGGTCGAGGCCGGGGCGGCCGCAGTGGCGCGGGCGGCGGCGGCAGAGGCGGCGGTCTACGGCGTCAACACCGGGTTCGGCAAGCTCGCGTCGCTGCGGATCGCGCCGGCGGACACGGCGGCCCTGCAGCGCAACCTGATCCGCAGCCACGCCGCCGGCGTGGGCGAGCCCTTGCCGGATGCGGTCGTGCGGCTGGCGATGGCGTTGAAGCTCCTCAGCCTCGGGCGCGGGGCCTCGGGCGTCCGGTGGGAGGTGATCGCGGGGATCGAGGCGATGCTGGCGGCCGGCATCCTGCCGCTGATCCCCGCGCAGGGGTCGGTCGGCGCCTCGGGCGACCTAGCGCCGCTTGCGCACCTCGCGCTGGCACTGACGGGCGAGGGGGCGGTGCGGGTGCGCGGCGAGGTTCGCCCCGCCGCGCAGGCGCTGGCCGCGGCAGGCATCGCGCCGGTTGTCCTCGGCCCCAAGGAGGGGCTGGCGCTGATCAACGGCACGCAGGTGTCCGCGGCGCTGGCGCTCGGCGCCCTCTTCGCGGCACGCCGGCTGGCGGCCGAGGCGGTGGTGACGGCCTGCCTGTCCGCCGATGCCGCCATGGCCTCGGACGCGCCGCTGCACGAGGGGATCCACGCCCTGCGCGGCCAGCCCGGGCAGATCGCGGTCGCGGCCGCCATGCGGGCGCTGATGGCGGGCAGTGCGATCCGCGACAGCCATCGCGAGGGCGACGCGCGGGTGCAGGATCCCTACTGCATTCGCTGCGCGCCGCAGGTGCAGGGCGCGGCGCTGGACCTTCTGTCCCACGCCGCCGGGACGCTGCAGATCGAGGCGAACGCGGTCACCGACAACCCGCTGGTGATCGGCGATGCCCTTGTCTCGGGCGGGAACTTCCACGCCGAACCCGTGGCCTTCGCCGCCGACCTGATCGCGCTGGCGCTGGCCGAGACGGGCGCGATCGCGCAGCGGCGCGTGGCGCTTCTGGTCGATCCCGCGCTGAACCACGACCTGCCGCCGTTCCTGACGCCCGACCCCGGCCTGAACTCGGGCCTGATGGTGGCCGAGATCGCCTCGGCCGCGCTGATGAGCGAGAACAAGCACCTCGCGAACCCCTGCTCCACCGACTCGACCCCGACGAGCGCGAACCAGGAGGACCACGTCAGCATGGCCACCCACGGCGCCCGCCGGCTGCACCGGATGGCCGACAACCTCGCCGCGATCCTCGGGATCGAGGCGCTGGCGGCCGCGCAGGGCATCGGCTTTCGCGCGCCGCTGGCGACGTCGGCCCCGCTTGCCCGCGCGGTCGCGGCGCTGCGCGCGGCGGTGCCGCCGCTCGACGCCGACCGGGTGATCGCGCCCGATATTGCCGCGGCCGCGGCGCTGGTCGCGGCGGGCGGCCTCGCCGCGGCGGCAGGGGTGGAGCGCCTGTGGTGACCCCGGTCGAGGTGCGCCGCGGCGACGGCCCGCTGATCCTCGGGATGCCGCACACGGGCACGTCCCTGCCCGGCGCGGCGGCGGCGCGGCTGAACGCGCGGGGGCGGATGCTGACGGATACCGACTGGCACATCGACCGGCTCTATGCCGGCCTCGCCCCGCGGGCGACGGTCGTGCGCGCGACCGTGCACCGCTACGTCATCGACGCCAACCGCCCGCCGGACGGCGCAAGCCTCTATCCGGGGCGGAACACCACGGGCCTCGTGCCCACGACCGATTTCGACGGGCGGCCGATCCGTGACGCGGCCCCGGACGCCGCCGAGGTGGCCGAAAGCCTTGCCGCCTTCCACGCGCCTTATCACGCGGCGCTGGCGGCCGAGGTTGCGCGGGTGCGGGCGGCGCATGGCGTGGCGATCCTGTGGGACTGCCATTCCATCCGCTCGCGCATCCCGTTCCTGTTCGAGGGCCTGCTGCCCGACCTGAATATCGGCACCGCCGACGGCGCCTCCTGCGCCCCGCGCCTCGCCGCAGCGGTCACGGAAATCTGCGCCGGTGCGGACGGTTATACCCATGTCCTCAATGGCCGCTTCAAGGGCGGCTGGACGACGCGCCATTACGGCCGGCCGGCCGAGGGGGTTCATGCGATCCAGATGGAACTGGCGCAATCGACCCACCTCGCCGCCGAGGAACCGCCTTTCGCCTACGACGAGGCCCGCGCCGCGCGCCTGCGCCCCGTGCTGGCCCGCATCCTCGATGCGCTCGAAACCCTCGCCCCGGAGCTTGCCCGATGACCGCCCCCGGCCCCCGCCACAACCTGCGCACCGTCCTGCCCCCGACCGGCCCCGACCGCACGGCGAAAAGCTGGGCCACCGAGGCCGCGATGCGGATGCTGATGAACAACCTGCACCCCGATGTGGCCGAGAACCCGCACGAGCTGGTCGTCTACGGCGGGATCGGGCGGGCCGCGCGCACCTGGGGCGATTTCGACCGGATCGTGGCCGCCTTGCGGGACCTCGAGGTGGACGAGACGCTCTTGGTGCAATCGGGCAAGCCTGTCGGAATCTTCCGCACCCATGCCGACGCGCCGCGCGTGCTGATCGCCAATTCGAACCTCGTCCCGCACTGGGCCACCTGGGCGCATTTCAACGAGCTCGACCGCAAGGGGCTGATGATGTACGGCCAGATGACAGCGGGCAGCTGGATCTACATCGGCACCCAGGGCATCGTGCAGGGCACCTACGAAACCTTCGCCGAGGCCGGCCGGCAGCACTATGGCGGCGACCTGCGCGGACGCTGGATCCTGACTGCCGGCCTCGGGGGCATGGGCGGGGCCCAGCCGCTTGCGGCGGTGATGGCCGGGGCCTGCTGCCTGGCCGTGGAATGCGACGAGACGCGGATCGACTTCCGCATCCGCACCCGGTATCTCGACGAGAAGGCGCGGACGCTCGACGAGGCGCTCGCCATGATCGCGCGGTGGACGGCGGCGGGCGAGGCCAAGTCGGTCGGGCTGATCGGCAATGCGGCCGAGGTTTTTCCCGACCTTCTGGCCCGGATGCACGCGGGCGGTCCGCGGCCTGATATCGTCACCGACCAGACCTCGGCCCACGATCCCCTGCACGGTTACCTGCCAGCAGGCTGGACCGTCGCCGAGTGGCGCGCCCGCCAGGACAGCGATCCGAAGGCGGTCGAGGCCGCCGCCCGCACCTCGATGAAGGCCCATGTCGCGGCCATGGTCGGGTTCTGGACCGCGGGCGTGCCGACGCTCGATTACGGCAACAATATCCGCCAGGTCGCGCGCGAGGAGGGGCTCGCCAACGCCTTCGCTTTCCCCGGCTTCGTGCCCGCCTATATCCGCCCGCTCTTCTGCCGCGGCATCGGCCCCTTCCGCTGGTGCGCGCTGTCGGGCGATCCGGCCGACATCCACGCCACCGACGCGGCGATGAAGCGTCTCTTCCCGGACAACGCGCACCTGCACCGCTGGCTGGACATGGCCGCGGACCGCATCGCCTTCCAGGGCCTGCCGGCGCGGATCTGCTGGATCGGCCTCGGCGACCGTCACCGGGCGGGGCTGATGTTCAACGACATGGTCGCCGCGGGCGAACTGAAGGCTCCCGTCGTCATCGGCCGCGACCACCTCGATTCCGGCTCGGTCGCGAGCCCCAACCGCGAGACCGAGGCGATGCGCGACGGCTCGGATGCGGTCAGCGACTGGCCGCTCCTCAACGCGCTTCTCAACACCGCGTCGGGGGCCACCTGGGTCAGCCTGCACCATGGCGGCGGCGTCGGCATGGGGTTCAGCCAGCACGCCGGCATGGTGATCGTCGCCGACGGCACGCCCGAGGCCGCCCGCCGCCTCGACCGCGTGCTGTGGAACGATCCCGCCACCGGCGTCATGCGCCACGCCGATGCAGGCTACCCCGAGGCCATCACCTGCGCCCGCGAACACGGCTTGCGCCTGCCCGCCATCCTGTGACCGGCGGCCCCGCGCCCTGCCACCGGGGCGCGGATCACAGGTGGCGCGCCGCCTCGCGCCGGGCGAAGGGGGCCAGGCGCGCGCCATGCGCCGCGAGGAAGGCGCGGGCGCGCGGCGCGTCGTGTCGCGAGAGGTCGCGGATCCACCGGGCGACCGCCGTCTGGATGAACCAGTCGCGGTCGTCGCAGAGCGAGGCAGCCCAGCCCAGCACCCGATCGCGCACCGCAAGGTCGGCGGCCTTGGGGTGGTTCTGCTTGGCCCAGGGCAGCGTCATCACCAGAACCGCGCGGCGCGTCCACATGTTGGGGTGGCCGGTCCAGCCCGAGAGGGTGTCGAGGCGCGCGGGGTCGGCCACGAGGCGCTTCTGCCCGGCGATGCCGGCGTGATCCGCCACCGCCCGGCCCCGGAACCGCTCGGCCCAGCCGGCGATCAGGGTCCAGGCCCCGGTATCGTCGGGGCGGATGCGGGCCTGCGTCAGCAGTTTCGCGGCCGCCACCATCGCGTCGTGCACGTCCGTCTCCCAGAGGGCCGCGGCCAGCGCGAGCCTTCCGTCCAGCGCGAGGGCGGCGCGCCAGTCCTTCGTCAGCGCCTCGATCGCGGGGGCGGGAACGCCGAGATAGGGCCGCGGCACCTTGTGCTCCGCCGCCATCTGCGCTGCGCGGTCCGCATCGCCCGCGGCGCGCAGCGCATCGAGCGCCGCGCCCGGGGTCACCGGCGGATTTCGAACCGCACGCGGCCGACGGGAATGCCGAACCGCGTCACCACCGCATCGTTCACGATCAGACCGTCGGGCCGCGCGTAGATGACATCGGCGAAGCCGAGCCGCGTCGTGCCCGACAGCGACCGGAAATCGGCAGTATAGGTCAGACGGATGGTGCGGCCGTCCTCGGCCACGGCGGCGGTGCCCACGGTGTCTTCGCGCCGGCCGGTCCAGCGGCCCGGCCCGGCACGGTCGAACACCCAGGTCAGACGGTCCTGCTGGCCGTCGTCGTAGACGAAATCCTCGATCACGGTCAGGCGGTCGCCGCGCAGGGTGCCGTTCAGGTGCGCGGTGAAGCGGCGTTCGGTGCCGGTGATGTCGCGGAACACGCCCGCGCCGGTGCTGCGGCCGGTGAAGGCCTGCTCCAGCGTGAGGGGCACGAGCGGCCCGCCCGGATCGGCCGGCGCCGCGGCGCAGGCGGCAAGGGGGGCGGCGAGCATCAGCATCAGGGCAGCGCGGCGGCGCAGGGGCATGGCGGTCCTCCGGATCGTCTTCGGGGCAGCTAGCGCGCGGGCGCGGTGCGGGAAGGCCCGGCCAATGGTTCGCGCACTGCCGAAGAAAGCACGCTCAAGCTATTCCACAGTAACGGATTTCGCGAGGTTTCTGGGCTGGTCCACGTCGGTGCCCTTCGCCACGGCCGCGTGGTATGCCAGAAGCTGCACCGGCACGGCATAGGCGATCGGGGCGAGGAGCGGCGGCATGCTAGGCAGCGTCACCGTGCGCCAGGCGCCGTGCCCCGCCTCGGCCACGCCCTCGGCATCCGAGATCAGGACGATCCGACCCTGCCGGGCCATCACCTCCTGCATGTTCGAGACGGTCTTTTCGAACAGGTGATCGCGCGGGGCGAGGACGATGACCGGCACGTTCGCGTCCACGAGCGCGATGGGGCCGTGCTTGAGTTCGCCCGAAGGGTAACCTTCGGCATGGATGTAGCTGAGTTCCTTGAGCTTCAGCGCACCTTCCAGCGCCAGCGGATACATCGCCCCGCGGCCGAGGAACAGCACGTCGCGCGCCCGCGCCACATCGGCCGCCAGTGCGGCCAGCTGCGGGCCGAGGCCGACGGCGTGGTTGAGCATCCCCGGCAGGGTCGCCAGCGCGTCGAGGTGCCCGGCCAGCCCGGCCGCATCCAGCCGCCCGCGATCCGCCGCCGCGCGCAGCGCCATCAGCGCCAGCACGATCAGCTGCGCCGTGAACGCCTTCGTGGAGGCGACCGAAACCTCGGCACCCGCGTGGATCGGCACGATCAGGTCGGCTTCACGCGCGATTGTCGAGGTCGGCACGTTCACAAGGCCCACGGTCCGCGCGACCTGCCCGCGGACGTGGCGCAGCGCCGCAAGCGTATCGGCCGTCTCGCCCGACTGGCTGACGAAGATCGCGGTCGAGGCGGGCGACAGGACAGGGTCGCGGTAGCGGAACTCCGAGGCGATATCGACATCGCAGGGCAGGCCTGCGAGCCCCTCGAACCAGTATTTGGCCACCTGCGCGGCAAGGTTGGCGGTGCCGCACCCCACCAGCACCAGCCGGTCGGTGCCCGCGAAGTCCAGCCCCTCGGGCAGGGTGATCGCGCGTCCGTCGGGCGCGTGGCGGCGCAGCGCGTCGGCCACGACCACAGGCTGTTCGGCGATCTCCTTGGCCATGAAGTGGCGGAAGCCGCCCTTCTCGATCATCGCGGCGGCGGGTTCGATGCGCACCTCGGCGCGGTTGGCGCGCCGGCCCGAGGCGTCGAAGATGACGGCGCCCGCGCGCGAGATCTCGGCCCGGTCGCCTTCCTCGAGGTAGGTGATCCGGTTCGTCATCGGCGCCAGCGCGATCGCGTCCGAGCCCACGAACATCTCGCCCTCGCCATGCCCGATGGCCAGGGGGCTGCCCTTGCGGGCGGCGATCATCAGGTCGTCCTCGCCCTGGAAGATCAGGCACAGCGCGAAGGCCCCGTGCAGGCGCGCGATGGTTTCGGCCGCCGCTTCGCGCGGCGACAGGCCGCGGTCCATCAGCATCTGCACCATCAGGGCGACGGTTTCGGTGTCGGTGTCGCTTTCCTGCTCGTAGCCGGCCTCGGCCAGTTCGGCGCGCAGGTCGCGGAAGTTCTCGATGATGCCGTTGTGCACGACAGCGACGGGGCCGGCGCGGTGCGGATGGGCGTTCGCCACGGTCGCAGCGCCGTGCGTCGCCCACCGGGTATGCCCGATACCGGTCTTGCCCGGCAGGGGGTCGTGCACCAGCAGGTCCGACAGGTTCACGAGCTTGCCGACCGCACGCCGGCGGTCCAGCCGGCCGCCGTTCACGGTTGCGATGCCCGCCGAATCGTAACCGCGGTATTCGAGACGCTTCAGCGCCTCGACCAGCAGCGGCGCCGCCTCGTGGTTGCCCAGAACCCCGACGATCCCGCACATCAGCCTGCCCCTCCCGCCTTTGCGGCGCGCAGCCGCGCCATCAGCCGGGCGGCGAAGCCGGGCTTGACGACCTGCCGCGCGCGGGCGACCGCCAGCGCCTCTGCCGGCACGTCGGCAGTCACGGTCGAGCCGGCCGCCGTCATCGCGCCCGCGCCCACCTGCACGGGCGCCACCAGCATCGTGCCCGACCCCACGAAGGCGCGCGCCCCGATGGTCGTGCGGTGCTTGGAGACGCCATCGTAGTTGCAGGTGACGGTGCCTGCGCCGATGTTCGCCGCCTCGCCCACAGCGGCATCGCCGATATAGGTGAGATGCCCCACCTTCGCATCCGCGCCGATCAGGGCGTTCTTGATCTCGACGAAGTTGCCCACGTGCGCGTCCTCGGCCAGTTCGGCGCCGGGGCGCAGGCGGGCGAAGGGGCCGACCGTCGCGCCGCGGCTGACGTGGCATCCTTCGAGATGACAGAAGGCGCGGATTTCGGCCCCGGATTCCACCGTCACCCCGGGGCCGAACACGACATGCGGGCCGATCACGGCGTCGCGCCCCACCACGGTATCCAGCGCGAAGTGCACCGTCGCGGGGTCGGTCATGGTGACGCCCGTCTCCAGCATCTCGGCCCGCCGGCGCGCCTGGAAGGCCGCCTCGGCCGCGGCCAGTTCGGCGCGCGTGTTGATCCCGAGCGTCTCGGCCATGTCGCAGCGCACGACCCCGGCGCGCAGCCCCTCGGCCCGCGCCAGCGCCACGATGTCGGTGAGGTAGTATTCGCCCGCCGCGTTCGCGTTGCCGACCGCGGCGCAGAGGCGCAGCAGGGTTGCGCAATCAGACGCCATAACGCCCGAGTTGCACAGTTCGATCGCAAGCTCCTCGGGGCCTGCGTCCTTCGCCTCGACGATCCCCAGAAGGTCGTCGCCTGAGGCTAACAGACGACCGTAGCGCCCGGGATCGGGGGTCTCAAACCCCAGCACGACCACGTCGAAGCGCCCGCGCGCCTCGGTCAGGCGGGCCAGCGTGGCGTCCGTCAGGAAGGGCGTGTCGCCGTAAAGGACGACCGCATCGCCCGCAAAGCCCGCCAGCGCGGGTGCGGCGGCCAGGACGGCATGCGCGGTGCCGAGCTGCGGTTCCTGCACCGCAACGGCCGCGTCGGGGTCCAGCCGCCGCACCGCGCGGTCCACCGCCGCCGCCCCGTGCCCGGCCACCACCACCACCCGGTCGGGGTCGAGCGCACGGCCAGCCGCCAGCGCATGCGCCAGCATCGGCACACCGCCCAGGGGGTGCAGCACCTTCGGCACCTCCGAGTTCATCCGCGTGCCCATCCCTGCGGCCAGCACGATCAGCGCAACCGGCATCGCTTCCCCTTCCCATCCGCGCCCGCCCGTTCTACCCCTCGACCGCCGCGCCGCAAGGGGGCGGGCATCACGCGCCCTTGCGGCGCGTTTCAGGGGGGGGCGATGCGGACGGTGCTGTTCGACCTCGACGGGACGCTGGCCGACACGGCGGACGACCTGCTGGCCGCCGCCAACGCGGTGTTCGAGGCCGCGGGGCACGGCCGGCCCCTGACGCGGGCGGATGCGCCCGTGGCGATGCTTGGCGGCCGGCCGATGCTGCGGCTCGGCGCGGCGCGGCTGGGGCTGGGCTGGGATGGACCGGCCGTCGATGCGCGCTATGGCGACCTGCTCGATGCCTATGAGGGCGCCATCGCGGTGCACACGCGCCTCTTTCCCGGTGCAGCGGCGGCGGTGGAACGGCTGCGGGCGGGCGGCGCGGCGGTCGGCATCTGCACCAACAAGCCTGCGTATCTGGCCGACCGGCTTCTGGCGCAGCTCGGCGTGCGCGACCTCTTCGGCGCGCTCGTCGGCGGCGACACGCTGCCGGTGCGCAAGCCGGATCCCGCGCCGGTGCATCTGGCGCTGCGCGAGGCCGGGGGGGCCGCGGCGCGGGGCGTGCTGGTCGGCGACACGGCGACAGACCGCGATGCCGCGCGCAACGCCGGGATTCCTTGCGTCCTCGTCACCTTCGGGGCCGAGGCGGCGACGGTCGGCGCGCTGGCACCCGAGGCGCTGATCGACCATTTCGACGCGCTCGACGACGCGCTGGCGCGCGTGCTGCCGTGACCGAGGTTTTCGCGGGCAGCTTCACCGCGCAGGAGGGCATCCCCGAAGAGGGGATCGCCGCCGCGGTGGCGCTGATGCGGTCTGGCCGGCTGCACCGCTACACGCCGCCCGAGGACGGCGGGCCCGATCCGGTTTCGGCCTTCGAATCGGCCTTCGCCCGCTTCACCGGCGCGCGCCACGCCGTGGCGCTGTCCTCGGGCGGGGCGGCGATGCGGCTGGCGCTGATGGCCTGCGGGGCGGGGCCGGGCGTGCCGGTCCTCGCAAACGCCTTCACGCTGGCCCCGGTGCCGGGCGCCATCGCGGCCCTCGGCGCGCGGCCGGTCTTCGTCGAGACCGATCCCGACCTGACCATCGCCTTCGACGACCTCGCCGCCAAGACCGCGGCCAGCGGGGCGCGCCTCCTTCTTTTGTCGCACATGCGCGGTCATCTCGCGGACATGGACCGGCTGATGGCGCTGGCGCGCGATCTGGGCCTGACGGTGATCGAGGATTGCGCCCACACGATGGGGGCCGACTGGCGGGGGGTGCCCTCGGGCCGGCACGGCGCCATCGCCTGCTACTCGACGCAGAGCTACAAGCACATCAACTCGGGCGAGGGCGGAATCGCGACCACCGACGACGACGATCTTGCCGCGCGGCTGATCCTGCTGTCGGGCAGCTACATGCTGTATGCGCGCCACACCGCCGCGCCGCCCCCGGCGGCCTTCGCCGGCCTCCAGCTTGACGTTCCGAACGTGTCCTCGCGCATGGATGCGCTGCGCGCCGCGATCCTTTCCGCGCAGCTGCCGCTGCTGCCCGACCGGGTCCGGCGGTGGAATGCGCTTTATGGCGTGGTCGAGGCGGGGCTGCGCGCCTGCCCGCAGATCGAGACGATCCCGCGTCCGCAGGGTGAGGGCTTCGTCGGATCCTCGATCCAGTTCCGCCTGCCGGGGCGCGATCCCGCCTCGATCGAGCGGTTCCTCGCCCGCTGCCTTGCGCGGGGGGTCGAGCTCAAGTGGTTCGGCTGCGATGCCCCGCAGGGCTTCACCTCGCGGGTGGATCACTGGCGCTTCGCCGATCCGCCGCCCCTGCCGCGCACCGAGGGCGCGCTGGCGACGCTCATCGACATGCGCCTGTCGCTGACCTTTAGCGCGCGCGATGCCGCGCAGATCGCCCGGATCGTCGCCGACGAGGCGGCCCGCGACGGCGCGGCGCCGCCGGTCGCCCGCGCCGCCGACTGAGCCTCGAAGTCGGGCTTGCGCGCGGGGCAGCCGTCCGCCGGGCACGGCGATAGGACCCCGGGACCGCCGCCAGGCCCGCAGCGGGCGGGGCGGTCGCGCCCCGCTTCTGCGCCGCCCTGCCTGCTTCGCACCGGGGCGCGGCGCACGCGGCATTCCTGGCCGGGGAAATCGGATTTGACAATACCTAGTTCTTTTGTCAGGAATTGATCCTGCCCAGCCAGCCGGCCCGACCGGCGCGCCAGCGGCGACGCACCGGATGGAGCACGCCGATGACCCTTCGACCTTCTGCATTGGGACTGCGCCCGTGACCATGCTCGGCCCACGCCCGCCCGCACCCGCCACCCCGCCCGTCCACGACGCGCTGCGCCTGACGGCCGGCGGCCTGACCGCGCAGATCGCGCTCAACGGGCAGATCTACACCCTGCGCATCACCCGGCAGGGCAAGCTGATCCTGACGAAATGATCCGCCGGCCCCGCGGCCGGGTCGCCGGCCGGAGGGGCGCTCAGCAGGGCACGGGCGGCGCGCCGCCGGTCTACCGCATCGGTCGCGCGCGCGGCCCGTGCGGCGGCGGCGGTGCCCCCTTCGGCCGGCCCAGTCCGCCCCGTTCCCGCGACCCGACGGGCCGCGGCGCTTGGTCGAGGCCTGCGGCGGACAAGGTGGACACCGGCCGGATCCCGTGCGAGGGTTGGCGGCATGGGGGGCGCATGTATTCCAACATCCTGATCCCGGTCGCCTTCGATACCGACGAGACGCCCGAGCTGGCGTTAAAGATCGCGCAGCGGCTGGTCGCGGAAGGCGGGCGCGTGACGCTGCTGCACGTCCTGCAGGACGCGCCGCGCGCCGTGCTCGACTACCTGCCGCCCGGTTGGAGCGGCGAGGTCGAGGGGCGGCTGTCGGCCGAGCTGCGCCGGTGGGGCGACCTCTTCGGACCGCCGGGCACGGCGGTCGAGATCCGCCACGGCAACGCGGCGCGGGGCATCCTCGACTTCGCCGAAGCCGAGGGGGTGGACTGCATCGTGATCGCCGGCCACCGGCCGGGCCTGCGCGACCGGATCCTCGGCGGCGTGGCGACCAAGGTGGTGCAACGCGCGCCCTGCGCCGTGCATGTGATGCGCTGAGGGCGCGGTCCGCTACCCGATCGTGCGGGCCAGCAGGCCCTGCCAGTTGCGCCAGCAGATGCGGTCGATCAGGTCGTCGCCGAATTGCGCCGCGCGCATCGCGGTGACCAGCGCCTGAAGCCCCCCCGCATCGCCGACGGCCGCGGGCATCGGCGCCCCGTCGAGGTCGGACCCGAGCGCGACGCCGCCTTCGCCGAGGCGGTCGAGAAGGTGCCCAAGGTGCCGGATCGCCAGATCGAGCGGCGTCTCGCGCACCCGCCGACCGTCCGGGCGCAGGAACTGCACGGCGAGGTTCAGCCCCACCAGCCCCCCCGACTCGGCGATCGCGTCCAGCTGCCGGTCAGTCAGGTTGCGCGCGGCAGGGCAGATCGCATGGACGTTCGAGTGGGAAGCGACAAGGGGGGCCGCCGCCATCGCGGCCACGTCCCAGAACCCCGCCTCGTTCAGGTGGCTGAGGTCCACGAGAATCCCCAGCCGCCGGCATTCCGCGACCAGCCGGCGCCCCGCCTCGGTCAGCCCCGGCCCGGTATCGGGCGAGGCGGGATGGACGAATGGAACGCCGTGGCCGAAGGCATTCGGGCGCGACCACACCGGGCCGAGCGACCGCAGCCCGGCGGCGTGGAGGATCTCGAGCTCCTCGAGCCCTTGGCCGATCCCGTCGGCCCCTTCGAGGTGCATCACTGCCGCCACGGCGCCCGCCGCCCGCGCCGCGGCGATCCCGGCTGCGGTGGTGCACAGGCGCAGCGCCGCGGGATCGGCCGCCGCCATCCGCCGCAGCGTGGCGGCCATCTGCACCGTCGCCGCGCGCGCCGCATCGGGCGGCACGGGCCGCATCCCGCGTCCGCCGCCGCCCGGCACCCAGATGGCGAAAAGCCCGCCTGCGAACCCGCCCGCGCGGCAGCGCGCCAGATCGACCGCGCCCCCCTCGCGCCCCGCGAAAAAGGCCTGGCCCGTCCGGTCGCCCGCTGCCCAGAGATGCGCAAGCAGGTCGTTGTGGCCGTCGAACACGGGCTGGGGCGGCAGGGGGGCGAGGCCGAAATCGCGCATGGGTCACCCTAGCGCGCCGCGCCGCCGGCCAGCAAGCGACACAGATGTTGTGGCGCGTCAAACCCTCTACCCAGCGGCTCGGGGCGCACCTATAGTGCATGCGTCCGAGGCTTTGCCCGGCCCGATGGAGACCGCCCATGCGCTGCCCGTTCTGCGGCAACATCGACACCCAGGTGAAGGACAGCCGCCCGGCCGAGGATCACGTCTCGATCCGCCGCCGCCGCTTCTGCCCGGCCTGCGGGGGACGTTTCACCACCTACGAACGGGTTCAGCTGCGCGATCTTGTGGTGATCAAGTCGAGCGGCCGGCGCGAGGATTTCGACCGCGGCAAGCTCGAACGCTCGATCCGCATCGCCATGCAGAAGCGCCCGATCGAGCCGGAGCGGATCGACCAGATGATCTCGGGCATCGTCCGCCGGCTCGAATCGCTCGGCGATACCGACATCCCCTCGAAGGTGATCGGCGAGATCGTGATGGAAAGCCTCGCCCGGATCGACACCGTTGCCTACGTCCGCTTCGCCAGCGTCTACAAGAATTTCCAGGCTGCCGACGATTTCGACCGCTTCGTGTCGGAACTGCGCCCGCAGCCCAAGGAAGAGGAATAGCGCGCCCGGCCCGCATGGCTTAGGATTGCAGCCGGCGTCCCCGTTGCGGCCCCCTCTGGGCAGTGCGGATCGAAGAAACGGATGGGCCGGAACCGAGGGATGCATCGGATGTTCAGAGCGTTCGGCATTGCCTTCGGCGCGATTGTGGTGTCGGCGGCGGCGGCGCAGGCCTGCCCCGACTGGACCCTGTCGGGATACGAGTTCCGGGCCCTGGCGTCGCAACTCTACACGCCTTGGGAATACCGGCTGGTGGCCGGCGGCGACCTGCGCATCGACACCTGCGGGATCCGCAACCGCACCGACGGCCGGCCGACCGGCTATGTGACCCGCCAGCCCGATGTCACCTTCTGGTTCGAACTGGACGGTCGCTACGAGCTTGAATTCCGCGTCGTGTCGGAATGCGACTCGATGCTGCTGGTGAACACCGGCAGCACCAACTGGTACTGGGACGACGACGACAACGGCAACCTCGATCCCAAGATCCGTCTCACGCGCCCGTCCGAGGGATGGTTCGACGTCTGGGTGGGCACGATCGGCCCTGCCAACTGCGACGCCGTCCTCGTGATCGAGACGTTCTGAACGCGGGCCCGCGCCTTGGACGACGTCGCACCCATGCGGCAGGCACTGGCCCTGGCCGCCCGCGGAATGGGTCAGGTCTGGCCGAATCCCGCCGTGGGCTGCGTCATCGTGGCGGGCGACCGTATCGTCGGGCGGGGGGTCACCCAGCCCGGCGGCCGCCCCCATGCCGAAACGGTGGCGCTGGCGCAGGCCGGCGCCGCCGCGCGCGGGGCCACGGCGCATGTGACGCTCGAACCCTGCGCGCACCACGGGCGCACGCCGCCCTGTGCCGAGGCGCTGGCGGCGGCCGGCGTTGCGCGTGTGGTCGTCGCCGCCGGCGACCCCGACCCGCGGGTGGCGGGCCGGGGCCTGGCGATCCTGCGCGCGGCGGGCATCGCGGTGACTGCGGGTGTTCTTGCGCCCGAGGCGCGTCTGCTGAACGCGGGGTTCCTTCTGCGCGTCGGCGCGGGGCGGCCCTTTGTGACGCTGAAGCTCGCGCTCAGCCTCGACGGCCGCATCGCCAACGGCGCAGGCGTGTCGCGCTGGATCACCGGGCCGGCGGCGCGGCGGCAGGTCCATGCGCTGCGCGCACGCCACGACGCGGTGATGGTCGGCATCGGCACCGCGCTGGCCGACGACCCGGACCTGACCGTGCGCGACCTAGGGCCGGTGCGGCAGCCTGTGCGCGTCGTGCTGGACAGTCGGCTGCGCCTGCCCGCTGCCGCGCGCCTCGCCCGCACGGCGGCGGAGGTGCCCGTCTGGGTCCTGCACGCGGCGGGCGCCGCCGCCGGGCCTGCGCCCGCAGGCCTCTGCCGCCTGCCCGTTGCCGCGGGGCCGGACGGCCGCATCGACCCTGCGGCCGCGCTCGCCCGGCTGGCGGCCGAGGGGATCACGCGCGTCCTGTGCGAAGGCGGCGGGCAGCTGGCCGCATCGCTTCTGACCGCGGGGCTGGTGGACGAGATCGTGGCCTTCACCGGCGGCCATGCCTTCGGGCAGAATGGGACGCCCGGCCTCGGCGCTCTGCCCGCCGCGGCCGCGCTGCCCGACCCGCCGGACTGGGCGCTTGTCGATACCGCCCCCGCGGGGCGCGACCTGATGCATCGCTGGCGTCGCCGCACGCTGGAGGCCGACCTCGCCCGCATCTCCCCAGACCCGTGACGCGGATCGCCCGCGGCCTGCCCGGTGCCGTGGCCGTCCGTGGATGCCGGGGCGGGCGGCGTCCCAAGGCGCAAGGCCGCCGGGCGCGGCGTCCGCGCGTGGGTCAGCCCCGCCGCCAGCCGATCCCGAGCGTTGCCGCCAGCCCCTGCGCCCGGGCGAGCCAGCGCAGCGCCGGCCCCTGTGCAATACCGCCTGCGGCCAGGCGTGCAACCGCCACCTCGGGCGGACAGGGCAGGCCGCTGACGGGATCGCGATAGCGCGGATAGGCGATCAGCGCAGCGTGGGCGAAGGCGTGCAGCGTGGGCCGGGCGGTGCGGTGCGGCACGGGCGGCCCGAGGTCCCGCGTGAGGCCCCAGCCGGCGTAGAACGGTGCGCCGAGACAGGTCACCGGGATGCCGCGCAGAAGCGCTTCGAAGCCGAGGGTCGAGGTGATCGTCCAGACCTCGTCCGCAAGGGCCAGCGCCGCGGCGGCATCGACCCCCGCGAGCGTCAGGTCGGCGAAGGCCGCCGCATCGGGCACCGCGCCGGGGCGCAGGCCCGCCTCGACGTCGGGATGCGGTTTCCACAGGATCGCAGCCTCGGGGTTCGCCGCCCGCACGGCCGCGAGGAGCGCCCGGTTGGTCCGGACATCGCCCGCCCCGAGCCGGATCGAGGCATCGTCCTCGACCTGACCGGGCACGAGGATCCGCCGTCGTTCGCGAACGGCCGAGGGCAGGGCAGGGGCGGGGCCCCGCAGGTTGTACTTCGTCACCCCCGCTGCCGCCAGCGACGCCGCCAGCCGGGCGGCGCGCGCCTCGCCCCCCGGCGGCGGCCCGGCGGCAACGAGGCGGTCGAGGCCCGAGGGGCAGGCGGGGTCGTAGTAGAGGCCCGCCGCATCGGCGACGAGGCTCAGCGGCGGCACCAGACGCGCGCCGAGGCCGCGCGAGCGCAGGAAGCCGTCCTCGACCCTTGCGACGGGCCCGGCCGCGGGCAGCGTGCCCCAGACCATCACGCGCCGGCCGTCGCGCGCCGCGCGCGCGGCCGCCGTCGCCGCGTCGGGGGCGAAGCGCATCCGCCGTTCGCGCCCGAAGAAGCGCTGCAGGTGCGGCCGCTTCCACAGCCGCATCCCGGCGGCGACCCAGCCTGCGCGATCCTCGCGAAAGGCGCGCACCTCGGCCTCGATCTGGTCCAGCGCCTCCTCGAAGCGGCACAGGCGGTCGCGGCAGGGGTCGTACCAGACGGGTGCCAGGATCATCGCGGCGGCGAAGAGCTGCGCCCGCGTCAGGGGGCGCCCGCGCCGCGGGATCGGCCCCGCGCGGTCGTCCGAAAGGCCCCAGCCGGCATAGAACGGCCGGCCGAAGACCACCGGCCGGTGTCCCGCGAGGATCGCATCGAACCCCATCTGGGACGAGACGGTATAGACCGCCACCGCCCCTTCCAGCGCCGCGCGGGGCGACAGCGGCCCGGTCAGAAAGGCCACCCGCCCGCCGGCATCGGCCGTCCCGAAATGGCCGGGCCGCAGACCCTGGGCGGTCTCGGGGTGCGTCCGGATCAGGATCCGCGCGCGGGGGTGTTCCGCGAGCGCAGCCCCCAGCATCGCGCGGAACCGAGGTGCGCCGTCCTCGCCGAACGGTCCGCCGAAGCGCACTGCGGCATCGCCCCGCGTCTGGTCCACCACCAGCACATAGCCGGGCGCGGGCGGTTCGGCCGCAGGATCGTGCGCGTTGTACTTCGACAGGTCGTGATGGGCCATGCGCGCCATCCCTTCGCGCGCACGGTCGAGCAGGACCGTGTCGTCGAGCGGATGGGTGGCAAGGATCGCCTCCAGCGCCGAGGGCGCGCCGGCGTCGTAATGCACCCCGCCCGTGCGGTCGATCATCAGGCCGAGGGGCGGATCGCCCGCGCGGCCGGGTCTGACCGACCGCAGGAAGGCGTCCTCGATCCGCACAAGGGCCGCGCCGGTCGCCGCCGCCACCCGCTCGCCCCGCGCCGCCAGCGGCGTGCGGCCCCAGACGCCGACCGGATCGCCCGGCCCCGGCCGGGCCAGCGCGGGCGGCAGACCGGCCAGCGTCAGGATCCGCCGCACCCGGCCGGGACGCAGCAGGCCGAGGCTATAGACGCACAGTCGCCGGGGCGGATCCGCGCCGGCGGGGTCCACGGCCGTCAGCGGCCGATGCTGGAGATCGACCCGGCCGCGGCCGTCGTGCCGGTGATCGCCGACAGCACCTTCTGGAACTGGGTGAACGGGGCCTCGGTCACGAACACGGTGTCGCCGTCGCGGATGACGAAGTCGCGCGCGTCGAACATGCCGGTGGGCTGCGTCAGGTCGAGAACGTAGACGAACCGCTGGTCGCCGGTCAGGTCGTTGCGCCCCAGCACGACGTTGGCGATCTCGGCCGGTTCGTTGCGGAACACGAAGACGCCGGTGGGATCGGCCAGATTGGTGTTCAACCCGCCGACCTGCGCGATCGCCTCGATGGCCGACAGGGTCTGCGTGTCGAACGGCACCCGCGTCTGCGTGCCGGTCGCGCCGAGCGCCACGAAGGCGCGGCGATCCTGTTCCACCACGATCCGGTCGCCCGGCCGCAGCGCGATGTCGAGCGAGGGATTGTCCCAGAGGTCCTGCAGCCAGATCTGGCCGGTTTGCCCGCCCCGCGTCACCCGGACCAGCGCCACGTCGGGCTCGATCGCAATGCCCCCCGCGCGGGCCAGCATCGCCGTCAGGGTTCGGGTCGAGCGCTCGATCGGATAGACGCCCTGACTGCCGACCCCGCCCGATACCGAGACCGTCGCGCCGTCGCCCGCCACACGCGCCACCCGCACCTGAGGATCGGGCGTCTGCGTATCGAGCGCGCGGGTGATCGCGGTGCGCACGCCCTCGACCGTCTGCCCGCCAGCCTTGATCCGCCCCGCGTAGGGGATGAACACGAACCCCTGCCCGTCGACCTGCACCTCCTCGAGGATCGACACCCGTTCGCCGGCGGTGGACAGCAACGGCTCGTCCCGGACGTTCTCGAACACCTGGACCGACAGCACGTCGCCGGGGTTCACCACGTCCGATCCGACCACGCCCGCGTTGCGGAACGAGGACCCGAAACCGAGCGCCGGGACCACCGCGGTGGCGCGCGTGACGCGGTCGTTCACGAGGACGACGAAGGCATCGCCCTGCTTCATCACGGAACCGGCGAAGATCTCGCGCTTGTTCGGCCCCGAGCGCGGCAGGCCGCAGGCCGCGACGATGGAAACGGCGGACAAGACCGCCACGGCGCGGGCGCCGCGGATCAGGGTCGTGGTCACGGTCGGGCTCCTGCTCTGGAGTGCCTCGGATTTGTGCTTTTTTGTGATCTTACCGCAGGACGGCGCGCGTGACAAACCCGAAGGTCACGTCACCAGCCGCAACTGTTGCCGTGGTGCCGCGTTTCCCGAGCGCAGGGCGTCGTAGGGGTCTTCGGGCGCCAGCATCATGTCCACCACCTGCCGAAGGAGTTCGCGCCGGCCGCGGGCCGAGTAGAACCCGCCGGCGATCTGGCTGGTTTCCAGAAGGTATGTGCGGAAATCGCGGTAGGCGCGGCTGTCGGGGCGGACCGGACGGGCGAAGAACTCGGGCAGGGGCTGGGTCGAGACGAACTCGGGCTTGGCATAGACCGCCTGACCGAACACCTTCAGCGGCAGGCCGCGCCACAGCGCCTGCTGCGCGGCGGTGGAGTTGACGGTGACGACCGTGCGCGCGTGGTTCAGCAGGCCGGCAAGCTTGCCGCCCCGCACGAAATGCACCCGGTTGGCGACGCCCGCCGCCGCTGCCGCCCGGCGGACCTCGCGCGCCAGCGGCACCCGGCCGTCCTCCAGCGGATGGGCCTTGAACACCAGATGATGGTGCCGCGGCGCGCCGGCGGCGAAGCCGTCGGTCACCAGCGCGAGGAACTCGGTCATGCTGCGGAAGGTCGAATGGGCGCGGAAACTCGCGTCATGCTCCAGTTGCAGCAGGACGAGGTGATAGGGGAACCCGCCGCGCCGGATCCGCCGCGTGGCCCAGAACCGTTCGGCCCGGTGCACCGGCATCAGGACCAGCCGCCGCAGCCACAGCGCGAACTCGCGCGCGACCCCGATGTCGCGATGCGCCCGGAAGTTCGGATAGCCGACGTTCCCTGCCAGCACGAAGAGGTGGTAGAGCGCCCCCCAGAACACGTGCTGGCGCATGTCGCCCCAGCGCGCGGGGGCGTCGGGCAGGTCGGGGTCGGTGCCGGCCAGCGCCGCGCGCATCTCGGCCAGCGTCGCCTGCATGAGGCGCGAATTGCCGTTCGTGCCGCCGCGTTCGTAGGTCACCCAGTAGGGCCGCAGATAGCCTTCCTCGAACACATGCACCGTCAGGCCGCGGGCCCGGGCCGCCGCGACCGCCGCGGCATGGACGGGCCGGGTATCGCCGTAAAGCACGATGTCGGTGATCGCCCGGTCGTCCAGCAGCGCCGCGCAGGCGGCGGGCCATGCCTCCGGCGCGTCGCGGAACGGGATGTAGCGCGCGCGGTCGAACCACAGCGCGTGGTCGCCGCGGTTGAAGCCGACGCGCCAGACCTCGGCACCCGCCGCGCGCAGCATCGCGCCGAGTTGCGCGAAGAACGGCCCGTGCGGCCCCTGCAGCATCAGGAACCGCCGGCCGGTGCCGGGGGCAGTGTCTGGGCCTGGTGGCGGGCGTGTCATGGGTCGTGGATGGGGCAGGGCGCGAACGCGGTCAACGAGGCGGCAGTTTGCCCGCCGATCCGGGCGGTTTTGTGGCGCGGCCTTGCGCGGGGGGCGGCGCGGGGCTAGGTCGAGCCGGGAAAGGGGACCCGACGCATGTTCACCGGCATCGTGACCGACATCGGCGAGGTTCTGGCGGTTGCCGACGACGGCGACCGGCGGTTCCGCATCGCCACCGCCTATGACCCCGCAGGGATCGACCTCGGCGCCTCGATCGCCTGCGACGGGGTCTGCCTGACGGTCATCGCCACCGGGGCCGATCCGCGCGGCTGGTTCGAGGTGCAGGTCTCGGCCGAGACGCTGTCGCGCACCACGGCAGGGGACTGGCAGCCGGGCCGGCGGCTGAACCTCGAGCGCGCGCTGAGGGTCGGGGACGAACTCGGCGGGCACATCGTGTCGGGGCATGTGGACGGCCTTGCCACGGTGGTCGGCCTGCGGCCCGAGGGCGCATCGCTGCGCGTGACCTTCCGCGCGCCGCCTGACCTTGCGGGCTTCGTGGCCCCCAAGGGCTCGGTTGCGCTCAACGGCACCTCGCTGACGGTGAACGAGGTGGCGGGCACCGATTTCGGCGTGAACCTGATCCCCCACACGCAGGCGGTGACGACCTGGGGCGCGGTGCGCGTCGGCGACCACGTGAACATGGAGATCGACACGCTGGCCCGCTATGTCGCGCGGCTGCGGGAATGGGCGGCGTGACGGCGGGGATGGGCTGCACCGGCGGCCCGGCGCCGGAGGCGGGCCCGTCCGGGGGCCGCCCGCCCGGGGGGGGGGCGACGTCTGTGTAGCCTGCCAAATGAGTTGGCCGGAAATTTTCAAACAGTTGGCCGCTGCGGTGCAGCATAGTTGCAGCCAGCGCAAAGCTTGACGACTTAAGG